>JAEWEG010000037.1 GCA_023389575.1 Chloroflexota bacterium | reverse complement strand
TCCAGGTCATGTAGTGCAGGCGGGCGATCATGGCGATCTGGAGGACATCGCCGGTGGATGGATCGATCCACCAGGTGAACCACGCCTCGGACTGGGAGACCTGCTCGGGCAGGTAGAACGTGATGACCTGGGCTTCGATGCCGTTCACGTCCTGTGTCGTGCCGAGCCGAAAATTGGTGGACCCGGCATACATGTTGTCCCACTCGGCGGGCGTGGAGAATCTGGTCGGAGGTTCCTCCAGCCACTCGCCACCGGTGGTTCGGAGCCACCCTTGTTCGCCGATGGTGACGGAACTCCGGGTGTCGAAGGTGGGCGGCGGTGGGGCCGCTCCGGATGAGGTCGGGGCGAAGCTGCCGCTGTACACCACGTCGAGGGTGTAGGCATTGGGAGCGGTGTCTCCACCGTCGATCACCGCGAAATTGCCGATGACGAGCACGTCGCTGCCAGAGCCGATGTGCTCGGACCAGCGCACGCTTCGCCAGGAGAGCATGCGGGCGTACGCCTCGTTGAAGAGGGCTTCAGCTTCGGGATCGGATTCCGGGGAGGGCGGGGCGTCGAAACCCTGCGTGTTGGGATCGGGCAGCAGGACGTAGAAGTGGGCCGAGGCGTTCTGCTGGCCCGAGCGGGAGATGCTGGCGGTGATGTCCCACCAGCCTTCGAGGCTGAGATTGAGGCCCGTGGTGGTGAAGGTCGCTGGTGCGTCGGGTACCGGATCGAGGGCGACACCCGGGTTGCTCGTGCCGTGGTCGAGGCTGGTGAAGGTCAGCGTCACCCGAGGCGCTGGGTCGGTGGGAATGGGCGTGCCGTTCCAGTCCGTCACGCGAACCGTGAGTTCGTTGTCACCAGCCTGGGCCGGATCGATGGTGAGATGAGCAAGCAGGGAATCTGGTTCCGGCTGGGGTGTGGTGGCGGCGACGAGGGTGATCGACTCGGCTTCGTTTTCCACGCTAGTGGGAGGCGTCGAGAGGGCGATGGTCGAGCCGCCGGCGATGACGAGGACTACGGCGGCGAGTTCCCACCGCAGGGTCTGTCGGATGGCTCCAGTAAGGCTGGTGACAAAGTTTCCGGCGGCCCGGACGATGCCGGCGACGCGATTCCGGTGGTAGATGGCGAGCGCGAACGGGATCACCAGGAGCGCGATCTTGATCAGCAGCGTGATGCCGTACCGGGAGTTCCAGAGCTCGTTGAAGGCATCGACGCTCAGGCCGTCTTCCTGGATGTCGCCAACGATGGGGAAGATGAACCCGGTGTTGACGGCCCCAGTGATGACGGCGATGACGAACAGGATCAACGCCGTGGTCGAGACGAGTTTGATCCTGAGGGCGGGTCGAGCCGGCGATCCTGATCGATCCAGGGACCACAGGATGAAGGCGACGAGTCCACCGGTCCAAAGCGCGACGGACCACTGGTGGAGGAGGTTCGAGGTGACGGCGAGCAGCCGGTAGTCTTCACGACCGGCGGCATGACTGGTCAGCACAAGTCCGAGGATCGAGGCGAGCGAGATCAGGGCCGCCATTGCCGCCAGCGGCATCGTCCGCAGTTTCGGAACGAGGAGCAGGGTCGCGATGAGGAGCGCCGCCGGAATCAGGGCGGCGGGCCGCCAGAGCCAGGCGTCTGGAAGGGAGCCGAAGTGGTCGCCGAGGCTGATGGAGCGATCCATGAGCCAGAGCATCACGGGTTCGGCGAGTGTCGCGAAAAGCGCGACGATGACGGACCCAAGGGCGACGGTCACCGCGTGGCGCGAGAGGGTGCGCGAGGCAACCTCGTCAACGTTGCGCTCCGGTGGCGTGTCTTGCTGTTCGTCCTCTGTTTGCTCCGAGCCATCGCGGTATCGAGCGAAGAGATAGGGGAAGAGCAGGATCCCAGCGGCGCTCGACGCGCCGAGGAAGGTCAGCCAGCGAAGGGCGACGGCCCACGCGGGAGGCGACTCGTCGGCGGTGGTGGCGAGTCCGGGCGGAAGGCCACCGCCAACCCGGAATGCCCAGGCGCCGCTGAGGGTGTGGCCATCGGTGGCGGAGGTCACGGTCCACGAGACGGTCCACGCCCCGCGGTCGAGTTCGGGGATGGTCACAATCAGCGTGCGTGGGTCGCCCTCGGCTGGCGCGATGGTCACGCTCTCGTCAGGGATGGCGGTTCCTTCGGCGTCGAGGAGCGTGATGACGGGCGCCGGTGAGGTGGCGACATCCTCGGTGAACGACATCGTGATGGTTTCAGGCGAGGTGACGACAAGGCCGTCGATGGGTGGGTCGGTTGTGTCGAGCGTCGCGTGGGCGGCGGCATCGGACGGCGCCAGCGAGATCATAATGCCGATCAGGACCAGGAGAGCGGTGACGAAGGCGAAGCGGGGTGTTCTCCCGGTCATGAAGGCTGGCCTAACTCTTCTGGCGAGGATCGAGGGCGTCGCGGAGCCCATCGCCAACGAGGTTGAAGGCAAGGACGGTGATGGCGATGGCGATGCCTGGCGCGACCGCGATGTGCGGGTAGTTCCGTAGGTAGTCGCGGCCATCCGAGAGCATGGTGCCCCAGGAGGCCATCGGTCGCTGGACCCCCAATCCAAGGAACGAGAGCGCGGATTCGAGGATGATGATGCCGCCCACCGCGAGCGAGGCCAGGATGATCACCGGGCCGAGCGCGTTCGGAATCAGGTGGCGGGTGATGATTTGGCGGTCCGGCGTGCCGATGGCGCGGGCGGCCAGGATGTAGTCCCGCTCGCGGAGGCTGAGGACCTCGGCGCGGACGACGCGGGCATAGGATGCCCAGACGGTGCAGCCGATGACGATGACGACGTTGCGCAAGCTGGGGCCGAAGACGGTGGAGAGCGTGAGCAGCAGGGCGAGCAGGGGGAAGGCCATCAGCGTGTCAATCAGGCGCGAGAGGAGGAAGTCGACCTTGCCGCCGAAATACCCGGCGGTGGCGCCGACGAAGACACCGATGGTGACGGCGATGGAGGTCGCGCCGATGCCGACGATAAGGGCGATGCGTGTGCCGTAGATGATGCGCGAAAGGATGTCGCGGCCGATGTCGTCGTTGCCGAGCCAGTGCTCGGCGCTGGGAGCGGCTCCACGGAGCTTGGTGTTGACGGCGTCGGGATCATACGGTGCGATCCAGGCCGCGAACACGGCGCAAAAGACGAGGAGCCCGATGAAGCCGAGCCCGAACAGGGCGGGGCGATAGCGGGCGAACCGGCGCCAGGTTTCGACGACGGGATCACGTTCCTGGAGGACCTCGGGATTGAGCGCGGTCAGGTTGGCGGACTGTTCCGCGACGTTGGCGGAGCGAGTGGTCTGCTGGCTGGCCATCAGCGCACCCTCACGCGGGGATCGATGACGGCGTAGGTGAGGTCGGTGAGGATGTTCATGATGACCACCAGGCTGGTGAGCAGGAGGACGATGGCCTGGACGACCTGGAGGTCCTGCGACGTGATGGATTGGTAGAAGAGGCGTCCGAGTCCGGGCCAGGCGAAGACCGATTCGATGACGATCGTTCCGCTGAGGATGAATGCGGCGCGGTATCCGAGCAGCGTGATGATGGGCAGGAGGGCGTTTCGCAGCACATGCTTGATGACCACCACGCGCTGGGAGAGCCCCTTGGCGCGGGCGGTGGTGATGTAGTCCTGCCCCAGGATTTCGATGGTCGCGCCGCGGGTGAGGCGGGCGAGCGCGGCCATTTCCTCGATGGAGAGGACGAGGACCGGAAGGATGTATCCCTTCCAGCTATCGGAGCCGTAGGGTGGAAGCCAACCCAGATTCACCGAGAAAATGACGATGCCCATGAGGCCGATCCAGTAGTTGGGTATGGCGACGCCCAACGTCGACCCGAGCATGGCGAGGTAGTCGAAGACGGAATAGCGTTTGGTGGCGGCGAGCACGCCAACCGGGATGGCGATGGCCAGGGAGATGACGAACGAGAGCGCGTTGAGCCGCAACGTCATGAGGGCGGCTTCGCGGATCATCTCGGAGATGGCCATGCCAGGGCGGGACATGGATGTGCCGAAATCACCGGTGACGACGTTCGAGATCCAGTCCCAGTATCGTTCATACCAGGGATCGTTGAGTCCCCATTTGTCGCGGATCGCCTCGAGCTGGACTTCGGTGACGCGACCCTGGCCGACCATGTTACGCGCGGGGTCACCGGGCATGAAGTACATCACGAAGAATGTGAGGAGGCTCACCATGAAAAGGACAATGACGCCCTGGAGCAGGCGCTTGGTGATGTAGGAGATCATCTGCTTCCCGGAACTCGCTTCACTTGCTCACGGTGATGGCAGGTCGGATGACCGTGCAAACAGGGTCAGATTATACCCAGCCAGTTGGGCGGAATGAAAACACGGTCCACGCGCCACGACCGAGGAGCAATGCCCCGGTGGTTCGCCAGCGGCGGTGTGCGGGGGGATCGCCGGGAAACCAGGCGAGACGGAAAAGGGGGAGTGTGAACTCCCCCTCGCCGTTGAGATAGTGCCGCTTATTCCTCTTTCCAGAGCTTGTAGGTGCTGAAATAGAGGTTATCCGAACTCATCACGGCCTCGGGGAGGCCCTTGATGGAGTTGGCCCAGAACGAGTAGCCCTGGGGATGCAGGAAGTACAGGAACGGAACGTTCTCCGCGACGATTTCCTGGATCCGGTTGTAGATTTCGATGCGGGCGGCTTCGTCGAGTTCGAGCACGCCCTGCTGCAGGAGCTCGTCCATTTCTTCATTGGCGAAATGGGAGAAGTTATTGGCGCCGGTGCTGCCAAGGGTATCGCGGGCGTCGGGTTCGCCGCTGCCACCGCCGTACACCCAGTTGAAGAGCGCGGCGTCGTACTTGCCCTCGATCATGCCGGCGACGGCGTCGGTGACTTCCTCAAGCTGCATGTCGACGCCGATGTCCTTGTACCACTGCTGGGCGACTTCGGCTTCCGGCCGGCGCTGGGTGTCGCCCTGGATGACGGCGAGGGTGAACGCGAGCTTCTCGCCATCCTTCTCGCGGATGCCATCGTCTCCGGGAACCCAGCCAGCTTCGTCGAGCAGGGCCTTCGCGCCTTCCGGGTCGTACTCGTAGACGGGGACATCGGGGTTGTAGAACTTGGCGACGTTCGGCGAGAGGTTGGCCGTGGCCATCACGGCCTGACCGAGGTAGACATCGTCGATGAAGGCCTGGCGGTCGGTTGCCATGAGGAGGGCCTTGCGGACGTTGATGTCGCCCAGGGTTGGGCGCGTGTTGTTGAGCACGAAGTGATTCACGGCGTTGTTCAACACCTGGTAGACGGTGAAGTTGCCGCTCTCGACGAGCTGCGTGTTGTCTTCAGCGTTGAGCGACCAGATGGAGTTGTCGGCGGTGCCGGTGTCCAGGGCGGCCCAGCGGCCGTTGGCCTCGGGGACGATGTCGATCTGGAACTGGTCGAAGTTCGGCTTGCCGCGGAAGTAGTCCTCGTTGGCGACGAGGACGGTGCGCTGAGCCGGGATCCATTCGCCACCGTCGAGCTTGAACGGGCCGGTGCCAATGGGGGATCCGGAGTAGGCATCCTCACCGACCTCGGCGTGGTAGGCCGCTGGGTAGATGAGGGTGGTGGCGGTGTTGACCATGAAGGTGGCGTCTGCGTCGGTGAGGTTGACGACGACCGTGTAGTCGTCCGGCGTCTCGACCGATTCGACGAGTTCCATGGTGGCGCCTCGCGTGGAGGCGTTCGCTGGATCCTTGATCCACTCGTAGGTGTACTTCACATCGGCCGAGGTGAACTCGTCGCCGTTGTGGAACTTCACGACCTGGCGCAGCTTGAAGGTGTAGGTCTTGCCATCGGCCGACGGCTCGTACGACTCGGCGAGGCTTGGCTCGAGTTCGTACTGGTCGTTGACGAAGTAGAGGGAGTCGTGAATCTGGATGACCACCGCCCAGATGACGGTTTCGCCGTCGTTGTCCGGGCTGAGCGTGCTGACATCGTGGTGGCCGATGGTGACGAATGTCCCGCCCTGGACCGGCTGCGAATCCTGCGCGGCGGCCCGAGCGGCCACTGCACCGGAGGTGAGAACCGGAATGAGGCCAGCGGCCGCCGCCGCCTTGAGCATGGCCCGGCGTGAGCCAGTGGTGGCCATGAGGCGCTGAAGCGCCAGCGCGCGATTAGCTTCGGACCCAGCGTGTGAAGCGTGTGACATCCGTTTCCCTCCCGGGTGTGCAGGGTTTTATTGCGTCACCACTCAGCGGCGAACGGCCGCCGGAGGCGCGCGATCGATTTGTGCCCCAGATTGAAGCGCTGCATTCAGTTACGTCGTAATTCTGGCATAGTGCGGTGCCCACAACAATGGGGGGTACTTCATATAAGGACATGGCGACCGCGTAAGGAGACGCGGGCTGTGCGACGCGCCCTATTGGGAGGTGGTGATGTCGTTCACCCGTGCGGCCATGATGAAGTCGTTGCGGTGGAGGCCGCCGATGGCATGGGTCCACCACTGGATGGTGACCTTTCCCCACTCCAGGCGGATGGAGGGATGGTGATCGGCCTCGGTGGCGAGGGCGGCCACCTGGTTGGTGAGCTGGACCGCTGATTCCCACCCATCGGTCTTGATGACGCGCTTCAGACGCTTCACGCCCTTGACCTCGACGATTTCCCATCCGGAAACGCTCTGGAGGAGTGCGGGTTCTTCTTCGGCCGTTACCTGGGGCGCGCCGGGTCGACAGGCTTCACAGCGTTCGGATGCAAGGTCCATATGGTGTTCCTCCAGGTTCCATTAACGGAGCGAACCACGGCCGACACCGGATATTCCAGAGATGGCTAAACATGAGCGATGCCAACGACTGCCCGCACTTCCAGAGGCTACTAGCACTATCAATCCTGAACTCCGGGATTCGGTATACCGCTGCTCGGAACGTGCGTGTATCATGTCGCGACTTGGGTCACTTTATAACCTATGGATGTGCTGGGTTGCCGCTCCCGTTGGGAGATACGGTGCCAGTTAGCCGCAAGCGAGGGTTAAGGGAATGTGGCGGTGGAGAGTCTCCGGCCGGGGGGTCGGGGCGTTCGCGATGGTGGTATTGCTCGTCTGCGGAATGGGTCCAGGACTGGGGGCCCAGGCAGTGGGAACTGGGTACGTGGATACGGCGGCCATGATGCTGTTTCCGCACGACATGGAAACCGCCGGGCTGGGACCGATGTGCAGGGGTGACTATGCTCATTCGCACGCGGAGCGGGGTGAGCAGGCCGACATCGACAGGTTGATCAGCTACGAACGGACTCCAGAGGTTCAGGATGAGATCGCGGATCTTGTCCATGACGGCGGCATCATCAGCCTGACCAGAACGATGATCCATCAAACCTGTACGTTCGACGACCGGCCAGCACGGAATGGTGTAAGCACCGCTCGGGTGACGGTGCTCGAGCAGGATCGCCGCCGGGATGCTCGTGATGTATTCGATCTGATTGCCGATATCGACAGCCTTGTTTACTGGCTATCGGAGTCGGAAGTAGCTGAAGTCGACGTTCCGAAGATGGGTGATGAGGCCGAGCTATCCGTAAGGTGGGAAACCGAAAACGGCGAGCGCGGAGATTTCGCGGTCGTGTACCTCACCGTGCGGGTGGACACCGTCGTTGGCCAGATAGAGTTCGAGAATGATGGCACGAGCCGGGGCGAGCCCGACCTCGATCCCATGATCGAGCTGGGTGAGTTGTTCGTTGAGCGCATCGAGGACGGACTCGACGCGAGACGGACGCCCGCGGGGGCGACGGTGCGAATCCTCGATCTGGACGACGACGACGCCACCGTGGTCACAAATCTCCGCTACGACCACTATCTGGAGTTCGACGGTCAACGGGTGCGGTTCAGCGAGACGACAGACGAGGAGTTTGCTTCCTTGAGCGAGAGCGTCCAGGACCGCGGGAAGGTGAGCCTGTTCTGGCGGGACTATAACTACCACGTCGACGGGGAGCACGTGGGCTATGTCGAATTCAATTTCAACACCTACGTCGATGAAGACTCCGCCGAAGCGGACATCGAAGGCCGTGTGGAGAGGCTCACCAACAATAACCCCGGCCTTGAGATCGAGGAGCTCGATCTCGAGTGGGGTGATCACTCACTTGTTCTTGAGGTCTCCATGGACGGAGACCAAATCCGGCATGGGTTCATCGGGTACATCGTGATCGGCGATGAGATGGCCTATGTGCAGGTGATCACCATGTCGGAGGAAACCGACCTGGAATCGTTCGAGTACGTGATGAACCAGCAGGAATCCTGCATGGAGTCCAGAACTGGTTGTGACGGCCCAATCGCGATGTCGGAGGTCTTTGGCTAGCGAGAAGTGGATTGAGGATCGATCGGTTCGTTGGCATTCCGCCAGTCCGGCGGAATGCCTGTTATCTCCTGAACGAGGACACGAAATCATGTTTCAGAGGGGAAGCTTCGGCGGGAACGCCGTGGTAGTGGTTGTCGCGCTGTTGGTGGCATGTGGGGCATGGCCCGCGCATATGGCACAGGCGGCCGATCCAGGGCGTTTGGATACGGCCGCGATGGTGCTGTATCCGGCGGACATCGACGAGTTGGGCCTGGGAGAAACCTGCGTCGCCTCTATCATGCAGTTCCGAGCCGAAATGGGCGAGCAGGAGAAACAGAAGGCCTTCATCACCTTCAATCGGGTGCCCCGGGTCGAGGACGAAATCGATGACCTGGTAGGTGATGGTGACATGGTCAGCATCTTCAGCATGACCAATAACCAGGAATGCGAGTACCTGGAGGGGGAGCGCAACGGCGACTTCTACACCATCCAGACGGCGGTGCTGGAGCAGCAGCGCCGAAGTGGCGCCCGAACGCTGTTCGATCTCATGTCGGATGATTCGGTACTCCAAAATGATCCGGACGCCGCGGAATGGGAATCGATGGATGCGCCGGAGTTGGGAGATGAAGCTGATCTGGATGTGAAGTGGAATCTCCACGAGGGGGAGCGGGATTATTTCAGCGAGGTCGTCCTGACGGTGCGCGTGGATCGGCTCGTTGGGCAGGTGAATCTGGTTTCGAACGGGACAGGCCCCGTCGAGCCTGATATCGATCCCATCCTCGAGGCGGGAGAAATCCTGGCCGAGCGGATGGAGGAGGGGCTGAAGGCAAAGCGCATGCCCGCCAACACGCTCCTCTGGCTCGCGGACTTGGACGATGAGGATGGCACGCTCCTGAGCCCGCTGAATCCGGAGTACTACGTTGTATTTGGCGGCGTCCCGACCTTTAGCGTCAACACGACGGCTAACGACCTGGACGTGGCGAGCCAGGCGGCGGAGGACCGCGGGCTGGTCTCGCGGTACACGAGGAACCTCGTGTACGAAGTGAATGGCGAACTGACCGGCTATGTGGAGGTGGGGTACTACCAGTACCACGATGCCAGGGCCGCGGAAGACGATCTGGATGCCAGGCTGGCTATCCTCACCGATGCCAATCCTGACTCCGAGTTCGATCAACTCGACCTTGAGTGGGGAGACGGCAGCCTGGCGCTGATGGCGACCGCCGAAAACGAGGACGGTGGCACTGACATCTGGTACCACGGGTACCTGCTGATCGATGACGAGATGGCCTATGTGCAGGTGATCTCGTTCGCGGGCGAAACGGACGTGGAGGTATTCGAACTCCTGATGGAGCAGCAGGAATCCTGCATGGAGTCCAGGACTGGGTGCGAGGACCCAATACCCGCCGAGGACGTCTTCGGCTAGCCGGACCGCCGGTTCGCGCAAGGGCCCATCCGCGGCATGTCGCGGATGGGCCCTTGTATGTCGTGGGCGCGGTTATCTGGCGAAAGCAGGACGACTATGAAATCGCCTTGGCGGTGGCGGGGAAGTACCAGGCGTCGGAAGCCGCTTCGAGCGCGCCGTCCGGATCGCGAGAGACCCCGGTGGGCGAGGCGAACCCGCCGGCGAGCAGGGATTCGTTGACCGCGTTGACGGGGTGACCGAGGGCCGCCAGGTCGTCTCGTACAGCCGCGTCCAGGCGCGAACTGACGTTGAAGGCGCGCGTGGAGGTGTCGACGCGGGGCGCGGCGAGCGCTTCGCCCATCGGCATGCCGAATGCGGCAAGGTTGCAGACGATCTGGGCGTTGCAGTTCATGATCTTGCGGCCGCCGCTTGAGCCGAGCGATGCGCGCGCGTTGCCGTCCCTGGTCAGGACGACGGGCGCCATGTTCGAGAGCGGGCGTTTGCCGGGTGCGACGGAGTTGGGACGCCCGGGTTCCGGGTCGAACCACATCATTCCGTTGTTCATCAGCACTCCCGTGCCGGGCACGGTGACCCGGCTGCCCCACAGGCTGAGCAGGGTTTGAGTGATGGCCACGGCGTTGCCCTCGGCGTCGATCACGCTGAGGTGGGTGGTGCTACCGTCCTTCATGTATTCGGGAACCGAGCCAGCGAGCGTGTGGCTGACGCCGAGTTCGTCGCGGCTACCGGACTGGATGGGCGCGACGGACGCGGGATCGAAACGAGCGGCGCGGCCGTCGATGTAGGCGTCGCCGATCAGGGAATCGATCGGGACCTCCACCTGGGTGGGGTCCGCGAGATAGGTGAACCGGTCGGCGAACGCCTGGCGGAAGGCGTGGGCGTATTTGTGCAGCGTGGCGCTGGTGTTGTGGCCGGTGGTTGAGATGTCGAGCTTTTCCAGGATGCGGAGCGCCTGGGTGAGCGACGTGCCGCCGGACCCCTTGCCGACGGTATGCACGGTGTGACCGGCGAATGACGTTTGGAGTGGATCGGCCTCGGTGGCCTCATACGAGGCGAAGTCCTCCGGAGTGATGGACGTCCCGTTCGCGCCGAGGTGGTCCGCGAGCGCCCGGCCGACGCGTCCTTCGTAGAAGACGCGAGGACCATCCGCGGCGATGGCGCGCAGGGTGGCGGCCAGATCCGGGTTTCGCAGCAATGGCGGCGAAGCGCCTTCGATGGCGAACGGCGGGTTGCCCGCGGAATCGAGCAGGATCGCGACGGTTCCCTCGAATCGACGGATGTTGGCGAGGTCCCTGGCGATCGACAGCGTCGTGTGCCAGTTGACCGGGAAGCCGTTTTCGGCCAGGTCGATCGCTGGTTCGAGGACCTGGGCCAGCGACATGGTGCCGTAGCGCTCGAGGGCCATGGCCAACCCGGCGACCGTTCCCGGAACAGCGATCGACCGGTAGCCGAGGACGTTTTCATTGCCAACGGTGCTGGGCCAGCCGAACAACCCCGCGTCGACGCCCTTGCTGAGCGGGAACATGTCCTCCGTGGCGCCGGAGCCCGAGATCATCGGGAACTCGATGGCGAACGATCGCTGTTCGGAGGCCAGCCAGCCGACAAGGAAGCCCCCGCCGCCCAGACCGTTGGCGGACGGCTCGGCGACGGACATGGCGAAGGCGGTGGCGACCGCCGCGTCGATGGCGTTGCCGCCCGCCTTTAGCATGGCGATTCCGGCGTCCACCCCAGGTTCGGTCTTGCCGGCGACCGCGCCTCCAGCGCCAAACGCGGAGGTTCGTGTGATGTTGAGAGTCGAAGCGGCGATGGTCATGGGGGTAAACGTCTCCAGTGCGCGAAAGCGGTTGAAAAGGCTTGTCTGCTGGGGGCAGCTTCGCCGAGAAGACGGAAGCTGTCCATTGGAAATGCCGTTTCCATTGGAGATGGCGAAGACGAAGGTGAAGGCGGGTTTGACCGGCGCGAGTTGGGGCGCGTAGGATGGATTGGTGTACGTGCAATCGGAGCGATGCCTTGCGTTGTTGATGTCCGTTTGCCGTCGAGCGCGGCTCGTTTCCGCCAGGATTCGACCCGGCGCGTTGGAGAGGACCATCATGCGCCATACCTTCGAAGCCCTTTCCGATTCCGACCAGCATCCTTCACCAGATGACCTGGACCTGACCTGCCCGTCCTGTGAGGCGGACCTGATTCAGGATGAACTCTTCGTCGGTCACCGGGTGTGCGGCACCTGCCATCGGCATTTCTCGATCGGCGCCAGGGAACGGGTGGCGCTGCTGGTGGATCCTGGCTCGTTCGAGGAGTTGCGGTTCGATGCGGCGTCGCCCGAGTTCGCGCAGGGCCGCGACCAGGTGCCGACCGCCCAGCGACTCGCCGAGCATCACCACGTCCAGGTTATTGGTGACGCAATCGTGACCGGGACCGCGCGGCTCGGTGGGCTGCCCACGGTGGTGGTCGTGCTCGACGATCACCTGGTGGGTACGGCGCTCGGTGCGATGATGACCGAGAAAGTGATCCTGGCCCTGGAACACGCCAGGGCGCGGAAACTGCCGGTGGTGGCGATCTGCGCCGGTGGACCGACCTCGGTGCAGGCGGGGCCGTTGGCCTTCGTGCAGGGGGGCAGGCTGGCGTCCGCGTTCTCGCAGTTGCACCTGGAGCGGATCCCGGTGGTGGGCGTGTTGACCCATCCCGTTTCCAGCGAGGTGTTTTCGTCGCTGGCGGCCCACGCCGATGTGCTGTATTCCGAACCGGGGGCTCACGTGGGGCTCCCCACGACGGGGCCCAACGTGCCCGATGGACAGCGCTGGCAACAGGCGTCGACCCTGCTCGCGGGCGGATGGATCGACGGAATCGTCGACCGATCCCGGTTGCGAGGTCAGCTTGGCAAGGTGATCGACCTGCTGGGGAATCCGGGCGTGGCGCGGACCAGCGGATCCACCTTGCTTGGTGGCGCTCAAGGGGCATCGCACCTCGCGGATGTTCTGACCCAGGTGAGCCACGAGGGCCGTCCAACGGCGGACTGGTTCATGTCGTCGTTGTTTTCGGAACTGGTTGAGTTGCGAGGCGACCGTCTGACCGGTGACACAGACGTCGTGGCCTGCGGCGTGGCGAGGGCCGAGTCGCTGACCGTGGCCGTGGCGGCCCTGCGTCGGGTGCCAGGTGACGAGGCTGACCTTGCCATGGCGTCGAGGAAGATCGTGCGGTTGGCGCGGATGGCGGGCCGGATGGAGCTTCCGCTGGTGATGCTGGTCGATGGGCCGGCGCCCCCGCGGGAGCCAGTGTTCCAGGCCGACCTGGCCTACGGCGTCAGCGCGCTGCGGTCGATCCTGTCGGTGGTGCCGGTGTCGGTGATCGCGCTGGGGATCGGCGTGGCGTCGAATCCGCTGGCGCTGGCGATGCTGGCGGGGGACCGGCAGTTCATGCTGTCGAACGCATTGTTCGCCGGCATTCCGGAATCCGGGCCCGGCAAGCTGCCACCCCGCGCGAAGGCACCTGGCCGGGACGGCGCGAGTGGAGTCTACCTGACCGCTAGCGAGTGCGTGGGCCTTGGCCTTGTGGATGGCGTGATCGACGAGCCGGCCGGTGGTGCGCATGCCGATCCAGAAGGAACGGCGTCGGCGGTGCGGGCGGTAATGCTGCAATCGCTGGCCGAGCTGACCGGCACCGGGCAGCGCCGCTTGTTGGATACGCGGTTCCGGCGACAGCGAAGCCTTGGACAATCGACGCCGGAGGGGCTGGCGGCGGCCCGCAGCGAGTTGTGGGAACTGCAGGAATGGCAGCGTTCGGTGGTGCATTCGATTGACGAGTGGCGCGACCGATGGGAGCACCTTCGGACGAATTCGCCAAGGGTATCCTTGCATCGACCGGAGCTGCCTGACCTGGCGGCGAGATTCCGCGCCCGGCGAGATGAACTGCTGGAGCGCCGGGACGAACTCCTGGAGCGGGCACGAATGGGCGACCGGCCCTCCGGCGAATAGATCGTAACGGCGGGACGGGTTCGATTCCTTCCCGCGAACACAAGACGGGACTGGCATGAAGCGCATTGGATTGGTTCAGATCGGCTACGGGACGGTAGGGGGCGCGTTGATCGAGCAGGTGACCGATCACCACGACTGGTGGAAGGACGCGCTCGGTCTCGACATCGCGGTCATGGCCGTGGTTGGCCGGTCTGGCGCGCGCGTGGCCAGCGGAGACGATGGGTTCTCGACTGACGAGCTTCACCAGCTGCTGCGCATGCGGCGCGATGGCGCGGGTTCCGAAGACGGAGTCTCGCTGGAATCGACCTTGCCAGTTATCGTCGCGAAGCGGCCGACCGTGGTGCTGGACGCGGCGGCTGGCGACCAGACCACGGATGACCTGGTCAAGGCGCTCGAACTCGGCGCGGGGGTCGTACTGTCGAACAAGGCGCCATTGGCGTTGTCGTCCTCCGATCCGCGCACGGCTTCGCTGTGGAGCGAGACTGGGGCAACGGGCAGGCTGCGCTACGAGGCGACCTGTGGGGCCGGCCTACCGGTGATTTCGACGCTGCGCTCGTTGCTGGACACGGGAGACGAGGTGCTGGACATCTCCGGCACGGTCTCCGGGACGTTCGGGGCGATTTTCTCGCAGGTGGGAGCGGGCGTGCCGTTTTCCCAGGCGGTGCGCCACGCCAAGGAGCAGGGGTATACCGAACCCGATCCGCGGGACGACCTCAGTGGCCTCGATGTCGCCAGGAAGGGGCTGATCCTGGCCCGGACGATGGGTCAACGGGTGGATTTGGATGACATCGCCGTGCATTCGCTGGTTCCGGAGCATCTCGCCGATGTGAGCGTCGATGAGTTCCTGGGGCGGCTCAGCGACCAGGACCTCGAAATCGGCAACCAGGCGCGGGAAGCGCTGGCAACCGATACCTCGCTCAAGTACCTGGTGGAGTGGCGACCCGAGGAAGGCGTGACGGTCGGTCTGCGACAGGTGCCGCGTTCCACGGTGCTTGGGGCGTTGCAGGGGCCGGAGAACATCGTTTCGTACCGGACACGGCGTTACGACCAGTATCCGTGCGTGGTCTCCGGGCCGGGCGCGGGCGCGGCGGTGACCGCCGCCGGGATGGTGGCGGACATGCTTTCGCTTGCCCGCCAGTTTCCAGACTAATAGCGCCAGTCGTACTCCATGTGACGGGCGGTTTGGGTGGCGACGTCGCGACCATGCAGCCGTTCGATGACGTGGAGCGACATGTCGATGCCCGCCGAAACGCCCGCCGAGGTGACGATGTCGCCTTCGTCGACCCAGCGCTGGTCGTCGAGCACGGTGATTGAGGGGTAGTTGTCGCGAAGCCAGTCGATGCTGCCCCAGTGAGTGGTCGCGGACTTGCCATCGAGCAGGCCGGTGGCGGCGAGCAGGAAGGCACCGGTGCACACGCTTGTGGTGAGGTTGACCTTTGCGGACTGGGCGGCGACCCAGTCGAGCACGGGCTGGTTGGCGATCTGGGTGCGGGTGCCGCGTCCGCCGGGGATGAGGATGATGTCGAGCGGCGGGTGATCGGCGATGGTGCATTCCGGTTGCACCTTCAGCCCGTTGCGGCAGGTCACGATTTCCGGAGTCTCGGCGATGAGGTGAACCTCGAAGAGTTTCGACTCGTCCGAATGTTCGCCCAGCGGAGTCGTGACGGAGAAGGCCTCGAAGGGGCCGCAGAAGTCGAGTACCTCCACGTCTTCGAAGATAAGGATGCCAATCGCGGAGGGGGTGGCGGTCACTAGTCTTCTCCTTCCGGCTCGGGATCGTCCGGGAGATCGGGCTTCGGATACGTGTCGAAGGCGTGTTCGCGGTGTTCGACGATTCGGGTGAGCAGGTCCTGATTGTCGCTGGTGAAGCCATCGACGCCGAGGTCGAACAACGCATGCGCGGTGCCGGGATCGTTGACCGTCCAGGCGATGACGGTCGTGTGTAGTTCGTTGAAGCGGGCCATGGTCTCCTCATTGAGGAGGCCATGGTTGATGGAAACGGCGGGGTTCTCCTGGGCGGCGATGCGATCCCAGACCCTGGCGAGCTGATTCTCGTCACCCACGGAATAGAAGACGTGGACGTTGGGAAGGGTTTCGACCGAGTCGAGCTGCGCCCACGAGCGGCCGCAGAGGATGATCTCCCGGTCCTCCTGGATCCGGGTGATGGCACCGACCACGTTCTCGCCGAGCTTCTTCCGGGTTCCCTTCAGGTCCAGGAAGAGGGGAGTGTTGGGTGGAAGTCCTTCCACGAGCTCGCCAAGCTGAAGCTGCCGGCCGAACCACGACACGATGTACCACTTCTCCCAATAGATGGGAATGGGCCCGATTGATTTGGCGTGGCGGACCTGGAGTTCTCCCCAGAATGGCCAGACATCGGTTTCGATCATGTCGAACCCCGCGGCGGCGGCCTCGTGGGCGGTGGCCACGCTGTTGCCCGACCGATGGGCGATGGCGAGCGGCCGGTGGTTGGGGAGGATGGGATGATTGGCCATGAACTTCCCTGATGAAGCGCGGGCTTTCGAGGGGACATGATACGGCCCGGGCCGGGCGAGTGACCATGGGTCGTTTGTTACACTCGACGGAAGCATGGAGTGCGCTTGCCCACGATGGGCAACACGAGAGGTACACGCGTGACTGATTCGGGACAGAATGGTACGGGCCTTGGAGAGAACGATGTCCAGTTCGTGAGTGAGGGCCAGGACGTCAAACCCAACCCCAATCGCCAGAAGCTGCGTGAGGCCGTCGAGCGGGCGGCGATCCAGGGTCGAGACGCCGCGAACGTGAACGCCGTCCAGGTGAATATGGATCGCTCGGGGGCCGAGCACGTGGAGGCGCAGCGGGTGACGCTGGCCAACTCCGGGGCGAGATCGCTCTCGACGAAGTCCGCCGAACTGACCAACTCGGGCGTGGTATCGCTCGAAGGCGAGACCGTGAACCTCGAGGAGTCGGCGGCGGTGATCGTGACCGCCAAGTCGGCGCATCTCACCGATTCGCGGGCGGTCGTGGTGGCGTCCGAGACGACGAGCATCGACGGCAACGGCGGGATCGGGGTGCTGGCGACCGGCGACCTCAAGGCGAGCGGTGACGTGAACAGCAAGTTCCTGTTCGGTGGCAATGTCGAAGCCGGCGGTGACGTGAATGTCACGTTCGACGCTGTATCGGCCAGTGTGCTCGGGGCCGCGTTCGCGGTGACGTTGCTGGTGTTGCGCAGGATTTTTCGACGTTAAGTGATTCCGGGGCGTGTGTCCCTGACTGGAGCAATTCGATGAGTGCCTTTGGTGGGCTTTTGAAGTTCATGGTGGGCGGCGCGGCCGGCACCGCGGTTGGCCTGGCGGTTGGCAGCCTGCTCGCGCCCAAGAAGGGGAGCGACTTCCAGGCGGACGTGCAAAGCAGGATCGCCGAGTCCAAGGTGGCTGGCGAGGAAGCCGAGCGGCAGACCGTCGAGCAATTGCAGCAGCGGTTCCGCCAGCAGGTGGGGGACCCGAAGGCGCTCACGGCTCGCGATACCGCGCCAGGAACGCTGTAGTGGTGCTGATTGGATGCGGGCAACTGACGTGGACAGGTGTGCCCGCGGATGAGGTGATGCGCGAGATCGCGTCGGCGGGCTACGACGGCGCGCCGGGGCCGCTTTCGCTGGAACGGCCGGCTGAAGAGGTCGTGGAGTGGTTCGGCGGGTTCGGGCTGGTGCCCGCCCCGCCGTATTTCGCGGGGCGGTTCTGGGACCCGGGCGAGGAGGCTGGCATCCTGGGACAGGCCGCCGCCGTGGCCCGGTATGTACGCGACCTCGGCTGCGACTGCCTGTATGTGGCGGCGGACGGCATGAAGGAGCCCGCGCCAAGCGGCAGGACGCGATCCGACCTGGCCGGCAAGGTGACTTCGGCGGACGCGATGACCGACGAGCAGTTCGACCAGTTCGGGCGGGTTCTGGGTGAGTTCGCGGAGATCACGCTGTCCGAGGGCGTGACGAGCTGCTTCCACAACCATGTGGGCACCGTGATCGAGACGGCGGCCGAACTGGACCGGTTGCTGGACCACGTGCCCACCGACGCGCTGGCGTTGGGACTCGACACCGGGCACATCGCCTGGGCGGGCGACGACGCGGTGGCCGTGTGCGACCGGCACTTTGACCGGATCGCGACGCTTCACCTGAAGGACGTGAACGAGACGGTCCGCAAGCAGGGCGTGGCGGGAGACTGGACCTACAGGCAGTTCGCTGAGGCCGGTGTGTTCGCGGAATTGGGTGAAGGTGTGGTCGACTTTCCGGCGATCCTGCGGCCGATGCTCGAACGCGGGTTCGATGACTGGCTGATCGTGGAGACGGACATCACGATGAAGCCGACGGCGCTGGAGAGCGCCCAGATCAGCCGCGAGTACCTGAAGTCACTCGGCCTGTAGCGCCACCGCGAGCAATTCGAAGGATCGAAACTGAATGGGATACCGGAGACCAACCGTTGGGATCGTTGGGGCGGGTCAGCTTGCCCGGATGATGGCCCAGGCGGCGATTCCGCTCGATATCCAGATCGTGCTGCTGGCCGCGAGCGTCGACGACGGGGCGGCGCAAGTGGTGCCCGACGTGATCGTGGGGTCTCCCGACGATCCGGCGGCGTTGAAGCGGTTGGCCGAGTGCTGCGACGTGATCACCTTCGATCACGAACTGGTCGATCCGGCCACGCTGGCGTCGCTGGAGGCGGAGGGGCACCGGGTGCTGCCGGCGGCGGCGAGCATGGCGCTGGCGCAGAACAAGCGGCGGCAGCGACAGGAACTCGGTGATCTGGGATTGCCTGTTCCGGCCTGGGCGACCGTCGATTCAGTGGACGATGCCATTTCGTTCGGTGAGGCGCACGGTTGGCCGATGGTGCTGAAGGCATCGCGAGGCGGCTATGACGGTCGAGGTGTGTGGATCCTGAGTGGGCCCGATGAGGTCCGGACGGTAGTGGAAGCCGCCCTATCGGCCGGGACCGTTCTGCTGGCCGAGGCGTACCTGCCGCTGGACATGGAGCTGGCCGTTTTGCTGGCGAGGCGTCCAGATGGTGAGATGGTGCTCTATCCACCGATCGAAACGGTGCAGCGGGACGGGATTTGCCGGGAACTGCGGATTCCGGGACGAATCGATCCGAGGGTTGGAGAGCAGGCGATCGCATTCGCGCGGCGGATCGCCGAGCATGTCGAGATCGTAGGAATCATGGCGATCGAGTTCTTCGTCTCGAATGGCGAGGTGTTCGTGAACGAACTGGCCCCACGTCCACACAACTCCGGGCATTGGACCATCGAGGGCGCGGTCACATCGCAGTTCGAGCAGCATCTGCGGGCGGTGCTCGACCTGCCGCTGGGTTCGACCGAGCCGACGGGAACTGGCGTGGTGACGCTCAACCTGCTGGGCGAAGGGGATAACCGCGATCCCCGCCTCAACCTGGGGGCGGGGTTGGCGGCCAGCGAGGCGCACGTTCATTTCTACGGGAAGCAGGCTCGGCAGGGCCGGAAGATTGGGCATGTGACGGCGGTGGCGGACTCGCTGGACGAGGCGACGGCCGCGACACGGGCGATGGAACGGGCGCTGTTTGGGCGAACGGAGGGAGAACCGGGTGATGTCTGAGCCGAAACCACGCATTGGAATCGCGATGGGCAGCGATTCGGACCTGCCAACCATGCAGGCGGCGATCGATGCCCTGAAGGAGTTCGACTTCCCGGTCGAGGTGCGCATCCTCTCCGCCCATCGGACGCCGGACGAGATGTTTGCCTGGGCCAGGGACGCGGCGGATTCCGGCATCGCCGTGATCATCGCGGGGGCGGGTGGGGCGGCGCACCTGCCGGGGATGATCGCCTCGGCGACGCCGTTGCCGGTGGTCGGGGTGCCAGTGGTGGCGACGGCGCTGGCCGGCGTGGACGCGTTGTTGTCCATCGCGCAGATGCCAGCGGGGGTGCCGGTGGCGACCGTGGCGATCGGGAACGCCCGAAACGCGGGACTGCTGGCCGCGCGAATCGTGGGGGCGACCCGCGAGGATGTGCGTCAGGAAATGGTGGAGTTCCAGCGGCGGCTTCACGATATGGTCGTGGAGAAGGATCGGGCGCTCCAGGCGAAACTGGGCGGCTGAGACGCTCACTACCAGGAATACTCTGTCTCCACGGGACATGACAAACCCGGCGCGAATTCGCGCCGGGTTTGTCATTGCGTGGGCCTGGCTGTCGCGTTATGCGGGAGCGGGTTCGCGGATGTCCGCCGAGAGCGGGAGCTTGCGCTGCGATCCCTCGGGGAGGGTGTTCACCGACGCTTCAATGAAATCGAGGAAGAGCGGATGCGGCCGGTTCGGGCGGCTGCGCAGTTCCGGGTGGAACTGGACACCGACGAAGAACGGGTGGTCGCGGAATTCCATGATCTCGGCGAGATTGTTGTCCGGCGAGGCGCCACTGACGATGAGCCCGGCTTCCTCCAGTTTCTCGCGGTAGTCGTTGTTGACTTCGAACCGGTGGCGGTGGCGCTCCTGGACGTGGTCGACGCCGTAGGCGTTGGCGGCCCTGGTCTCCGGTCGAAGGTTGCAGGGCCAGAGTCCGAGGCGCATGGTGCCGCCCATGTCGACGCCTCGCTGACCGGGCATGAGGTCGATGACCGGGTGCGGGGTCTGCGGGTCGATCTCCGTCGAGTTGGCGCCTTCGAGGCCGAGCAGGTTGCGGGCAACCTCGATCACGGCCATGTGCAGGCCATAGCAGAGGCCGAGGTAGGGAATGCCGCGTTCGCGGGCGAACCGCACCGCGTGGACCTTGCCTTCGATTCCCCGGGGCCCGAATCCACCCGGAACCACGACGCCGGAGACCTTGCGGAGTTCTCGCTCCATCTCCTCGCCGGTGGCGGTTTCGGAATTGATCCAGACGACGTCGATGTTGACGTCGTGGTGCAGGCCGGCGTGCATCAGTGACTCGGTGACGCTGATGTAGGCGTCGTGGAGTTCAACATATTTGCCGACGAGGCCGATGCGGATGGTTGGCTTGTCCTGCTTGATCCGGTCGACCATCTGCTCCCAATCAGCGAGATCGGGGTAGGTGGGGAGGCCGAAGTGGTTGGCGACGTAGGCGCCGAGTCCGGCTTCCTCAAGGATGAGCGGCACCTCGTAGATGGTGGAGGCCGTCGGCATGCCGATGACCGCTTCCTTTTCGACGTCGCAGAAGAGGGCGATCTTGTCCCGCACTTCTTCCGGAATCTCGCCGTCGGCGCGGCAGACGATCACGTCTGGCTGGATACCGAACGAGCGAAGCTCACGGACGGACTGTTGTGTTGGCTTGGTCTTCAGTTCGCCAGTGGCGCCGAGCTGGGGGAGGAGCGTGACGTGGATGTAAAGGCTGTTGGCGCGGCCGACGTCTCGCCGCATCTGGCGGATGGCCTCGATATAAGCCTGGCCCTCGATGTCGCCAACGGTGCCGCCGACCTCGACAATGACCACATCGGAATCATGCTGGCGGGAGGCGAGCTGGATGCGGTCCTTGATCTCGTTGGTGATGTGGGGGATGACCTGGATGGTGCCGCCGAGGTAGTCACCGCGGCGTTCCTTCGCGATCACACTGGAGTAGATCCGGCCGGTGGTGACGTTCGATGCGCGGGAAAGGTTTTCGTCGATGAAGCGCTCGTAGTGACCGAGGTCGAGGTCGGTTTCGGCGCCATCGTCGGTGACGAAGACCTCACCGTGCTGGTACGGCGACATGGTGCCGGGGTCGACGTTAAGGTAGGGGTCGAGCTTCATGATCGAGATGCTGGCGCCTCGATTCTTGATCATGCGGCCGAGCGAGGCAGTGGTGATGCCCTTGCCGACCGATGAAACAACGCCACCCGTAATGAAAATGTACTTCGGCATCCGTGCCCTCCAGTAATGCCGTAACGAATGTGACGATGCGGTGTTGGCCCGCGCCGCGGCTGGTGCTACCGCTTGGCGGGATCGCTATCCGGAGCGAGGACGACGAGGCGGAGTGTTTCACCAAGATCGCTCGGCTTGACGACCAGCTTGTCTTCGGACTCGGGCATGTCGACACCTATCTTGCGGCAGAACTCGGCGAAGTCGCCCAGGTCCTTGTCGCCGATGGAGGTGGCATACCGCATGGGAATGACGATCTTGGGCGACAGGTCGGTGACGACCTGGGCGATCTTCTCGTCCGAGAGGCCGCCCTCGCGGCCAATCGGCGCGAGCAGGATGTCGATGTCTTCCAGGGTTTCGGCCTGGGCTTCGTTCAACGCATGCCCGAGATTGCCAAGGTGGCCGATCTTCATGCCCTCGACCTCGATGACGTAGGTGGTGTTGTAGCCGAGTTCGGCTCCCTGCTTGTCATCCTGGTAGGTGCGGGAGCCGGTGACGAATACGTCGTGCATTTCGTATTCGCCGGGACCGTCGATGATCTTGAACTCGGGGCGGATGGCATCGAGGTTCTTGCCAAGTTCGTCGCCGGAGAGGGTGACGATGTCCGCGTTCTGGCGGCCCATGCCGTAGCCAGTGGAGCGACTGACGGGATCGGTGAAGACGGTTGCTTCCTTGGCCTTGATGCGGAAGCAGGTATGGCCGTACCAGCGGATTTCAGCCATGCGAGATGGACCTCCAAACGGGTGGGATGCGCGGATGGCGCGGCGTGATTCAACGCAAAACTCCAGCGACCGCACAGGCCTTGAAAGGGTGGCCAGGCGATGCTGTGGATCGTTGATGTGTATCTCTGGGGTGTTTCGAAAGGAATCTGGCGCCGAACGGCGGTTGCCCTTCCGCAGCCTCCTTTAATGTACCACAAGAACGGAAGTGCTAGTGGCGGTCCGGCCGCCGTATCCGTAGGAGGGGAGGGCAGGTCATTTGGCGGAATCGGATTCGTCGCGGAGGGTTTCGAGCACGGAGCGGATGATGTCGAATCCATAGCCACGGCGGGCGAGAAACCCGGTGAGGCGACGTTCGCGGACCTCTGGTTCGAGGTCCGCGAGCTGGCCGGCGCGCTTCCGGGCGAGTTCGAGCGCATCGGATGCCTCGTCGATGTCCGCCTCGTCGACTGTGGCGGACGCCAGCTCGGGGTCGATGCCCTTTGCGCGGAGTTCCTGGGTGAGAACTCGTGTGCCGCGCGGCCGGTGCGCGGCGCGGTTCTCGATCCACCGGCGGGCGAAGTCCTCGTCGTCGATATAGCGCCAGTCGCGCAATTTCTGGACCACCTGGTCGATGACGTCACTCGGCGTATCGCTCCGGCGAAGCCTCTGCCTGACCTCGCCCTCCGAGCGCGGTCGCCAGGCAAGGTAGTTAAGCGCCGCGCTCGTGGCGCGGGAGAGTTGCTCGCTCGCCAGGAGGTTGGCGATGTCGGCGGCGGTGAGATCCTGTCCCACATGGATGTTCGCGGTGTCCGCCACGTCGCGGGCCAGGCCCATCGCGAAATCGCCGTCGATGAAAACGCTCACGCGTTCTGGATCATTGGTCTGGGAGGAAATGGCCGTGATGGTGCCCGGCACCGGGTCCTTGCGCTCCCGTGGCTCCCCTGCCTTTGGGCTCTTCCGGCGGTGACTACCAGGGGAGCGATTCAAGTTCGATTTCCTGGGTGTCGCAGAGCGGGCAATCGGTGGATTCCCAGCTTGGGAACGACTCGTTCAGCAGTCCGACCACGTCGCGGTCGTTGATATCACGGGACGTGCTGGACCACAGACAGCCGATGCCGACCACCTGGCCACCGAGCGACGTGACGAGCTGTTCGATCTGGCGCATGGTGTCGCCAGTGAAGATGAGGTTGTCGACCAGCAGGATGCGCTTTCCCACGACCAGGTCGTGGAGATTCCGGGCGATGTCGAGGTCGCCGCCCGGAGTTGGCGTGGCGAAGATGACATTGGCCCGGGGCTCGAGAAACCAAGCCACCCATTGCGCCAGGCCAGCGCCCCACATCGACGGCGTGGCGACCGTATCGACCTTGGCCGTGAAGAAGGCCTTCGCCAGGGCGTAGCCCATCTGGCTGGCGGAGTTGGGATCGGCCAGCAGCCGGTCGCGACTGACCATCACCGAGGTATGCAAGCCGGATCGATAGGCGAAGTGTCCCTGGCGGAGCAGGCCGGCCTGGGTGAGTTTCCGGACGATGCCCGGGTTGATGGGGGCTGATATGGCCATCGATCTTCCTCGGCTCGGTATCGCGCGATGAATCTGAGGGTCATATTCTAGCGCGCCGATCAGGAAACCCGTGAGTCCATGAGGCGGACCAGCTCATCGAGGGCAAGGCGGGCGGGGCCGTCGTGCGCGCCAGGGATGGCGTTGAGCGTCTCCGTGGCCTGCCGGTGATAGCTGGTGACGCTTGCATTGGTGAGGTGTTCGATCTGGTGCTCGTCGAGCATCTCGAGCATTTTCAGCACGCCGTCCTCACCAATATGCTCCGCTTCATAGATGGAGGACATGGCGGCGAGCTGCGTCTCTTCCAGCTTGTCCCGAAGGAGGAGGATTGGGAGCGACTTCTTGCGCCGGCGAATATCGTCCGCCTGATCCTTGCCGGTTTCCCGGCGAGCTCCCCAAATGCCGAGCACGTCGTCGCGCACCTGGAACCCGAGTCCCAGCGCGTCGCCGAAACCGGCGAGCTGGTTGGCGATATCGGGCGAGGCTCCCCCGGTGACCGCTCCGGCCCAGGCGGCGAATCGGACGATGGCGGCGGTCTTGCCCCGGATCATGGTGAGATAGTCCGCCGCCGTGACGTCCGGCGTGCGTTCGAACTCCAGGTCCATGGTCTGGCCTCGCACGATTTCGACGGTCACCCGATTGAACTCGTCGAGCATGTGGAGGAGGTCCTGGGGCGAGACATCGCTGGTGCTGGTGCGGAGCATGGTGCGATGCGCCGTGGCGAAGAGGGCGTCGCCAACGTTGATGGCCTGGGCGTCACCCCAGATCCGCCAGACGGTTGCTCGGTGGCGCCGGTTGGGGCTGCGGTCCTGGATATCGTCGTGGATGAGGGTGAAGTTGTGGAGCAGTTCGATCGCGGCGGCGACCGGCGCCACGGACCGCGGGGAGCCACCGACGAGGCCGGCGCAAAGGAAGGCGAGGTACGGGCGAATGCGCTTTCCCCGCACCGCCGCGCGGACTTCGAGGGTAGTGGGTTCGCCGTCGGGGTCGATCCAGCCCAGGTGAAACCGGGCCATGCGGGCGAGGAGGGGAGCGTACCCTTCGAGCTGGCTGACCGACCGCTCCATCTCCTGGTCAAGCAGGGCGTCGAATTCGACCTTCATGGACGATAGCGTATTAATGGCGGGATTCTCCTGATTTATCTTGAAACGATACTTCAATCCCACGACGGTTACCGCCGAAAAGTATGGGTGGCTGTGCCGTTTTGCGTGGAATGTTTCAAGTAGAATACGTGTATGGAGTTTGGAGAGATTCTCAGTCGTGTCGAGACTGTTGCAAGCGGGTGTAAGCGACAGCCGAACGCTTCCTCACCCATATTACTAAGGAAAACGGAACGATGCTGATCTATTTTGTCTTCATGATTCCGGGCCTGCTGTTCATGCTGTGGGCTCAGAGCAAGGTCAAGGGCACCTACGCGAAGTACTCGAAGGTGCGGAACTCGGCCGGTGTAACCGGCGCGCAGGCCGCGCGGCAGGTGCTCGATCGGGAAGGTCTGCACGATGTCCAGATCGAGGCCATTCAGGGCGAACTGACCGACCACTACGATCCACGATCGCGCGTGCTGCGGCTGTCGCAGGGCGTGTACGGCGTACCGTCGATCGCGGCGATTGGGATTGCCGCGCACGAGGCGGGGCACGCCATTCAGCACGCTCGGGCGTACGGGCCGCTCAAGGCGCGGACGGCGATGGTGCCGCTGGTGAACATCGGGTCGAACCTCGGGTTCGGCGTGCTGTTCCTCGGCCTCATCCTGAACCAGGTTGGCCTGGCCTGGGCCGGTGTGATCCTGTTCTCGCTGTCGACGATCTTCGCGCTGGCGACCTTGCCGGTGGAGTTCGATGCGAGCAAGCGAGCCAAGGCGGCGCTCGTGTCGGTTGGCCTGGTGGACTCCGGCGTCGCCGGTGGTCCGGAGAGCAAGGGCGTTGCCGCGACGCTTGATGCCGCGGCCTGGACCTATGTGGCGGGCTTCGCCGCCTCGGTGTTGACGCTGCTCTACTACGTGATGACCGTGATGGGCATGCGACGCGACTAGTCGCGAAGGCCAGTCCGGCTGGCCTCACCCATCGACCTGAAACACGATCATGGCCCATGGCGAGCAATCGCCGTGGGCCATTTCGTTGCCGAGAAGTCGATGACGTCGTTCGTTACCGCGTCGAGACGATGTCGAGAACGCGGTGGAGGGCGTCGAGGTGCTGGTCGACCTGGGTGAAGCCCGCGCCCATGGTGTTGACGGTCAGATGGGTCATCCCATTCTGGCGCCACCAGTCCCACTCGCGCTTCCAGTCGTCCTGTGTCGAACCGGCGACCGAGATCCGGGGTTCGATGCCAAATGTCTGGGAATCGCGGCCGAGGCGGTTGAGTTCCTCGCGGATCACGCCCAGCTGGTGGGTGGCGGTGTCGAGGTCGCGGGCGTTGGAGAAGAAGCCGTCCGCCAGACGGGCCGCGCGGCGCAGGGCGACATCGGCGTTGGCGCCGATCCAGATCGGGATTGGGCGCTGGACCGGCAAGGGAGCGAGACCGGCGTTGTCGATGGAGTGCCAGGTGCCCTCGACGGTGACGATGGGGTCGTTCCAGAGCGTGCGGAGCACGTCGATCTGCTCCTCCATGCGTTTGGCGCGGTTCCGGAAGTTCTCGTTCAGCCCCTGATATTCAATGTCATTCCAGCCGATGCCAACGCCCAGCCGGGTCTTGCCGCCTGTAAGGATGTCGATCTCGGCGGCCTGCTTGGCGACGAGGGCGGTCTGGCGCTGGGGCAGGACCAGCACGCCGGTGACCGCTTCGAGTTCCGGCGCGAGCGCCGCGAAGAAGCCGAACAGGACGAACACTTCATGGAACGGCTTGGTTTCGTCGTACCGGCCGACGAGCTTCGGGTGGTGGGCGGCCTGGCTTCCGCTCAGGACGTGATCGTAGGCGAGTGCGTGCCGGAACCCGGCGTCACGGACGCCCAGAACCCAGGAGCGGATGTCGTTCGGGTCGTTTCCAATCTCGGTTTGGGGGAAGACGGCGCCAACGCGGACGTCCGCGGAACTGGCGCTGATTCCTGATGTTGTCATGTCGCCTAACACCTCCAAGGGGTTTTTGACGTTATAGAGAATGAGAGAGCTTCTCGTTCTCGAACTGTAGCGTACCCGTCCTGGAACCACGTAGTTGCCGAGCGTGATCGTCCGCCGGAGGCCCTAAACCATGCATTTCGATTCGCCTGACAGCCGATCCGATACCACTTATCCGACTCCCGCGGCCGGTATCAGCCGCCGGACATTGGCCGGCGCGCTGGGCCTCGTGGCGGGTGGATTGGCCACGGTGAGGATCGCCCTTGGACAGGAATCGCCGCCCATCGAACCGAGGGGCGGAACGGTGGAGGTGGAACCCGAGGACGAGCCAGAGCAGATCATCGAGCCGGAGGTACAGCCAACGATCTCCCCTGACGAAGATTCGGAGACCGTGACCGACATCGTGGGCTCGGGGTCGGTGCGCTACTTCGCCGAGACGGGACATAACCTCGACGAGCCGTTCCTGGCGGCCTGGACACTGGCCGGCGGTGAGACTGGACCAGGATTGCCAATATCGGAGCCACGGTACGTGGGGCAGGAAGGTGGCATTCGCCAGGATTTCCAGGCGATGGCCTTCGTGTTCAGGCCGGACGAAGGCGAGCAGGGCACGATCGAAGGGGCGGACCTGCCGCTTTCGCTGCTGACGGCGATCGTGCCGGGGGCGGGTACGGGGACGCATTCGGTCTCGGGCAATATCGGCACGTTCTGGACCAATCACGGCGCTGAGCAGTTGCTTGGTCAACCGATATCGCAGGCCGTGACAAAGAGCGGCATTACCACGCAGGTATTCGAACACGCGGTCCTGGACGTCGATCCTTCGGGCAGCGTGACGATGCGGGCCGTGAACGCTCAGGCGATGCAGGGTTCCCTTGCCAGCGATCAGGCCTTCCAGCCCGCGCCACCGACCAGGGGAACCTCGTGGCTGGTGACGGCGTCCGACGGATTGCGACTGCGGTCTGGGGCGACGGCCGATGCGCCAGTCGTGGCCGTGTTACCCGACAACGCGGAGTTCATCGCGGTGACTGGTGAGCATGGTGAATGGGTTCCGGGCTATGTGGACGGATTCTCAGGGTGGGTGTCGGGCCAGTACCTGGCGGAACGCACGGAACTTCCAGAGGTATCGGATTCGCAATGGCGACTGGATGTGTGGGAAGGCGTTACCATCGGCGATACCAACGTGCGAAGCGAGCCGACCACGGCCAGCACCAGCCTGAAGACGATCTCGATGGGAACGCCGATCGTGGTAGTGGACTGGGTGCGGGGCGAAGCGGTGAGCGACAACCAGATCACCTGGGCTCAACTGGAGGGCGGCGGCTACGTGTACGCGCGGAACATCCAGCGCTCGGCGCCGGTGACCCCGCCGCCGCTTTCGGCCGACGCTCCCCAGCAAGGACGCTGGATCGACGTTCACCTCACCCAGCAACTCATGGTGGCCTACGAGGGGCGGAATCCCGTGCGAACGGTGGTGACCACGACCGGAATGCCAGGGTGGGAGACGCCGCCGGGGCTGTTCCACATCAACTGGCGGGTGGCGAACGAGACGATGGAGAGTGGCGCGATCGGCGCGGAACACTTCTACGTGCTGAAGGACGTGCTGTTCACGCAGTACTTCACCGACCGGGGCCATGCGTTGCACTACGCCTGGTGGAAGAGCGCCGAGACCATCGGCCGGCCAGGAAGCCACGGATGCCTCAACCTGTTGCTGGAGGACGCGAAGTTCTTCTGGGACTGGGCAACGGTGGGGACGCCGGTTCTTTGCCGCACGGTGTAGGCAACGGTGCCGCAAGGCGAGGACGGCGGCACCTTGGTCATTCCATAACAAACGTGGCATAGTGCAGGTTGCCGTTACGGCGGGAGGCGAACCCAGGCACGGAGCAACCGCTTCGGAAAACCTGGCCATCACCACACATCGCCTTCACAGGGTGGCAGACGTGTCATCCGTAGCATCGCCGCTCCAGGGGCCCTTCAATACCTGGTGAGCCACGAACCTTATGCCCGAATCCCCGAAGCCATTTTCATCTGAATGGATGAACGCGCCCGAGCCAGAGCCCGAGCAGCGGCGTCGAATCCGCAAGGACGCCCACGCCCGCGTCATCCGGTTCTTCGGCAGGTTCCCCGGCGAACGAGCGCTGACCTTCCTGGTGGTGCTTGTGCTCGTCATGGGGTCGTTCTGGTTCGCCGGACCAGGGAGCGAGGCGCACCGATCGACCTCGCCAGACCTGGTGGCGGAGGTTCCGGAGACACCGCAGATTCAGTTCTCGGCCCCGAAGCCAACGGTGGAAACGGAGATTTCCACCGAATCGCTGCAGGTCACCGAAGGCGACGGTGAGGACGAGACCGAGGAGCCAGTGCTTCCCCAGCTTCAGCTGGAACCAGCCGAGGCGGAGGAAGAGCCGACGACGGCGGGCGGCCTGTTTCCCGACAACCGCGTGCTCGCCTTCTACGGCTTTCCTGGCAACCCTGACATGGGCATTTTGGGCGAATACGAAATGGACCTCCTGCTCGAACTCCTGCGGGAGCAGGCGACGGAGTACGAAGAGGCCGACCCCGACCACCCGGTGATCCTGGCGTTCGAGGTGATTGCGTCGGTAGCCCAGCGCGAGCCGCAGGCCGATGGCAGTTACCTGCTGGACACGCCGAGCAGCGTGCTGAATGAATACGCGGATTACACGCGGGAAAACGGTCTCCTGCTCATCCTCGACGCCCAGATCGGGTATCGCTCGGTGGAGAACGACGTGAAGGGCTTGCGGCCATGGCTGGCGCAGGACCACGTTCACCTGGCGATCGACCCGGAATTCGCGATGGACGAGGGGGAGACCCCGGGCGAACACATCGGCAGCATCGACGCGGAGGACGTGGTTTGGGCGCAGCAATGGCTGATCGACCTGGCGCGTGAGGAGTCGATTTCGCCGAAGATGCTGATCATCCACCAGTTCAAGGAATCGATGATCACGAACAAGGAGACCATCGTTCCGCTCGCCGGCGTGCAGGTGGTGATCGACGCCGACGGCTGGGGACCACCAGACCTCAAGCGGTCCACTTATGAGTTCGTGAACAACGTGGTGCCGGTGGAGTATGCCGGGGTGAAGCTGTTTTATCAGCAGGACGAGCCGTTGATGTCCGCCGAGGACATCGTGAACCTCGAGCCGTCCCCCCTGTTCGTGATGTACCAGTAAGCGACAGAACCGGCGGGCCAGCCCGGGCCTTGTGCCACGGAGTATGCTTGCATCCATGAGGCTGGGCTGGCTGACGTGCCCAGAGTTGGAATGTCCCGCCACGGAGTGACACAGGCGCCATGGGGAAGATATACGTCCTTGGGGACGATGAGATCGAGCGATTGCTCAGTACGGCGCTCGTGGGGCGGATCGCGTGCTGCGCGACCTCCGTCGACGGCGAGGATCGGCCGTTCCTGGTACCCCTTGCCTATGGATACGACGGCGAGTCGGCGTACGCGGTGAGTGGGCCAGGACGCAAGATCGAAGTCATGCGGGCACAACCGAAGGTGTCGTTCGAGGTGGACGAGGCCGTGGCCGAGGACCGGTGGTCGAGCGTGATCGCCGATGGCGAGTACGAGGAGCTCCTCGATGAGGAGGAGCGGTGGCACGCGCACCGGGTCTTGTTCGGCGAGGACAGCGACCGGCCGATGTTCCGTGACGACCAGATCGTGTACCGGTTGCGGCTGACGCGGAAGACCGGAAGGTTCGAACTACCCGACGGCGAGGAGCCCGAGCCACGGATGCTCGCGTCCCGTCCGGTGGCCGCGAAGGCGTAGGACTCGAACGGCTTCGAGTCCAGCAAAGACCTCCAAATCAGCGTCGTGGCGGGTGTTCCGCCGCGACGCTGTCGCTTTTAAAGCCTTGTGCTGCTTCTTGACGGGGATCGGAAAAGATAGTAACACTGGTGCAGAGTCTCAAACGGAAGAGCCTCCGGGGAGGAGTTACGCGGCTACCGCAACTACATTCTCGTGGCAATGTTGTGGTGCCGGACGGAAACAGGCGCGATGGTGCGCCGCCCTTCCCTTTTTGGTTGACCTGAGGAGGATCACCAGTGAAAGAGTATCTGCCGAATCCCGTAAACGAGCTGATGAAGGCTTCGTACAACGGGCGATTGTCTCGCCGCGATGTCATGCGGCGTGGCGCGGCCATGGGACTCAGTGCCGGGATGCTGGGAACCATTCTCGCTTCACATGGCGCGGCGGCGCAGGATGCTTCGCCAGCGGCCGAGGCTCAGCCAGCGGGCTGGTCGATCGTTGCCCCCGCCGACCTGCCTGACCTTTCCGGCGTGGAACTCAACGTAATGTTGGCGTCCGATGGACCTGGCGCGCCGTTTGACCAGGCCTGCTGCGACCTGTTCGCCGCCGAGACCGGCGCGACGGTCAACTACCTCAAGGGCGCCGAGTCCGCGACCGAGCGACTTACGTTCCTGCAGCAAACCATGGCCGCCGAGTCCAGCGATGTCGACGTGGCGCAGATCGACGTGATCTGGCCAGGCATCTTCGCGGCGCACGCGGTGGACCTGAGCGACCAGGTTGGTGACATCGAGTTCTTCGAAAGGATCCAGGAAAACAACACGGTGGACGGTAAGCTGGTTGGGCTCCCGTGGTTCACGGATGCTGGCCTGCTGTACTACCGCACCGATCTCCTTGAGAAATACGGGTTCGAGGGACCGCCAATGACCTGGCAGGAACTCACCGACATGGCGACGACCATCCAGGAAGGCGAAGCCGCCGAGAACTCCGCGTTCACCGGCTTCACGTTCCAGGGCGGCGCCTACGAAGGCCTGACCTGTAACGCGCTCGAGTGGCAGTTCTCCAATGGCGGCGGCTCGATCATTGAGTCTGATGGCAGCGTGTCGGTCAACAATGACCAGGCGAAGGCGGCCTTCGAGCTGGCGAAGAGCTGGGTCGGGACGATCGCGCCAGAGGCCGTGACCGGCTACATGGAAGAGGACTCCCGTGGTGTGTGGCAGGGCGGCAACGCGGCCTTCCACCGCAACTGGCCGTACGCCTACGTGCTGAGCGCGGCCGATGACTCCGTGATCAAGGACAAGTTCGACATCACCCAGTTGCCAATGGGCGAGGGGGACGGGGCGACCCATGCGGCCACGCTCGGTGGCTGGCAGATGTTCGTGTCGAACTACTCGGAGAACCAGGACGCGGCCAAGGCGTTCGCCAAGTACATGGTCTCGCCGGAACTGCAGAAGGCGCGGGCGATCGAGCGCTCGGCCCTGCCGACCATCGGCGCGCTCTACGAGGATGAGGACATCCTGGCGGCGAACCCGTTCTTCGGGCAACTGTTCGATGTGTTCGCTACCGGTTCCGTCGCGCGTCCTTCGACGCCATCGGCGGACCTCTACGGCGAAGTCTCACTGGAGTACTTCACGGCGTTGAACGAGATCCTGACCGGATCGGCGGAGGTTGAGTCTCGGGTCGAGGACCTCGCGTCGTCGCTCGAGGACATCATGTCCGACGTCTAGCGGACCTGGGTCTGCATACGCAAACGATGTCTACGAATGAGTAGAGGAGCGGGCGGGCCACATCCAATGGGGTTCGCCCGCTTCCGGGTTATTCGCCAGAGGGACTTGCCATGGACCCGAGTATCAACGCAGTGGAAGTGAGTCCTCCCACGGCGAGAACGTCCGAGAAGAAGAGGTTCTCCGCCTGGTCGGCTCCAAAGACCGCCGTGGGCCGCCAGCAGGAGCGACTGGGCTGGCTTCTGGTGCTTCCGAGCCTGATCGTGGTCTTCATGGTCGCGATCTATCCGCTGTATGAGACGTTCCGACTAAGCTTCACCAATACACGGCTGGCAAGTACCCGGGAAGTTCGCAATGTTGGGTGGGACAACTACCGCAGGTTGTTCGAAGACGACCAGTGGTGGAGATCGCTGCAAAACACGTTGATCTTCACGGTGTCGTCGGTTGCCCTGGAAGCGATCCTGGGGATGGTCATCGCGCTCACGATCCACTCCAACTTCAAGGGGCGGGGCATTGTTCGAACTTCGATGCTGGTTCCCTGGGCTATCCCGACGGTTGTTTCCTCCCTGCTATGGAGTTGGATGCTTAATGATCGATATGGCGTGATCAACTCGATCTTCATCCGGCTTGGATTGATGGACGAGGGACGCAATTTCTCCTGGATCACGAACAAGAGCACCGCGCTGGGCGCGATGGTGGCGATCGACGTGTGGAAGACCACGCCGTTCATGGCACTGCTTTTGTTGGCGGGGTTACAGATCATTCCCGGTGACGTTTACGAGGCGGCCTACGTGGACGGTGCCTCCAAGTGGCAACAGTTCTGGCAGATGACCCTGCCGCTGGTGAAACCGGCGCTGCTGGTGGCGCTGATCTTCCGGACCATGGACTCCTTCCGCGTCTTCGATCTCATTTATGTGCTGAAACAGGGAGCCACGGACACGATGTCCGTCGCGATCTACACCCAGCAGTTACTCATACAGTCGTCGAGACTTGGGGCGGGTTCCGCCGCCGCCGTGGTGGTATTCATCTGTATCGGGATCATGGTGTTCGGGTATTCGCGGCTCATTTCGGTTGAGGAGGGATAGAGATGGCAGTGGAACCGAACCGGATCAATTCCATCCAGACCTCCGAAGCGGAACTCGAGCGGATACGCGCCGCGTATTCCAAGCCGGACCGCACACCAATCGCCCGGATCATTGGAAAGATGGGCTTCTGGTTGCTGATCGCCTTCATCATCGTCTATACGTTGTTCCCGTTCTACTGGGCGATCGTGTCGTCGTTGACGCCGACGAACGCCCTGTACACGACACCAGTGAAGTTCTGGCCGCAGGAAATTACCTTCGAGCATTATGAGACGGTGTTCACCAACTCGAACTTCATGCGCGCGCTGCTGAACTCGGCGATCGTGTCAACCGCGGTGGTGCTGCTGGCGCTGTTGTTCGGAACACTCGGCGCGTACGCGCTTGGGCGGCTGAACTTCCGTGGCCGGACGATCATCCTGTATCTCATCCTCTCGATGACGATGTTTCCTGGTATCGCGATTCTGGGCTCGCTGTTCCAGATGATGCAGCGGTTCAACGCCTACAACACACTGTGGGGACTGGTGGTCGTGTACCTCACGTTCACCCTGCCATTCACCGTCTGGGTGCTGACGAACTTCTTCCGGGCGATGCCGGCGGAGCTTGAGCAGGCGGCCCTGGTGGACGGCGCGACGCCGATGAAGGCGCTGTGGCAAATCCTGATGCCGCTGGCGATTCCGGGGATGGTGACGACGGCGCTGCTGGCGTTTATCGCGGCCTGGTCGGAGTACCTCTTCGCGCGGACGTTCACCCTCACCGAAAGCTCAAAGACGGTTCAGGTGGCGATCTCGGAGTTCACCGGGAATCAATCATTCGAGCTTCCATTCGCGGTTCGGATGGCGGCGGCGGTGGTGGTGACCGTGCCACTGCTGATCGGCGTGCTGATCGTGCAGCGGCGGATCGTCGCCGGCCTGACGGCGGGCGCCGTGAAGGGATAAGCACCACCAAAGCGATTCAAATTCAGAGAAGGACGGGCGGGATGACATCTCTCCCGTCCTTCTTGTTCATTGGGACTTCGTGCGCGTTCTGGAGTGATCGCCGCCTGGGAAGCTTCCCCTCTTTCGAGTGAACCGAATCTGATCCCGGGCAACGAAACAGGCCCCCGGATAAACCGGGGGCCCGTGTCATGTTTGTGCATTGACGAAGGAGTTGATCAGCCGCCGTTGACGAGGGCGTCGATTTCGCCCTGGTAGCGATCGAGCGTCTCCGCCACGTCCGCGCCACCGCTGACGATGTCGTTGAAGGCATCGCTCAGGATGTTCTCAACGTCGGTCCAGTAGACCAGGTTTGGGCGCGACTGGGTGTAGCCGAGCGCTTCGCTCACCACGTCGAAGTATGGCTTCTGCCAGTCCTCGACGGTGCCGGTGGCGTCGCTCCGGGCCGATGGCCAGCCGTTGAGCGCCGTAAGCTGCTCCTGGACATCCTTCGAGAGGTAGAAGCGCGCGAGGTCGAGCGCCACGTCCTTGTTCTGGGACCCCTTCGCGACGCCGAAGACGTCGCCGCCGAGGACCAGCGCGTTCCCAGCCGGGCCTTCCCAGCCAGCGTACGAGAGGACCTCGGTCTTGCCGCCGTCGCCAACGATGACGTTGACGCCGAACGGCCAGTTCTGGGCAAGCACCACGCTCTCGTTGAGCAGGTAAGTGTTGGTGGTGTCAAACGTGGCGGTGGGGTACTGCGGCGTCAGGTTGTCCTTGAGGTCCTGCAGGAACTGGAATGCCTGCTGACCCTCGGACGAATTGATCGCCAAGGGATCGCCGCCCGCCTGCCACAGGAACTGGGTGACGGTCACGCCCACCGGGCCACCAGCGACACCCTGGATCGAAACCTGTCCGACCCCGGCGTTGTCCTTGATCGTCTGCGCCGTGGAGGCGAGTTCGTCCCAGGTGGCCGGTGGGGTGAGACCCCACTCATCGAACTTGGCCGAGTTGTAGTAGGTGATTTGTACGTTCGGCCGGGCTGGCAGGAAGTAGTAGGCGCCGTCGAACTGGAGCACCTCCAGCACCGCCGGGATGATCTCGGCCGGGATGACGTCTTCCGCTTCCGGGAGTTCTTCCACCAGGCCACCGTCGACCAGCGGCGCGAGGGTATTGTTGTCCTGCACCAGCATGTCGAGTTCGATGTTGCCCGAGTCCACCTGCGCCTGCAGGGTCCGGACAACGTCGACGGCTTCGATGTTCACGACCTCGATATCGCCGCCGGTGGCTTCCTTGAAGCCGTTCACCACGACCTCGTTGAACACCGTGGCTTCCTGCTCGGCCATGGCGATCGAGACCCTGATGGTCTTGCCATCGTGGTTGCCAAGCTCCACCGGAGCTGATGATGGCGAGGCGCTGGGAGTGGCGTCCTGCGCGGCAACGCGAGCCGCGCCGAGCGTGGAGCTCAGGACGGGAACGGAGATTCCGGCCACGCCCGCACGCGCCAGCAACTGGCGGCGAGACAGCCGACCAGACATGTGCTCTCGCACAAGTCCCGTTGCCGCCTGGCGTTGTCGATCGAGTTCATTCTTCAACATATGGTCCTCCTTTGGACTTTACCGTTGAAGGCTTTAGCCCTCGTTTCGGCCCAAGTATAACAGGTGGCTTTTTTAGCCAGGATAACCGCCGGTTAAATGCCATGTTATGTGTCGTCGATTACGGCGTTAGCCTTTGACGGCGCCGCTGAGGTATCCGCTGCGAATATATCGCTGCAGGACCAGCGTGATGAGCACGACCGGGATCGTCATGATCACCGAGTAGGTCGCGACATCGGTGACGGTGCCGCGGTTGGCGTAGTAGTAGACCTCCAGCGGGAGTGTCCGTTCGGTCAGGAACAGGTAGATCGCGTAGAGCAGGTCGTTCCAGGAATCCAGCCACGCGAAGATGCCGGCCACGGCGATTCCGGAGAGTCCCAGCGGCAGTACCACGCGAATGAGCGTGGTGACCTTGCCCGCGCCATCGACCGCGCTCGACTCTTCAAGGTCGCGCGGTATAACCTCGAAGGTGCCGACCAGGATCCAGGTCACCAGCGGGAGGGCGCGAATCAGGTGGGCCATGATCAGGCCGAGATTCGTGTCATTCAATCCCCACGAGAAGAAGTTGCTGGCGATCGGGGTGGCGATGATCACCTCTGGGAACATGCGTGTGAACAGGATGCCGAGCACCACGAAGTAGCGGATGTTCCGCGGCAGGCGGGCGATCACGTAGGCGGCCGGGGAGGCGATGACGATGGCCGCGATGGCGGTGCCGGTGGCGACGATCAGGCTGTGCTCGAGCGGAGTACCGATGCGCTCCCAGGTGAGCAGCTTCTCCCAGTTGGCCCAGGTGATGTTTTCGATGAGGTACGACGGACGTGGCGCGGCCGCGTCGGCGACCGTGCTGACGGAGACCTTGAACAGCACGTACAGCGGAGCCATCAGGATGATGCTGACGGCGATGGCGCCAATCCAGAAGCCGATGTTCGACCACTCGAACTTCGCCTTGGGCGCCAGGTACTGGGGTTGATCCGGTTGCTGGTCCGTCACGGCGGGAGGGGTAGTGGCGCTCATCGTTCGACCTCCGATCGGCGGGCCACGAGGAAGACGTACGCGATCACGAAGACCACGATCATCAAGAGGAGGATGACCGCGGCGGCCGAGGCGGTGTTCGTGTTCCCGGCCCGGTAGTCGAAGTAGACGAACGAGCTCATGACCGGGATTGACTGACCGGCGATGACCATCGCGATATCGAAGATGCGGAAGGCGTCGATCGCCCGGAGGATCAGCGCCATCGTGATCGACGGCATGAGGAGGGGAATGGTGTGATGGACGAACTTCTGCCACCCGGTCGCGCCATCGATGCCCGCGGCCTCGTAGACGTCACCGGGAATCGATTCGAGCCCGGCCAGCAGGATGAGGACCACCAGCGGAGTGGCTTTCCACAAGTCGGACAGCGCGATCACGAACATGCCGCGAATGCCGCTTTCCTGCCAGTAGACGGGGACATCAATTATCCCGAGGTCGAGCAGGATTTCGTTGAGGTAGCCGTTGAAACCGATGAAGTAGAGCATGGCCACGCCGGCGACCAGGGTTGGCACGCCCAGCGGAATCAACACCACCGACCGGAACAGCCCGCGACCCTTGAACGTCTTCGCCAGCATCAGCGCGATGATCATGCCGAAAACCATCTCCATCGTCACCCCGAAGGCGGTGATGCCCAGGGTGTTGATGAAGGCGTCGTTGAACTGGCTGCGGTTGAAGATGGTGCGGTAGTTTTCGAAGGTGACTTCGCTGGTGCCTTCGTGCACGAAGCTGAAGTAGATGGATTGAACGACCGGGACGAGCATGAAGAAGAGGACATACAGCGCGAAGGGCGCGACCATCCCGATTTCGAGCGCGTACCGGCGAAGCCAACTGGGGCGACGAGACTTCCATTCCATCGACTGTTGGGCAGTTTCCGGAGCCGTTGTGGCGTCCATCTCGATCCTTCCTGTTTCGTGGGATGGCAGTCGAGCACCGGACAGGACACGCCATCGTCACTGATGCGGCTACGGCAGATGATACCCCTTCGGGCAAGCAGGGGATGGTTGACGAGTAGCCCCGAGGGACGGTGGGCATGCGAATGGGGTTGCCGGCGAAGGGCATATGTCAGGCGGGACGAACGTCCTCGACGATCATCTGGAGGCGTTCGTTGCCATTCCAGCGGTTGATGTCGAGCCGCCCAACAAGGTCGATGTGGCGGGCACCGACGAGGTCGCCCGAGCGCCAGGCGGCGCTCCAGAAGACCGCCTCGAACTGGCGGCCGCCGGACCGGGCGTGGATCCGCAAATGCCGCTGGTCCCCACCAAACGCGGCGTAGCGGAGCAATTCGGCGTGGCGCACCAGGAGGAGCGGCCGCTGGTTGCCGCGACCGAACGGTTCCATGCGGGCGATTTCCCGAGGCGTGCCGATGGTCATGTACTCGGGCGGTAACACCGCGTCGATGGCGAGTTGGTGGGGAATCGGGATGGAGACGCCCTGCTCGCGGATGGCGGCGGCGAGGTAGTCCTCCAGGTCGCCAAGGTGCTGGCTCTCGAGGGCGAGGCCCGCGGCGAGGCTGTGCCCGCCGTAGCGGGTGAGGATTGGCGAGCCAGCTTCGAGGGCGGTCATCAGGTTGAAACCGGCGACTGAACGGGCCGAGCCGCTGAGCGTTCCGTCGTGTTCGTGGAAGAGGAACACCGGCCGGCGGACCTCCTCCACGAGGCGAGACGCCACCGCGCCGATCAGGCCTGGTTCCCAGCGATGGCTCTGCACGGCGAGGACCGGGCGCTCTTCCCAGCCAGGGATTTGACAGAACGCCGACCACGCTTCGGCGAGGATTTCCGCGCCGCGAGCCTTGCGGCGGCGGTTGAGGTCCTCGACCTGGCGGGCGAGTGGCCGGGCAGTGACGATGTCTGGCGCGAGGAGGAGCTCCAGGGCGAGATCGGGTGATTCGAGCCGGCCAGGCGCGTTGAGCCGCGGGGCGAGCTGGAAGGAGATGCTCTCGGCGGTAACATGCTGGCGTTCCAGCGAGGCTTCGCCGATGAGCGCCTCGATGCCGGGGCGTGCTCCGGTCCGCATCGCCTCGATGCCGCGAACGACCAGCGAACGGTTGACCCCATCGAGTGGCGCGACGTCGGCGACCGTGCCGATCGCGGCGAGATCGAGGTACGGCGTGGCGTCCGCGCCGGAGGTTGGCGAAACGTCCTGCCCGGTGGCGGCGATCGCGGCGACGAGCAGGTAGGCGACCCCGGCGGCGGTCAGGTCGTGGAGCGTGGGGTCGGGACCGAGCTGCGGCGAGATGGTGATGGCGTGTTCCGGGCCGGGCCCCGTCATGTGGTGATGGTCGACGATGATGAGGTCCATGCCTTCGTCAATGACGTGGGCGGCGTGGATATGGTCGGAACTGGCGCAGTCGGCGGCGATGACGAGGGAGGCTCCGGCGGCCTTGAATCCGGCGATGGCGGAGCGGTTGAGGCCGTAGCCTTCGCTGCGGCTCGGTAGCCGGGTGATGACGTTGCCGGTGGGGAGCGCCGTTCGGAGGGCGCTGGCGAGAATGGCGGTGGAGGTGACGCCGTCGGCGTCGTAGTCGCCGAAGATGGCGATGGTTTCCTGCCCGGAAATGGCCCGGAGGATACGGCGGACGGCGGCGTCCATGTGGGGAATGCGATGCGGATCGGGCAGTGGTTGCTGACCGGGATGCATGAAGGCCTGGGCATCGGCGGGCTTTCGAAGTCCACGGCGGTAGAGAATGGCGGAGACGAGCGGGTTGGCGTCGAGGATCTTCCAGCCGGCGGTCTTGGGTATGGGTTCGGGTTCGATCCAGACTGGGCGGGTATCGATCAGCGGTTTGTTCGACATGGATGGCTTTCACGGTCAGCGGCTGGCATCACCGCATGGTAGCACGGTGACCGCTGGCGTGTACGTACGTGGGATTAGGCTACGCAGGAAGCATATGCTGAACTGGCGCGATCCCGACCTTGCCTTGCCAGGGCCGACGCGAGGACGGCTATACATAACATCCACCCGAGTCGTGCTCAATCGTGGAAATCCAGGTGCCAATCGCCAGCATTTTCCGCCGTCCTGAAGGCGGCGGGAGCCTTCAGGACGGGAACTCCAGCAGCAGGCTGACCAGTTCGAACGGGCGCAGGTTGAGCGTGACCGTGTCGCCGGTTGTTTCGACGGTCGATTCGGCGTGATCTTCCTCTAGGATCGTGACGCGGGTGGCTGCCTTCAGCGGGCGACTGAAGGTGAGCGTGGACTTGCCGCTGGAACCGTGCGGTTCGTAGAGTCGAAGGACGAGGCCTTCCCGGTCGTGCGCCTTCTTCAGCGCGGAGAAGCCGAGTTCCAGGCCGCTCACCTCAACGAGTGGTGACGTCGTGCTATCCACCGAGCCAGTGGTGGCGACGAGTGGGGCATTGAATTCCTGGGCGGCGCGAACAACCCCTCCGGATACCCAGTCGCCCACGTGTGGATAGATGGCATACGCGAAGTGGTGTTCGCCCTCGTCGGCGAAGGGGTCGGGATAGAGCGGTCCACGCACCAGGCTGAGCCCGATGGTTCCGCCGAGCACGCTGTGGCCGTACTTGCCGTTGTTCAGCAGGGCGACGCCATAGCCTGGTTCGGAGAGATCGAGGAAGCGGTGGGCGCCGACCTCGAAGCGGGCGCGTTCGAACTGGGTGTTGCGGTGGGTGGCCCGGCGCTGGACGCCGTAGATGGTTTCGCCGGTGGCTTCATGGGTGTGGATGGAGGTCGGGAACTGGGCCCGAACGAGCATCATCCGTTCGTGCCAGTCGATATCCGTTTCGATATCCAGCTGCTTCGACCCAGCGAGGAGGCGATAGGTCTGGACGAACGTGCTGTTCCGCCAGGTGCGCGTAACGCGAACCGAGGCCCGAAGCGGCCCTTCCTCGATGACCTCGATGCGGTCCAGGTCGGTGATTTCGAACCCCGCGTCCTCATAGGTTTCGTCGATGTCCCAGGCATCCCACGAGCGAGGGCGGTCGACATAGGCCCAGAGCTGGTTCGCGCGATCGCCGAGGAAGCCGCGATCGACCTCCTTGTCCCAGGCTTCGGCGACCGAGCCGTCAGGGCCGATGACGTAACGGATGAGACTGTTTTCGAGGATGATCGCGTCTCCTGCGTCCTCGGAGACGGTGACGGGATCGATCGGCCCGGTGGATTCGGACAGCGCGCCGAGGCTGAACCCTCCGATGCGCGACGAGGGGTCATGAACGAGGATTCCGCCTTCAACCTGCTGGCCGAGGCCCTCCGGTATCGACGTGCCCTCCGGCAGAATGACGGTCAACGCTCGGGGATGGAGGGATGGGTTTGCGACGAGCGGAGTGGTTCCCTCGCCCGCCAGGCCGGCGACGGTGTCATCGCGGAGCGTGGTGATGTTGGACACGACATCAGTGAGTTCGCGATGCGTGTCCTCGTAGACCTCATGAATCGAGGAACCGGGAAGGATGTCGTGAAAGTGGTTCAGCAGGACGATTTCCCAGGCGGAGTCGAGTGTCTGAAACGGGTATTCCGTGCCGTCGAGTGACGCGATGGCGGAAAAGGCTTCGGTCTCGGCGAGCAGGTGCTCGCTTTCGCGGTTGAGCTTCTTGACCAGTCCCTGGGTCGTGAGCGTGCCCCGGTGGAGTTCGAGATAGAGTTCGCCGACGTAGGTGGGAATTCCCTCGGTGGGGAGGTTGTCGAAGAAGTCCTCGACCTTGCCCATCGTGAGGCGGGGAAGGACCGGGTAGTCCTTGATGCGGGCGTAGTTCTGCAGCATTTCGTCCGACGGGCCGCCGCCGCCATCGCCCCAGCCGAAGGACAGCAGGGTCTGGTCGTGGACGCGCTTGCCCTTGAAGTTCTTCCACGTGTGGTAGGTGTCGAGCGGCACGATGTTGCCGTTGTAGCCCTCGCCCGGATTGTCGAAGTGGTGAGCCAGCACGCGGGTGCCGTCGATACCTTCCCACCAGTAGATATCGAAGGGAAACGGGTTTACCTCACTCCAGTTGACCTTGATGGTAAAGAAGCGGTCGATACCGCCGTCGTGGAGGATTTGGGGGACGCCCGCCGAGAAGCCGAACACGTCCGGCAGCCAGGCGGCGTTGTTCCGGAGGTTGAAGTGCTTCTCGAAGAATCGCTGGCCGTGGAAGATGTGGCGGACATAGGATTCGGCGCCGGTGACCTGGCTGTCTGGCTCCAGCCACATGCCTCCGACAACGTCCCAACGACCTTCGGCGACGCGTTCCTTGATGCGGGCGAAGACCTCGGGATCGTCTTCGGCGATCCAGGCGTAGGCCTGCGCTGAAGACTGGTTGAAGGTGAAGTCTTCGTACTGGTCCATCAGGTGCAGGACGCTGGAGAAGGTGCGCCGGACCTTTCGGCGGGTTTCGGCGACGGGCCAGAGCCAGGCGAGGTCGATGTGGGCGTGGCCGGTGAGCAGGATGTTGCCGATGGGTGGGTATTGGGTCTTCAGGCGGTCGAGCCCGGCGGCGATGACCTGGCGGGCGGACTCGACGGCGGCGATGGCTTCGTCTGGCAGGGGCGTGAAGCTGCCCGCCGGGGGCGGGATGTGCCAGATGCCGGAGAGGACAAGCGTTCGCTCGAACCCGGGCCGGCTGTAGTCGCCCTGACCGAGATTGTGGTGGGCGCCGCCGGCCTCGTCGCCGGAGACGTATCGGACGCGGGCGACATCGGTGCTGGTCGGCCAGACCGGGGCGAGTTCCCGGTAGGCGTCGTCCACCAGGTCGATGAGATGGGAGAAGATCTCGTGGTCCTTCAGCTGCTCGGCGGTCTGGACGAGCATCTTGAGATCGATCTCGAGGTCGCGCACGGTGGGGTGGGGAATGGTGAGATGGGCACGGTCGAGCGAGGGGCCGTGAACATGGGTGCCGAACATGCCCTTTGGCACAACTTCGGCCTCGATGGTGATGGTTTCGCCGCCAGCCGCGCTATCCGTGATCCTGAAGTCGTGGTGGAACGGATTGAGGCCTTCCTGATGGCCAGGCGTGAGCTTCACCAGCCCTTCGCCGCCGAGCCACAGCTCGAGTTCGACCGGGCTGCCGGCCCAGGATTCGGGGATGGTGGCGGTGGCCGTGAGGGTGACCGGTGTGTCGATTGACGGCCACGGGTCGCCAATGGTGACGGGATGGGAGACGCCATCGGCGCCGGTGAAGGTCCAGTGAAGCACGGGTTCGACGAGGGCGTTTCGCCAGGAACGGAGTTCTCCGAGCCAACGGGCCTGGCGCTGGTGACGGCGCTGGTCGAATTTCTGGAAGTCTTCCATGGGGTCCTTTCCGGCGGTTGGGTTGTTTGATCTGTTTGTCGGCTTTGTGCTGAGGTTAGCATGCCAATGTTCCGGGTCGCAATCCATCCAGCCCGTCGGTTTATGGGCTGGGCGGCCCTACCACGCGAGAGGTGACGCCGAACCTTTGCGCGGCGAGGAGAAGCGTCTTTCACGCGGCAGGGGACCGCTTGACGCTGGCGGCTTTTTCGCGGTTCGGTCGACCCTGATCGTGTTAAGCACCATGACGGAAACACGAAAGGCCGGGACGCGCGACGAGCGTCCCGGCCTTTCGTTGAGCGAGTGTTGGCTTACTTGATGGACCCCACCGAGAGGCCGCCGATGAACGACTTCTGAAAGAGCAGGAAGAGGACGATGACGGGGAGCACCACGAGGGTGGACGCGGCCATCATCAGGTTGAAGCGCACGTCGTAGGCGTTGGTGGCCTGGAAGAATGTGAGGCCGATCGGCAGGGTATAGAGACTTTCCTTGCCGAGGAAGATGAGCGGACCGATGAAATCGTTCCAGGCATGCAGGCCGGAGAAGATGGCGATCACGCCCAACGCGGGGATGCATTGTGGCAGGACGATCTGGAAGAAGATCTGGAACTCGTTGGCGCCATCGACACGGGCGGCGTCAGACAGGTCCATGGGGATCTGCATCATGAACTGGCGGACCAGGAAGATCCAGAAGGCCTGACCGAAGAACATGGGAACGATCAGCGGCAGGAAGGTGTTGATCCAGCCGAACCGGGCATAGATGTCGACGAGGGCGACGATGATGACCGGGAACGGCATGAACACCGTGGCGAGGACGATGAGAAAGACCTTGTCCCGGCCTGGCCACTGGAGTCGGGAGAATCCGTAGGCGATGATCGGATTGGAGATCACCGCCCCAAGGATGGTGAAACCCGTGACGATCAACGTGTTTCGCGCGAATGTCCAGAATGGGAACACCCTGGTCGATTCCGCGAAGTTGCCCCATTGAGGGTCATGCGGCCAGAGGGTCGGCGGGTACACCGCAAGCTCGGCGTTGCTCTTGAGGGCGAGGGTGGCCATCCAGTAGAAGGGCAGGATAAACACCGCGCACATGATGATGAGAATGAGCCGCGGAACAATCTTGCCCTGAACGAATCGCATGGTGCGGTCACGCTTGGCGCGATTTGAGTCGCCCTTGCGAAGTTGTTCATTGAAGGTGGCTGATGCTGCCATGGAACTCTCCTATTGCCGAGGCTCGAATTAGTTCAGGTCGTAATGGACCCACTTGTTCGAGGTCTGGAAGACGACGCCGGCAATGATGAAGGTGAGTACAAAGAGGAACACGCCGATCGCCGCCGCGTACCCGAGGTTTCCGTAGCGAAACGCGTTGTTATACAGGTTGTTGACGATGAACGTGGTGCTGTTGGCCGGGCCGCCCTTGGTGATGATGTAGGACTGGACGAACGCCTGGAGGCCGACGCTGATGCCCAGGATGATGTCGTAGAGGATCACCGGAGTCATCAACGGAATGGTGATGTTCTTGAAGCGCGAGAGGACGCCCGCGCCGTCAATCATGGCTGCTTCGTGCAGTGATTGTGGGATGCCCTTGAGGCCCGCAAGGAAGACCAGAGCGATTTGACCAGCGCTGAACTGCATCATGATGACAATGCCGAGCTTGGCGTAACGCGGATCACCGAACCAGTTGGGCGGGCTGAAACCAACGCTGCGGAGAGCCTCGTTGACAATACCCTGATTGGGATCGAGCAGGGCCCAGAAGATAAAAGAGATGGCGAATAGCGGAAGAACCGAAGGCAAATACAGGATGACGCGATAGATGGGGATCTCTGGCAGGTCCTGATTCATCGCCAGGGCAAGCACCATGGCGACGACGACACCAATGGGCACCGACAGGCCCGTCAAATAGAAGGTATTCCAAAGGGATTTCGAGAACATGGGATCGTCGAGCATGCGACTGTAATTGTCGAGCCCGATCCAGGTCATTTCGCCGAAACCTGAGTACCGGTGGAAACTCAGGTAGATTGTCCAGGCGATGGGATAGATAGTGAAGGCGAGGAGTCCGATGATCCAGGGACCGACAAAGAGCATGGCAAGCCGCAAGCGGCGACGCTCGACCCGGGAGGACCACCATTTAACCGGTTTCGAGACTATCGGTGCCGCGGGGGCGGCTTGCTGGAGGGTGGTTGTACTTTGGCTTTCCATGGACATCGTTTCCTGGTTAGCGCCGCGAGAGGGGTACCCAAGGTACCCCTCCGCGGGAAACTACACTTCCCGAGGGAAATGCTTGAATTACGAGGCTGGCGCGGCGATCGGGCAGTAGCCATTGCCGTCGATGTCGGCCTGAACGTTCTGCTTCGCCTGACCCATGGCCGAGGCCGGGTCCATGGTTCCGAGGTAGATGGCCTCGTACGCGGCCTGCATCTCGTCCCACAGCTTGGCGCCCACTGGCAGCGGCGGACGGTTCTTGGTGGTCGGGAACAGGTTCTCGACGAACCACATCAGGTCCTCGGAGAAGAGCGAGGAGTCCTCAAGCAGCGAGCGGAGCACCGGGAGGTTGTTGTTCATCTCGACGTACGTGCGGGAGCCATCGGCGCCGCAGAGGTACTTCACGAAGTCGTAGCCGCCCTCGGTGTTCTTGGCGCCCTGCGGAACCACACCGGACCAGCCACCCGCCCAGGTGACGGACTCGTCGCCGTCGGCCGGGACCGGGATGAAGGTGTAGCCGATGTCATCGTCCGGCTGGTAGGTCGCGAAGTTCGCGAACATCCAGTTACCGTTGATCATCGAGCCCAGGCGACCCTGTGTGAACGGGCTGTCGGTCGGGGCGGAGCCCGGTCGGAGCGCGGTCTGGACGAACGCGTACATCTTGTCCGCGCCGTACTTGTTGCAGTAGTCCTGGACCCACTGCATGCCCTTGAGGACGTTCTCGTTGTCGGGAGTGACCTGGCAGTTTTCCCAGTCCATGAACTCGCCGAAGAAGGAGAAGCCATAGGTGTAGTGGTGGCCCTGTCCGAAGTAGGGGACGAAGCCAAGCTGCTCGAAGTTGTCGCCGCCATCGACGTCAACCGCGGCGATGGACTCGGCGAAGGCGTCGAAGGTCATCGGGCCGTTGGCGGAGTCGTAGGGAGCGAGGTCCACGCCAGCCTCGGTGAGGAGGCCACGGTTGTAGAACAGCGCGCGGACGTCGGTGTCGAACGGGAGGGCGAACGGCGTGCCGTTGTAGGTGGCTTCGGCGGCTGCGAAGTCGACCCAGCCCTCGGTGAGGTCGGGGTTGTCACCGGCGGCTTCCATCAGCGGGCCGAGGTCCTGAAGGAGGCCCTGGGCGGCGCGCTCGGCGACGATGAAGCGGTCGAGGAGGTAGGCATCCGGGCCTTCGCCACCGCGGACGGCGGTGATGAGGCTGGAGGAGTCGGTCACATCGGCGGGCGGCCGCTGGACGACTTCGACCTGGTACTGATCGCTCTGGCCGTTGTAGGCCTCGCCGATCGCCTGCAGCGCTTCAAGGCCGATATCGGAGTGGGTGGTCCAGAAGGTGACGGGAGCCTTCTCCTGCGCGTTCACCATGGGAACGGCGAAGACGGCGGATCCGGCAGCCGCGAGCGCGCCGGCGCCGGCGGCGCCCTTGACGATCGAGCGGCGTGACACCTGCTTGCCGGTGCTCGTCACGAAAAATTCAGAGAGAGTGTTTTTCCGGGTCATGCCCTAAGTCCTCCTGAATCGAAATGGTCGTTGTTCCCGAAGTATTACCTGGGACGATTGAGATTTAGCCCACGGTGTCGCTAGACCAGGCGTACGTCAGCACCTGGAGCGCGGAAATTGCCTGGATCCTCCTTGTCGCGGTCACACTCGAAACAGCATTTCTGGGACCCGTATCGAAACTGGCCGGGCCGCGGACGATATTCGGGCGCGGAGGTACTGGCCAGCGGTTTGTTTGACGTGCTGAGAACGGTAGTCTTTCCATGGCTGGCATGTCAATAGGTGAGGTGCGTGCGAGCGCGGCAAGCATGCCCGCCCGATGGGCTCCCTCGTGCCCGAGGCGGGAGTGAATGGCAAATACCCCGTGTGGGGTTGCGGTGCGCGGTGGGAATGGGAGAATGCTGGCGATGATGTGTTTGACTGGTGTGATTTGAGGCATGGATGGCAATCGTTGAACTGGACCAGGTGACGATCTGGACGCCCGAGGGCAAACGGATCCTGGATAACATCGACTGGAACGTGGAGGCTGGCGAGCACTGGGTGGTGCTTGGACCGAACGGAGCGGGAAAGACCACGCTGATGTCGATCGTCGGCGCGGACCGGCATCCGAGCCAGGGTTCCGTGACCTTGCTCGGTGAAACGGTTGGTAATACCGATATGCGGGCGCTACGGACGCGGATCGGCAGGGTCGATCCAGCGGGCCGGTCCCTGGAGTGGCTGAACGGTCGCGAGCTGGTGCTGACAGGTCTCAAGAACACCGTGTGGCCGAGGTGGGAGGACTGGGGAGACCAGGAGTACGCCGAAGCCGACGCGTTGCTGGAGATCGTGGGGTGCACCGAGTACGCGGACCGGGAACTGAAGACACTCTCCCACGGTGAACGGCAGCGGATCAGGATCGCGCGTGCCCTGATCGCGAAGCCTGAGCTGCTCCTGCTCGACGAGCCGGCCACCGGGTTGGATTTCCCGGCCCGGGAGGCGTTCCTCTCCGCCATCGATTCGCTGGCGAGGGAGCGGGCGGAAATGCCGTGGGTGATGGTCTCGCATCACCTGGAGGACCTGCCTTCGAGCGTGACCCATGTGTTGTTGCTGAGCGAGGGACGGATCCTGGCCAAGGGGCCGGTGGACGAGATGCTGACGAGCGAGCTGGTGACGGCATGCTACGGCTTCCCGATCGAGGTGCATTCGTTCAACGGGCGCTGGGCGGCCCGGGCGGCCGCGGGCTGGACGGTGAGCCATCACGAGGATGTTGGATAGGGGCGGCGCGCCATCTGGCGACGTTGGAGCTCCAAGGCGAAAGGGCGTGTGCATGAGCGAACGGTTCGATGTGGTGATTCAGGGCGGTCAGGTGATCGACCCGGCGAACGACGTGGCGGGCCGGGCCGATATCGGCATCCGGGACGGCAGGATCGCCAGGGTGGCGGCGTCGATTCCGGCTGGTGAGGCGACGGTGATCGACGCCACTGGGCAGATCGTGACGCCGGGACTCATCGACCTCCACACGCATGTGTACTGGGGCGCGACGTACTGGGGGATCGAAGCCGACCCGGTGGCGGCGCGGACCGGCGTGACAACCTGGCTGGATGTCGGGAGCGCCGGTGGGTATTCGTTTCCGGGGTTCCGGGAGTACATCGCCGACAAGTCAAAGGCACGAATCTTCGCGCTGCTCAACCTGTCGTCCATCGGCCTGATCGCTCCCACATGGGAACTCGCCAACCCGGATTACTGGGACGTGGACCTGGCCGCCGAGGTGGTCGAGCGAAATCGCGATGTGGTGCTGGGGATCAAGGCGCGAATCGACGCGAAGACGACGCGGGGCGTGGGAATCGAGCCGTTGAAGCGCGCCCGGGAACTGGCTGACCGGGTCGGTCTGCCGCTGATGACGCACATCGGTGCCTCGCCGCCGACGATTGACGAGGTGCTGGAGCAGTTGCGGCCGGGCGACATCCTGACCCATTGCTTCACCGGGCAGGATATGCGGCTGGTTGGCGATGACGGGCACACGCTGCCCGAACTCCGCCGGCTCCACGACGCGGGCGTGGTCCTGGACGTGGGGCATGGCACGGGGTCGTTCTCGTACGACGTGGCCGAGGCGATGATCGCCGACGGGCTGAAGCCGGATGTGATTTCGAGCGACATCCACCAGATGGCGGTGCAGGGCCCGGCGTTCGACCTGCCGACGACGATGTCGAAGTTCCTCAACCTGGGGATGGATATCGAAGAGGTGGTGGCCTGCGCGACGGTGAACGCCGCCAGGGCGATAGGGCTGAACGAGCTTGGCACGCTGAAGGTGGGAAGCGTGGCGGATGTCGCTACCTTCAGGATCGATGAAGGCGAATTCTGGTTCTACGACGCCCGGATGGGCGAACGGCGCGGCGGTTCGCTGCTGGTGAACACGATGACCATGATCGATGGCAACGTGCTGGAGCGGGTCCCCGAACGTGAGCCTCATTTCTGGGCGACTCGACCGGATTACCAGCTGGGGGTGTCGGAAGTCGGCAAGCAGGTGTCTCAGGGGTAGCGTCCGGGAATCGATCGAGTTGGTTTGGTGGGGGTAGAGCGAAACGTGAGCGAGCGGAGCGATCTCGTCGGAAATCCACGGGTGCGGTACGGGTTCTACCTGCGGCCATCGTTCGAGATGAGTCGCGCGCAGGCGGAGATCCATGACCTGCTGCGACGGCAGTTTGGACTGGAGGTGGGCGGAAAATTCATGCCGCACGCCACGGTAATGAGCTTTTTCCGGTCGGACGCGCCGATCGCCGAAATCGTGCGGGCGATCGACGAGGCAGTGGCGGGCCGGCCGCCGTTCCTGGTCTGGAATGCGGGGCCGATCCGGATGGGCTCCGGCGTGGTGCTCGATGTGCATCACGACACCGATGGGGAGCCGAACGCCGCTATCCAGGCGGTGCACGAGGCGGCGTTCGCCGCGATCGTGCCGCTGGTGCATCCGGATTGCGAGTTCGCGTTCGGGAACTGGAGCGGGGAGCGGTATCACGCGCACCTGACGCTGGCGATGGCGGACGTGCCCAGCTTCGCGGTCGACGAGATCATGGAGTTCGTGAACAGCGGCGGACCTGTGGGCCCGGAGTCGTTCCTGGCGGAGTACTTCCACCTGTACGCGTTCCAGAGCGACGACTGGGGTGGACGATGGTGGGAAACCATGTCATGGGAGTTCCTGCATTCATGGCGGCTGCGTGAGTAGATGGGCGGCTCGCTCGCGGTATGATTCCGGGAGATGAAGCGGCGCCGGTTTCGAGCGCGGCCACTACTACGACAGTGACAGTGATTCATGGCAAGTAACCAACCAGTGGGTGTGTTCGATTCCGGCCTTGGTGGAATCAGCGTGTTGCGTGAGATGCGCTCGCTGCTTCCACATGAGCGAGTGATCTACTACGCCGACAACGCGTACTGCCCGTATGGGCTGCGAAGCCCGGAGGAGATCCGGGAGCGGTCGCGTCTCGTGACCGGGCACCTGATTTCCCGGGGGGCGAAGGCGGTGGTGGTGGCCTGCAACACGGCCAGCGCGATGGCGATCACGCACCTGAGGACCTGCTTTCCTGATACGCCGATCGTTGGCCTGGAACCCGCTGTGAAACCCGCCGTGTCGTTGACGAAGTCGGAAACCGTGGGTGTGCTGGCGACGCCGAGAACCGTGGCCGGTGAGCGCTTGCGATGGCTGATCGAAACGCACGCCGGTGGGGTCAAGGTACTTACGGTCGCGGCGGCTGGCCTGGTGGAACTGGTGGAACAGGGCGTGCTCGACGGTCCGGAGGTGACCGCGGCGCTTGAGCCGCTGCTGGATCCGATGATCGAGTCCGGCGTGGACGTGGTGGTGCTGGGTTGCACCCACTATCCATTCCTGCGGGACGCGATCCAGGCGTACATGGGCAATGACGTGCTGGTGATCGACAGCGGCAAGGCGATCGCGAAGCGCACGGAATTCGTGCTGGAAGGTGCCGGGCTGCTCGACGACCGAGGCATTCCAGGGGACGTAACCTTCCTGACCAGCGCGCGGGTCTCCGAGGTGGAGGCGGTGGCGACGATGTTGCTGGGTGAGCCGGTGGACATGCGGCGGGCGCCGGTGGGCGATCCCGTGGAGGTTGTCGCCGGAGGGGCATAGCGAGCCTATCGCGGCACGGGCGTTCGCTTCGTCAACCGCGGCAAATCGTCAGTGAGATTCGAGTACAGGGTCGACACCCTGCGTCGGGGTAAGGGCGCGCTTCGTCTGATCCGGGGATCGACCCCTGCGGGAGGGGCAATCCCGCGCGATCGAAACGGTTACCGGTTGGCGGCGGCGTCGATGATGTCGGGATGGATGCGCGGCGTGGCCTGGAACGCCCGCTCGTTGACCTCCTGCAGGTGGTCCACCTGTTCGACATCAAGCAGGATCGCGGCCTGAATCACCTCATCCATGTTGGATACGAAGATGAACTCGACTTCCTCGCGGATGTTCGCGGGAATCTCGCGCAGGTCGCGCTGGTTGTCGATCGGGACGATCAGCCGGCGGATGCCGTGGCGATGGGCCGCGAGCGTCTTGTCGCGGAGACCGCCGATGGGCAGGACACGCCCGCGAAGTGTGATCTCGCCGGTCATGGCGGTGTCGCTGCGGACAGGCTTGCGGGTGAGCGCGGAGATAACCGCGGTGGCCATGGTGATGCCCGCCGACGGTCCGTCCTTGGGCGTCGCGCCCTCCGAGAGGTGGATGTGCAGGTCGGACTTCTCCTGAAAGTCACGGTCGATCCGGAGTTCGGTGGCTCGCGACCGGGCGTAGGAGAGCGCGGCGCGAGCTGATTCCTGCATCACATCGCCGGCCTGGCCGGTGACGGTGAGCTGGCCCTTGCCCGGCATGGTGGCGACTTCGACCGGGATGATCTCACCGCCGATTTCCGTGGTGCCGAGGGCAATGGCGAGGCCGATGGCATTCTGGCCAAGGCCCTGTTCGAAGCCGTATCGGGCGGGGCCAAGATACTCCTCGACACGGTCGCTGGTGAGCACGAGCGGCGTGTTCGGGTCGATCTTGCCACGGACAATCTGGGTGGCGATCTTGCGGCAGAGGCTGGCCATTTCACGGTCCAGGCCACGAACGCCGGCTTCACGCGTGTACTCGCGGATGATAGTGCGCCACGCGGCTGGCTCGATGACGAGTGCATCCTCGCCGAGTCCCGAGGCGGCGAGCTGGCGGCGCAGGAGATGGCGGCTCGCGATCTCGATCTTCTCGTCCTCGGTGTAGCCAGAGACCTCAATGGTTTCCATGCGGTCGCGGAGCGGGCGCGGAATCTGCTGCCAGTAGTTGGCCGTGGTCACGAACAAGACCTGGGAGAGGTCGTAGGGCATGTCCAGGTAGTGATCGGTGAAGGTGAAGTTCTGCTCGGGATCAAGGACCTCAAGCATGGCGGCGGTCGGGTCGCCACGGTAGTCGGAGGCGAGCTTATCGATTTCGTCGAGCAGGATGACCGGGTTGATGGTGCCGGTGGACTTCATGGCGGAAATGATGCGGCCGGGCATGGCGCCAATGTAGGTGCGCCGGTGGCCGCGAATCTCGGCTTCGTCGCGGAGCCCGCCGAGACTGACGCGGGCGAACTTGCGATCCATGGCTTCGGCCACGGATCGACCGAGGCTCGTCTTGCCGACGCCTGGAGGGCCGACCAGGCAGAGGATCTGTGACTGGGTCGAGCCGCCGCTTGAAAGCGTGAGCTTGCGGACGGCAAGGAACTCGATGATGCGTTCCTTGACCGATTCGAGGCCGTAGTGATCTTCGTTGAGTACGCGCTCAGCTTCCGCCAGGTCGATCTGGTCGTCCGACTGTTCGTGCCAGGGAAGCTGGAGCATGGTTTCGATGTAGGTGCGGGCGACGGTAGCCTCGGCCGATACCCCGGGCATCTTCTGGAGGCGCTGGAGCTCGCGTTCGAGCTTTTCCTGGGCGTGGCGAGGCATGCCGCGACCCGCGATGCGCGCCTTGAGTTCTTCCATCTCATTGGCTTCGGAGTCGCCCAGTTCTTCCTGGATGGCCTTGAGCTGGTGTTCGAGATAGTAGCGGCGCTGGGTGTCGTCCATGCGATCGCGGACGCGGTCCCGCATGCGCTGGTCCAGCTCGACGATTTCGAGTTCGCCGCGCAGATATGCACCAAGGTGTTCGAGGCGGGCGATGGGATCGAGCGTTTCGAGCAGTTGCTGCCGGGTCTCGATGTCATTGACGATCTGGGTGGTGAGCAGGTCGGCGAGATGGCCGGGGTTGGTGGACCGCTGCACCATGTCGAGCACTTCGTTGGCGAGGACGTTGTGGCTCTCGGCGAACTTCCCGGAAAGCTCCTGGATGTATAGGATGAGCGCGTCGGACTGGGCGCGATCCGGAGCGGGCTCGGCGAGTTCGCGGTACTGGGCCTGGAAGAAAGGTCGCGAGTTCTCGATGTCCGTGAGGCGGACGCGGCTCATGCCTTCGAGGACGACCTGAAGATTGCCGCCAGGCTGTCGTTCCACGGAAAGAATGGTGGCGAGCGTGCCGACGTCGTAGAGATCGTCGCTGCCAGGGTCGTCTATGTCGCGGGAACGGTGGGTGGTGACGGCGACGGAGCGGTTGCCGATCATGGCCTCTTCGACCGCGTGGATCGAGTGTGGGCGAACAGCGAGGAGGGTGACGACGTTGCGCGGGAAGATAACGGCATTCTTCAAAGGAAGCAGCGGAATCCTCGGCCCGCGGTCATCCGCGAGGCGAATGCCAGAATCTCGTTGTTGTCGCATGCAACAGCCCTTCCCCGCTCGTTAAATGATAAGCGCGTCTCATCCGAGGGACCCGACCCCACTTCAGATCCAGACCAACGCAGCCGCGCGTATCCAGCGGGCAGATTGTACCCCACCTTCCGGGGACTGGCGAGGCTCCGAATCTCGCCATCATGTCATGGAATTGAAAGAATGGTGCGCTTGAACAACGCGTACGTATGCAGTATTCACGCTTCGCTAATATCGAAGCGTCCTCTTCGGTCGTGACCGCGAGGCAAGGAATTGCGCGAATTGACGGCCAACAGGCTGGGCTTCCGCAAGGCGCGGAATGTGCTGGTTGACGCGCCGCCAATGGGCATCAGTTCTCGTTGGCGGCGGCGATGGCGTCGATGACAATCGTGGCCGTTTCGTTGGGGTCATCGGAGATGTGGAAGAGATCGAGATCCGTCTCCCGGATCTTCCCTTCGACAACGAGCGTGTTTCGCAGCCACTCAACCAGACCGGACCAGTACTCCGACCCGAAGAGGACAACCGGCATGCTTTCCATCTTGCCCGTCTGCACGAGCGTCAGAATCTCAAACATTTCGTCCAGTGTGCCGAAGCCGCCGGGAAAGAAGACGAATCCATTCGCGTACTTCGCCAGCATGGTTTTCCGGACGAAGAAGTACCGGAACTCGAGCGGCAGCGAGACATAGTCGTTGACGCCCTGCTCGAACGGAAGGTCGATGCCGATGCCGATCGACATGCCATCGGCCTCGCTCGCGCCCTGGTTCGCGGCTTCCATGATCCCGGGTCCGCCGCCGGTAATGACGGTGAGACCAGACCTCGCCACGAGCGCCGCGCACTCGCGAGCCGCCGCGTAATACGGATCGTCGGGCGGGGTACGCGCGGAGCCGAAGAAGGTCACGGAGGGGCCGATCTCGGCCAGGGCGTCGAAGCCTTCGACGAATTCGCTGATGATGCGGAGGACTCGCCACTGGTCGGAGTGGGTGAAGGCGGCGGCCTCCTGACGGGCCTCCTTGCTCCATGAAAGGAGTTTGCGGTCGGCGTTTTCCCGCTTCCGGGCCGCCTTGCGCGGAGTTCGGGGGGCATTGGCGGAATTGTCGGGAAGGTCTGGCACGGTGGTCCTTTTCCATGAGGGCGTGTGGTGGATAGATGGGGTATCGTGCGTAGTCGAAACAGGTGAATGATAGGGGATGAGCAGGCAAGGGGGCGGCGGCTTTGGGGATGCTGGAGATGGGGAGCGGGCGAACGGCGCCGTGGGGCGCGGGCGGCTGGGGGCGATTTGCCAGCGTGCTGTTGGTGATGTTCCTCGTGGCGGGGTGCTCGACTGGCGGTGACGATGTCGATCCGACCGCGGAGCCAACCGTTGAGCCGACGCCGACCATCGAACCCACGCCAGCGATGTCGATGGGCGAGGTGCAATGGGCGACCCAACTGGATGACTCCGGCGCGCCGGTCGAGTCGCTGACGCAGGTGTCACGGACCGTCCAGGTTATCCACGCGGTGGCTCAGCTGAGTGCGGTGCCGCCGGGAACCCGGTATACGGCGGAATGGACGATCAATGGGCAGACGATCGAGGGGAAATCGGAGACCGTGGAGGTGTCCGACGGGGCGGCATCGGGTTGGATCTCGTTCTCCCTGACGTGGACCGGCGAGGCGCTCTGGCCAGTTGGGGCGCTTGGTGTGACGATAACGGCCGACACGGGAGAATCCATTACGGGAACGGTGCAGATCGTTTCATGATTGGGGGACGGCCATGATTCACCGGCGACAGCGGAACTGGGGTTGCAGGATTCACGAGACGGAGTTGTACGGGCTCCGGACGATCGTGCTGGAGAACGAACGCGTTCGGTTGAGTTTCCTGGCGGGAAAGGGGGCCGATCTCGTTGAGTTCAACCTCAAGTCGCGCGACATGGACTTCGCCTGGTTGACCGGAGCGGGAATTCGGAATCCGCTCGCCCTGCATTCCACGTCGCCGGATTCGCTGGCGACCTTCATCGACTTCTATCCGGGCGGGTGGCAGGAGATTTTCCCGAACGCGGGCGAAGCCGCCACCTGGGCCGGGGCGCAGTACGGCCAGCATGGTGAGGTGTCGTCGCTTCCGTGGGACGTGGAAATCGTCGAGGACACCGAGCAGGCCGTGGCGGTGCGGTTCAGCGTTCGTGGGGTGAAGACCCCGTGCCGGCTGGAGCGCGTGGTGCGTTTGGCTTCGGGCGAGGCGGCGGTGAGGTTCGATGAGGTGCTGACCAACGATGGGCCGGTGCCGTTCGATGCGATGTGGGGGCATCATATCGCGTATGGACAGCCCTTCCTGGAGCCGGGCGCGGTGATCTCCGTGCCGGATGGCGTGCGGGCGATTCCGCATGCCGATTCCCTCGGCGATGTCCGTCGGGTGGGATCGGCCGATCCATTCGCCTGGCCGGTGGGCATCGATCCCGCGGGGAACGAGACCGATTTTTCGGTGGTGCCCGGGAAGGATTCGCCAAGCGAGTTGTTCTACCTTACCGATTTCCCCGGTGAGGCGGCCTGGTACGAGATCAGGAGGCCGGCGCGGGATCTGGGGATGCGCGTGGAGTGGGATGCCGGGACGATGCCGTACCTGTGGTACTGGCAGGAGTTCGGGGCGTCGAAGGGCTATCCGTGGTACGGCAGGAATTACAACATCGGCCTGGAGCCCGGTTCGAGCTACCCCACCAATGGCCTGCCCGATGCCGTGGCGAACGGGAGCGCCATGCTGCTGGAGGCGGGCGAGACCCGGACGATGTGGCTCAAGGCCAGCGTGATCGAGGAGTGACCGATGACTGACCAGGACCTGGCGGGATTGGTGGCGGTGGTGTGTGGCGGTTCAACCGGCATTGGCCGAGCCTCGGCGCTGAGGCTGGCGGCCGGTGGCGCGAAGGTGGCCGTGGTTGCGAGGCGTTCCGGGCCAGTGGACGAGACCGTGGCCGCGATCCGCGACGCGGGCGGCACCGCGATCGGGATCGAGGCGGATGTCTCGGTTGAGGCCGATGTTCAGCGCGTGATGCGGACTGTCGCCGAGGAGTTCGGCGGTATCGACGTCCTGGTGAACAGCCAGGGCATCCAGCGCTACGGGACGGTGGAGGAGACCAGCGAGGACCTCTGGGACGAGGTGATGAACGTCAACGTGAAGTCGATGTACCTCACCGCGAGGCATGCGATTCCCGAGATGCGAAAGCGCGGCGGTGGCGCCATCGTGAACGTGGGTTCGGTGCAGGGACTGGCGACGCAGACGAGCGTGGCCGCCTACAGCACGAGCAAGGCCGCCAACATCAGCCTGACCAGGACGATCGCGGTCGACTATGCGCCCGAGGGCATCAGGGCGAACATCGTGCTCCCGGCTTCGATCGATACACCCCTGCTGCGCGACGCCGCTGACCTGTTCAAGGGCGACTCGACGGTGGACGCGCTGGTGGATGACTGGGGCCAGATGCATCCGATCGGGCGCGTGGGGCGGGCCGAGGAGGTCGCCGAGATGGTGGCGTTCCTTGCTGGCCCAAAGGCGTCGTTCATCACCGGCGCGGAGTTCAAGGTCGATGGCGGGATGATGGCGGCGCTGGGCGTGGTGTTGCCGGAGTCGTAGGGGTCGCGGCCCGCGAATGCGTTGGCGGCTACTGACTCCGGCCGCGCGGTGAATCGAGTGATTCGTTCTCCGCCGCGGGGAGCCGTAGCTCCGAAATCGTGTCCTCCCTTGGCGATCACGCCAAGGGAGGACACGACTTCTCTCCTCCAAACAGGTGACGTGTTTGCGGCGTCAGCTTTCCGCCAACACCAGGAAGACGCGGCGGAGTTCGCCGGGTCGGATGGTCGCGGAGACGCTGTTCTCGCGAACGTCGATGTCCGCATACGGCGTGCCGATGGAGCGAGCGATCGAGGCTGACGCGATTCGCCCAACGTGAGCCGTGAGTCGTACCTCCCTCGGATCTGGCGCGTGCGATTGGAGGTGGACGATCAGTTCTTGGTTTGGGCCGGTGGAGAGATGAGTAATTTCTACGGCCGGGTCGTCGATTTCGACGAAGCTGCCGCGGTCGGCCTCGCTTGCGCCTGACGAGCCGTGGGCGCGGAGACCGACGAGCGGCTGCGCGGCGCTGGCTCCCGTGTCGCGGCCGAGTGCATCGCCGTCACCGTCGCCGACCGCGATGGTGTAGTCGAAGCGGAGTTCCCCTCCTTGTTGAGCAGGAAAATTGGTATCCCAAATGTTGTTCAGCGCCCACGAGTAAAGGGTGTTGTTCGTGGCGATGTGGTCCGCAATCGTCCTGGCGAACGGCGCATAGGGCAGGTGGATGTTGCCGAGCTGGATCAGTGGAGCCTGGCGGGTGGCCCAGGCGACGCGGCCGTCGCCGGTGTCGACCGTGGCCCAGTGGCGCATGGCCCGGAAATAGTGGGCTGAACCTGGCACATGGGGTGAATCGGGACCAGCGGTGCCACCGGTGATCTCGAACGTCCAGCGCGGGTTATCTCCCGCGACGGGGAAGGCGAAGTAGACACTTTCCTTCTCCATGGTCGAAGGCTTTCGCAGCCGATTGGCGATGTGTAGCCGTGGCGCTCCATGAGGGAGCGTGACGGTGGTTTCGACGAACTCCGCGCCCTGCGCCGAGAACCGCATGATGGTCCGCTCGAATACCTCGTTCGACTCCGTGCTGATGACGTGCCCGTACTGACCGGTGCCGCGAGCGCCGAGCAGCCACGGTTCCGAGTGACCTATCCGGCTGGAGAGATGGTTGAAGCCCTGACCGGACGCATAGCGATCGTGGATGTAGGCGTTGAAGGCGAATGGCGCGGTTGTATCGACCAGTTCGCGCTTGGTGGCGCGGTCGGTGATGCTTCCGATTGCCCCTCGAACCAGGTCGAGTTCCACCGCGAAGTGGTCGTTGGCGATGGTTGAAGGTGGATTGGGGTCACGGGAGGAGTCGCTTGCGGTCGCCGAGCCCGGCTCCAGGCTGTAGCGAATGTATCCCAGCGGCGAGACATCTCGAGCGAGGAACGTGATCCAAACGCCGTGTGAGCGATGGCGGTCGTGCTGCTGGGGCTCGACCACGAATGGGACGGAATCGCCGGAGCCGGATTCCACCAGGCGCGCGCCCGGTCCGGGCCAAACGTGCGGCGGAACCAGCATCCGGACGAGGTCGGTTCGGGTCCAGGAGTTCGGGTTGAGCGCCAGGATCGATGGCGCTTGAGTCCCCGCGGTTGTCGCGGAAAGGGTCTGCTCCAGACGGTGGATGCCGCCCTGGAGCAGGAGCTTCGTCCGTTCCTCGGCGGAAAGGGCGAAGGACGCCTTCCGGATCCACTGGCGTTCGCCGGAATCGAAGCGTTCGAGGTCGGCGGTCCAGGGATTGCCAGCTCCCCAGGTGTGCTCGTCGAAGAGCGCCATGTCCTCGTAGGCGGCGCGAACCGCCGGCTCGATGTCGGGGCCGGGATCGGCTTCGAGCACGCTGGCGAGGGCCGTGGTGACCTGGGCGGTGCGGATGTTGGCCTGGGACTCGCGATTCGTCGCCATCATCGCGGCGCTGGAGCCGATACCGTCCGCCCACCAGTCGGTCCAGTCGCCGGAGAAGGTCTCCAGCTTGTCACCGAGTCGGCGCTCGGCCTCGGCGTGGAACTGGCTGTTGGTGGACGTGACGAGCTTCGGCCAGGCCCATGTGTCGTTCCAATCGCGAGCGATGGTGGCTGGCAGCAGGGTGGACGGGGCGTTGTCGCCGTGGGCGCCCTGAACCCGGAGGTGCAGCAGGTCGTGTGGGTAGCCGGGACGTATTTCCTCAATGTGGCGAACCTGGCCCTGAATCCATGTGTCACCGCGCCCATAGGGGTAGTTCCGCTGGCTGAGCGCGTTGAGGTACTCGGGAAGGCTGAGCAGAACCTCTTCGTAGCCATCGCCGAAGCCGATCTGGATTGCTTCCATATAGGCCGAGCCGTTCAGCGAATCGGTGTACCAGATCATCAGGCGTTCGCCGTTGGGCGCCCGCCAGTAGAACGGCCGAGTGAGGTCCTGCCCGTCGAGAAGATGTGGGATCGATCGTCCCGCGTAGTTGTGCGCCACGGAAAGGAGCTTGATGCCGGCGTCGGTGAGGAGCGTGGCGAGTCCAATGGTCGCGCCGGGAACGTCGGTTTGCATGGCCGTGGTGATGTCGACGCCGAGGTCTTCGCGGAGTTCGGCGACGAATTCGAGCTGGCGCGCGAGTTCGTCGAAGGAGTACGCCTCGGTGTGCATGCTGAATGGAAGGGCGTTGATCTCGATGTTGCCGGCCTTGACCAGGCGGACAAGCTCCTGGCGGGAACTGGCGGGGCGGGTGCGGAGCCAGTGTTTGAGCGGCCAGGTGACCTCGATGCTCCAGCGGAACTGGACCTCCTCTGGCCAATCGGCGGTGTGGGCGGCGAGTTCGAGGGCGGTGTCGATGTAGGCGAGTTGTTCGTGCAGGACCGTGGCCTGGGGATCGGTGTAGCCGATGTCGTAATGGGAGTGGTGGACCAGATGGATGGTCCATTTCCGCTGCGTCTCGACCTCGAAAGCGCCTTCGTGGATGACGGCGTCGCCGCGTTGGACGGAGAGCTGGAATGTCGTATTCGATGTGACCTCGGGGACGAGGATAAATCTGGTTTCAATCGGATTCGCGGGAAGCACGAGTTCCGCTGCCGGGCCACCGCCGTTGCTCAGCGAGACGGTGATTTCCGCGACTGGCTGCTCCGATTCCGCGCGGACCCGAACGGCCTGGAGCATTCCACCGGGTGATTGCTGAAAGAGTGGGACATTGGCCAGGTGGAGCGTGAGACCGGGGAGGTGTACCTGTTGTCCGGTGGTGTTGGCGATCAGTTCACGGCGATGGCCGATGACGCTGGAGGACGGTAGAGGATTGGGATCTTCGGAAGGCATGGACACCTCGTTCGTGGATATGACGGACTGGTTGGCAAAACGTTGGTCCCGTGTAGCACAGGGCTCTTCGCAAGACAATGGGCTTGGTCTCCAAACCAGCCCAAAAGAGCTTCCGAGAGGTCTAGCACTTCCTTGTTTGTAGTGGGTTGGGGTGTTAGCCTTTTCAGTAAAGCTGTTGACAATGATGTCACGGTGTCGCGGGTACGATCGGAATGCCCGTGATGCTTGGTACGTGATATTTGACAGCACATCCGCGCAGGTGGAACAGGATGCCTGACCATGACCGATGCCGGAAACCCCGCCCTCCCCGATGATTCCCACTGTCGCCTCGAACAGGTACGAGTGGATTGCACGACCCTGATCGGCCCAACGCTTGGCGGTGACACCCCCGTCGCGGCTGACAGGAAGGCACGCCGAGATCGCCTCCCCTTCGTGGTGCAGTCGGGTACGACCCTTTACCTGGTGGCCGAAGAGGCTGCTTCGTGGGTACTGGCCGAACTCGAGTTCGATACCCAGAATTGCCAGTTCTCGATCGTGAAGCAGGCTCAGTACCGTTGGCCGCGCGAGGCGCTGGGCCGGCTGCTGAGTCGCGTGATGGTGAATGGCGCCATCGATGCGAACGAAGCCGAGCGCATGTGCGGCGGCTTCGGCGAATGGATGGTTGCCCAGCTCGTCGCCTGATCGTATGAATGCGTGGAAACATAAAGAGCGAGAGGCCCTCAATGGGCCTCTCGCTCTTTCGTATTCCTTGATGGGCGACTAACCCTGGGGCGGCCGCTCGTCGGCGGGAAGGTTAGGAAGTGTCTCCCCGGCGCGAATCGCGACCTTCAGCATGTTCTCGAACGGCGGGATGGGGCAAGCCCATCCGGTGTTGTAGGCGCAGTACGGGTTATACGCCAGGTTGAGGTCCAGGTTCAGGCGGCCATCTGGCAGCAGCTTGGGCTCGACGTAACGGCCGACCTCGTAGGTTTCCGTTCCAGACGTGAGGTCGCGGAAAGGAATGAAGAGATGGCCGCGCACCTGCTCCCGGAACACCGAAAGGGTGGTCGGCTGGCCATCGACCTCGAAGTGAACGCGACCGATGCGAGCGTACTGCTTGGCATCGCCATTGACGGTGCCGATGGTGACGATCTCGCCAATGCCGTCGCCACTGGTGTCGATATCGAGCTGCATCGCGAGGTCGGGATTCTCGGGGAAATAGTTAAGTTGCTCGAAGACGGCCTTCTGCGCGTCGCTCAACGGTGACTGCGCGTGGGTCTTGAAAAAGGTGTCCTTCCGTTGGCGGAAGCCTTCGAGTTTTGTGCCGGTGGTCATCTGGAGGACCTGCCTTTCTGCCCATGGAGCGATTCCAAGTCGGGCGGTGTCAATACTTTACAAAAGTAAGTATAGCATCGGCCACCGCCCGTTCCAACTTCGGGCGCGGTCGATCAGGAGCCAGTGTTCTCGATCTTCTCGGCGTCGGGGCTCGCGTGATAGCGACGGCGGCAGGTGGCGATCATCTCTCGCGCCTTGGCCTCGTCGTGCCAACCAAGGACTTCGGTCTGCTTGGGTTCGAGCAGCTTGTAGGTGTCGAAGAAGGTTTCGATTTCGCGGAGCCAGTGGTCGCCAAGCTGCTCCAGCGACTGCACGTGGGCATAGCGCGGGTCGTCGACGGGAACGGCGAGGACCTTGAAGTCGGGACCCTTCTCGTCGGCCATGTCGAGACCGCCGAGCGGGCGGGTTTCGATGAGGCAGCCGGGGAAGGTGGGCTCCTGGACGAGAACAAGGATGTCCAGGTGATCGCCGTCCTCGGCCAGTGTATCCGGAATGAAGCCGTAATCGGTGGGGTAGTGGACGGAGGAATAGAGGACTCGGTCCAGCCGGAAAACACCGTGCTCTTCGTCGTACTCGTACTTGTTGCGGGAGCCGCGAGGGATTTCGATGAAGGCCAGCACGTTTCCTTCGTGCGACTCGACCGCGACCTCGACCGCTTCCTGGTGTACGTAGTCGGTCTGAGGGTTGCTTCCTGGCTGGTGTGACATGCTGTTGGGGACTCCGATTCCTATGGGGATCTATTTTCAATCTGTATGGACGTACGTGGCACGCGGATTGGTCCATGCGCTCGACAGGGCGGCGATGGCCGCCGGTGGCGCGTGTCCCTCCTCGTCCCAAATCACCGGGAAGCGTATCAGGCGCGCTGGCGCTGCAACAATCCAACGCTATAGAACTCGTAGGACGCGGCGGTGTCTGGAACATCGGTCAGGTGGACCGTGAAGCGCGATGGAACCCCGTGATCGGGATAGTTGTCCGCGAAGAAGGACGAGTACGCCGTGGCGTAATCCTTGCGGAGCCGGGCCTGCTCGGCGGCGAATCCCGCCGGATCGACAAGTGGGTTGGGGCTCTTGGGCTGGCAGCCGAAGGCGTGGACCTCGATGAAGTCGATGTCGGCGAGGGACTCGCAGATGCCGGCGTCCTGGAGCCATTTTTCCCAGGAGCGGAAGACGAGCGGGATCTCCTTCAGCGGCTCCATGGTGACGAGTTCGTCCAGCCCGAGCACGCCCTTGGCGGAGTATCCGCCCGTGAGGCCGGCGAAGTAGATCTTGAGATCGCCGTCGGACTGTTCCTCGGTCACCAGCGCCGACAGGGTCGGACGATCACCGTTGTAGTAGTAGGTGAGCTTGCCGCGTTTCTTGACCTGAAATGCCATGCGGATGGGATTCCTTTCATGGTGAGCGGAGCCGGTTGCTGGCCCGCGCTGGAGTATCCGGACACCGTGGTCCGGGGCGATGACGATAGTGTGTCAGGCGAACGGGAGCCAGACCAGCGATGGCCGGGCGATTGTGCCCGTTCCATCGCTATCGGTCATGCCTCCAGCTTCAGGCTGGCCTTCCAGGCGATCTCGCGGGTGGCGGTGGCGCAGGCTCGGGTCGCGGGTTCGATTTCGCCATCCACCTTGTAGTGGGTTTCGAGCGAGAGGACACCTTCGTAGCCATCACGCTCCAGGGCCTTGAACTGGCCGAGATAGTCGATGGCGCCGTCGCCGATGCGAGTGAAGCCCGTGCCTTCGGCGATTTCGACCGGGTCCTTGAGATGGATGTGGTGGATGCGGTGCTTGACCTGCTCGTACCCGTTCGGGAACGGGTTCGAACCGAGGGCGGCCTCGTTGCCCGGGTCCCAGATCAGCCCGAGGGCGTGGTTTGGAACGCGGTCGAGGATCCAGCGGGATTCCTCGCCTGTCGCGATGTTGCAGGCGTATTCGTTTTCGAGGCCGAGCAGTTTACCCGCGGCGCTGACGTGCTCGGTGGCGGTGCGGAGGACGTCGAGCACCTCGTCTCGGACGGTGAGGGGGTCCGCGACCCGCCAGAAACTGAAGGCGCGGACGATGGGCGCGTCGAACTGGCGAGAGAGTTCCAGTGAGCGGTCGAGGATGCCCCAATGCTCTTCCTTCGATCGCTCGGCGGCGGAGTGGGTGTTGCCCGCGGCGGCGCTTTCCTCGTTGATATGGCATTTGAGGAAGGGGGAGGCGATGCAGGTAACGTTGAACTTGCCCCGGTAGACGAGTTGTTCGATCTGGCGGACCGTGGCCTCGTCGTGGTCGACGATGCTCTTGCCCCAGATGGAGCGGAGTTCGATGTCGCGAATGTCGAGCTCGGCGCAGACGGCGAGCGCGTGTTCGAAGTCTTCGGAGATTTCGTCGGTGATGACGCCGAGGCGTGGCATGGTGATCCTTTCGATGGGCAGCGCGGGAATCGGTGATGGCGATCGGTCAGTCGTCGTCAACCAGGTTGGGATCGGCGTCGGTGGAGCCCATCATGCCGGTGTCCATGTCGCCCATCATCATCGCGGCGAATTCGCTTTCGCGGCGGCGTTCCTCGGGTGGGAGAAGGGCGGCGCAGGGCGTGCCGAAGCGTGGTTTGGCGAACGGCAGGTGAGTATCGCCCCGGGCGAGGATGTGGCGATGGTTGGCCATGAGCGTGTCCGGATCGGAGTCGGAACCGTCGCCGTCGTTCCACTGGGTGAAGGAGCGGGCGTTGCAGTAATGACCGACGAAGGAGCGGCGGAACCGGTCCGTGGTCCAGTTCTTCTTGCTGCGATGCAGAACGTGACCAGCGAAGAAGACGACATCGCCAGCCTTCGCGGGCACGAGGAGGTGTGGGTAGCGATCGGCGATGCGGGAGAGTTCGTTCTTCTCGTCGTTCGGGTTGCTCACCCCCTTGACGCCGTGGATGTCCGAAAGTTGCCGGTCGCCGAATCCACCGCCCTTGGCGGGAGGATAGACCGGTTCGTGCTGGCTGCCGGTGGCGAACCACATGGCGCCGTTGAGCTCGTCGCAGTCGTCGATGGCGATCCAGGCGCCGCACAGCGAATCCGGGTGAGTGGGGATGTAGTAGGAGTCCTGATGCCAGCCCTGGCCGGGCTTGCCGGGCCCCTTCAGGAATAGCATCGTTTGGAGGGCAAGGATGTCAGGTCCGATCAGGGCCTGCAGCACATCGAGGACGCCCGGGTGGAGCAGGTAGCGCTCGTGCAGCTCCAGTTGGCGGTGGAGCATGTGGATACGCAGGAAGTACTCGGCCTTCTCGGCGGGCGAGAGGTGGTCCGGCGGCGCGGCGAGCGTCTGGGTAGCGACACCGCTCTCGTGGTCCCCCAGATCGAGGGTGCCGGTTTGTTCGGGCAGGCGACCCTGCATAAGGTCTTCGGTGTGCTGGCGGAGTTCGGCGACTTCGTCTTGAGAGACGAGCCCACGAACGACGAGGAAGCCCTGGCGGCGGAACGTGATGTACTCCTCGACGGAAACCTGGTAGTGGGCTCCGACCTGGGGAGCGGCGTCGGTGGTGACCATGGGAACTCCTAGTCCAGATGGAAGACTTCGGGCATGAGGTGCATGCCTTTTCTGCCTTCGGGGTCAACCGGTGTTTCAAGGTACTCGGTCATGAACTCCTGCCAGCGGCGGTTGGCGTCGCTGGTAGCCATGGCGGCCTGCGCGGCAGCGAAGTCCTCGGTTTCGAAGTAGCCGAAGAGATCGAGACCGTCGGAGAAGATGGAGTAGTTCCGGTATCCGGCGGCGGTGAGGTCGGCGAGGAGTTCGGGCCAGACCTGGCCGTGGTGGTGGATGTACTCATCGAGCTTGCCGGGTTTGACCCGGAGGCGGAAGGCGATGCGTTGCACGGTTTCTCCCCTTTGAGCGTGATGACGGGCGGTTTGTAGGGGGCATGATAGCCGGGTTTCGGCTGGTGTCCACACGCTCAATGGTTCTGACGGATGGCTACGAGCGCGAGCCGGTGAGGAGGTTCTCGCGGATCGCCATCACCTGAGCGCGGAGCTGGGTGTCGGCTTCCAGTTCGCGCTCGATCTTTTCGATGCCGTGGAGCACGGTGGTGTGATCGCGTCCGCCAAGGGTACGCCCGATATCGACGAGCGACGCGCCGGTTTCCTCGCGGAGGAGGTACATGGCGACCTGCCGGGGTGTGGAAATTTCCCGCTTTCGGCTGCGGCCGGAGAGTTCCTGGAGCGACACCCGAAACGCGTCGGAAACGGCGTCGAGCACCTCGTTGGATGTGGTGGTCGACTTTCGCAGGCCGATCGATGAATCGGTGAGGGCCTCGATGGCGAGCGGCAGGCTGACCGGCTTCTGGTAGAGCTGGGCGAGCATGAGGATCTTGTTCAGCGCGCCTTCGAGTTCGCGGATGTTGGTCTGGTCCTTGTGGGCGATGTACTCGATGACGTCGTTTGGCAGCCGGATGGCGAGTTCATCGGCCTTCTGGCCGAGGATGGCGATCCGCATCTCGTAATCCGGCGACTGGACATCGGCGATGAGCCCGCCTTCGAACCGCGAGCGCATGCGGTCCTCGAGGGCGGCGATGGAGCGGGGCGGCCGGTCGCTGGAGATGATGATGTGCTTACCGTTCTGGTAGAGATGATTGAAGGTGTGGAAGAACTCTTCCTGGGTGCTTTCCTTGCCGGCGATGAACTGGATGTCGTCGATCATCAGGATGTCGACCTGCCGGTAGCGGGCCCGGAAGTCGTCCATGCGACCCGACCGGATGTCGTTGATCACGTCGTTCGTGAATGACTCCGACGTGACATACCTGATCTGGAGTTCCGGATTGATTTCGATGGCGCGGTGACCGATGGCATGCAACAGATGGGTCTTGCCCAGGCCAACGCCGCCGTGGACGAAGAGCGGATTGAACTGGGTGCCAGGCCGGTCGGCGACGGCGAGCGACGCGGCGTGGACGAGGCGATTCGACCCACCGACGACATAGGTATCGAAGGTTAGCCGCGGATTGAGCCCATTCGGCGAGGCCGGCGTGAGTTCGAGCTGGTGGTTGCGGACGATGCCCTCGGGAGCCTGGGCGCGGCGAGCCGGTGGCTTGCGCTGAGCCGGTGTCAGGGCCGGTTTCGGCGTGGTGGCCACGGGCTCCGATTCGTAGGCGACGGGTTCCTCGCCGAGCCGGTCGGAGGTGGTGAAGGTGGCGGAGATGGGGCGGCCGACGATGCGGGAGAGCGCCTTTTCGACCTGGCGGGTGTACCGGGCCTGGAGGGTGGAGGCAGCGTAGGCGTGGGGAGCCGTGACGATGGCGACATCGTCCTCGACACTCGCAAGACCGGTGTTGGCGAACCAGTTGGTGAAGGCATTGCGGGTGACGGTCGATTCGAGATCGGTGAGCACCGCTTGCCAAAGCTGGCGGGCGTTCATGCTCTCCACGGTGTTGGGCCTCCTGAGCGACTACGAACTGGCGCGGGCGTTCGACAATAGTGAACGTACACATTGTATCACTCGCCGTGGCGTGGCGGGATCCCGGGTTGGATGGTTTGTGAGCCGGGTCTTCTCCGGCCTGGCGATTATTGTGAAAGGCCGAACGCGCGCGTGTGAAACCGCATGCCCTTGGGCTGGTGCGGTAAACTCGGTGAGCAAAACTCCGGGCGGCGCGCCTTGCCGCGCGTCTCTCCCCCTCTGCACATGCGATTCCCTTGCGAGCCGTCTCGGCCACACCCCTGCGATATCCCCATGACAGCAATGCCCATCACCGACGCACCATCCATCACCTGCGCGACACCGTTCGCCGCTCCCACCGACGAGGACGTGGCGTTGGCGCGTTCCCTGTTGACCGAGGAAAAGATCGGTCCGAGGGACGGCGCGGGCAAGACCGTGGTCGTCGCGATGAGCGGTGGCGTTGACTCGGCGGTAACGGCCCTGCTGATGCGGGAGCGCGGCTACCGCGTGGTGGGGATGAACCTGCGGCTGTTCTCGCCGGACGACGAGGATCACCGGGCGAATCCGTGCTGTGGGATTCCGGCCATGGACGATGCCCGGGCGACCTGCGCCACGATCGGGGTCCCATTTTACGCCGTGAACATGGAAGTCGAGTTTGGCGAGGCGGTCGTCCAGAAGTTCGTGGACGAATACGCGGCGGGTCGGACGCCGAACCCATGCCTGGAGTGCAACCGGCACGTGAAGTTCCGGCACCTGGTTCAGCGCGCGAAGCAGCTTGGCGCGGATTGCCTGGCGACCGGGCATTACGTGCGGCTGGAGCGCGATGACGACGATGTCGTGCACCTGATGCGGGCCGTGGACCAGCGCAAGGACCAGAGCTACGTGCTGTACACCCTCTCGCAGGAGCAGTTGCGATTCCTGCAGTTCCCGCTGGGGCGCCTGACGAAGCCGGAGGTGCGGACCCTGGCGCGTGGCTTCGGGCTGCCGGTGGCGGACAAGGCTGAAAGCCAGGAAATCTGCTTCGTGGGGAACCGCTCGTATGCCGATTTCGTGGCGGAACGGCGCCCGGATGTCACCGTGCCAGGTGAGATCGTGACCCAGGACGGAACCGTGCTGGGCCAGCACCGGGGGCTGGTGCATCATACGGTGGGCCAGCGCCGGGGAATCGGCATCGCGGCGACGAAGCCGTACTTCGTGCTGCAACTGGACACCTCCGACAACAGGTTGGTTGTCGGGGACCGCGCCGAGGCCCAGGCGGTGACGATTTCGGCTGACGAGGTGTCGTTCACCTCGGGTGAATGGCCAGACGCGCCATTCCTCAGCGATATCGCGGTTCGCTACCGGGGCGAGCCGGCTCCGGCCACGGTGACGCCGGTTTCGCTGGACGAGAAGACGGTTTCGGTGGAGTTCGCGCCGGAGAGCGGGCCGATCGCGTCACCGGGTCAGGCGATCGTGTTTTATCGGGGCGACGAGGTGCTTGGCGGTGGGACGATTTCGCGGGTGGAACGCGGCGCGACTGGCCAGAATGGTCAGTAGCCCTGCGTGAGGGGCGCGGATTCGTTAGAATGACGCGGAATCAGTCGACGGGGTATCGGGAGATCCGAATGGACAAGTTCAAATCCAAAGGTGTGCTGGCGGGTATCGGTGCGCTCCTGATTTTCGTATTGATCATCGTGGGGTTGTACCTGCTCGGCGGCGATGACCAGTCGGCCCTGGAGCGGCTGCGAGACATCGCGATCATCTTCGTGGTGCTGCTGTCCACGATTTCGGTCGTGTTGCTGGCCGGAATCACGGTGGCGCTGTTCTTCGTGTTCAAGGAACTCAAGGGCAAGGCGATCCCGATTCTGGACGAGGCCACTGGCACCGTGCAGCGGGTGCGTGGAACCGCGAACTTCATGACCGAGGAAGCGGTGAAGCCGCTCGTGACCGCGGCGGGCAAGTACTCCAAGTTCCGGGAGATGTCCAAGGTGATCAGCGGCAAGAAAAAGAAGCCGCCCAAGATCTAGGCATTCGAGCAACGCAGGGTAGCTGGAACTGGAGCTTCGAGCCATGGTGATCCATGCGGATCTGGATTTCGCGCGAGAGCGGGAAGACGCCGCCACCACACGGGGATTTTTCGGCGGCATGCTGCTTGGCGCGCTCCTGGGAATCGTCCTGACCCTGGTGTTCGCGCCACGTCGAGGCGACGAGACGCGAGCGGTGCTGGCGACGGCGGCCGGCGAGGTGGCCCACAAGGCGGTTGACCTGGCCCACCAGGCGAATCCGTTCAGCGACGACGATGGCCATGCTGGCGGGGACGTTCATTCCGGGAAGGCGGCGATCGAGCGGGAGATCGTCGAGGAAGACGTGGCCTGAGACGTCCTAAGCGCGTTCAGCACGAGTGAGGACGGGGAGCGGGCGATTGCCCGCTCCCCGTCCTTGTTCTTGAGGGCTTTTCGTCGCGGGTGGACGACGGCCAATGAATTAGCGTGTGTCGTGCGCGAGGGAGCGGACCAGCTCCTTGAGCGAGGCGACCTCATTTTCGAGGACGGCGACTCGTTGTTCGAGGGTGATTGGAGCTTTCGCCCTGGGCTGGGCAGCGGTCGATCCCCTGGGGCTTCCCGCCGGGGTAGGCGAGAGGTCGATGGAAAACCGGGTGATGGTGGCTGGCGGTTCTCCGGTGTCTCGTCGTTCGAGGCGGTCGGGATAGACGGCGCGAGTCGGTTCGCCGGGGATTTCGAGCTCGAGTGGCTGGCGAGCGAGCAGGTCGGCGAGCAGGGCGGCGTCGCCCGAGCCACGAACGATGGTGACCAGGCGGAACGCGCCAGGGTCGTCCAATGGAGTCCAGGACGTGACCCGGATGGCGTTGCCATTGAGGCGAATGAATTCTGGTGGCGTGCTCTTGCCCATGTGATGTCACCTTTGCCGGAAATCGCGCAGTGATGCGCCGGGCGTCTCGCAGCGATGCGTACGCGGGACTACAATCGTCATTATTCATGCTGGATGGCGACACCGTCACCCGCTGCTCCCCCACCGAAACGGATTTCCTGACCCGTGATTGCCCTTCCGATAGCCTGTTCCCTGATCGCGTTGATGTGTTCCTGGGTGATGTTCCGGGACGCGATTCGCAAGCCCCGCGCCGACAAGGTGATCTGGGGCATCGCGTTCGCGCTGTTCGCGATCGCGGCGGGAGCGGATGCGTATGGACGGGGAGTCGAGTGGAGCGCCTGGCTGGCTCGGACCTACTACGCGTCCGGTGTGGCGCTGGTGGTGACCTTCCTGGCGATAGGCCAGCTTTACCTGCTATTTCCAAACGCCATGAAGCGATTCGGGGTGGGCGGAACGCTGCTGATAACGGCGTTGTGGATCTCGCTGGTGGTCAACGCGCCGATCGACCAGAGCCGCCTGGCGGAGGAAGGCTGGGAGGCGATCGAGCGCGGGCCGGAGATGGTGGCGATCTCGATCATCATCAACACCGTGGGAACGCTGATAATCGTGGCGGGCACGGCCTATTCGGTGTGGCGGTTCAAGCAGAGCGGCGCGAACCGCAACCGGATGTGGGGCTGCTCGCTCATTCTGGTGGGCACGCTGGCCGTCGCGGCTGGCGGGAGCCTGACGCGGTTCGGACATTACGAGTACCTGTACATCGCGATGGCGCTCGGTATCGGGCTAATCTTCGGGGGAGTGTTGCTGTCACGGCGTCCGGATCGGGCGTCGGTCGCGGCCGACGCTGCTGAAGATCAGACCGCTACCGTCGAGGCGGTCTCGGAAACCACGGCAACCGATCCAGTCGCGGTGGAGGTCGCCGCTGGCGGTCTCGCGTTCGTGGAGCAGATGCTTGGCCGGACCGCCGACGAAATCGACGTGCTGTGCACCGAGTGGAGCGTTCCGCGCGATCCGGCGGAGGCGATGACCAGGAGCGATGCCCGCCGCGCCTGGCGACTGCGCTCCAGGCTGTCGCCGGAGGCCATGGCCCTGTTCGACGCCCAGCCGGTGGCGGCCCGGCGCCAGGTGGCGACGCTGTATCACGATGTGCTGGCCTGGGAGCGGGGTGGACGAGACGATATCGCCGAGTTCGTGCCCAGTTCCGAGGGCGTCGGATTGGTGCGCAAGAGCGAATAAACTGGTGAAGCGGTGAGGTTTTCGCAATGACAACAGGGTCCGGCCCGGTTTAGAATCAAGCAGTTGAATATGGACCTGACCGGTTTGTCGCCGGATCGCACTCGTCGTGACAGCGGTGAGGGACTGCCAAAGCAGCCCCTTTTTTGTTGCATTCTCAATGGCGAAGGGTCCCGTTGAATGAGCGAAGCGCGAGGTGTCGCACAAGAGGGCGGTGCGCTGATCGCGCGGGGAACGGGTCTCCAGGGCTGAGAGACATTTCCTCTCCTCGTTCGGCACGTCACGATGGCACGAAACCACCGGAACTTCTGGCAAAAAGCATCACGGAGGGGCGATGCCCGATTTCATCCAACAAGCGAACTGGGCTGTAATCCTGCTCTGCGCCGCGTTTGCGGCGCCAGCGGTTACGGTGCTTGTTGGTGTCCGGCGGCCCGCGCTGACTGGCATCGCGGCGATCGCGACAATGGCGATCTGTTTCATCATCGTGTTGCTGTCATACGGGGCCGACCAGTCTTCCGTCGATGTGTGGTGGGCGGAGTCGTTCGGGCTGAGGTTCCACCTGGAGCTGGATGGCCTGGCCCAGATGTTCTCGCTGCTGGCGACGGGCATCGGGCTGGCGGTGGTGATCTACGCCTACAAATACATTCCGCTTCACCTGCACCATTTCAAGCGCGGCCTCCACGAGCAGCCGAGATTCTTCGGCTTCCTGCTGTTGTTCATGGCGGCGATGGTCGGGCTGGTGATGTCGGCCGACATGATGCTGCAGTTCCTGTTCTGGGACCTCACGGCGATCGCGTCGTTCTTCCTCATCGGCTATGACCGTGACCAGGATGATTCGCGGTCGTCGGCGTTGATGGCACTCCTGGTGACGGGCATCAGCGCGGTGCTGGTGCTGATCGGCATGCTGGTCCTCTACCAGGATTACGGCACCTTCTCGATACCCGACCTGAACGCCCTCCAGCCGGATGGCACGCGGGCGGGCCTGGCCGTGGCGTTGATCGCGGTGGGCGCGCTGGCGAAGAGCGCGCAGGTACCGTTCCACTTCTGGTTGCCGAAGGCGATGGCGGCGCCCACCCCGGTGTCGGCCTACCTCCACTCGGCGGCGATGGTGGCGGCGGGCGTGTTCCTGGTCCGGCGGTTCTACCCATTGATCGCGGTGCACGACTGGCTGCTAGACCTGATGCTGGTGGTGGGGTTCCTGTCGATCGTGGTGGGCGGAATCATTTCGCTGACGCGAGACAACCTCAAGCAAATCCTGGCGTACTCGACGATTTCCCAGTACGGGTACGTGGTGGTGATGTTCGGTCTTGGGAATGCCTACGGGCTTTCCGGGGCCATGTTCTACGTGTTCGCCCACGCGCTGGTGAAATCCGCGCTGTTCATGACCGCCGGCGCGGTGACCGAGGCCACCGGCACGAAGTACATGTCGAAGACAGGAGGGCTGTGGCGCGAGATGCCGCTGCTGGCCGCCGGGAGTGCCCTGGCGGCGGCGGGGCTGGCGGCGCTGCCGTTGACGATCGGGTTCTTCAAGGACGAGCTGTTCTTCGCCTCGGCCTGGGAGCGAGGACCGGTGTACGGTGTGCTTTCGGTCGTGGCCGCCTCCCTGACCTTCGCCTATATCGGGCGATTCTGGGTCGGCGTGTTCCTCGGCCCGGTGCGGGCGCGGCCAGAGTCGATCTCGCGCTTCCTGGTGGCGCCGGTCGTGGCGCTGGGCGTTCTCACGGTGCTGTTTGGGGTGTGGACCGCATGGCCGGTGCACATAGCGGAAGCGGCCTCCACGATCACCGCGTCAAACCCGGCTACGATCAAGATCGGGTATCACCTGGACACCCGGCATGAGAATGTGATGGCGGTCGCCGCATGGGTGGCCGGAATCGGGATCCTGCTCAGCGAGCGATTGTGGGCTTCCGGGGCGAGGGCGGTCGCTCGGACGGGTGAGTACATCGGTCCTGAGCGCATCTACCGGATGACGCTGACCAGCCTGGAAGCGATTTCAGACTGGATTCACCGAATCGAGGTTCGCGACCTCCGGAGCCGCGTGGCGACGATTCTCGCGCCAACCGGGGCGCTGGTTGGTATGACGGTGTTCCTGACACCCAATAACGGCGCGTTCGTGGTGGGAGACTGGGAGTACACGGACCTGCCGGTCGCGACCATGCTGGTGGTGACGGCGCTGTCCGCGATCGCGGTCGCGATTCCCCGTGGGCACCTCCGGATCGTGCTGACGATGTCCTGCGTGGGGTTCAGCCTGGCGGTTATTTACGCCCTTGTTGGCGCGCCGGACGTGGCGCTGGTCGCGGTGCTGGTCGAGACCGTGCTGAGCGTGTTCTTCATCGCCATGCTGCTCCTGATGCCACGCAGCATCCTGCGCTTCGAGACGCGGGTACCGACCGAGCGGCTGAGTACTCGCCGTGACATCATCCTGGCGGGATTGACCGGGTTGATGGCGTTTGTGGTGGTGTGGGGCGTGCTCTCGCGACCGTCGGGGTCGAACGCCCTGATCCGGACGTATGACGAACTGACGCCACTTGCCCATGGCAAGGATGTGGTGACGGTGATCCTGGCGGATTTTCGCGGATTCGACACCTTGGGCGAAATCACGGTCGTCACCCTGGTGATGCTTGGTGTGCTTGGCCTGATCAGAAGGGGGCGATTGCGATGACATCGCCGATTACTCGATTTGCCGCTCGAGTCCTGTTCCTTCCGATCTGGATGGTCGCGTTCGCGGTGCTGCTGAAGGGGTACGCGGATATTGGCGACGGATTTTCGGCTGGTGTGATCGCCTCGCTTGGAGTGATTCTCCAGGCGGTGGCCTTCGGGGCGGACGAATTCGAACGGTTGCCACTGGCGCGGTACGCCCCACTGGCGACGTTCGCCGGGCTGCTGCTGGCGTTGTCCACGGCGTTCGGTCCCGTCCTGTTCGGCAACCCGATCCTGTATCACTACCCACCGGCAGGGGACCACGTGATCCATTTTGGCTCGCTGGAGCTGATCACACCGGTGTTGTTCGATATTGGGGTGTTCCTGGTGGTCTTTGGTTTCTGCGTTGGCTCGCTGGCCTCGGTGGCGCGAGAAATTGACCGCCGCCAGCGGGAAGCGCAGGAGGCGGGTTTGGCGCGGCAGGTTCCAGGCCGTCGTGATGGAGGTGGCGTGCCATGACACTGCTTATCTCCCTGACCGTGGCGGTGATCTTCGGGGTGGCCGCCTACCTGATGCTGAAGCGGGACCTGATCCGGGTGATCACCGGCATGATCCTGCTGGGCAACGCGGCGAACCTGTTCATCATGTCGGCGGGGCTGCGCGAAGGCGCCGCTCCGCTGGTGCCATCCGACGAAGGGCTGTCCGATCCGCTCGTGCAGGCGCTGACGCTGACGGCGATCGTGATCAGCTTCGGCACGGCGACCCTGGTGCTGGCGCTGGTGTATCGCGTGTACGACTCGCACCACTCGGTGGATATCACGAGGATTGGAAACGAAGAAGAGCGCCAGGCGATGCTGGATGACCAGGGCACTGGAGAGAACCTGGCGGCCATGATGGGCAGCGATGGCGACGCCGACGACGGCTCCGATGAGGACCCGGGGGACGATCGCCGCGAAACGGCCGTGGTGCCAGAGGAGGCGCGACAATGATGATAGCGCTTCCCCTCGCCATACTGTGGATTGGCGGGGTGATCCTGGCGGTGATGGACGGCACCAGGAGGCCGGTGGGGTACCTGGCGGTTGGCTTGCTCGCCGCGGCGACCACGGCCGTGACGGTGCTTGGCGTCACCGTGTACAACGACGGTCCACAAGAGATGGCGGTCGCGGGCTGGCAGCCTGGCGTCGGCATCGCGCTGCGCGTGGACCTGCTCGGGATCACGTTCGCGGTGCTCTCGCTGCTGGTGTTGATGACCGCGCTGTGGTTCGAGGTTTCGCGGGACGTCAAGGCGCGGATCTTCCCGGCGCTGGCCGTGTTCATGGGGCTCGGACTCACAGGCCTGTTCTTCACAGGCGACGCGTTCAACTTCTACGTCTTCTTCGAAATCTCGATGATCGCGGCCTACGTGATGGCTTCCTACGGTGAGACGCCCCGGCAGTTGCGGGCGGCAATGATCTTCATCGTGGTGAACCTGCTGGGCTCGGTGTTGTTCCTGATCGCCATCGCCAGTAGCTATCACAACACTGGCTGGCTCGACATGGACCTGATCGCGCTTCGAACGCCGCTGATCCATGAAAACCCGGCGATCCTGACCGCGACGCTGATCTTCGTGGCCTTCAGCATCAAGCTGGGACTGTTTCCATTCCACTTCTGGTTACCGGCGGTGTACACCGGCACGCGACCGGCGGTGGCGGCGATCCTCAGCGCGGGGTTGGCCAATATCGGGAGCTATGGTCTGCTGCGATTCGGGGCGGACATTTTCTCGCGGGAGCTTCACGAGAGCGCGTTCGTGATCATCATCCTCGGGAGCCTGAGCATCCTCTACGGCGGAGTGCAGGCCATCGCCCGGCATTCCCCGGCGGAAGTTCTGGCGTACTCATCGATCGGGCAAGTGGGGTACATCCTGATCGCGCTCGGCATCGGCGGCGAGGTTGGCTACCGGGCGGCGGTGATCTACGCGGTGGTCAACGCGCTGAACAAGCTGCTGCTGTTCCTTGCGGCGAGCCTGCGAGGCTGGATCGCCGGAGCGGCGTTCGCGGTGGGCGCGTTCAGCGTGGCGGGCGTGCCGCCAGCGGGTGGCTTCTTCGGAAAAATGGCCGTGTTCCAGGCAAGCATGGCGAACGATCGGGCATGGTTGGTGGTGATCGTGTTCCTTGGCGGGGCGTTGTCCTTCGTGTACATGTTCCAAATGTACGGAGCCAGGTTCTGGGTTAACGAGCCGGCCGACGAGGCGACTACCAGGGGCGCCCTGGGGCTGGTAGCCGTGGTGGCAGTGGCCATCGTGGTGATTGGCGTATACCCCGAGCCGCTGCTTGCCCTGACGGAACAGGCGGTACGGATGTTGCCGGAGCGGACGCCATGATGTTCCACGCACTGGTTGGGGCGGGGCTTACGCTGACATTCGCCCTGACGCTGGCAAGCCTGGCGTGGCAGGATCTGCTCGTTGGCGCGGTGTTGTCAACGCTGCTGTTGATTGTGTATCGCAAGCGAATCCTGCCTGCATACCGGGCGGAGTCAGAGTTTGTCATTCACTTGCTGGTCCGTGTGCCAGTGTTCCTCTGGTACCTCGGGAACGACATTCTCAAAGGCACGTGGCAGGTGGCGGTCTACGTGGTTGGGATCCGGAAGCTGGATCATCCCGGGATCGTGAAGGTGCCGTTTGGCAACCACTCCGATGCCGCGGTTGGATTCGTCGGTCACCTGATCACGATTTCGCCGGGCTCGTTCGTGGTGGACATCGACTGGGATGACCGGACCATGCTCGTTCACTACATCGACGCCAGCGATCCCGACATGCTGCGCGAGAGCGTGGAGAAGTACTACAGGCTGTGGGAGTACGGAAGCCACAAGCCTCACAAGCCGGCGACTCCCGAGTCGCGTTCACTCAAGGGAGAGGAGAGCTAGATGCACGAGATTACCTACTACGTCGCCACGATCTGGCTCACGTTCCTCCTGTGTGTCTGCGTGGCGCTGGTGATCAGGACGAAGTCGGGAATGGTGCGGATTCTCGCGTTCGACGCGCTGACGCTGGTGCTGGTGGCGCTCCTGATCATCTACTCGATCACGACCGAGACGTCCTACTATCTGGACGCCGCGCTGGTGCTGGCGCTGCTGTCGTTCGTATCGACCGTGGTGGCATCGCGGTACTACAGCGAACGCAGGGTGTTCTAGAAGGAGCTTGCGATGCGCGCATTCATATTCGACGGGTTCGTGATCCTTGGGGTGCTGGTAATGACCCTGGGCGTTGTTGGCCTGATCAGAATGCCGGACGTGTACACGAAGCTGCACGGGGCAAGCAAGGCGGTGTTCCTGGGCGTGATGGTGCTTGCCCTTTCCGGTCTCGCGGTGGGTGGCATCGAGATGTGGGCGCGCCTCTCGCTGGTGTGCCTGGCGCTGTTGATCACCACGCCGGTGGCGTCGCATGTGATCGGCCGGGCCGCCTTCCTGCAACACGAGCAGATGGAGACCGTGGGCGCGGTGGATGAATCCGGGAGTATCCTGCCGGCCGAGGAACTTCCAAGCTGGCGGGTATAGGATCGGGAGACCGCTCGATCAGGGATCGATCGTTTCCTTGTCCTGGTAGATTGGCACGCCTTCGATGGTCTCGACCACTTCGTAGTACTGGCCCACCTCCTGCCAGAACGCCCGGCTGTCGTCCGCGAAGGGGCCAGGCTGGCGGGTGCTGATGATGAACCGCGGGCGGTCTGGACTCCGGATGATGGCGATGACGTCCGAGTAGGAGCTGGGGATACCCCGCAATTCCTGGTCGTAGAGGTGCCGGTAGGCGGGTGGACGGTCGGCTAGGTAGTACACCGATGCCTGGTCGAAGGCGACGTAAATGGTGATTCCGGGCTCGGTGTTCTCGCGAATGTAGCGCGCGACCGCAGCCTGCGCCGGGTAGCCAGGGTGGGAGAACAATCCACTGGCCATGTTTTCGGGCGAGCCATAACCAAGAACCCAGAACGGGAAGAAGAGCATGATGACGATGGCGGTGGCGAGTGCGCCACGCGCCATTTTCGTTATCCCGGGCCAGATGAGGGTGATGGTCCAGCCCATCCAGATCGAAAGTGGCGCGACCACCTGGATGAGGTAGTGGGACCACCAGTCTCCGCCAATGGCCGCGCCGAGCAGGCTGCCGAGCATCCATAGCCGGAGCAGGAATTTGCCATCGTTGCGCGGGCGGCGTGGATTGCTGAACAGGTGTGGGACTGGAGAGGTCAGGACGCCGCTGGCGAGCTCGCGTGGGTTTGATGAACCTTCCGCGATGGCCAGGCGCAGCCTTCGCGCCAAGGCGGCCAGGCGGTCGCGATAGCGGACGATCAGGAGAAGCGCCACGGCGAGCAGGAGCGCCAGGGCCCGGATGATGAGGTCGACGATGGCCTCCAGGTTGTGTTGGAGGCCAACCGTGGCGGCGCTTTGGGCGGTCAACCGGTAGGAAATGGTGGCGTAGAAGAAGTTGCTCCATCCCAGCATCCAGCCATGGATGAGCGAGGCAATGCCGACGATGGCGACACCGGCGAGAATCGGGGCGATTCGGTTCCAGCGCTCGCGCGTGCTGGAACCGTCGCCGATGAGGAAGATGAAGGCGATGGCGACCGGCAGCATGACAAAGCCGGACGGCTTGAGGGAGGTGGCGACGCCGATCAGCAGGCCGACACCGACGAGTTGCCAGCGGGACCATCCCGAGCGTCGAAGGCCCAGCAGCCAGAGCGCGGCGAAGGCGGCGGGCATGCCCATGAAGATTTCGGCATTCGCGGAATAGCCTTCCAGATTTGGCAGCGATGAGGTGACGGCGAAGATCAGAGCCGCGAGATTGGCGGCGACGGCGGTGGCGCACAGGCGCGTGAACCCCCAGATGGCGATGATGGTGAGGGCGGTGGCGATCCAGGCGGCGAACCGGATGGCGACCGTGTCGGTGCCAAACAAATCGAAGATGCCGGCGTAGACGAAGAAGATGCCCTGGGGACGGCTAATCCACAGGTCGTCGTACAGCTGGCCCGTGCCCTCGACCCAACCTCGGGTGGCCCAGGCGTAGCCGCCTTCGTCCGCGAGCATCGGGATGCGGAAAAAAGGGATGCGGAGCGCGAGGGCGAGGAGAATGGCGGCGCCGAGCCACAGCCAGTCCACGGTGGCGACGGGACGCGGGGAGACAGGAGGGGCCAGAGCGTCGCCGTTGGCGGGTATACCTGTCACGACTCCCCAATCCGGTGGCGGACGAAACGTCCACGATACGCTCGCGACCTGGCGCGGGTTTCCCAGCGAAAATGCCCCGGCAGTATACGGCGAGCGGGGCTAGCCGCGGGCGCCGCCCGTGGACCCCGTGAGCATGACGGGCCCGGTGGGGGACGTGCTGCCGGTTTCGGGCTCCAGGGTAACGGAGACATCGGTGAACAGCCCTACGTCGGCCGGGATGAGCATGAAGCCGGTGCCATTGGCGTCGACCGAGAACGTCGCGCCCGGGTATGGCTCGGCGTCGGAGGTCGGATAGTACCAGGCCTGGTACAGCCGGCCCTCGGCGAGTTGGTCCAGGTTGGCGACCGTGATGACGCCATCGCCATTCAGCGAAAAGAAGGCGGTGCCGTGCGCGTTGGCCGGGGCGTCGGGCGAGGGGGCGAGCATGTAGGCGGTGGCGTTGGCCTGCTGGCGGAGGAGATCGACCTCGGCCTGGAGCTCGGCGACCTTATCGTTCGCGTCATCCAGGCTCGAGCGCATGGAGAGGGTCCAGCCAACGGAGGCGATGACGAGCACGCCGACGATAAGGATGATCGCCAGTGGCGCGTTTACCTGAATGGAGCGGTTGCTGTCTGACACGAAGTTCCCCTGATGGACATGGTTTCGGGCTGGGCATCGGTGGTCTCTGGCCCCGACATGGACGGCGTCGAACGGACCGGAATGAGGATAGCGCATGGAGATGTTTGGAGTGTCCGAACATTCCATGCAAGTTCAGGGTATGATAATGGACGCAAGCGCCCGCGTTGCCGTGGACTGTGCGTGAACGCGCAGGAATGGTTCAATGCAGAGCGGTACCGGTTCAATGGCGACGTGGAATCCGGTTGCGGTGTGAAGGCGACTACCGAAGGCACGAAGGGATCGCGGCTGCCCAGCCGGTCAGCGGATCCAAGGTCGATGCAAAGGGAGAGTGGGATGATGGAACCAGCAGAATCGTCCGCGAGGGTGGGGCGGACTCCGGGGCGCTGGGGCGTGCTTGCGTTCGTGGTGCTTTTCATCGTGAGCATGGTGGCCAGCCCGGCGCTGGCGGCCCAGGATGCGACGGAAGAGCCGGAGACGCCAGACGTGATGATTCCGGGCACTGGCGACGAGGATGACGAGGAAGATGCCTCGCCGGTGGCGACGGAGGAAGCCGAGGAGCCCGAGGAGGAGCCGGAAACCGCCGAGACGGAGGCGGTGACGGCCGACGATTCGAACCCGGCCTTCAACGCGACAGATCCGGGACATCCATCGGTTATCACCCACGGACTCGCGTACCTGACGGGTGACCAGGCGGTGTGGCAGGTTCGTGAAGTCGAACCCGAGCGAGCAAGGTCGGCCGATGCGGAGATTTCGAACGCGGCGCTCGTATTTCAGGTGAGCGGTTCATCGGTGATCCGGAACGAAGTGACCGGGAAGCGGGCACTCCTGAATCCTGGTGAGGCGTACTTCAAGGCCGGCGGCGATCCGTACACGACGTTCGCCTACTCGAACGATTCCGTGATCTGGATCTACGAGGTGGTCGGACCGACCGATGTTCAGGACGATGCATTCTACGAGAGCCCGCTGATCGACACCTACGACGAAGGTGTCTTCGACATGATGCTGGTCCGCTATGTGCTCGAGCCTGGCGAATCGGCCGACTTGCCGGAGCACACCGGTCCGGCTCTCGTGATGTCCACCAATGGCGATGTCGATGTCGAGAGCGATGGGCTTGGGTTGCTCGCGACCGGGGACGGACAGCTGGTGACCGGCGAGGGCCGGGTGGTCAACAACAGCCAGGAACCGGTTGAGTATGTGCTTGCCCTGTTTGGCGAAGCGGTGAGCGACGAGACATCCGGGCCGGGCACGGGCACAACGCCGTCCACAACCACGGAAGATGGCGGGGATGACCAGACGGACGAGCCTGCCTCGACCGACGCGGGGGAAACGGAAGAGCCCGCATCCGATGAGGAAGAGCAGCCCGCCGATCCGCCGCCGGCGACTGGCGGCAACCAGGAGAGTATCAACATCACTGCGGGCGTCGAACTCTACGTCGTGGTGGTGGCCGATGGCGTGACCGTGTTCGATGGTCCGATTCCCGCCGGAGGGCAGTCTGGCACGATTGTGGGATCGACGTTCGAGGTGTACACCAGCAACGGTGGTCAGACCGTCTTCACCAACTCCTGCGGCGATGAGTTCCTGATGGGATACGAGACGGGCGAGGCGCGCTACACGCTCAGCGCGGACGGCACCTCGTGCCTGGGGTAGAACGTTGAATCCCGTTTCAAGGTGGGAACCTTGACGCGGTCAAGTCAGGGCTCCTACAGTTCCGGCATCCATACAGGGTATGGATGCCGGACTTGTGTCCGGCGACACGCACCACAATGGGGGACCGTGATGAGGGGAATTGGGACGGAGTTCAAGGAATTCCTGTTGCGGGGGAATGTTGTTGACCTCGCGGTCGCGGTGGTGATCGGCGGGGCGTTTGGCGCGGTCGTGACCTCTCTGGTGGAGAACATGATTACGCCGTTGATCGCGGCGATTGGCGGCCAGCCGGACTTTAGCGAGATCACGTTTTCCATCAACGGGAGCCAGTTCGGAATCGGCTTGTTCATCAACGCGGTCATCGCGTTCCTGATCATCGCCGCGGTGATCTTCTTCTTCGTGGTGAAACCGATGAACGTTCTGCTGGCCCGGGCCAAGACGGAAGATCCGGTTGATCCGACCGATCGAAAGTGCCCGGCCTGCCTCTCCGACGTGCCGATCGCCGCGACTCGCTGCGCGTTCTGCACGTCGGATCTGCCACCGGCGACCGCATCCGAGTACGTGACCGCCTAGGCACCCTGGGCATCAGTAGCGCCCTTGTACCGGAACGGAAACCGGCCCGCGCGATCGCGCGGGCCGGTTTTTGCGTGGTTAAGTTGGAGTCGATCAGCAGGCGATCGCGGAGCCGGTGAACGAGGCGACGAGCGGGGTGAGCTGGCCTTCGGCGATGGCGGCTTCGACCTGTTCGGCGTAGGCGCTGATTTCGTGACCGTCATCGGCGCGGAGCGTGACGTGCAGCATGCCGAGGCGATCGGTGACGAGGCGGGCGACGGTAAGATCGGCCAGGAGTCCATCGGACGACTGGAAACGCTGTCCAGGCGTGAGGTAGGTCGCTGAACCGCCGCGAGCGGTGAATGGAAGTGCCATGCAGTGTTCTCCAGTTGTATTCCACGCGTCGTTGCGTGAGATGTACCGGCCCGCTGGGGGCATTGGGCCGACGGCCAACATTGGCATTGACGTCCCTCGACTCCCGTGAGTTCCACGCATTCGAGGCCTCGGAGTCTCGTGAGAGATTTCACATACTAGATACGATGCCCGGGAAACCTTGTCAAGAGGGGGCGAAAAACCCACGCGGGATGTGAATGAGCCCACGACCGCATGCGAGAAGGAATGGAGGGCGGTAGAATATCGTATGCGAGCTGAATGGCGCGGCACTGGAGCAGCGAATTCCACTCCGCGCCCACGAGGCAACACCCATTGCGACGTAGCCAAATGAATGAAGAGGGGTCAATGATCGACGATATCGCGCGACCAATGGAGTCCGGGGTCGCGGGAATCCGAACGGTGGTGAGCGACTACGTGGCGCTCATGAAGCCGGGAATCATGACGCTCCTGCTTGTGACGACGCTTGGCGCGATGCTGGTGGCCGAGCAGGGGGTGCCGGGGTTCGGACTGGTGTTGATCACGCTCCTCGGAGGAGTGCTCACATCCGGTGGGGCAAACGTGCTCAACTGCTATATCGATCGCGACATCGACGCGATCATGAGCAGGACCAAGAAGCGTGCCACCGCAACTGGCCGGATCTCGCCGATGGCGGCATTGACCTTCGGTGTGGTCCTCACCGTCGCCGGGACCTTGTTGCTTGGGTTCGCGGTCAACTGGCTGGCGGCGGGACTGGCCCTGGCTGGCAACGTGTACTACGTGTTCATCTACACGCTCTGGCTCAAGCGCCGAACTCCTCACAATATCGTCGTGGGAGGCGCCGCTGGGGCGTTCCCGCCGCTGGTGGGTTGGGCCGCGGTCACGGGTACGCTGGCGGCCCCGGCCTGGATCCTGTTCGCGATCGTCTTCTACTGGACCCCGCCTCACTTCTGGGCGCTGGCGTTGCTGAAGCAGGGCGAGTACGGGCGGGTGGGAGTACCCATGCTTCCGGTGGTCTCCGGCGAGGAGGAAACCCGGCGACAGGTGTTCCTGTACACCATCCTGTTGACGGCAGTGACGTTGCTGCTGGTCCCATTCGGCATGAGCTGGATCTACGCCATTGGTGCGACCGTGCTGGGCGGGTATTTCCTGTACCTGGCGTGGGTGCTGTTGCGGGAGCCGTCCAAGGCCCAGGCTCGCAAGACTTTCTTCTATTCGATCTGGTACCTGGCCGGGCTCTACGCGGTGATGGTGACCGACCGGCTACTGCTCACCTGAGCCGGTTTCCCGATAGGCAACTTGATCTCGCCCGGTACCTGTCTGCCGGGCGACTTTCTTTCCATCGCCTTGGGGAGGACGGCGTCCGAGCGCATGCTAATGCCCCGGGAGGAGATCCTTCCGGGGCGTTCTCTGTGCGAGATGAATGGGACAGATCAGTCGGCGAGGGCGACGGCCTGGGCGAGCAGCGGTGAGTCGCCATTGGGCAGGCGGGGTTCGCCATCGGGCTGATGGCCCAGACCGATTCCGTAATAGGTGAACCCCTCGCGGGCGACCCGGGCGGGGTCGTAGATGTTGCGGCCGTCGAAGATCACGTTCTCGGTCAGTTTCTCGCGCATCAGGTCCCAGTTCGGGCTGTTGAACTGTCGCCATTCGGTGCAGATCACCAGCGCGTCAGCACCATCGAGGGTGTCGTCCCGGTTGTCGAAGAGCTCCAACCCGGCCTGGTTGGGGTAGAGGGCCCGAATGGAGTCGAGTGCCTCGGGATCGTAGGCGCGAACCTTCGCGCCGGCCTCCCAGAGACCCTCCATGATGACGCGGCTTGGTGCGTCGCGGACATCGTCGGTCTTGGGCTTGAACGAGAGGCCCCAGAGGGCGAAGGTCTTGCCGCGCACATCGCCATCGAAGTGGGCAAGGATCTTGTCCAGGAGCACACCCTTCTGGCGCTGGTTGACATCCTCGACGGCGCCGATGAGGCGCGCCTCGTAGTTGTTTTCGCGGGCGGTGTTATAGAGAGCCTGGACGTCCTTGGGGAAGCAGGAACCACCGTAGCCGATACCGGCGTAGATGAAGTTGTAGCCGATGCGGGAATCGGAGCCGATGCCGACCCGGACGCTTTCGATGCTGGCGCCGGTGCGTTCGGCGATGTTGGCGATTTCGTTCATGAACGAGATCTTGGTGGCCAGCATGGCGTTGGCGGCGTATTTGGTGAGTTCGGCCGAGCGGGTATCCATCACCATGATGCGATTGTGGTTGCGATTGAACGGGTGGTACAGCTGCCGCATGAGCTCGATGCTGTCGGGGTTGGTCGCGCCAATCACGATGCGATCGGGCTTCATGAAGTCCTCGATCGCCGCGCCTTCCTTGAGGAATTCAGGGTTGCTGATAACATCGAAGGCGTGGTCCACGCCACGAGCATCGAGTTCTTCCTGGATCACGCTCCGGACGAAATCCGCCGTGCCGACCGGTACGGTCGACTTGTCGACGACGAGGGCCGCGCGATCGAGGTGCTGGCCGATGGTGCGGGCAACGGTCTCGACGTAGGTGAGGTTGGATGAACCGTCGGGATTTGGCGGTGTGCCGACGGCGATGAAGATGACGAGGCCGTGGTCGACACCTTCCCTGGCACTGGTGGTGAAGGTGAGCCGACCTGCCTGGGTGTTCTGGATGACCATGTCTTCCAGGCCCGGTTCGTAGATGGGAATCTCGCCACGCTGGAGGGCGGCAACCTTGTCGGCGTCGACATCGACACAGCACACGTGGTTCCCGCTTTCGGCGAAACAAGCGCCGGTAACGAGGCCGACATAACCAGTGCCGAAAATGGTGACTCGCATCGTTGGTCTGTCCTTGTGAACGGGGCGTTGGGCGCCGGAATGCGTTTCGTCGGCAAACTGACGAAAAGTGGCTCAAAAAAACTACTCTCGGGCTGAACCCGTGGTCCCGCCCCGAGAGTAGTTTACGATGCGCTGGTTTTCCAGACCCGGATGTTCGCCTAGTCGCGGTTGACGACCGGGTTGGAAAGGACGCCGACGCCACCGACCTCGATCTCGATGGTGTCGCCAGCCTTGAGTCCGCCGACGCCGTGAGGCGTGCCGGTCATGATGGTGTCGCCGGGGTTCAGGGTCATCACGTCGCTGAGGAACTCAATCAGGAACGGCACGCTGAAAATAAGGCCGTCGGTGTTGTCATCCTGCCGAAGTTCGCCGTTGAGCCGGGACTGAACGGTCGTGTTGCCCGGGTCGAGTTCGGTTTCAATGACCGGGCCGAGCGGCAGGTAGGAGTTGTAGCCCTTGCCGCGAATCCACTGGATGCCGCCCATCTGCTGCACGCGGTCGGAAACGTCGTTTCCGGCGGTGTACCCAAGCACGTAGTCCAGGGCGTCGGCTTCGGAGACGCGGTACGCCTCCTTGCCGATGACCACCACCAGCTCGGCCTCGTAGTGGGTGTCATTCTCCGGGTAGGCGAGCTGGATGGGCTCGCCAGGACCGACAATGGCCGACTGAGGCTTCATGAACACGACTGGCTCGGTGGGCACCTCGCGGGTGGCGTCGAGTTCCTTGACGTGCTTGAGGTAGTTCATGCCGATGGCGATGACCTTGCCTGGCTCGATCGGGGCGAGCACCTTGAGGCTGTCGTAGGCGCCGACTTCCGCGCCCTTCGTCAGTCCGGCGAAGATATCGCCCTCTCCCGCGTACACAACTCCATTCTCAACGATGCCGAAGGCTGGCTGGCTGGTCGCGGCGTCCTGATAGCGAACGATTTTCATGCGGTGGTGACTCCTTGTCGCGGACTCGTGATGGTCCACCGGCGGCTCGGACGAGCGAGCGACACCGGACGAATGCCCCGTTGGGCAGGTGGTCTGGTGGGATTGTAGCGCCGGGGGCGAATTCCCGCGATAGGCGGGGGTAGAATCATGCGACACCCGGTACGGGGTGTTCGCCGAGCAGGAAACGACCTTTCGATGCCCGACCTTCACATTCGCCTGACCGAAAACGACCATGACGACGCCGTCCGGACGGATGCGCCGGCCCTCTCTGAGCCGGAGGCGCTGGAGATGTTGCGGACATCGGAGATCGTGGCCGAGAAGCTGGTTCCGTGGGGGTCGAACTACACGTTCGCGGTGGGCCTGTCTCCTGGCGAGGATGAAGAACCGACGTACATCGGCATCTACAAGCCCAGGCTGGGCGAGCGGCCGCTGTGGGATTTCCCGAACGGAACGCTGTACCTGCGGGAATACGCCTCCTACCTGCTGAGCCGGTGGCTGGGCTGGAATCTGGTGCCGCCGACGGTGCTTCGGGACGGGCCGCACGGTCCGGGGAGCCTTCAGATGTACGTGGAGCCGACCGAGGACGACATCGACGAGGCCGAATTCTGGGGCCGGCGGATTCCCGAGATCGAACGGATGGTGATGTTCGATTTCATATCCAACAACGCTGACCGCAAGATCGGTCACTGCCTTGTGGATGCCAATGGCCGGATATGGGGAATCGACCACGGCCTGACGTTCAACGTCGACCCCAAGGTAAAGACGGTGCTGTGGCAGTTTTCGGGCGAAGCCATCAGCGAGCCGGTGCTGAATGATGTCCGGCGGTTGCTGGACGACGAGGCGGCAATTTTCGATGAACTTGGCGAGGTGCTGGCCGAGGACGAAGTATTGGCCCTGAAGGCGCGAGTCTGGCACCTGGTGAACAGTGGTCGGTACCCCGTGCTTGATCCTCATTACAACGTGCCCTATGGATGGTGGTAGCAAAGAGGAGAGCGCCACCTCCCGGAGGACGGTTCATGGCAAGCTGCCCGATACTGTTGGTTAGGCCGTTTCGGGCCATGTGCATTGGGTCAGGGTTGACCGGAGTGCGTTGGGGCTCTCGTGAAAGTCGGTGCGGGTGAACGTTCGACGATTGTTTTCGACGGTCGATGTACATGCGGGTGGTCAGCCACTCCGAATCGTGATGAGTGGCATTCCACCCTTGAAGGGGAACACCTACGAGGAGAAGTGCGCGTTCCTGCGGGAGCACCACGATGACATTCGCCGAACCCTGCTTCACGAGCCGCGCGGGCATCAGGATATGTACGGCGCGCTGCTGCTCCGCTCGACGACGCCGGAGGCGGACTATGGCGTGATGTTCATGACGAGCGAGGGCTACAGCACCATGTGTGGCCACGGCATCATCGCCCTGGCGACCGCGCTGATCGAGACCGGCCAGTTTCCCACCCAGGGACCGGAAACGAGGATCACCTTCGAGACGCCGGCCGGCCTGGTACAGGCCCGCGCGAGCGTCTCCGATGGACGGGTGCGGGCGGTGCGATTCCGTAATGTTCCCGCGTTCCGGCTCGTTCACGACCTTCGAATTTCGGTGGGTGGCCAGGAGATCGAAGTCGATGTGGCGTTTGGCGGGGCGTGGTACGCCGTGGTGTCCGCGGAGGACATGGGGATATCGCTGGAAACGGCCCGCGCGCGTGACCTGGTACATGCCGGGATGGCGGTGAAGGCGGCCGTGTCGAACGAACTGGACGTGGTGCATCCCACCGACAGCACGCTTTCGGGTCTGTACGGAGTGATCCTGGTGGACGAGCCATCGGAGAGCGACCTGTCTATGCGCAACGCCACCATCTACGCGAATGGTTCGCTGGATCGTTCCCCCTGTGGCACGGGGACATCCGCCCTGGTGGCCTGCATGGCGGCCGAGGGGACGATGGATGTCGGCGATACCTTGTCGAACGAAAGCCTGACGGGATCGGTCTTCACGGGAAGGATCGTGATGGCCGCGACGATTGGCGATCACGAGGGCGTGGTGACGGAAATCGCGGGCCGGGCGGCGGTGACGGGCATGCACCAGTTCATGGTGGACTATGACGATCCGTTGCCCGAGGGATTCCTTCTGAAGCAATAGGCCGAATTTGCGTGACAGCCCGAAGCGCGCGGGGTAGGCTTACCCCTGACGTCGACACGCGGCGATGTCGCGTGCGCGAATCCCTGTAACGGGGCGAGACAATGACAGGAATCGGGGACGGCTGACACCTGGTTCGATGACTCGCTGCCTCGACTAATCACCTCGCACATGTTTCGATCCTGAGATTGTGATAATATGTGCAAACGAAACAGGGGGGCGATTTGGCAAACGACAAGTTGCCGGATCAGCAGGCTGGCCAGGCCCGAATCATGGGTTTGGCGGCAGGACTCGGGTTTTCAATCGTAGCGACATTGATCGTCTGCATCGGTGGGGGGCTGGCGCTGGACCAGTGGCTGGACAAGACCCCACTCTTCACGCTGATCGGAGTGGCCCTCGGCCTGATCGCCGCCGGATACCAGCTGTACGAGCTGGTGCTGGTGAGCGACGCGAAGCGAGAGAATGGCCCGCTGGGGCGAACAATGGCCCAGCGGATGGAAGCCCGGAACCGAAACAAGATTCAGTAGCACATGGGAACATGAGCGAATGCGCCCCAAGGGGCGCATTCGAGTGGAAAGCGGATGCGCGGCCGGAGCCTGCCGCCAAGCCAGATGACACGCGACAGCGAGGAGTAACGCCCAGTTCATGGACGAGCCACATATTTCCCTAAAGGCCGAAGAGCTCTTCGCGATTGGTCCTGTATCGGTCACGAACTCGATGGTCATGATGTTCATCGTGATGGCCCTCATCCTGGCGGTGGGCACGTTGATCGCGCGCAAGGCGCAGACGGTCCCAACGGGCAAGGCGCAGAGCCTGACCGAGATGCTGGTGGGATTCCTGCTTGACCTGGTCGAAGGATCGGGCGGCAAGAAGCTAGGCCGGCGAATCTTCCCGCTCATTTCCGGCATCTTCATCTTCATCCTGTTCGCGAACTTCTCCGGTTTGCTCCCAGGCGTTGGCACCATTGGCGTCTACAAGGAGCACGCGACCGAGACCACCGAGGAAGAAGAGCACGCCTACACGAACGAACTGGCGAGCACCTCGGAGTCGGCGGCCGCAGCCGCCGCGGTTGCGGCGGACGATGGGCACGGCAAGACGCTCGTGCCGTTCATGCGCCCACCCACCGCTGACCTGAACATGACCTTCGCGTTGTCGGTGATCGCCTTCGTGGCGATCCAGATCGCGGGTGTTTCCGCCCATGGCGTGGTTGGTAGGATCAAGCACATGTCCGACCCGCCATTCCTGTTCCCAATCGAACTGATTGGCGAGCTTTCCCGAATCCTTTCACTCTCCGCCCGTCTCTTCGGAAACGTGTTCGCCGGCGAAATCCTGCTTGGGGTGATGTACTCGATTGCCGCGGCAATCAAGATCGCGATCATCCCGGTGGTGTTCCCCGTGGTGTTCATCGGTCTCGAGGTGATGTTCGGAACGATCCAGGCCCTTGTGTTCGCGCTGCTCACGCTCATCTACATCATGCTGGCGGCGGCTCACAGTGATCATCACGATGAGGAGCACGCGCACGATGACGCGCATGCCCCGGCCCCGGCGGCGAGCCTGTCGGGAGACTAATCAGCGAGTCGTGCCGTTAGGCATGGCGCCGGCGATGCTGGCGCCCTGAGGAACTCGGTTTTACTTCGGCAAGGTAGGGTGGCGCGGTGCCGCTCTTGCAATCACATTGACGGTGCGGTCACATGCACGGGCATGAGCGGCCGAAACCGCCAGGAGGAACAGCACGTGTTTGGAGCAATGGTAGGACCCGAGGGCGTTGATGCAGCCAAGGCGATTGGCGCCGCGATCGCGATTGGCGTGGGTGGACTTGGCCCGGCCATCGGTATCGGTATCGCGGTGAAGGGCGCCATGGACGCGATTGGCCGGAACCCGGAAGCCGCTGGCGAAGTTCGCTCGACGATGATCGTCGGTGCCGCGCTCGCGGAAGCGGTCGCCATCTACGCGTTCGTTATCGCCATCATCATCGCCATCGTCCTCTAGTCCTCCTGGTGGAATTGGCTGGCGCGGGCACCTTGCCCGCGCCATTGCCCTAACCGCCGGGAGAGGCCCGGTTGATGCCGCGAGGCATTGTGCCGGGACGCGATATCCCACAGAGGACGACACGCGAAGGAGTGGCCAACCGTGGATCAATTTGGGCTAAACGGATGGCAATTCGGCATCCAGTTGGTGGCCTTTCTCGTTTTCATCTGGTTGCTGTGGAAATTCGCGGTCGGTCCGATCGTGAAGATCCTCGATGAGCGCCAGGACAAGATCCGGGAGTCCCTGGCGTCCGCCGAGCGGATGCAGCAGGAACTGAAGGCAACCCAGTCGCGGAACGAGGAAGCTCTCCTCGAGGCGCGCCGGGAAGCCCAGGAGATCGTGGCCAGCGCGCGGCAGAGCGGTGAGCAACTGCTGGCGAAGGCGCGTGAGGAAGCGAATGCCCAGGCCGAGACCTACCTGACCCGCGCCCAGGAAACGATGCGGCAGGAGACGGAGCAGGCACGGCAGCAGCTTCGCAGCGAAGTGGTGGATATCGCGACGCTGGCGGCCGGTCGGATCCTGAAGAAGGAACTGAATCCGGAAGCACAGAAGCATTTGATCGAGGAAACCCTCGCTGGGGCCTCGCAGGCTTCACAGAACTAAGTGACGCCCGTTTCCGGAGCCCGTTTGCGGGACCGGAGGCGGCGAAATGATGAACGATCAGTCGTGAGGCGAGGTGCGGGAAATGGCAAGCGGTTCGGCAAAGCGCTACGTACAGGCGGTGGTGGAACTGGCCCGGGAGCAGGGATCTTTCGATGCCTGGCAGCGGGACCTGGACACCCTGCGGTCCGTGGTGAGTGATCCGGATGTCCGGACATTTCTCAGCAACCCGAGCGTTCAGCCGGGGGCGAAGAAGCAGGCCGTTGACGCGGTGCTGACCGGAGCCTCGGCGGAAGCCCGGAACCTGGCGCACATGCTGATCGACCGACGGCGAACTGGGATCATTCAGGATCTTGCTGATTTGTTCGATGAAGCCGCGCTGGCCGAAAAGGGCATAGCGCTCGTGGATGTGACGACAGCAGAGCCGCTGGATGACGCGGGCCAGACACTGGTTCGGGAGCATCTCTCGCGCCTGCTGGGCAAACAGGTTCAGCTTCGGCTCGCCGTGGACCCCGAGATCATCGGGGGATTCGTGGCCAGGGCCGGAGACCAGGTTATTGATGGCAGCGTTGTGAATCAATTGCGACGGCTGCGGGCGCGGCTCGCAGCCGCATGACGACTCCGGCGATTGTGGCCAGTGGCCGCGAACGCCGGTAACCGGACGGTACGTGACCCGGCAGGAATCAGGCCCTCGCGGCACTGGCGCCGCGGGAGATTGGAGCGATCATGGCGGTACGCGCGACCGAGATCAGTGATCTGCTCAAGCAGCAGATCCAGGGATTTTCAGACGAGGCGTCGATTTCCAATGTTGGTCAGGTGATCGGCATCGGTGACGGCGTCGCGACGGTGTATGGCCTTTCCGAGGCGATGCAGAGCGAGCTGGTGGAGTTCACCAAGACCGGAACCCCCGGCCTGGTGCTCAACCTCGAAGAAGACACCGTGGCGGTCATCGTCATGGGTGAGTACACCGACATCGAGGAAGGCGACGAGGTCCGGACCACCGGCCAGATCGTTTCGGTGCCGGTGGGCGACGCGCTCCTTGGCCGCGTGGTGAACGCGCTCGGCCAGCCGATTGACGGCAAGGGCCCGATCGCCACCGACAAGACCCGCGAAATCGAGCGGATCGCGCCGGGCGTCATCGAGCGCCAGGACGTCGACACCGCGTTGCAGACGGGCATCAAGGCGATCGACGCCATGACCGCCATCGGTCGCGGCCAGCGGCAGCTGATTCTCGGCGACCGCCAGACCGGCAAGTCGACGATCGGTATCGACACCATCATCAACCAGCGCGACTCTGGCGTGCTGTGCATCTACGTGGCGATCGGCCAGAAGCAGGCCCAGGTCGCCCAGATGGTGCGCGTGCTCGAAGAGAATGGCGCGATGGACCACACCATCGTGGTGGTCGCGGGCGCGTCGGACCCGGCGTCGCTCCAGTACCTGGCGCCGTTCTCCGGTACCGCCATGGGCGAAGAGTTCATGGAAACGGGCCGCGACGCGCTCATCATTTACGACGACCTCACCAAGCAGGCGCAGGCGTATCGCCAGGTGTCGCTGCTGGTTCGCCGCCCGCCGGGCCGCGAAGCCTACCCTGGTGACGTGTTCTACCTTCACTCGCGGTTGCTGGAGCGATCGTCGCGCCTCAACTCCGACCTTGGTGGTGGATCGCTCACCTCGCTGCCGATCATCGAGACGCAGGCTGGCGATATCTCGGCCTACATTCCGACCAACGTGATCTCGATCACCGACGGCCAGATCTACCTCGAGACCGACCTCTTCTACGCCGGTATCCGACCGGCCATCAACACCGGTCTCTCGGTGTCGCGCGTCGGTGGCGCCGCCCAGATCAAGGCCATGCGCCAGGTCGCGGGTGGTTTGCGCCTCGACATGGCGAACTACCGGTCGCTGGCGGCCTTCGCGCAGTTCGGTACTTCCGACCTTGACGCGACGACCCGGCACCAGATCGAGCGCGGCCAGCGCATGACCGAAGTGCTCAAGCAGCCGTCGTACAGCCCGCTCCCGGTTGAGGAGCAGGTGGCGATCCTGTGGGCTGGTTCGGCCGGATTCATCGACAAGGTTCCTGTGGACCAGGTGAACCGGTTCGAGGCCGAGTACCTCGAATTCATGCGGACATCCCACCCGGCGTTGCTCGAGCGGATCAAGACCGAGAAGACCATCTCGGACGAGCTCGAGGCCGAACTCAAGAAGGTCGCCGAGGGCTTCCTTTCGACCAACGACTACTCGGAGTCCGGAGCCGTGGCCGCCGACTAACAGGGCAATGATTGACGGCGCGGACGGCGACACGCCATCCGCGCCGGACCAGTGCCGGGAGCATCGCGGCCCATATGCGGCGAAGGCGACCGGAACGAGAGGATAAGGCGGAGTGCCCAGTACACGCGAAATTCGCCGTCGTATTCGCAGTGTCAAGAACATGTCCCAGATCACGCGCGCCATGGAAATGGTGGCGGCGTCGAAGATGCGACGTGCGCAGGACCGCGTGACGAGCGGACGACCATACAGCGAGCGATTGCGCGAAGTTCTCGGGGACCTGGCTTCGCTGCAACTCGATGGCGACGAACTGAAGAAGTTCCCCCTGCTCGAGCAGCGGGACGTGAAGCGAACCGCCGTGATCCTGATCACGCCGGATCGTGGCCTGAGTGGTTCGTTGACCACGAACATCCTGCGGCGGGCGACCCAGTACATCCGGTCCGAAGCTCCGGGCGGAAGCCCGCAGGTGATCGCCGTTGGCAAGAAGGGCCGCGACTTCGCCGCCCGCACCGACCAGGACCTGGTGGCGGAGTTCATCCAGCTTGGCGACCGGCCATCGCTGAACGATATCCGGCCAATCGCCCAGGTGGCGATCCAGGAATTCCTGGAAGGCAGGGTGGACGCGGTTCACATCCTGTACCCGCAGTTCGTGAACACACTCACCCAGACCCCGGAAGTGATGCAGCTGCTCCCGATCGTGAAGCCGGAAGGCGCTCCGGACCGGGCGGATGACTACATTTTCGAGCCACACGCCGATGAAGTGCTGAACCAGCTCCTGCCGCGCTACGTGGAGGTGAACCTCTACCAGGCGGTGCTGGAGAACGTGGCGTCTTTCTACTCCGCGCAGATGGTCGCGATGCGGAACGCGACCGACAACGCGAAGGAACTCACTGACGACCTGTCGCTCGCCTACAACAAGGCCCGGCAGGCGCAAATCACGAACGAGGTGGCGGAAATCGCCGCCGGAGCCAACGCCTTCCGCGTGTAGTTGGCGGCACGGTTCGTGCTGTTGTCCCTGCGCCTGGTGGGAACCCACCAACGGGCGTGACGAGTTATCAGGTACCAAGCGAGGAACGCAAACATGGCTGCACCCGCATCCACACTTGAACAGAAGACCGCGGGCGCGACCGGTTCGATCGTCCAGATCACCGGCGTGGTCGTGGATATCGAATTCCCGGCCGAGCAACTGCCCGAGATTTACAACGCCGTCGAGACCACGCTGCCGGATGGCAAGCGCCTGGTGCTCGAAGTGCAGCAGCACCTCGGCAACGACCGCGTTCGCGCGGTGGCGATGAGCACCACGGACGGCCTGCGACGCGGCCAGCCGGTGGTGGACACCGGCGCGGCGATAGCGGTTCCGGTGGGACCAGGCACCCTGGGCCGAATCTTCAACGTGACCGGTGACCCGATCGACCAGCAGGGTGAGGTCCAGGCGACCGAGTACCGCCCGATTCATCGCCCGGCTCCGACCTTTGAAGAGCAGTCGACCGCCGTCGAGATCCTGGAGACGGGCTCGAAGGTCATCGACCTGATCGCGCCGTTCACCAAGGGCGGCAAGATCGGCGTGTTCGGTGGCGCCGGCGTGGGCAAGACGGTGATCATCACCGAGCTCATCCGCAACATCGCGGCCGAGTTCGGTGGCTACTCCGTGTTCTGCGGCGTGGGTGAGCGCACCCGTGAGGGAACGGCGCTCTGGGGTGAGCTCCAGGAGTCCGGCGTTCGCGACCAGACCGCGCTGATCTTCGGCCAGATGAACGAGCCGCCGGGCGCGCGCCTTCGCGTGTCGCTGACCGGCCTGACGATGGCGGAGTACTTCCGCGACGAAGGACGCGACGTGCTCGTGTTCATCGACAACATCTTCCGGTTCGTGCAGGCCGGTTCGGAAGTGTCCGCGCTCCTCGGCCGTATGCCGAGCGCCGTGGGCTACCAGCCGACACTCGCCAGCGAGATGGGACAGCTCCAGGAGCGGATCACCTCGACCAAGACCGGTTCAATCACCTCGGTGCAGGCCGTCTACGTGCCCGCCGACGACTACACCGACCCGGCTCCGTCCTCCGTGTTCGCCCACCTCGACGCGACGCTCTCGCTGGAGCGGTCGATTTCGGAGAAGGGTATCTATCCGGCGGTCGATCCCCTGGCATCCACCTCCCGCATCCTCGATCCGCTGGTCGTGGGTCAGGAGCATTACGATGTTGCCCGTGAAGTGCAGCGCGTACTCCAGCGGTACCGCGACCTCCAGGACATCATCGCGATTCTCGGTGTGGAAGAGCTTTCGGACGAAGACCGCCAGATCGTGAACCGGGCGCGCCGGATGGAGCGGTTCATGTCGCAGCCGTACTTCACCGCCGAGCAGTTCACGGGCAACCCGGGCCGATTCGTGTCGCTGGCCGACACCGTCCGCTCGTTCAAGGAAATTCTCGAAGGCAAGCACGACAACCTGCCGGAGGCCGCGTTCATGTACAAGGGCGCGATCGAGGAAGTGGTCGAGGCCGCCGAGAAGATGGCCGCCGCCAACCGGTAGGCATCAATCGCCGCGCGAAGGCGTCATCCACGGCAGTGATGCCTTCCACTCCGCCAGGCAGGCGGCGCGACGATGAAAGGAGGCGGACGTGGCCAAACTGACGGTTGAAATCATTACCGGCGAACGGATCGTGTACCAGCAGGACGGAGTCGATTCGGTGGTTGCCCCGGGCGCCGGCGGATCGCTGGGTATCCTCCCTGGGCACGCGAAGCTCGTTTCGCTGCTCGCCGAGGGCGAACTGAAGATTCGCCGGAGTGGCGAGGAAGACTACTTCGCCGTATTCGGCGGCTTCATCGAGATCACCGACGACAAGGTGATCGTGCTGGCTGACTCTGCGGAGCGGGCGATCGAGATTGACCTCGAACGCGTGTCCTCCGCCCGGGAGCGGGCCGAGGCGGCGCTGCAGAACCGGGACGAGGTCCAGGACATCGCGGCCGCCGAGGAAGCGCTGCGGCAGGCGGCGATTCGCGAGCGGATTGGCCAGCGGCGACGCGGGCGAAGCACCAGCGGAACCGGCGGCAATCCCTAGCCTCACAGCCATTTGCCATCGACGGAAAAGGGTGCCCTTGACACAGGGGCACCCTTTTCCGTGCGGTGAACGTATACTTTTGTCCACGATCATTTGGGCGCCCCATCGCCCATGCCCTCCGTTCCTCAAACCAGGGTCCAAGCTTTCGGGGCCGACCCTCGTGGCGTGTCACCACCCGCCGGCGGACCGTAACCCTATCCTTGAGCTGTTTCCCCAGAACAGCGGGAGAACCATGATGTCGAATCCAGTCGTCAATGTCGCGTCCACCCCGGAGACGGTTTCGCGGGGAGAGCGCGTGCTGTGCGTCCGTGGCGGCAACGTCTTGCGTGGCGAAGTGCCGATCAGTGGGGCGAAGAACGCGGCGCTGAAGGCGCTGGCGGCCACCCTGCTGACGTCGGACGAGGTCGTGCTCAACAACGTCCCAATGCTGGCCGACGTGCTGAAGACGGCGGAGTTGCTGCGTGCGTTTGGGGCCGAAGTCGACATCGACGAGGAACGCGAGCGAGTGGTGGTGCGTGCGCGACACATCACCCGCACGGAAGCCCCCGAAAAGCTGTTCAACGCGACGCGAGCGTCGGTGGTGGTCGCTGGACCACTGCTGGCGCGAACCGGTGAGATATCGTTCTCGCGGCCGGGTGGCGACGACATTGGACGGAGACCGATCGACATGCATCTTCGCGGATTCGAGCGAATGGGGGCCGAGGTCTCCGTAATCGACAACGCGATCGTGGCCAAGGTCGAGAAGCTCAAGGGTGCCCGGATCTATATGGATTACCCCAGCCATACGGGTACCGAGAACGTGATGATGGCGGCGACGCTCGCGGTGGGCAAGACGGTGATCGTGAACGCCTCGGCGGAACCGGAGGTCGTCTGGCTGGGGCACTTCCTGAACCGGATGGGCGCGCGGATTTCCGGGTTGGGCTCGCCGATCATCACCATCGAGGGAGTGGAGCGGTTGGGCAGCGTGTCCGATATCCTGCCGCCCGACCGTTTGGAGGCTGGCACCTTCGCGATCGCGGCGGCGATGACCGGTGGCGAGGTGACCCTCGATGGCGTGGTCGAAGCGCACATGCTCCCGCTGACCGAAAAGCTGATGGAGATGGGTGTGGATGTCTGGACCCGCGAGGACAAGATGCTGGTGCGTCCTGGATGCGGCCTGAAGGCGGTCGATATCCAGACGCTGGCGTTCCCGGGATTCCCGACCGACCTCCAGGCGCCGTTCGTGGCCATGCTCACGCAGGCGGAGGGACTCTCCAGGGTTCAGGAGCGCGTCTACGAGGATCGGCTGCGATACACCGCGGACCTGATCCGGATGGGCGCGGATATCGAGGTGGCCAAGTACGGGCCGAACGATGAGTTCCTGAGCACCACCGCGTTGGTGAAGGGGCCGTCGAAGCTGCACGGCGAGCGGGTGCTCGCGCTCGATATCCGGGCGGCGGTAAGCCTGGTGCTGGCCGGGCTGGTCGCCGAGGGAGAAACGGAACTGCTGGACGTGTACCACGTCGACCGAGGGTACGCCAACTTCGTCCAGAAGCTGTCGGCGATTGGTGGCGACCTGGAGGACACGTTCCTGCCGGCGTGATCTCGCCAGGCAGCCCCCATTGGCGCCGCGATTGTGGGCCTGCCATCGGGTACGGTGTGCGGCCCGGAGAGCGCGTTCGCTCGGGGGCTGGGGTGTTCGTACATTCTCCGCATTGTGTGCTATAAGTGGGGCGAAGGTGCCCGCGCGTGGAGTTGTGAAGGACGAGTGGCCGGTGAGTTCCCGCATTCTGGTAGTCGAAGATCAGCCCGATGTGGCGCAACTGATCGAGGTTGTGCTGAAGGGTGAGGGCCATACCGTGGCGATCGCTCCCGATGGCGCGCAGGGGTTGATGCTCTCTCGCGACTGGAAGCCCGACCTGATCCTGATGGACATCATGCTGCCCGGCGTCGATGGCGGGACGTTGATTTCACGACTTCGCCGTGAGCCGGAAACGGCCGACCTCCCCATCATCGCAATGTCCGCGAGCAGAACGTTGCGCGACCGGACGGAGGAGCTGCAGGCGGACGCGCTGCTCTCCAAGCCGTTCGATGTGGATGCCCTACTGGTCCAGGTCCAGTTTCTCCTGTCGCGTGGCCGAGGCGACGTGGACTAGTGCCAGTCGATGCGACGACCGCCACGCAAGCCGACGATGCTTCCGTGGTCGTGGTTATTCCCACCTATAACGAGCGAGAGAACATCGAAGGGATCATCCGGGGCGTGCTGGGTCTCGGTTCGCGCTTTCGCGTCCTGATCGTGGATGACAACTCACCAGATGGCACGGCGGAAATCGTGACGGCCCTGGCCGGGGAGTTCCCTGACCGGGTCGAATTGCTTTCGCGAGAGAAGAAGGAAGGCATCGGCCGGGCCTATGTGGCCGGGTTCGGTCGTGCGCTGGACATGGGGCCCGGCCTCATCGCGCAGATGGACGCCGATTTTTCGCATTTGCCGGATGACCTCTCTCGGCTGGTTGGCCTGGCCGACGGATACGACCTCGTGCTGGCCAGCCGGTATGTCGAGGGTGGCAAGACCATTGGCTGGCCGTGGCACCGAAAGCTGATCAGCCGGTTTGGCGGAATCTACGCTGGCCTGATTCTCGGCGTGCCGATCAAGGACCTGACGGGCGGCTTCAAGGTGTGGCGACCGGAGGTACTCCGGTCGATCGAGCTATCGTCAATCCACTCCGACGGTTACTGCTTCCAAATCGAGACCACCTACCGGGCGATCCAGAAGGGTGCTTCGTACACGCAAGCGCCCATCACCTTCGTGGATCGGGTCGCTGGCAAGAGCAAGCTCTCGCGGCGGGTGGTGTTCGAGGCGATGGTCCTGCCGTGGAACCTGCGCCTTCGCAAGCTGCTCGGTCGTCCCTGGTAGAGAACGCGGACCATTCCTGACCTCAACCTGGGCGATACTCACCGCATCGGTGACGTTCGATTCGGTAGGGGGTGATGGTGGCAACCGCGGAATTCCTGTTGAGCCGTGACGAGGCGCGTTGGCTGGCGGTGACCGCTTCCGGCCTGGCGCGACGGCCGTTCAGGCGGCGTCCGACCGCTGACGACCTGCTGGAGACCATCCAGGCGCTGGGAATGGTGCAACTCGACACCATCAGCGTGATTTCTCGCACGCATGAAACAGTGTTGTGGTGCCGCCTGGGCTCCTACGATCCGGATCTCATCTCCGGACTGTACGAGCCACGCCTGGCCGTTACCGAGTACATGGCCCACGCCGCCGCGATCATCCCGGTGGGGGACCTGGCGCTCTTCCGGAGCTTCATGGAGCGGCGTCGGGCGCGGAATACCTGGGCATCGGAACCGGAGAACCGGAAACTGATGGACGCCGTACTGGCCCGGATCGCCGCCGATGGTCCACTCGCCTCGAAGCATTTCGAACGCCCAGACGATGGCCGGCGGGCCGAGGCGTGGGAGTGGTACGGAGTAAAGCCGGAGCGGCGGGCGCTGGACGAACTCTGGATGGGTGGCGAGACCGTTCTTCGGCGGAGAGAGTCCGGGTTCAATCGGGTATTCGACCTGCCAGACCGCGTGATACCAGGCTTCTGGCAAGCGGAGCCCATCCCGGACGATGACCGGGACAGGACGTTCCTGAGGAAAGCGCTCTCCGTGAACGGAATCGCCACGGCGGGGTGGCTCTCTGACTACTACCGGACAGGCGGACCATCGTTCGTGCAAATGGCGCGGGTCCGGAAGCTCATGCCGGAGATGGTGGCCGCGGGCGAGGCACTGCTCGTGCGAGTGCCTGGAATCGACGAGCCAGTCTGGATGGACTCGCGTCTCGCGGACCTGGTGGACGATCTCCGCCAGGGCCGGCGGCGCCCGTCGCTGACGACCCTCCTGTCGCCGTTCGATAACCTGACCTGGAACCGGGACCGGGGAGAGCGGCTGTTCGATTTCCACTACCGTCTGGAATGCTATACGCCCGCGCCCAAGCGAGTGTACGGGTATTACTCGCTGCCGATCCTCTACCGGGGAAGGGTCGTGGGACGGCTCGATCCATCGTATGACCGCAAGACCCGGTTCCTGACGATCCGGGCGCTTCACCTGGAGCCGTGGGTGAGGCCTAGCAGCGTGATGCTTGCATCGATCCGCGGAGCGATCGAGGACTTATTGGGATTCCTGGGAGGGCAGCCTGGCGACTGGGCATTGTTGCGAACCGATCCACCGGGGATACTGCCGCTGATGACGCCGGAAGCGGTTTCCGGCCCGGTCGACGAGCGGTAGCGGTGGAGCCAGTGCAGTGATGACGCCTACCCGGGATGCGATAGCGCAACGAAACAGCCAGGGACCCTATTCGGAATCATGGGAGAGCCTGAAGCGCCACGAGACGCCGAACTGGTACGTCGATGGCAAGTTCGGGATTTTCATCCATTGGGGCGTATACGCCGTTCCCGCGTTTCGGAACGAGTGGTATCCACGGCATATGTACCTGGAGGGTTCCCCCGAGTTCGAGCATCACCGGGCGACCTTTGGCGATCACACGAAGTTCGGCTACGCGGATTTCATCGAGCGGTTCACCGCGGAAAAGTACGATCCGGATGCGTGGGCAAGCCTGTTCAGGCGGGCCGGGGCACAGTTCGTCGTGCCGACGGCTGAGCATCACGACGGATTCGCGCTCTATCAATCGGACCTGACACGGTGGAATGCCGCGAAAATGGGACCGAAGCGGGACCTGATTGGCGATCTGGCGGAGGCGGTGAGACGGCAGGGGATGGTGTTCGGTGTATCGAGTCATCGCGCCGAGCACTGGTGGTTCATGAACGGGGGAAGGACATTTCCCTCCGACGTGCAGGATCCCGCTTTGGCGGATTTTTACTGTCCCGCGCAGTCAGACCAGCTTCCGCCCAACGACCAGTATCTGGAGGACTGGCTGCTCCGGTGCTGTGAGATCGTCGACCGGTACCGCCCGCAGTTGTTCTGGTTCGACTGGTGGATCGAGCAGCCCGTGTTCGAACCATACCTGCGGGAATTCGCGAGCTATTACTACAACCGGGCGACGGACTGGCGGCGTGGGGTGGCGATCAACTACAAGCACCACGCCTTTCCGGACGGGACGGCGGTCTACGACGTGGAGCGCGGTCAACTCGCCGGAATCCGGGAGGAGTTCTGGCAGACGGATACGTCGGTGGCGCGGAACTCGTGGTGCTACACCGAGAACAACGACTACAAGGATCCGGGCGACCTGATCGGCGATCTCGTGGACATCGTGAGCAAGAACGGGGCGATGCTGCTCAATATTGGGCCGCGGGCGGACGGAACGATTCCGGAGCAGGACGCCGCGGTGCTTGAAGCAATTGGCGCGTGGTTGCTGGTGTACGGCGAGGCGGTGTACGGCACCCGGCCGTGGAAGGTGTTCGGTGAGGGGCCGACCGCCGTGGTAGAGGGCTCGTTCTCGGATACGAAGCGCCAGCGGTTCACAGCCGAGGACATTCGCTTTACCACGCGCGAGTCACTGACGGATGGCAAGACGACGACATTCGTGTACGCGACCGCGCTAGCGGTTCCGGACGATCGGAGAATGCGGATCACCTCGCTGGGGCGGGACGCGCGGCACGCGCCGGGCGAGATCGTCTCCGTGTCGCTTATACGTGGCCGATGGCGTGACGAGGCGCCGCTGGAGTTCGAGTGGCTGGACGGCTGCCTGGACGTGCGCTTGCCCGATGAGCTTCCCAGCGAGCACGCGGTGAGCGTGCGGATCGCGATCGGGTAGAGCCGCCCACGGGGGACGGCTACTCCTGGTAGGCGGTGGCCTCTCCCTGAAGCATGGACTCGTCCGTGGTGAGCGTAAACGCGGAGAAGGTGTAAGGGCCCTGGGCGTTGCGGCCCTTGCGCTGTGAGCGGATCAGGATCGGTGGGTTGCGGTCGGCCAGGTCGTTCAGCAGGCGACGTATCTGGCGCTCGCTGAGGCGTGGGAGGACGCTCCGCGAGAGCAGGTGACGAATGATCCCCGAGAAGGTGAGATACCCGCTGCGCTGGGTCGACTGAAGCTGGCGCAGTTCCTCGAATAGGTCTCGCTGCTCCTCGGCCCGTAACGATTCGAGGCGGACGTCCAGGCCCGGATCATCGTCGTTCGAGTCGTCATAGGCGTCGAGGTCGTCGTCATTGGTCGACGCGGGACTGTCGAGCGGCAGCGAGGCGTAACTGTTGCCAGCGGATCGCGTGAGCACCACATACCCGGCTTCCTCGGCGGCATCCATGAACACGCCAAACGGAACTCCGTACCAGGCCCTGGGCTTGAGCCCGTAATCCTGGCCGAGCCAGTGGCCGAGTTCCTGGAAGAGGACCGGCTCGCCGTCGCCGCGACGAGTCATGGCATCGCGCACCATGCCGAACGCTTCCTCTGCGGGCGGGTTGTCGTTGAGCGGCACGAGCACGCGGGCAGGCTTCTCGTGAGAATCAGAGGATGGCGCGGGCGTGGTGGGTTGGCGGCGGTTGGTTCGCTGCACCTGCTTGCCGCGAATGGAAGGATCGAGGTCGCGTTCGTAGAGCAGCACGGTGTCCGCCGCGGACGAAAGCATGCGACTCATGGCCGAGTCGACGCCGATGACCACCACCTTGCGGCCATGCTGGCGGAGAAAGTTGGTGGCGTGGATGAGATCGCCGTCGCCGGTGACTATGACGAAGGTCTGGATGTTCGAGGCCCCGACCGCTGTTTCGACCGCGTCCACCGCGAGCCGCACGTCGGCGCTGTTCTTCTGGGATGGGATGTAGACCGGCTCGATGCCCTGACGATAGAGGTTCTCCGCGTCGATCGCCAAGTCGGGAGACGTCCAGGGCGCATAGGCGCGAGCGAGCACGAGACGACCGTGTTCCTGGGCTTCCTGAACGATGAGCGACATCTGGGGCGTGGTGACGTTGAACGACTGCTTCAGGCTGATCTGGAGGTTCTCGTAGTCGATCAACAGGGCGACGTCGCCCGTGGAATCCACCGAGTTATTCCCCGCGCCGGTTGTATTTCGCGATGACGCCACACTCTTCCCTTCCCCGTACGGATGTCTGCATGCGTTCAGGATACCAGTGATGGTGAATTCGTCAGCCTGGATCGATGACGCGGGCCAATACTGGGCTCTTGAACTCGTGGGCCAGGCAGTCCATCCACACCTGGTCCCACCATTTGCCGGCGAACCGGATGTGATCCCGAAGCCGGCCGCACTCGCGGAAGCCGGCCTTCCGGTAGGCGGCCTGGGCCGCGTGGTTGAAGCCCGCGACGGTGAGATTCACCGAATGCAAGTCGAGAATGGTGAAGGCGTAGTCCAGCATCAGGGAGGCGGCTTCGGTTCCGTAGCCTTTTCCACGGGCGGTGGGTTCGCCAATCATGATGCCAAACGTGGCGGTGCCATGCCGGTGGTCCATCGCATGCAGGTTGGTGGAACCGACCAGGGTCATCGTTGCTCGCTCGTAGATGGCGAAAGCGGCGCCGTTCGAGTTGGTGGTGGACTCGTACCACCGTTCCTCCGCCTCCCGTGTCATCGGGCCGGGCGCGAGGCCAACCCTGTGCTGGACGTTGAAGTCGTTGATCCAGCGTTGGAACAGGGGGAGCATGGAGCGGTCGAGCGGTCCGAGCGAGACAAGTTCGCCGTCGATATTCACGATTGGGATGGGATTGGACGCTGGCGGCATGGACATTTCCCTGGATGAGTTGGCGACGTTACCGCGATGGGCGGTGCATGGCAAGGCTACGGCATTGTCCGCCAATCACCAATATGGCGAGTGGTAGACCTCTTGTACGTACGCGGAGCCGGAGCGAGAGGTAGGTAAACGCCGCTTGACGGAAATCGCGGGGGAAACGTATCATCGCTGGCGTAGGGGAATTGGCGTAGTGACTTGGAATACGACCAGGAGCGCTGCACCTGGCCGGTTTTTTGGTTGCCTGCCCCTTACGCACCTTAACAATTGAGCCCCCTTAGGAGGGGAATAAGACGCTAGGAGCGACGTCGATGGGTGAGTTGCTTGTGTACCTCATCGGGGCCGTACTCGTGGCTGGCATCACTTTCCTCGGCACGTATTTCTGGCTGGACAAACGAGCCCAGTCGAGATTGCGCGCGGCGCAGGCGGAAGCCGGTCGCATTACAGAGGAAGCTGAAACCAGTCGCCGGGAATCGGCTCTGGCGGCAAAGGATGAGGCGATCCGGTTGCGGGGTGAACTCGACAGAGAGTTGAATCAACGCCGCAAGGAAATAGAGCGGATCGAACGCCGCATCGAACAAAAAGAAGAAACCATAGACAAGAAGTCCCAGGGGCTCGACCAGCGTGAGCATGGGATTCGCCGGCAGGAGCAGCAGCTCGCCCACTCCAAGGAGCAGTGGGAGCAGCAGCGGCAACGCGAGGAGCGAGTGCTCGCCGAGGCCAGGGGCCAACACGAGCAGGAACTCGAACGCATCGCGGGCCTGACGGCGGAAGAGGCGAAACAGCAACTTGTGGAACTGGTGGAGTACGAAGCCAGGAACATGGCGGCTCGCCGGGTTCACGAAATCGAGAGGGAGGCGAAGGAGGATGCCGACAAGCGGTCGCGCAAGATCCTCGCTACTACCATCCAGCGAATCGCCACGGACTACGTGGCCGAGTCTTCGGTAACGGTGGTGCCGTTGCCGAACGACGAGATGAAGGGCAGGATCATCGGACGCGAGGGTCGGAACATCCGGGCGCTGGAACAGGCGACCGGGGTGGACCTGATCGTGGACGATACGCCCGAGGCGGTAACGGTTTCCGCCTACGACCCGGTTCGCCGGGAAGTGGCGAAACGGGCTCTGGCCAAGCTGCTTCAGGATGGGCGGATTCATCCGGCCAGGATCGAGGAGATCGTCAACAAGACGCAACTCGAACTGGAAGAGGTGATGCGGGAGGAAGGCGAGCGGGTTGCCTACGAGGCGAACGTGCCAGGCCTCCATCCGGACCTGATCAAGCTGCTTGGACGCCTCAAGTTCCGCACCAGCTACGGCCAGAACGTACTGGGGCACTCGCTGGAAGTTTCCGTGATCTGCGCGAACCTCGCGGCCGAACTTGGCGCCGATGTGAGCGTGGCGAAGACCGCTGGTCTGCTCCACGACATCGGCAAGGCCGTGGACCACGAGGTCGAGGGGCCTCACGCGCTGATTGGCGCCGACATCGCGAAGCGGCTTGGACGATCGTCGAAGATCGTTCATGCCATTGCAGCCCACCACAACGAAGAGGAGCCGCAAACGATAGAGGCGTTCATCGTGCAGACGGCCGATGCCATCAGTGGCGCGCGGCCAGGGGCCCGGCGCGAGATGGTGGAGACCTACATCAAGCGGCTGGAAGCGCTGGAAGGGGTCGCCAACTCCTTCGAGGGCGTGGACAAGTCCTTCGCGATCCAGGCGGGTCGTGAAGTGCGGATCCTGGTCCAGCCGAACTCGATCGACGACCTTGGCGCCACGCGATTGGCGCAGGATGTCGTGAAGAAGATCGAGGAGACCCTGGAGTATCCAGGCCAGATCAAGGTGACGGTGATCCGGGAAACGCGAGCGGTGAACTACGCTCGCTAACCCCGGCTGGTTCCACCGGTGACATAAACGATCAAGCGGGAAAGATGGTTCGTAAATGAACTGTCTTTCCCGCTTTTTGGTTTGTAATCACTTTTCTCGCGCACTCTCGCGATTCATCGTAGACTTAGGCACCGGCAGACGGTGAGCCCCAGGCTTTCCAGCCTGTGACTGGTGAGGCAAGCGAAATGCCATCGCCATGTGGAAACACATGTGTGGGGACGGTGGACAGGATTTCCTTGCCGGCGCCGGATGCAGAACCTGCCAATTCACACAACAATGGCCGACGGCAACAGACCCCGGGTGGGGTTCTGGAACGATCACTACTCGCCAGTATTGACGTTGGCCTTAGCGCACTCGCACCCGGACTTCGGGTTTGTGGGGAAGATCCAGGGGAGACCTCACGCATGAATCGGTTTTTCAGCAAGTTGGACCTTCGGGACATCAAGATCGATCCGGAAGGCTCCAGCTTCCCGCCAGACGCCGATGAGTCGGAAGAACCCGAGGCTCAACACCAGCAGGCGCCGACCGAGGTTCAGGCCAGCGCGGTGGAGGCTCCGGCGACCGATGACGCCGTCGATGAGGCTGGCCCATCCGGGGACCTGGCTCCCGCGACCTGGGAAAGCGCCACCTATTCCAACGGGCATTCGGACCACGGCATTTCGAGCGCCGAAACCGCGCCGATCGCGGAGGTTACTCCGTTGGTCGCCGATACGGTCGTGGCGAACAATGGTCATCGTGATTACAGCATCGATGGAGTGTTGCTGTCGGCCGAGGGTGAGGTGTTGAAGGTCTCGGCGCGGTCGCGTCCGAGCGCGGTGGCTGGCGCCATCGCCGGGGTGGTTCGCGAGGCCGGTCGAGCCGAGGTGCAGGCAATCGGCGCGGGCGCCACCAACCAGGCCGTGAAGGCCGTGGCCATCGCGCGCGAGTACCTGCGGGAAACGGGAATCGACGCGGTGTGCGTACCAGCATTCATCGACGTGACGATCGAGAACGAAGATCGTACCGCAATCCGGCTCGTGGTTGAGCCGCGATAACGCACGACCCATGGGCGAGCGGGAGATGCGTTCACATACCGCCTTCGAACAGACCGGCGGCATCATCGACCTGCACACCCATACGACCGCGTCGGACGGATTGCTATCCCCCGCCGAGCTTGTCCAGGAGGCAGGCCGGCGGGGGATTTCCGTGCTTGGCGTGACGGATCACGACACGCTGGACGGGCTTGCCGGCGCCATTCGGGCGGGCGAGGAGCATGGGGTCACGGTGGTGCCGGGCGTCGAGTTGTCGACCACGATTCCAGGCCCGGAAATCCACATCCTCGGCTATTTCGTGAACCGCGACGATCCAGTCTTCGTGGAGCGGCTCGCCGATTTGGCGCGCGACCGCGTGCGACGGATCGAGCGCGTGGTCGACCTGCTCCGACAAGCGGGCTACGGAATCGACATGGATGCCATCCTGGCCCATGCCGACCAGGGCAGCATTGGGCGCCCCCACGTGGCGAGGGCGTTGATCGAGCTTGGCGCCGCGAGCGACATGAATGACGCCTTTTCGCGGTTCCTGAAGCGGGGCACGGTTGGATGGGCCGAGCGATCCCCATTCACCGCCGAACAGGCGATCGGGATGCTCCGGGACAACGGGGCGTTTCCGGTGCTGGCGCATCCATTCTCCACTGGCGATCCGGCGGGAATGGCGGCGCGCCTTACGGGTCATGGATTGCGGGGATTCGAGGTGTACTACGGCGAGTACACCGACGAACAACGAGCGGAACTCCTGCGGATCGCGAACCGGGCAAACCTGACGCCAACCGGCGGGAGTGACTATCATGGGCCGCGGTTCCGGGAAGGGCGCGATCTCGGAACGGTTGGCGTACCGGAGCGAGCGTGGCTCGATCTGGTTGAAGCGGCGGATGGATCCCAATCGTGACATCGAATCATGGACATGCCCTGGCCTCGCTGGTGATCGTGGCGGCCGGCCGGGGAGAGCGGTACGGCCACCCATGCAAGGTCATGGAAGTGGCGGCGGATCGGCCGCTGCTGGCGTGGTCGCTCGACGCGGCGATGCAGGCCGGTTCGATCTCCGAGGTCATCGTCGTGGCCGGTGTCGACGGCCAGTCATCGATCGAGCGGGTCGTGACCGACGGCGCGTGGACGAAGCCGGTCCGGATCGTGCCCGGTGGGGCGCGGCGTCAGGATTCAGTAGCGGCGGGCGTACTGGCGGCGTCTGAGTCGAGCGACCTGATCCTGGTCCACGACGGAGCCCGGCCACTGGCTCCGGCGGAGCTGTTCGACGAGTGCGCGGCGGTCGCGATGGCACATGGCGCGGCCATCGCGGCGGTTCCCGTGTCCGATACGTTGAAGCGCGTGGAGGAACAGCGGATATCGGATACCGTATCGAGAGCCGGCTTGTGGGCGGCCCAGACGCCGCAGGGCTTCCGGCGGTCGATTCTGGTGCCACTGCTGACGAGGGCCACATCGAGCGACGTGGAGTTCACCGACGAGGCGTCGCTTCTCGAAGCGCAGGGCGGCATCGTATATGTGGTCCAGGGCAGCAGAATGAATCTGAAGGTGACCGTGCGCGAAGATCTGGCGATGGTTGATGCGTTGTTGCGGCTGCGAAAGGCCGATGAATCCGGGGTGATGTCGTGAGCGAACGGGTGCGGTTTCCAAGGAGTGGCATTGGCTACGATGTACACCGGTTTCAAGAAGGACGGCCGCTGGTCCTGGGTGGAGTCACGATTCCGTTCGAGCGTGGGCTGGATGGACATTCGGACGCGGATGTCCTGCTGCACGCGATCACCGACGCGGTGCTTGGCGCGGCCGCGCTCGGCGATATTGGGAAGCACTTCCCGCCGGGCGATGCGCGGTGGAAGGATGCCGACAGTCGCCAACTGCTCCAGGAATCGGTGCGGATGCTGCGCGAGGCGGGGTGGGAGCTGGTGAACGTGGATGCCTCGGTGATCGCCGAGGCGCCGAAGGTTAATCCCCATTCGGCGGCCATGCGGCTGGAAATTCGCGAAGCGACAGGGTTGCCGATCGACGCGATCAGCATCAAGGCGACGACGAATGAAGGCATGGGCTTCGTGGGTCGGGAGGAAGGCATCGCGGCCCTGGCGGTGGCCATGATCGTGCCGGTGGAGATGACCGAGTCGTGAGGGTTCTTCTCCAGCGGGTGGCCGAAGCCAGGGTTGAGGTCGAGGGAGAGGTGACTGGTGCGATCGGGCCCGGTCTCCTGCTGCTGGTGGGCATTTCCGACTCGGACACCGAGAACGAACTGCGGCAGATGGCTGACAAGGTCGCCAACCTGAGGATTTTCGAGGATTCCGATGGCCGGATGAACCTGTCGGCGCTCGACATGGTGGCGGATGGCGAATTGCCGGGTATGCTGGTGGTATCCCAGTTCACGTTGTACGGGGACGTGCGCAAGGGCCGGAGGCCGAGTTTTACCCGCGCCGCGGGGCCAGAAGTCGCGGCGCCGATGATCGATCGGTTCGCGGAAATGCTCGCGGAGATGGGCTTTCACGTGGAGTCGGGCCGGTTCGGGGCACATATGATGGTCTCACTGGTGAACGATGGTCCGGTGACGATCTGGATCGACAGTGAGGAATTGCGGAAATCACGATGAGGGAGTCATGAGCGATCGCGATGAGAGGCGGGCACGGCGGGCCAACGAGCAGCAACCCGCGATTCCCGATGGGGGATTGAATGCGGCGATGCCGGCGTGGTTGACGGAACGTCCACGATGGGCGGAGGCGCCCACGAAGGATGCGCCGCCGCCGGTCAAGCAGCTTCCCCCTCCCGATACCTCTCGGATCGAACTGTCGTCGATCCTCGATGTCACCGACCTCCCGGCGTGGTTGCAGGACGTGGCCCGGCGTGTCGAGCGGCGCGAAGCCAGACGGGCGTCGAGTCCGATTGACGAACCGGTGGTGGCGGTTGCTCCCGAGCAGGAGGCCGCCAGGGCCGTGGAGGCCGAGCCTCGGGAGTACCTCGAGGCGAGCCAGCCCGAACCTCAAAAGGATCTCGAAGCGCGGCAACTCGAGGTCGAGGAGGAGATCGAGTTCCGTCAATCCGAGGTGTCGCCCGAAATCGCGGTCGAGGACCCGGAGCCCGCGGAACCATTCGTGGCGGCTGAGGACTTGGACGAGAGAGAACCCGAGCCTCCAGAGCCCGTGAGCGATGTCGCGACGCAGGTTGACCGGGCCGAGCCCCACGCCTCGCTTGACGATGAGGCCGCGCGGGATGCCGCGGAGGACGCGGGGAATGAAGTGTCTGCCCTCGACACGGCGCGGTTGAGGCCGGAGATCTCCGATGAGGAGCAGGACTCAACCGCGGGTGATCCGTTCGCTCTGCGGGGGCCGGTCAAGGGGCAGCCCGTTGACTGGGTGGCCGTTCGGCGGGAGGCAAACGCGGCCAGCGACTCGGAGCCGGCTCCAGCGAGCAATCCCTTGCTGGCGAAGAATCCCCCGGCTCGCATCGATCCGCTGGCGCAGACGCAACGTTCGCGCGGGAGCAGGAGCAGGAGCAGCCAGGATCGTCCGTGGTGGATGTCCGATCCCGCCATTGCGGTCTTGCTCGTGGCTTTCATCCTGACGATGATCTACGTGATCCTGGTGGCCTCCGAGGTACTGTAGGCGAATCCTCGATCGAGCGCGGAACGTAGTTGCGCCGGCTCGGTGATTGGCGGCAGGCAGGAATTGCCCTGGCAGAGAAACGCGGCGGTCGCGCCATCGCTCGGCGGGCGATGGCCAGCCAGCGTCGGCCACCTGGCGGCCTTATCGTCGTCCACGGGCCAGGCGATGGTGACGAACGGCTCGTATGCGCTCAGCACCGGTTCCAGCAGTGGATTCGGGTTCTCGCCAACGATCACAAGCTGGCGAGCGTCGGCGAGCGTGCGTTCGAGGACGGCGAGGAAACGCCCCAGGATGGACGGGTGCTCGGCCATCGGCGCGGCCAGCGCATTCAGGAGCGCCGGGACGGGTTCGCCATACGACGGCTCGCTCGTGAGATGTTCGAGGGTGAGCAGCACGTCCAGCGTGACCGAGTTTCCGGAGGGCGTGGCGCCATCCTGGAACTCGCGCGGCCGAACGATGAGTGCCTCGTGGTCGGACGCGGTATCGAAGAAGCCGAGCTCATCGCCAAACCGTTCAAGGATCGCATCCGCCAGGGTGCGTGCCGTCTCGAGCCAGCGCTGTTCGCGCGTGGCGGCGTGGAGGTCGAGCAAGCCCCAGGCGAGGAAGGCGTAGTCTTCGAGAACCGCCTCGCCCGCCGGGCCGGAGTCGGACAGGGTGCGATTGAGGCGACCGGTGTCGGACAGGGCCGTGTCACGGATACGTGTGGCGGCGCGTTCTGCTCCCCGGATGTACCGTGGCTCCTCGAACACCGAGCCAGCCTTCGCCAGGGCGGAAATCGCCAAGCCATTCCAGCTGACGATCACCTTGGTGTCGGTGCCGGGGCGAATCCGCGTGTCCCTGTGCGCCATGAGCTTCGTCCGGGCGAATTCCAGGAGGGCCGAGACCTGTTCAAGCGACTGGCCCGATGCGCTAGCGATGTCGTCAAGCGACCGGTCGGTGAACAGGATGGATCTCTCCTCGAAGTTGCCTTCGGGCGTGATGCCGTAGTGGAGGCGGATGACGTCAGCCTCGGCTGGCGTGAGGACGAGGTCTAGCTCGCTGTCCTCCCAGACGTAGAACTTGCCTTCGACCCCTTCGCTGTCCGCGTCCAGGGCGGAATGGAATCCGCCGTTGGCGTCCTGCATTTCACGCAGGAGCCACTCGGCGGTTTCGGTAACCACCTCTCGATATCTCGGATTGTGGGTGACTCGCCAGGCGTCGAGATAGAGCGACATCAACTGGGCGTTGTCGTAGAGCATCTTCTCGAAGTGCGGCACGAGCCACTCGGCGTCGACCGAATAGCGGCTGAATCCCCCGCCAAGCTGGTCATAGATGCCGCCGGCCGCCATGCGGTCGAGCGTCGTCGTGACCATCCGCAGGGCTTCGGGCGAACCAGTGCGGCGATGGTGTCGGAGCAGGAATTCGAGGATCGACGCCTGCGGGAACTTTGGCGCGCCCTGGAGCCCGCCATGTTCCTCGTCAAAGCGCGAGAGCAACGCCGTGAGCGCGCTTTCCGGTACGTCTTCGAGATCGGACGACGGTCCAGACGGAATGGTGGCCGACGCTTTTTCGAGGAAGGCCAGGATTTGCCCGGCGGTGTTGTCGATCCCCTGACGATTCGCGGTCCACTGGGTCTGGATGGCGTCGAGTACGCGTGGAAAGCCGGGCATGCCGCGCATGTCGCGTGGGGGCCAGTAGGTTCCGCCAAAGAAGGGGACGGCCTCGGAGGTGAGAAAGACGTTGAGCGGCCATCCCCCCTGTCCTGACATGGCCTGGAGCGCGTTCATGTAGATGGCGTCGATGTCGGGCCGTTCCTCGCGATCGACCTTGATCGACACGAAGTGCTCGTTCAACTGGCGTGCGATCGCTGGATCCTCGAACGACTCGTGGGCCATGACATGACACCAGTGGCAGGAGGAGTAGCCGATGCTGAGCAGGACGGGTTTGTTCTCCGCCCGGGCCACGTTGAAGGCATCATCGCCCCAGGGGTACCAGTCAACAGGATTGTCCTTGTGCTGGAGGAGGTAGGGGCTGGATTCGTTTGCGAGCCGGTTCGGCATGGGGATTGCTTTCTGCTAGCGTTAGCCGGAATGGCCAGGACAACAGGCCGCTGACTTCGAGTGTGACACAAGCGTCAACAAGCAACGAGGCGAACGAACACGATGGATGGTGAGGAACTGGGGCTTTCGGAGGTCCGGCTGGGTTTCATCGGCGCGGGGGTGATGGCGGAATCGATGATCGCCGGGCTCCTGGCGAAAGAGATTGTCCGCGCCAACCAGATGGTGGCCAGTCATCCCAGGGAGGATCGACGTGAGCGTCTGGTGAGCCGGTTTGGCGTATCCGCGGTGGCGACGAACGCGGAAGGGATCGACGGCGTTGACCTGGTGTTCCTGACCGTGAAGCCACAGGTCTTGCCAGCGGTGATGGCCGAACTCCGGGGGAAGCTGCGATCGGACCAGGTCGTGATCTCGATCCTGGCCGGTGCCACGCTGCATTCGCTACGGAGGGGGCTGGAGCATGGCTCCATCGTGCGCGTTATGCCGAATACTCCCGCCCAGATTGGCGAGGGCATGTCGGTGTGGTGTGGCACGGAAGGAGTCTCGGACCGGCAACGAGCGCAGGTGCGGGCGGTGCTCGCGGCGCTGGGCGAGGAGATCGAGGTCGACACGGAGAAGTACGTCGACATGGCCACTGCGCTCTCCGGCACCGGCCCGACCTATGTCTTCATGATGATGGAGGCGCTGATCGACGCGGGTGTGCACATGGGGTTCCCACGCCGGCTGGCGGAGCAGATCGTGCTGCAGACGGTGTCGGGGTCGGTCGATTTCGCAAGGCACTCCGGCAAGCACATGGCCGAATTGCGAAACATGGTGACCTCGCCGGGCGGAACGTCAGCCGAGGCCATCTACCAGATGGAGAAGGGCGGGTTGCGGACCGTCCTGTCGAAGGCGGCGTTCGCGGCGTTCCAGCGCACGCAGACGCTCTCCGCCGAGCAGGAGAAGCACCTCGACGACTAGGCCCACGGGCGATGGGCCCGATCAGGCGTGACGGAGGAGCGGCAGGCGATCGCCATATTGGGCGACGAGTTCCTCCATCTGTTCATCGCCGTCGGGGACGTTCATGGATGGAATGATGGGGGGCTTGACTCCAGTCTTGGCCAACAGGCTCGCCGCCTCGACAATAATCGCGTTGATGATGGAGATGCCGACGGCGGACGACACGCCGCCGACCGGGGTTTCGACGCCCGGCAGCTTGATGATGGCGTCTCCTCGCGGCACGTGTGTGTCAATAGTGAGATCGACCACGTCGCTGAGTTTCTGCCCAGTTTCCGTGCGTGCGGGCACGTCGCGATAGTGCCAGACGGAACTGATCGATATGGTGCGCGCTCCGCGTTTGCGCGCGGCGAGCGCCGCGTCGACGGGAACCGGGTTCACGCCGGAGTTACTGATGATGAAGACCACCTCGCCAGGCCGGATGTCGTGGGAATCGATCACGACCTGGCCGTAGCCGGGCGTTCGTTCCAGCAGGGTGGCGTTCAGGTGGCCGAGAAAAGTGAGGTTGGAGTCCAGCATCGGGTTGAGCGGCAACATACTGCCAGCGCGGTGGAAGACTTCCTCCGCGACCATGTGTGAGTGGCCGCCTCCGAACAGGTGAACGACGCCCCTGGCGGCGATGGATTCCGCGATCCAGGTGGCGGCCGTTTCGATCGACTGTCCCTGGTCGCCAACCATTTCCTCGATGACATCGTAGAGGCGACGGAAGTAGCTACGATACGCTGACATGTTGGTGACCTAACGCGTGCTCGACAGAAAAATTCCTGGACCCATCGCTCCGGCGGGAGTGATTTCGAGGGTATCTTCGCACAGCGGAAGAGACTGTCCATCCGGCCGGGGCATGGTTCGGAACGTTCCAGCGTGCGAAGATTGAACCCTTACACGCTCACGAATGAAGGCGTTTTGCGCCGAATGTCAGGCTTGACGGCCCGGCGCCCACGAAGAAGGAGACCATCGAATGGCCATACCGACACGACCACTCGGCACGACGGGTGAACAGGTTTCGCTGCTCGGCCTGGGGGGAGCGCATATTGGGGGCAAGCCTTCGGAGGAAGAGGCCGTCAGAATCATCCACGAGGCGATCGATGCTGGCGTCACCTTCATGGACAACGCCTGGGAGTACGCCGGGCGCGAGAGCGAGCGGCGGATGGGTATCGCCCTCGCGCAGGGAGGCTATCGGGCGAAGGCATTCCTGATGACGAAGGATTGCGCTCACGACCGGGTGGCCACCCACTCGATGGAGATTCTCGAGGAGAGCCTGAGATCATTGCAGACCGATTACCTGGACCTCTGGCAGATTCACGAGGTGGTGTGGGACGCGGATCCGGACCGGATCTTCGCGCCGGGCGGATCGGCCGAGGCCATGCTGAAGGCCAAGGAACAGGGGAAGGTACGCTACATCGGGTTCACCGGACACAAGTCACCTGAGATTCACCGGCGAATGCTCTCTCAGGGGTTTCCGTGGGATACGGTGCAACTTCCGCTCAACGTGCTGGACGCGCACTACGAGAGCTTTGAGCGGGAGATCCTGCCACTTTGCCTGGAGCAGGGCATCGGCGTGATCGGCATGAAGTCAAACGCGGGCGGGCACCTGCAGGAAGCGGGCGTGGACATTACTCCGGAGGAGGCGCTCCGCTACTCGATGAGCCTTCCGTCTCCCGTATCGACCGTCGTGTCGGGCATGGACTCGCTCGATGTCCTGCGCCGGAATATCGCGGTGGCGAATGACTTCGTGCCGCTCAGCGATGAGGAGCGGGAAGCGCTGCTGGCGAAGAGCGCGCCGAAGGCCGAGGGAGCGGAATTCGAACCGTTCAAGTCGACTCGAAAGTTCGACGCCAAACCGGGCCGGATCGCGAACAACTACCCAGTGGACGCTCCGGCGTAGTCTCCGCGTGTTCGGGTCGAGTTAACCCAGAAGTGGGCCGGAGGAAATCACGTCCTCCGGCCCATTCTCGTTCATCTACGGCGCCTGAGCCGGGTCCGGGAGGGAACAGGCTTCTAGGACCTCGTCCGGTACGTTGCCGAAGGTGAGGTTGAGATCCACTTCCCGTCCTTCGCGGAATACGGTCAGGACAACCTCGTCGCCCGGTTGGTAGTCGAGCAGGATATGGGGCAGCCCGTTCTGCGCGGTGATCGCGCTACCGTCGACGGCCAGGATGACGTCATTCACCTCAAGGCCAGCCTCGGCGGCCGGCGTATCCGAACCGACATCCAGGACCAGGACTCCGCCCTCGTAATCGAGGTTGTTGGCGGCGAAGGTGCCCCGGTCGATGAACTGCTGGGAGATACCCAGGTAGGGAGCGGAAATCCGGCCATCCTCGATCAGTTGCTCGGCGATGGTGATGACCAGGTTCGACGGGACGGCGAAGAAGAGGCCCTGGAGAGGGGTGCCATCGGTCGCCAGCGGGAGCCCCAGGGTGTTGACGCCGATGACCTCGCCCTCGAGGTTGAAGAGTGGTCCGCCGGAGTTGCCGGGATTGATCGGCGCGCTGTGCTGAACCAGGTCAGAGTAGTTCTGGCAGTTGCCCTGGATAGCGCTGAAGTCGTTGCGGCCCAGTCCACTGACGATCCCACTCGTGACCGTATTGGTGAACGCGCCGAGGGGCGAACCGATGGCGAACACCGGTTGCCCGGGCCGCAGCCCATCGGAGTCTCCGAAATCGACCACGTGCAGGACGGCGGCTGGGTCGATCTTAACGACCGCCAAATCGTCGCGCGGATCGAGCCCGATGAGTTCCGCTTCCACCAGCGTGCCGTCCTGCATGGCGACGGCGAACTCTTCGCCGCCGGTGACGACGTGCCAGTTGGTGACGATGTGTCCTTCTTCGTCGATGACGAAGCCGGTGCCCGAGCCCTGGGCAATCGTTTCAACCTCGCCCATGCGATTCTGGAGATAGGTGAGGTTGTAGACCGTCACCACCGCCGGATTGACCTCGGCCACCAGATCGGAGAGATCGATCGGCGCTTCCTGCGCCGTGGCCGCGTTACCCGCCGGACCGGCGGCACCAGGCGCGGCGGCGGCCGGCGAGATGCCGAAAGCGGTAAATAGCATGGTGAAGACAAACAGCAGGGACAGAGGGGACCTACGCACCTGTTGACCGATGGAACGCGTCATGAGCGTGAACCTTTCCGGACGAGGTATCGTGCCAGGCAATCGTGGCGCCAGTGAACCTGAAGGATACACCGGAGCCCGCCAGTCATGGAGGAGGCTTCAGGGAGCAGGTTCGGGAGTGGCGATTTCCGGGACGGCGATGGCGAGGCCGGGCACGTTGAACTCGTAGATGGTTACGTTCGCGATGTTCCCGCTGGTCAGCACCATCCGGCATGGGAGGTCGTTGGCGTCGAACGAGATCTCGTACTGGATGCCGTTTCCGGCGGTCGCGCCGAATGTGTACGCCTGGCAGGCGCGGTCGCCCACCGTGACGTCTCCCGCTGGAAATGCCTCCAGGGCGAGCGTTTCGGGCGAGACGGTCGAGAACGGCGAGATGACGGGAGCCATCAGATAGGCAACCTGCATGGCGACTGGTGAGTTCGATGACGCGGCGGCGGGGTCGACCTCGACCCACATGTCGGGGCCGACCATTGGCGCGATGGCGGCGACCACCATCGCGCCCCTCATGTAGACGCGGCCACCCACGGTGATGAGTTCGTCGACCACCTGGCCATCGACCGTCTGGATGACGTGCCGCGCGCTGGGAGGGAGGGCGATTTCGGTGGTGAACGACCCGTTGGCGGCCGGGGTTGCCAGGTCGCCCGACGTGCCGGTCCAGAACGTCGTGCGCATCGACGTCACGGTGGCCCAGGCGGTTTCGGTGCGCCCGAGGAGATCGCCCACGGTGACGCCGCCAGGGGAAACAGTGGGGGGAACCGTGGCGGTGGGTTCGATCGTGGGTTCCGGAGTTGAGTCGTTTCCAGGGGAAGTACAACCGACCGTGATTATGAGGACCAAAAGGAGTACAATTGGAATTGGGAAAGAACGCTTCACTACGTGGCTCTCAGAGTAGGGCAACCATCCATACACAAGTCATCGAGTGTACACCGAATAGCCTTCATTCCCGTGCGATCAGGTCTCACACAGGTGTGAGTGATGCGTTGAATATGTGACGAGCGCGAACGGGCACGGAAGCCGGCTCCAGCCGATCGGAACGTCATTCACACCTGACCTTGAGCTAGTGGCGCCCAAGCTGCTGAACCTGATCGGAGTGACCTTGCGAGTACTTTCCCTCGGTCGACATCGACTCAACATCTCCATCCGCATCGACCACGAGCTGGAGCATCCTGGTGAACGCGCGGCGGCGGCCTACGAGCAGAAGCGACTGCGGGCCGAGGCACGCGCCATGCGCGAGCACTGGGAACACGAAATGATCTCCAAGATCAACTGGATTCAGTAGTTCGCCCGGAAAAGCCGAGCATGCACAACATCACGAGGTGTCATCATGGCGTTCGCAGTTCTGGTTACCGCGCTTGTATCGTTGGCGATCCTGTCTGGTCTGTTCGGCGTTGACTCCCGTCCGGGAGTGAATGACATGCGAGCAAACTGGTAGATCGATTCGCCAGACGGCGTATTGAGAGAAAGGGCCGCGGGTGTATCCCGCGGCCCTTTGTCGTGCGTCAGTCCAGCAGGGCGTCGATCGTGTCCCGCAGTTCGCGAAGCGTGCGTTGGACCGGCTCGGGCTGGTCCGTCCCGTCGGCCTGGAGCGCGGCGAGCGAACGGGCGATGGCGTTTATTTCGGATTCGAAGCGGGTTTCACGGAACTTGCCGGTGTTGAGAGTAGTCGCGAGCGAGGCGAGATGCTTGCGGCTGCGATCGGTGCCGGTGGATGCCCCGCGGACGGCGTTCAGCAATGTGCGAGTCTGGGCGGCCATGCCGGCGGCGGATTTCGCGAACATGAACTCGAGCAGGCCCTTCAGCGTCTGCTCGGGCGTCGAGTCCGCCGGGATATCCAGCGTGCGGAAGGCGCGGGAGAGGCGCAGGGCATCGTTGGCCGAGAGGTTCTCTTCCAGGATCAGGTTGTGGAGCGCCTGCTGCCTATCCTCGGGAAGCCCCTGAAGCGCGCGACTTTGCTTTTCGCTCAGCCTGCCCGACTGAATGTCTTCCTGGGCCGAACGAGAGAGCTTCTCCGTGCCCAGCAACTGGAAGAGCCGGCTGCGCTTGATGCCAACCGCCGAGGCGACCGTTTCCCAGGGAGGGTCGCCAAGCTGGCTTCGCAGGGCGCGGAGCGCGGCGGCTCGGTCGACCGCGTTCAGGTCGTCGCGGACCACGTTTTCCATGAGCTGCTGAACCAGCCGTCGTTCGACGGGCACGTCGCGAATGAGCGCCGGAATCGAAGCCAGTCCGGCATCGCGCGATGCCCGCCAGCGGCGTTCACCATGGACGATGACGTAGCGGTCGTTGTCGGCGTCGAACCGCACGACGATCGGCTGGAGCACGCCTTCGGCGCGGATGCTGTCCGCGAGTTCCTCCAATCGATCGGGATCGAAGGTGCGGCGAGGCTGGGCGGGGTCGGGGTGAATGCGGTCGAGGTCGATGACCTTGGCATCGGTGAGTTCCTGGACGCCGACGGCGCGTGGGCGGGTGTCGGTGAACAGATTGTCGACCGTGAAGCGTTTTCGGGTACGAGGTTCGGTCATGCCGATTCTCCCGGGGTGGTGGCCGCTTGTTCGAGCCAGGCGCCAACCTCGCGATAGGCGGCGGCGATCGATGATTTCGGCATGTATTTGAGGATGCTGGTGCGCTCGGCGGTGGACTCGGCGCCCTTCACGGACAGCGGGACCACTGGCAGGAGCGGGACATCCGGGTACTGCTCTTCAAGCGTGGCGAGCATGTCCGCGGCCAGCCTCGACGAGTGATGCACCTTAGTGGGCAGGAACCCGAGGACGACGAGGTCCGGGTTGAGGCGCTGGATGCGGCCAACGGTTTCGAACAGGCGATGCAGCACCATGATCGAGAGCGGGTGTGGCTCGATGGGGATCACGAGTTCCTGGATGGAGACCAGAATGTTGATCGAAATGATGTTGAGGGCCGGCGGCGCGTCGATAAGGACATAATCATAGGATTCGAGCCGGGCCGACCGGAGCCTGTGATCGAGCTGTCGTTCCCGTTCGAGCACGTTCAGCAGTTCGAGTTCGGCCGCCGCGAGATCCGGATGGGAGGGGATGATGTCCACGCCGGGGATGGATGTTGGCAGGGCGACATCTTCGATGCCAACCGCTTCATCGAGCAGGAGATCGTATACGGACAGGTCGATCGAGCTGACGTCGATGCCGGTGGCCATGGACAGGCTGGCCTGCGGATCGAGGTCGAAGGTGAGGACGGACCGGCCCCGTTCGGCGAGCGCCGCGGCGACGTTGAGGGTGCTTGTGGTCTTGGCCGTTCCGCCCTTCTGATTGAAGAATCCGATGATTCGAGTCATGCGTGGCGGGCCTCATTGGTTGGAACATGCGGGAGTGGAAGGAATCGCGCCCGTACGACGTTCGGTGCGATTCAGCATGTTCCAGTGTGGCACCGGCGAGCGGGGAGGGGCAAGGCGGAACGGCGGAGGGTAAACGAAAGCCCGGACGGAAGGGCCGTCCGGGCCGTCGTTTGTCCGATGCGATAAGCGGCGAGATCAGGCATTGAGCCGAGGCTCGCGGACCGGATCGATTTCTGGGTGGATTCGCTCACCGGCCGAAACGAGGACGCGGGCGAGCGCGTGGCGAAGGCGAGACGAGAAGGTCAGGCGGTCGCCATTGGCGAGCGCGAGGCGCTGGCGATGGGTCAGGTTCCGATCCATCTCGGCGCGGGACAGGTCGATGGACATGGTGTTGAGGTGGTACATCCGTTTGTGCTCCAGGTGACGTCGCTGAATGTCGAGGCGACTGGGTAGAACCGGCTCGTGAAAGTCCGAACGCGAGCGTTCATGCGGGAGATCGTGCGAAACTCCGGCGGAGATGAGTGGAAACATGACTTACCCCTGTTTGAGATAAAAAGGGCGAACTTGTCCAGACCATGCGCCAGGCATGGATGGAAATGGTCAAATTTGGCCTGTTGGCTGTGATGCCAGATGGAGCCTGTTTCCGGTTCGGGGAGTGGTCGGAGGTGGGCGAACGATGAAACGCGCACACAAAAAGACCCAGGCTGCTGGCAACCTGGGTCAACGCGCGCTTGGTTTCTGCCCGGTTATACCGGGTCGAGGGACCTCGCGAAAGCGCCCAGGTTGGTGATACCGGCGGAAATACCGCCCACTTCAGCAATATATCGGGTGGTCAGGTTTCGCATGCCGGTGTCCTCCTTCCTTGAGACGCGTTGGCTCTCATGTCGTTCGATGCTTCGCGGAGCGAAGCGGGGTGAGCTGGTAACCCACCAGCGCCTACGCATCATATCGGTGGAAAACGGAAAAGTCAACACCTTCGTTGAGCTTATTTAATGTTATCGGGCTCCGCCCATGGATTCGCCCCGGAGCGGGGTGGTTTCCGGTTCCGACTCTCGTCGCCACGGCCAGTCGATCGGCAGTGGGAACGGCAGCAGGCGGTTGATGATCAGCGAGACCGCCACGACCAGCCAGCCGCCGATGATATCGAGCCAGTAGTGGTTCCCGGTGACCATGACGGTGACCGCCAGCAGCAGCGTGAGGAACACGAACAGCGACCGGCCCAGCCAGCGCCATGGCATGGCCGCCGAGATCATGAGGCCGGCCACCATGGTCCACCCGCAATGCATGCTGGGCATGGCGGCGAACCGATTGGCCGTGACCAGGCCGGACTCGCTGAAGTAGTTCGGACCGTACACGGCGAGGGTGTCGATGAATGGCCACCCGTAGGGTTCCATGAAGCGCGGTGGCGCGAGGGGGTAGATGGCATACCAGGGGAGCGCGACCAGCATGGAGATGATGAACACACGCCGCAGGTACCGGTATCGGATGGGGGACATCACCAGCAGGATGATGGCGCAGGCGTAGAAGCCGTACATGTAATAGGCGTAAACGTTGTTGAAGACCTTGATCAGGCTGCCCTGATCAAGTACCCAGCGTTGCCACGACAGCTCAAAGTTCAATCCGAGCTTGCCCTGGACGTTGAGGATGTCCAGGGCGTTGTTGTACGCCACCTGTTCGGCTCGGGTGATGAAGGTCTTCCGGACCATCTTGTAGGCCTGGAAGAGCGCGAGGAAGAGGACGATCTGGGAGGTGGCCCAGATTACCTTTCGTGGCCACTCGGACGTGGACGGCCATCGTGGTTCCTGGTCGATTTCCGGTTGAGGTCGTAACAGGGACCCGGTGCTGTTCACTCGTTTCCTCGCTGGTGGAATTGCATCGTTGCGTCCATCTGGTCTCGGTTCTTGCGATTCCGCCTGGCGAAGACGTGATCGTCTAGAAACCCCGGAGGCTGGTCGGCTCCACCCGCATGAGCTGCGAATAGCTTGCGGCGAACGTGTCGTTGGTCAGACCGAGGCCGGCATAGCCAGCCTCATACTTGGCGGCGTACGCGGGCCCTGGCGTGGATACCTGGCCCTCGTTGACCAGCGTCGCCGTTCCCCCAATGACGATCACGTCGCCCCCAGTGGACGTGGCGTTGAAGTGCAGGGCCACGTTTGGGTTCGCGCGGATGGCTTTCACCTTGGGCGTGTTTGGCTGGCTGTGGATGACGATGGACTCGCCGTCCCAATGGAACCAGACCGGCGATGGCTGTGGGACGCCTCGCTCGTTGACCGTGACGAGCCAGATCACCTGCTCGTTCTGGAGCCGGTTCTCGGCCCGCTTGCCGAAGTCGGTTGTGAGATCGAACGCCGCCATGGTCGCTCCTTCAGACGTAAGGGATGGCTCAGGCGCTGCCGCCGACGCGGTAGTTCGGAGCTTCCTTGGTGACGGCCACATCGTGCGGGTGGCTTTCTCGCAGGCCGGCCGCGGTTACCTGGATGAACTGGGTATCGTTGCGAAGCGACATGATGGTGGCCGCTCCCACATACCCCATGGCCGAGCGCAGGCCACCGACGAGTTGGTAGACGAGCGGGGCGAGCGATCCCTTGTAGGCGACGCGCCCCTCGATGCCCTCGGGAACCAACTTGGCGACATTGCCGATGTCTTCCTGGAAGTAGCGATCCTTGGAGAACGACCGGGCCCTCATTGCTCCCAGCGAGCCCATGCCGCGGTATTCCTTGAAGCGTTCGCCCTGGAAGATGATGACCTCGCCGGGACTCTCATCCAGCCCGGCGAAGAGGCTGCCGAGCATCACGCAATCCGCGCCGGCGGCGATGGCCTTGGCGAGGTCGCCGGAATACTGGATTCCGCCATCGGCGATGACCGGAATGCCGAGCGGGTTGGCGACCTTGGCGACTTCGTGGATGGCGGTGATCTGCGGCACGCCGGTGCCGGAGACGACGCGAGTGGTGCAGATGGAGCCGGGGCCGACACCAACCTTTACGGCGTCCGCGCCAGCCTCGATGAGCGCGGCGGCCGCGGCGCCAGTGGCGATGTTGCCCGCCATGATGGGGACGCCGAGCTTGGACTTGAGATGGCGAACCATTTCGATGACCCCGACATTGTGCCCGTGGGCGGTATCGACCACGATGAGGTCGACGCCCTTGGCGACGAGCGCCTCGGCGCGTTCCTCGGCGTCATGCCCAACGCCCACCGCCGCGCCGACCCGGAGCCGTCCTCGCTCGTCCTTGGTGGCGTTGGGATACTGGATCTTCTTCTGGATGTCCTTCACCGTGATGAGGCCGGTGAGGTAACCGCTTTCGTCAACGACTGGCAGCTTCTCGACCTTGTGTTGATGGAGGATCTCGCTAGCCTGATCGAGTGTGGTGCCGGTGGGGGCCGTGTATAGCGGCTCTTTCGTCATGACGTCGCGAATGAGCTGGTCACCGTCCTGGTTAAAGCGCAGGTCGCGATTGGTGAGGATGCCAACGAGCCGGTTGTTCTCGTCCGTGATGGGTACGCCCGAGATGTGATACCGCTCCATCACGGCCAGCGCGTCGCTGACAGGCTGGTCGGGGCCGAGGGTGACCGGCTCGACAATCATGCCGGATTCGGAGCGCTTGACCTTGTCGATCTCCGCCGCCTGGTCCTCGATCGAGAGATTGCGGTGGACGATGCCCATGCCGCCTTCGCGGGCCAGGGCGATGGCCAGCCGCGCTTCGGTGACGGTGTCCATGGCGGACGAGAGCATCGGGATGTTAAGGACGATATCGGCCGCGATGCGCGTGCTGGTGTCCACGGTGGCTGGCAGCACATCGGAGCGGGCGGGGAGCAGGAACACATCGTCGAAGGTGAGGCCGAGGCCGACGAACTTGTCGTCGCGCATGGATGAGCCATGGGAATCGGAGGGTGCGATGGAGGTGTCGAGGACATGTCCGGGATGAACGGTCGTGCTCATGAGGGGAAGAACTCCTGGGGTGGGTTGTAGGGGGGCGTCACAGCGCGGGAGCAGGGAGCCTGCGTGTGCCAATGGCTAATCGTACCGCAGTCCGAGCCGTTCGATAAGTTCGCGGGTGAAATCGGCGTAGGCCCGGCTGCCCCTCGAAGACGGGTCGTATTCACCGATCGCCTGGCCGTAGCTGGGAGCCTCGGCCAGCCTGACGGAGCGCGGAACCAATGTGTTGAAGATGCGATCGGGGAAGAATCGCCGGACCTCCTCGACCACGCTGTTCGAAAGGTTCGTGCGGGAGTCGTACATGGTGATCAGCACTCCCAGAAGGTCCAGGCCGGGATTCAGCTGCCGTTTCACCAGGTCGATGGTGGTGATCAGCTGACTAACGCCTTCGAGGGCGAGAAATTCGCTCTGGATGGGGATGATGACGCCGGTCGCGGCGGTCAGCGCGTTGACGGTGAGGAGTCCCAGGGAGGGAGGGCAGTCGATGATCACCAGGTCGTAGCTGGCGGAGACCTGCCCGAGCGCGCGTTTCAACTGGCGCTCGCGGTGGACTACCTCGACGAGGTCCACCTCGGCCGCGGCGAGGTCGGCGGTTGTCGGAAGCAGGTCCAGGTTTGGCCGGACGGCGGTGAGGATGGCGCGTTCCGTGGGGGTGTCACCAAGGATGACATCGTAGACGGTGGATTCCAGGCCGGTCTTGTCGATTCCCAGCGACGAGGTGGTGTTGCCCTGGGGATCGAGGTCCACCAGGAGGACGCGGATTCCATGGCGGGCGAGTTCGACGCTCGCGTTGACGGCCGTGGTGGTCTTGCCGACCCCGCCTTTCTGGTTGGCCATGGCGACGATCTGGACCCTGGCGCGGCCGTTGGTTGGCGTGGTCTCTGGTGGCACCCTCTACTCCGAGTGGCAGGCGACGGGGGATGCGCCGATCGCGCGAACGTCCCCGATCCGACGCCGGTCGAACGTCAGGATCGTAGCATGTTCGGGATTACTCGATGACGGTGACGGCGGTGCCGAGCGGCGCCCAGTCGAACAGGAAGCCCGAGACATCGAGCGGCAGGTTGATGCACCCGTGGCTCATGCGCTGACCGAAGTTGTTGTGCCAGTACGCCCCGTGGAGCGCCTCCGCCTGGAAATTGATGAACATTACGTCGGGTACATCGGGCACGAGGTAGCCGGAGCCGGACGCGCCGTCGGCGGCGGTTCCCACGGCGGTGACCGCGCCAGACCCATCGGTGACACCCGTCATGTCCTTCATCGGGTACTTGATGCGGACGCGGAAGTAGCCGACCTCGGTGGTGTTCGGTTCGGTGCCTGTGCTGACGAGGGTCTGGAGGATGAGTTGATCCCCCTGGTAGGCGTACAGTGTCTGTTCGGCCAGATTGACGATGATGTACTTGCGGCCCGGGATGGTGGTGACATCGACGCCGTAGGGATTCGGCCGGTTGATGAAGAGCGCCTCGGAGAACTCCGGCTGCCCGGTTCGATCGACGGGCGACGTGTCGATTCCGTACCGCTCCGGGTGCTCGAATGGGAGGGGCGCTGGACGAACGACTCCGTCGACGCTGATCAGGATGGTGTTCTCGAAGTACTGCACGGTGGTTCCGCGTTCACGCATCGGCTCGCTGATCGGCGCGCCAATATAGAACCAGCCTTCGTGCCCGTCGTACCAGGATTCGAACTCACCGGCGATCGAGTAGCCGGTGATGTCGCTGAATCGGCCTCCCTGGTTGTAAACCTCGGCGGCCCGTGCTTCCTGCTGGGAGCCCGGCTGCCAGGCGGAGAGGCGGCGATCGCCCGTGGTGCGACGTCCATCGGCGCGCGTGCTGGTGGCACGCTGGCTAAGTTGCTGGCGGCCAATGGGCTGGAGGCGCACGGTGGGATTGTCCGTAAGCGTCCAGGATGGGTTGTACTGGAAGATGCCGCGCTCGAACGCCTGGCTGAACAGGCCGTTGGAGCCGGCGAAGACTTCCGAAATGGGATTTCCGTATACCGATGACGCACCGTTGGCGCGCCAGTAATCGAGCATGGTGCCTGAAATGGTATGTCCCGTGGCGGAGACGTAAACCTGGAGATCAGTTTGCCCGAAGTCGACCGGGATCATTTCCTCCGGCAAGCCCAGGCGTTCGGCCAGGGTGGCCGATGCCACGGCGGTCGTTGGCGCGCTCCACACGGGGATCGCAAAGACGAACGCCACGATCAGCAACGTGATGTTGCGCATCCAGGCGGATGGAGACGACTTCCAGGCCAGCATGTTTCCTCTATCTCTTCCCACACAATTCATGGCTCCCCCCAGGAAGCCGCCCACACCCGAGTCTACGATGAATCCGTCCGGCGGGATCTCCAACCGTCGCCAGACCTGAGCGTGAATGCCGATTACGCGTTGACGGCCGATCCAGCGAGGGATTCGCGGATGGTGTTGATCGAGACTGACAACTCTCTGGCCGATCGTGCGGCCTGCTCGGCGTAGTCGCCGCCGGAGCCCGCGTGCATGATTGAACGAGAAGCGGAGCACAGGAGCCCGCGACCGTTGGCATCGAGCCCGGTCGAGAGCGCGCCCTGAAGGTCGCCGCCCTGCGCGCCAACGCCCGGCAGCAGGATGATCTGGTTCCCGACCGCGTGCCGGACCTGTTCGAGTTGCGAGGGGTAGGTTGCCCCGACGACCAGGCCGACCGACGCGGGATAGGTGGAATCCCAGGCGGCGCAGCGTGACGCCACGTCCATGAACAATGGCTGGCCAGACTCCATGACGCGATCCTGAAAGTCCCCGCTCCCGGGATTGCTGGTCTTGCAGATGACGATCACGCCCCGGCCGTCACGCTCGAGGAAGGGTGCCAGGGCGTCCTCGCCCAGATACGGATTGACGGTGATGGCGTCAAAGTCGAAGGCGTCGAACCAGGACCTGGCGTAGGCGCGGGCCGTTTCACCCACGTCGCCGACCTTGCAGTCGAGGATCACCGGGATATCGTCCGGAATCGCGGCGCATACATCGGCCAGCACCTCGAGCCCGCTCGGGCCGAGTTGAGTGAAGAAGGCGAGGTTTGGCTTGAAGGCGGCGGCGTATGGGTGGGTGGCGGCGACGATTTCGGCGCAGAACGCCGCGATGTCTTCCGGAGATGACGACACGCCGTCGGGCAGCATGGCGAGATTGGGGTCGAGTCCGACGCACACCAGCGTATTGGCGCTGGCCATGCGCTGGTCGACTTTTTGTTGGAAGGAATGGGTTTTGGACAACGGTGGACTCCCGGTGAAGCGTTGCTCTCGCCGGATTCCCATTATACGGGAAACGCCGCGTCGAAGTGGTTTGGCGGGGCCAACGAACGATGGCAGGATTGAGGCGGCAGGTACAGGCGGAAAGTGAGGCGGGCACATGCGAATGATGCCTCCTGTGACATCCTGGAACAGGTTTTACCTGCGAGTCTATGGTGTTACACTGCGGGTGCGAACTGATAAGCGTGTACGGACATTGCTTGCAAGCACCCGTCACGGCCCGCTGCATTCGTACGAACGCGGGATCAGCCTCAAATTGGAGAGGTGATCCCTGACTGGACACGGTCCCTTTCCCGGAATGGCGAGGGCCCTGAGCTAGAAGTGGTGACGACCAGGGTGCAACTCAGCAACGAACAGCATGCGGGTAGCGTGTGGGATGGGCCGATTCCGACCCTTTCCGACGTGTTCCGCGCGCGGACGGTGGTTCGCCGGTACCTGCCGCCGACCCCTCTCCTGAAATCCGAGGCTCTTTCCGAGCGGATGGGCTTCGAGGTCCTGGTGAAATGCGAACCGGTGCTACCCACTGGCGCGTTCAAGGTGCGAGGAGGGCTCTACTACATGAGTCAGCTCGGCGACGAACAACGCGCTCGTGGAGTGGTGGGCGCATCGACCGGGAACCATGGTCAATCGCTGGCCTACGCGGCCCGCACGTTCGGCGGTTCGGCGACGATTTTTGTGCCGGAGGGCGCCAATCCGCTCAAGGTTGCCGCGATGCGCCGGTTGGGGGCCGAGGTCATCCATCACGGAGCTGATTTCGACGATTGCCTTGTTGCATCGAAGGCGTATGCTGAAAGCAACGGCAAGGTATTCATCCACTCGGCCAACGAACCGCACTTGATCGCGGGCGTGGCGACCCACACGCTGGAAATCCTCGAGGAGGAGCCGGACGTGGACGCGGTGTACGTGGCGACGGGCGGCGGCAGCGGGCTCTGTGGAGCATGCATCGCGGGCAAGGGCATCAAGCCGGAGTTGTATGTCGCGGGTGTCCAGGCAACGGGAGCGCCCGTCGTCCACGACTCCTGGCGGGACAAGACACTGCACCGGTACGAGTCGATGCGGACCTTCGCGGAAGGCGTGGCGACTCGCGAGGCGTTCGCGCTTCCTGCGCGGATCCTGTGGGAGATGGTCGACGACATCGTGCTCGTGGAAGACAGGGACCTGAAACGCTCGATGCTGACCTTGCTCGAAACCACGCGGGTGCTGGCCGAGGGAGCCGGGGCCGCGGGATTGGCCGGAGCCTACAGGCAGCGAGACCGGCTGGCGGGCAAGAAGGTGGCCGTTATCGTGTCGGGCGGAAACGTGACATTGGATGTTTTGGCCGAGGCCATGAATGAGGAGCGTGCGTGGTGAGTAGCTGGATGGAAAAGCTCGCCGGAAAGGGACGTCGCGGTGGTAGCGCGGTACTGGTTCAGATATCGCGTGAAGTTGTCGGGCGACGGCGATCGATCGCCGGCGCCGTGAGCGAGGTGCGGCATCCGGCCGTGCTCGACGCCCTGTCGGACGATGACTTCAAGAGCCTCGACCTCATCATCGATGAGCGGATCGAGTCGGACCGCGAGTTCGCGACGGTCCTGGCGCGGTTGACCCACGCCGCGGCGCACGCGAAGGGGTTCGACCGGCAGACCGTGGACGCGGCATTGCGTCTGGATACGCTGCTGCCGTCCGAGGATCCGGGACGAGAGCGTGAGAAGCTGCTGCGCGATGCCTACCGGGCCGCTCAGCGGGTTGGCTATGTTCAGGGCGGCCGAAAGGCGCTCGCCCGGCTCGGCCAGCGGGCGTTCGCGGCCGGCGACGGCGAGCGGGCCCGCGTGCTCCTGCAGCAGCAGGTGGAACTCGGTCCGGAACAATCTGACACCGAGGATGAAGTGGACTCCGCGATACTCCTCGGCGACCTGATGCGGCGCGATGGGGACGTCCAGGGCGCGATGCTCATGTTCGAGCGGGCCGCGCGGTCCAGCGAACGCATCGGCTACGCCCAGGGGCTGGCCGGAAGCGCGGTGCGGGAAATCGAGATCCGGCGAGCTACCATCGATCCCGAGACCCTGGCGTCCTTGCATGCGCGGGCGGCGAAAGCCGCGCGGGCGGCGGGCGACGTTCCACTGGAAGCGCGGATGGTGTATTCCCATGCGGAGACCCTCGTGCAACTTGGGCAACTCGACAAGGCCGTTGACTTTTTCGAGCACGGTCTCGCCCTGGCGAAGGAGATCGGCGATCTCCAGCTTGAGAACGCCTGTCTCGAAATGCTTTCCCGAACGGAACGCGAACTAGGCCGGTTGCAGGAGGTCGCCGAGCGCGAGTCCGACCTGATCCGGGTGGAAGAACAGCGCGGCAACCAACCGGCGGCGGCCCACGAAGCCGTGCAGCATGGTTCGACCCTGCTCACGCTGGGGCGGCATGAGGCGGCGATGGCGGCCTACAAGCACGCCGTGGAGCTCTCGCGGGCGGCCAACGATGAACTACTCGAACAGCGAGCCTACGGTGGCCTGGGCGTGACCTACTCGCAGATGAACCAGCCGGTTGAGGCCCTGAACTACCTGATGCTGGCGCTGGACCTTGCTCGGGCGAACAACGACGCGGTCCATGAAGCCCAGTGGCTGGCGAGCATCGGCGAGGCGCTGTGGAAGTTCGACCAGCCTGGCGATGCGATCAAGGCGATCCAGCAGGCGATCGTGGCGGCGCGGACGGCGGATGACCTGGACCTGCAGGCCGGCATGCTGAGCCTGCTCGGCACGATCCATGTGTCCGAAGGCGAGCCGGGCCAGGCGCGTCAGCACCTGTCCCACGCGCTGGACCTGTATCGTGAGCTTGGCCGGCCGGAAGAAGAGATCCAGACGCTTTCCGCGCTGGGCGCGCTCGCCATGGAGTCCGATCAACCAGCGGAGGCGATTCGGCTGTACGACGCCGCGCTCCAACTGGCGGCGACTCACAACCAGCGGACATCGGCGGTGCGGATTTACGGACGGTTGGCAAGGCTGTCGCAGCGCCAGGGTGACGATGAGGCGGCGATCGAGGCGCTTGAACAGGCGGCGAATCTGGCGGAGACGATTCCCGACCAGCGAGCCCTGTTCGGGCAGGCGCTCCAGCATCTGGCCGTCGCCCAGGACATGGCCGGCATGCCGGTGGCGATGGACACCTACGAGGAGGCGCTCGATGTCTCTCGCGAGGTGGGAGACACCTACGGCGAGGCGATGATGCTGGTGAACATCGGCGCGCGCCTGATCTCGTTGGGCAAGACAGACGACGCGGGCACGATCCTTGAGCACGCGGTGCGGCTGACCGAGGACCTCGGCCAGGTTGGTATGAAGCTGCGCCAGCGCGCGGAATCGCTCCTGGTGAGCGTTCGTTCGAATTCACGGACATCGGGAGGGCGACGAGGGCCCTCCCGTGACCGTTCCGGCGGTCAGGGACGAGGCGACTCGCGGGGTTCCGAGGGACGTTCGATAGCGGTCCCGTCGGCTTCGACCATCGCCGCCACGACGAATGGACGGATCGGTTCATCGGCCCGGTACAACCAGTAATACGGCCTGGAACATTCCTGTTAGGCACTCGCAGCGGCTGTCTTGTGACAGGCCGCTATACTCATTCGATGAGCCCGAAGGTGCCTGCATTCGTGGCGGGCGGTTTGTGATGATTTCCCCAACGTGAGATAGCGCCGGTTCCGCATGACATCGAGTTCCCCTGACAACCAAGGTCGACCAATCGACGCCGTGCTTCGCGGGAGCGCGGCGCGCGAGCTCGTCCGCAAAGGGGCCCAGTCAGCCTACGTCCGGCGCGTCGAATCGGGAGGTTGTCCAGCGTGACGCTCTCGGCGGCGACAGCGGTGGGGTTCGCGGTTGCCGGAGGTTCGCCTTCGGATGCCCGGCGATGGATAGCGATCGACTTGTCGGGGTTTCCGGGAACGGAGCGGCGCGGCTATATCGTCGCGACCGAGCCGGTCAACCGGTCGTGGCACGGCATCGAACTGGCGAGCGAGGCGCGGGAGATCATCCTCACCGAGTTGCGGCGCCTGCGGCACCTTCCCGCGGATGAGGCGCTTGGCCGCGCGATGGCGGCGGCCAACGGCGTGGTGGTCAGCCGGAACGACGACGTCGCCCTCCAGGGCAAGATCGACGAGGTGTCACACATCGGAGTGACGGCGCTGGTATTCGAGGAGCACACGGCCACGCTGGCGCATGTGCCGCCAGGGCAGTTGATCCTGGTCGAGGACGGTCTCGTCTACACGGTGCCCGAGTTCGATTCGTGGTTCCCTCATTACCAGCCAGATGAGTCGATTCCCAATCAGGCCGAGCCGCTGGGCTTCGCGTCGTGGACCGCGCCGCTCATGGCTCAGACGGAGGTACGGGCGGGTGACACGATCATCCTGACCACCGCCGCGATGGGGCAGGCGTACATCGAGGAAGTCGTCGCCTCGGGACACACCCAGCGGGACATGACGTGGTTGCACCACAAGGATCCCGACCGGGTGCTGGACCTGTTCAAGGACGTGGTGATCGCCAGGGAGATGCCCGCGGCGGCGGCCGCGGTCGTGGGTTTCCCGCCATTGCCGAACGTGTCGCAGATCCAGACCATCGGTGACGTTCGTCGGCGAGCCAGGGACCAATGGCATCACGGGAAGGCAATCGTCAGGCAATTGCGGCCTGGCACGAGCGAGGAATTGGCCCCGCCGCCGGTGGTTTTGCCGGCGGAAGTTCCGGAAGAGGTTGCCACGGTTCCGGTAGTCGCCGAATCGGAACGGCCAGCCAGGCGCCGGCGGGGGATTCCGAGCCAGGAGCGTCTGCAGCGCATTTTCGAGGCGCCTCCGGAGCGTGAAGTTGGTTGGAGGAAGCGATCCGAAGTCGCGGAGTTCGGGGCACCGGGCACGCATGGAGTCGACCTGTTTCGCAACCAGAGCCAGTACATCGGGGAATCGAACTGGCGGCACCGGCTGCCGCGGTTGCCGGTCATTGGTTCCAACTGGGTTTGGCCGATGATGGCGGCGATCATCGTGGCCATGGTTCTCGGTGGCCTGTGGGTGCGGGACTCTTACTTCCAGACCGAGATGGATGAGGCCGCGACCCTGGCCTCGATCGACGCCCGAATCCTGGCTGCTCGGGATGCCGATTCTCCCGAGGACGTGATCGAGGAACTGGAGGCGGCGGAACAGGAGATCGACCGGGCGAGGGACGCCAATCTCTCGCCCGATGCACTCGACCAGCGCGAAGTCGCCGTGACCGAGATGCTCGACGCGGAGACCGACGTGGTCCGGATGAGCGACGTCCAGCGAATTGGGTCGCTTCCGGAAGAGTTCGGCGATGCCACCGTGCAGGGCATCAATACGCCGGCGGGCGTGTTCTTCGTGGCCGGGAGCCTGTACCAGTACCGGCCAAATGACAGCGGAACGACCCCAGAATTGATCACGATCCTCTCGCAGGGGGAGGTGATCGATGACACGGAGGTTGGCAACCTGTGGGGCGTGGCGTTCGACTTCCGCGGGCTGTATGTCACTGATGGGGACACGGTGTTCATGTTGCCGGTGGAGTCCCAGGAGTGGCGAGCGATCGGTTTGGGCCGGATCAACAACCAGGAGTGGAATCCAGGGCCGATCGCGGCGTTCGACGGCTCGTTGTACCTGCTGGAGGCCGAGTACCGGCAAATCTACCGTTTCGGCGTGGCCGATACCGAAAGCGGGCAGGAAGCCGCGCCCGTCGACTGGCTGCTGACGGGGGCCAGGGATAGCGTGGCCTACGCCACCGACATCGCCATCGACGGAAATATCTACCTGCTGCTCAGCGACGGGACCGTTCAGACGATGTACCTGGGCGACATGGCGTCTGAGGTGCAACCTGGCTACATCGGAGAGGACCGGGCGATTTCACTGGTGGGGCAGGGTAGCTCGGGCTATCTCTACCAGGCGGTGGTTGGTGAGGACGACGAGGACGGCCGGATCGTGGCGTTCGACTCCGAGGGTGAGCACGCGGTGCAATTGAAGCTGCCGATCGGGTTCTCCATGGCCAACGTCGATGTGGCAGAGCCATTCGAGGGAATCCAGGACGTGATTGTGGAGGAGTCCAGCGGGACCATCTACATCATCAACGCTGACGGTGTCTGGACGGCCAGATTCTCGCTACCTGACCTGCCGGCGGACCTGGTGCCGACCACCGAACCCGAGGATGACGTGCCGACGGTAGAGGCGACTCCGGCGGCGTGACCGTGCGCCGGCACATGGCAAGAGCCCGCGCGACATCTCGCGCGGGCTCTTTTCGCTATCTCGCGGACTGGCAGGCGGCCTAGCTGAAGTAGGCGGCGTTGCGTGCCTTGAATTCGGCGAACTGCTCGGGGAGATCATCTTCGAAGAAGATGGCTTCGACCGGGCAAACTTCGGCGCAGACACCGCAGTCGATGCACTCCGCAGGATTGATGAAGTACTGCTCCTGATCGTCATCCGAGTGGATGCAGTCGACCGGGCAGACTTCCACACACGAAGCGTCCTTGGTGCCAATGCATGGTTGAGCGATGACGTATGCCATGCGCGTAGCTCCTTTTTCTCCAGATCAGTGGCTGGAGAAACGTTGGGAATTGTGCACTTGGCCCGCTGGCTTGCTTACGGCGCTCGTCGATGACGAACTCGCAGGCACGTTGAGTATACCAGTGGGTTTCGAGCGCGCAACGGTTTGTTTGGCCACATAAATGATGCGGGTTTAGGCGTGTTGTGCGCGTTGCACCGGGCTCTGGTATCGAATGCACAAATACGTCTTGGGACGAATGTATCGTTGGCATGCCACACTTCGCGGAGTTTGACTTACGCGCGAACGTGGCCGATTGGCGAAGGGAAGAGGCGAATGGCGGACAACCGGATCGATGACATTCTTGGCATGAGCGAGAACGAACTGTATGGCTATTTGAACGATCTCCTGCACGAGGAGGCGGCGGAAGCGGCCGAGGAATCGGGCAAGACGATTGAGCAGGAACTCGATTCTCCAGGGTTCGCGGCCGCTGGAGCGGCGTCGACGTATGCCATCAAGCTCATCCTGGCGAACAATGCGTACCTGACGCGGCAGCTGCTCGATACGGGCGTTCTTTCAATGGGCGACGACGAGTAAGGGAACTCTCGTCCCGCTCATGGAATTCGAAAGGGGAGGTCTCCTGATGGGACCTCCCCTTTGCGTTGATTGCCGTAGGCGTGCCTACCGAATCTTGAGGAGCTTCCAGGGATCGGGCATGGCCTCGACCGGGATTTCGATCAGCGTCGGCTCATTGGCCTTGATCGATTCCGCGAGTTGGGTGCGGAGTTCGGATGGCGTGGTGGCGCGGCGACCGGCGATTCCGAAAGCGCTCGCCAGCTTTCCGTAGTCCGGGTTGCGCAGGTCCGACGCGATGGTGCGGCCGTTGAACTCGACGGTCTGGATACGGCGGACGTTGCCGTATGCGGAGTCGTTGAAGACGAGCGTGATGCTGGCGAGGTTGTGCTGAGCCTGGGTCGCGAGTTCGTTGAGCGCGAAGCCGAAGCCGCCATCGCCGTTGATCGACACAACCACGCGGTCCGGCGCGCCGACCTTTACGCCGAGCGAGGTGGGGAATCCCCAGCCGAGCGTTCCCTGGTAGCCGGGCGTGAAATAGGTGCGCGGCTGGTACACCGGGAACCCGATTCCCGAGAAGTAGGCGACCTGGGTCATTTCGCCGACGTAGATGCCGTCTTCAGGAAGTTCGGCGCGGATCGCCTGGGCGAACCCGGCCTGCGGCTGAACGGAATTGACCTTTTCCATGCTGGCGACCTGCAACTCGGCGAGTTCCTGTTCGCGAGACGGACGGCTGATGCCGACCGCGCTGACGCGATCGACGAGGGCCGCGAGGCCCGCCTTCGCATCGGCGACGACTCCAATGTTGACAGGAGTGTTGCGGCCGACTTCCTCCGGATCGATGTCCATCTGAATGACGGTCCGTTCGCCCTTCGGGCCCCACGGCTGGGTGGATGCCTCGAGGAAGCGTGTCCCCACGACGAAGATCACATCGGCCTTCGCGATTTCCTCGCGGACGGAGATCGTATTGAGGGCGAACGGGCTGCGCGCGTCGATCGCGCCCTTGCCGTTCGGCGTCATCATGACCCCGGCCTGGAGGGTTTCGGCGAGCTGGAGGAGTTCGGAGGAGGCTTCGGCGGTGATGATCCCGCCACCGGCGAAGATGACCGGGTGCTTCGCGTTGCCGAGCGCCTTCGCGGCCTGCTCGATGAGGTCGGGATCGCCTGCCGATGGCGCGCGGCGTTCGACGCCCGGCAACAGGTTGATCTCATCGCTGGCGAACAGGGTATCGGGTGGGATTTCGATTTCGACCGGGCGAATGCGATCGGACCACATGCTGGAGATGGCTTCGTTGACCAGGCCGGGGATGGCGGCGGGCTCGGTTGCGCGGCCGGAGTACTTGGTGACCGAACGAATCATTTCGAGCTGGTTCGGGATTTCGTGGAGCTGGCCGCGTCCGACGCCGATCAGGTTCGACTGGATTTGACCGGTGACACAAAGGACCGGAACGTTGCAGCTGTAGGCGGTGGCCAATGCCGCGGAGGCGTTCAGCAGGCCCGGACCCGGTACCACGAAGCAGACACCGGCGCGGCCGGTGACCCGGGCGTAGCCGTCGGCCATGTAGGCGGCGGTCTGTTCATGGCGCGGATGGAAGACGCGTAGCTTGCCGGCGGCGACCGCGTCATACAGGGCGTCGAACGCGCCGTCGAGTTGCACTCCGGGGAGGGCGAAGATGGTGTCGATACCCTGGGCGAGCAGGGAGCCGACGAGAGCCTGTCCGCCGGTCATCGTTCGGGTGGTGGAGGTGTTGGCCGAACGTTCCTGAACTGTAACCACTGAGCGAGCTCCGTATGGTGTGCGCCGTGGGGCGCATTCGACCGCGGGATTGATCGGGACCGTGCCGAGCCTGGTTGGCGGATGCCCGCGGTTGACGATTGTTGCCGTGTGCATTGTACCCGGCGGACGGTTGACGTTGCTGTGGCGGCGGGTAGGCGTGAGGAGTTGTGGGCCTATCTATTATGGGTGAATGGCCCGCCCAGGGAACGGGGGCGGAAAAGGTCCGAATGTGAAGAGAGGAACACGATGCCAGTTCAGTTGAGCATGGTGGGTTTGATGGTCAGGGACATGGCGGAGTCGCTGCGGTTCTACCGGCGGCTTGGGCTGGAGATTCCGGAGGACGTGGACGACAAACGGTTCGTGATGCACAGGATGGAGAGCGGCGTGACGCTGTTCTGGGACAGGTACTTCGCCGACACCTACGATCCGGGGCGGAGGTTTCCGGAGGGCGGGTACCAGGTGATGCTGGAATTCTTCCTGGAGAGCAACGAGGCGGTCGATCAAATGTACCGGGACCTGGTGGGGTTCGGGTACCACGGGCGCCGGGAGCCGGTGCAGACCGATGGTCCATACGCCGCGATGGTGGACGATCCGGACGGGAACGTGGTGTTGATCACGGCGGGGTAAGCCGTGCGGCGGTCAGGACACCCAGTACCAGAGCGCGAACTGCATGGTGAGGATCACCAGCAGGAACGACGAGATGATGGACAGCGTCCATCCGAGGCGACGGTTCTGGACGAGGAGCGCCACGACCACGAAGAGCGGGAAGAGCGGCAGCACGAAGCGCGGCATGCTCATCAGCGGGTTGACTGAACTTGGGGTGAGCAGCGGAACGATGAGCGGCGGCACGACGAAGGCGGTGTAGTAGAGCGGGAGCTTTCGAAGGCCGATCAGGACCAGGGCGATGGCGAGGATGGTGACGACGAGTTCCAGAACGTGGCTTTCGCCGAATCGAAAACGGAACTCGCTCGACGAAATGAACGTCCAGTTGAGATTGCTGAAGAGTTCGCCGATCCATCCCCAGTCAACTGGTTGGACCGAGAAGGTGTTCACCGACCCGAATTGGCGGACATCCGCCGTGCACCCGTTGATCGTGCAGTCGAAGGTGCGCCAGGGAGTGGCGGAAAAGCGGTTCCATTGCCATTGCTGGTCGGCCCAATCGAAGAAGCCCAGGCTCTTGGTGGTGAGGTGCCAACCGAAGATCACCGGTCCCAGCGCGGGGAGAGCGGCGGCGAAGGCGGTGGGGAACCATCGGCGTGGGTTCCAGCCGAACTGCTGGAGGAAGAGGATGCCGAATGGCGCGAGCAACATGACGCCAGCCGAGCGGGTGAGCGCGGCGAGCAGTCCGATAACTCCCGCGAGCAGCCATTCGTTGCGGCGGGCGTAGTACAGCGCGGCGACCGCCAGCAGGAAGAACAGCGATTCGGTATAGATCGCGGTGAAGAAGAAGGCTGTGGGAAAGAGCGCCAGAGCCCAGACCGTACGGCGGGCGACGGTGTCGCTGAAGTCGATATTGACGATTCGGTAGAGGAAGTAAATCGCAAAGAAAAATGCGACGTTGGAGATGAGGTAGCCGATGACTTCCGGTTCCCAGCCCGTAAGCCGCGAGCCGAGGTTCATCAACCAGGGGTAAAGCGGCCAGAAGGCGGCATTGGCCGTGTGAGTGGTGTTGTACCCCTCGTTGGCGATGGTGACGTACCAGGTGCCGTCCCACTGGCGGAAGGGCTCGACCAGGAAGCCGGCGAGTCCGTCCAGACCCGGCAGGGTGAGGCCCCAGGCGCCGGAATTCGGTCCCCAGTCCTCGACCCAGGTTCCGGACCGGGGAGGATTCTCTCTCATCGTGCGAATCGAACCGTAGCGATAGGCAAGCGAGGCGGGGATTTGAGTGAGCAGGAAGTGGACCAGCCAGACGATGGCGGTGAATCGCCACGGATTCCCGGCGACGATGCGGGACGTGCGGGGGCGTGACTTCGGGGCGTCGATTCGAACCGTGTCGGTACTCACTGGATTGATGCCTCGCTTGTCCCTGAACCCACGGCGCCTGGAATGTGGGCGTCGACGCCGGGCGCAACCGGGATAGGATAGGGGGGAATGTGCGACGGCGACAACGCCGGGCACGAGACCGTTGGCGGAATCAGCAAGGAGACTGGGACATGGACCTCGGGTTGAAGGGCAAGGTTATCGCGGTGGCGGCGTCGAGCAAGGGGCTCGGAAAGGCATCCGCGATCTGCCTGGCGCGCGAAGGAGCGCTGGTCACGGTGAACGGTCGGGACGCCGAACGCCTGGCCGCGACGGCCGCGGAGATCCGGGAGGCGACCGGTGGTGACGTGATCGAGGTGGTGAACGACCTCAGCGAGCCCCACGCGGCGGCCGAGTTGATCGAGGAGACGGTGCGGCAGCGCGGGAAGCTCGATGGCGTGGTGTGCAGCGCGGGTGGACCACCGCCGGGGACCTTCGTGGACTTCCCGGATGACGAGCCCTGGCTGGAGGCGATCAACCTGAACCTGATGAGCACGCTGCGGCTGTCGCGCGCGGCGATTCTGCACCTCGAAGCCCAGGGAGGCGGCAGCCTGACGAACATCGTGTCGATCTCGGTAAAGCAGCCGATTCCGAACCTGGTGCTTTCGAATACGGCCCGTACCGCGGTGATTGGTCTGGCGCGGTCGCTGGCCCTGGAGTTCGCGGAAAAGAACATCCGGGTGAACAACATCTGCCCTGGCTCGATTCTGACGGATCGCATCCGGGGGATTTCCGAGGGCGTCTCCGAGAAGACAGGTGAGCCGGTCGAGGACGTGATCGCCCGCGAGGCGGCGGCGATCCCCATGGGACGGCATGGCGATCCCGAGGAGTTTGGCCGCGTGGTGGCGTTCTTCGCGTCTCCGGCGGCGTCGTACGTGACCGGGACGACCGTGCAGGTCGACGGCGGCAACTACAAGGGGCTGCTGTAGCGTTAGGTTGATCTCCTGGCGCGGCGGCGTGTCCGGAGACGTCGCTGGCCAGGGTCTGGTCCGATTGTTTCGTAGGACGCTGAGGTCAAGGCGCGGGTTCGGGGTCCGCCTGACGGCGGAAGGACTTCGTCCGGGGTTTCCTCGCTCCGCTCGGAATGACGGGCAAAGTTTGAGGTTGCGTAACATACGCGCCGAAAGGGCGACCGCAACCTCAACCCATCTAAAGGGTGTCGATTTCCGCGCCGGCCGCGAGCGGGATGAGGACGCTGCCACCCTCGGGTGACTCATCGATGCGCCAGAGTTCATCGATGACCGGTGAGGTGCGGACGTCGTCGACGTGGCTGATGATGAAGACCTGGCGCAGTTCCTCGAACGTGCCGGTGATCGCGCCGAGCAGATCGATGAGTTGCGATCGGCGATTGGCGTCCAGCGAGCCGAATACCTCATCCAGGACGAGAAACCCGGGAGGGTTGGTGGCCTGGCGGCCGATCATGTGCGAGAGGGCGATCCGGGCGGCCAGGGTGATGGCGTCTCGTTCCCCGCCGGAGAAGGTGGAAACCGGGTAGGAGCTGTCCGAACTGTCGCCATCGTAGACGACGATGCCGAAATCGGCGTCGAAGTCGACGCGCTCGTACCGTCCGGCGGTGATCGACTGGACGAGCTGGCTGGTGATGTCCGACAGGATCGGTAGCTTGCGAGCGGCGGCGAATCTCTCGAACTCGGTGAACTCGCGGGACATCAGGTCGAGGTTGCCAGCCTCGACCTGGCGCTGGTCGGCCAGTTGGGCGAGGTTGGCGAGGCGCTCCTTCTCGCGGAGGATGACGTCGCGGGCGTGTTCGGCGTCTCGCAAGGCGGATTCGGCGCGGTGAGCCTGGTCCAGTGCCTGACGCTCGGCGATCCGGGCCTGCTCGACCGCGGACTGGGCGTTCGTGAACTCGCTGTTCTGGTAGGCGAGTGACTCTCGCTGTTCGACAAGCGCGGCGAGTTGGCCTTCGACTTCCGCGAGTCGACTCGCGACGGACGCGCCTTCGTCTCGCAGGGCCGGACGGCGGGCAAGCTCCTTGTCGATGTAGGCGACGGAGGTTTGGGCGCGGTCGGCGGCCTGCATCCGCTCACGGAGATCGCGGTAGGCGTCGGGATCGAACGAGACCGATTCGAGTTGCTGGCGGTGGGCGGACGCCTCCGCCAGCTGAGCTTCGACACCGGTAAGTGTACGGAGGGCGGGCTGTAGGCCAGAGCGGGTGGCGCCGATTTCGCGCTCCAGTTTGGTCCGCCGCTCGGCGCTCTCCAAGTCGGCTGGCGTGGGATGCTCGGCGCGGTCAGCTTCCGCTAGCGCGGTGGTCAGTTCCTCCTCGGCCGCCCGAGCCGTGTCGGCCTGGGATTCCATCACCGCGACGCTTTTCGTCAGGCGCGCGCGCGTCTTCTCCAGCGAATCGATGCGAGTGAACACCTCCTTGCGTCGGTGTTCGAGGGCATCCAGCTGTTGGGCGACCGTCGTGGCCTGGGCAGTGAGGTCCGCTATGGCGCCGTCGAGTTCCTGGACGCGGCTTGTCAGCGTCTGGGCGACCAACTCGGCGTCGGTCTGTGAGAATGGGCGGCCACAGGTCGGGCAGCCGTCCTCGAATTGCTGGGACTTCAGGTTGGCGAGAATGCGTCGGGTTCGGTCGCGCTCGGCCTCCTGGTTCGTGCGTTTGGCATCGAGCGTCGTGCGATGATGGAGCAGGCGGTCTCGCTCGGTATCGATACGCGGAATCTCATCGCGTGGTTCGCCTTTTCGCACGACGGCATCGGCCTGTTCCTGGAGCTCCGCCTGGGCGACCCGGTAGCGTTTGAGGGTTTCCCGCTCCTTGTCCAGGCGAGCCGCGGCGTCGAGGCACCGGCGCAACGCCTGCTCCCGCCGTTCGGTGGCCGGCACGTCGAGCGAAGAAGCGATGTCGATAAGCCGCCTGATGCTCTCGGCGGCGTTGTCCTCGTCGTTCGGCGCCCACGCCCAGCCAGCGACTGGTGACGTCAGGCGAATCCGGCCAACCTGCTCCTGGACGGATGCGATGACATCCCTTCTTCGCGAGGTGGCGTCCTTGATGACCCGGCCCAACTCGTTGCGCTTCTCGTACCGCGTTCGTTGTTCTTCTTGGTCGGCGACCTGCTGACGGAGCGCCGGAAGACGCGAAGCCTGTTCTAGAAGGGCCACGCGCTCGCGCTCGCGGGTCTTGAGCGTGGCGAGTTCGTGCTCGATCTGTCCGTTTCTGGTCTGGAGCGACTTCCGTTCCTGTTGGTGGGAGGCGATGGCATGGCCGAGCGTGGCGTCCTGGTCGCGGCGAGCGATGACGGCCGTCAGGGTCGCTTCGGCGACGGAGCGTGAATCGGCGGTGGCGGCGATCGCCTGGGTGGCCGCGAGGCGTTCGGCGGTGCGCTGGGCGATGCGTTCTTCGATGGCGGTGAGTTCGGCGGGGAAGTCACGGCCTTTGGATTCGCGTTCGTACTGTTCGTGAAGCGCGCGTGCCTCCGAGTTCGCCCTGGATCGATCGGCATTGATGAGCTTTTGGGCTGAGCGGATGGTTTCGAGCCCGAGCAGGCGACCGACTTCTTCCCGACGCTTGCCAGGAGTCTCGTCGTCGAACAGGTGAAGTTCCTTCTGCCGGGTGAAGAAGGTTGCGGTGAAAGCCGTGTGGTTCAAGCCGATGAGTTTGGTGCTTACGTAATCGCTGACCTGCTTCGCGCCATCGGCGATCTTCTCCATGCCGCCGTTCTCGTCGATCCGGAAGATCGAGGCCGACGGTGTGCGCTTGAGGATGCGCTGCACCGCGTACTGGACCGAGCCATCGACGGATTCGAGGTAGACCGTGACCGAGGTATGACCGGCCGCTCCGCGGGGCCGGACATCGGCCGGGGCAAGGCTGCGTGGGCTGTAGAGGCACCACTCGATGGCCTCAAAGAGGGTCGTCTTGCCAGTGCCGTTTTCGCCGATGACGCCAATCGTGGCCTGGGCGGGAACCTCGATGGAGTGTTCGCCACGGTACCGCTTGAAGTTCTCGATATCGATGCGGGTCAGGATCATGAAAGCAGGTCTTCCTCGGGTGTTGGTGTGTCGCCGTCGAGCAGGGCCTCGGTAAGCGCCCGGCCGCCCCGGTCGAGGAACTGGGCCGCGAAGTCCTGGTTGACATAGGTTGGGCGACGCATCGTGACGAACTCGCTGAACAGCGCGTGGAGATCGAGCGCCGAGTCGTCTTCGGCCGGGGCGTCGCTTTCGGGAACGAAGACCGTGCGTTCGGGCGCGAGGTCGCAGGTCCAGACGAATCTGCCTGCCTCGCGGCGGAGGATATTGTGGACCTCGCGTCGAGTGGGGCGGTCGACCTCGCGGAGATCGACGCGCGTCATGGCCTCCGGAGAATCGAGCGACCGCAGCGTGTCGAGGATGCCAGTCGCGATGTCCTTTCCAGCGCGGTTGTTGCCATAGACCGGCTTGAGACGAATCATCGGCCGGGTTTCGATTTCGCGCCGGGTGACCGTGGCCGGCTGCGCCGGATCGGTGAACTCGACGATGCTGTAGCCGGGATTCGCGGTCTCGTCACCCCAGCCGAATCGCTCGGTGGAGCCGCTGTACCATGCCGTGCTGGTGACCTGCTGTGCCTGGTGGATGTGACCCAGCGCGATGTAGTTGTAGCCGGGCGCTTCGAGGAGGTGGGCTGGGATGTCCTGCTCGCCGGGTTCGGCCTGCAGTCCCTCGGGCAGTACCCCGGGCGCCACGCCATGGATGACCATGATGTTGTGCTTGCCATCGGTGGGCGGCGTCGAAAGTGGAGGGTCGGGGTTGGTGAGCGCGCCGTGGGGAATGGCCTGGACGCAGACGTCATGCTTTGGGAATGGGTTAGGGAACGGTACGTCCTCATAGTCGCAGGCAAAGGTGATGCCTGGCAGCGCGAGTTCGAGGACGCTGTAGGCGGACCCTCCGGTTCGAATGCGCGGCGTGTCGTGGTTCCCGCCGATGACGAGCACGGGCAGGCCGGCATCCTCGAAGCGACGCATCTGGCGAATGAAGTGACGGAGCGATTGCCAGGTCGGCCGGGAATGATGGAATACGTCCCCGCCGTGAATGACGGCGTCGACGTCCTGAGAGAGGATGTCGTCGATCACACGGCTAAAGGCCAGGTCGACATCCACCGTTCGCTGGTTGCGGCCGGAGTCGGGTTCGGTCCGGGCACCGGAGCGGTAGCCGAGGTGCGTATCGGAGAAGTGAGCGATGCGAATGGGTCTGCTCATGCGCGACTCGACTGGGCGGCTGCCTGACGCAATTGGCGGACCGCGGCTTTCCATGGGTCCTGGCCGAGTTGCGGCTTGCCGGACGCGTAGAGGCGAGTGATCTGGGTGCGAACGCCGTCGATCGCCTCTGGAGACGCTCCGTTGGCTTCGGCGCGGATCGCTTCGATGGTTGGGCCACGATTGCCCATGAGCTTTTTCAGGACTGAATGGAGGCCGGCGCACGGATCGGAGTAACGAGTGGTCCCGTTGAAGATGCGCTGGCCATAGACGCCCGGTATGGTGGGCGGCATTGGGAACGCGCCGAATAGTGGAGCGCGGAAGTGGGCGTGGCGAACCAGCATTCGCCCCTTGCGCAGCCCCAGGAGTTCCTGCTTGGCGGTGTCCGTGATCGAGCGATAGGCAGGGTTGATGATCTCCTCGTCGCCGATGCGGCCGTAGAACGACGTGCCGCAGTTACCGAGGATTTCGCCGTCGACCTTGGAACGGAACTGCTGCGCGCCGAGCAACACGACATTGAGGTGTCGACCGCGAGCGGCGATATCGACCAGCGTATTGCGGAGCCCGCTCTCGCCCCCGGCGGGCGCGTACTTGTTCAACTCATCGACGAACACGATGAGCTTGTCCACGCCCATGTCGCTCTTCTCGGCGCTCTTCCAGATGCGGTCGATGGCGGAACTGACGATGAGTTCCTGGGCGGTGGTGTTGCAGGAGGAGATGTCGATGACGCGGACCTCGTTGGGCTCGAACTTGCCGTCGTAGCGCGGGGCGGAGCCGTATTCGACCACGCCATCGGCGACGAGGCCACCGAGCTTTTCCTTGAGGCTCTTGAACCGGTTCTGGGCCTTGCGGATGGTGGCCTTGTGGTGCCCGTGCCAGGTGTCCTCGCGGAGGTTGGCTTCGTCCGCGAAATGGGCCTCGATGCGGCTGAACAGGCTCCAGAGATCGTTGAGGGATTTCACGCCCTGCTCGCGGAGTTCGAAGATGAACCCCATCAGCTTGTCGTCCAGGTCGTTGAAATCGAAGATGCGAGTGGGATGCCACAGCGCGGATTCCAACGACCACAGGATCGGGTAGACGTTGTCCGTTTCCCCCGGCGCGTTGCGCTCGGTGTTGAGCCGGTCGTGCTGGCTGAACCCGGCGAGGTTGACCAGGTCGAGGTTGTTCGGCTCGGGGTCGCGACCCATGCGGAACGGCGCGAACACGCGCGTGTTTTCGAAGGCGAGTGGTTCCAGGCCGAAGGAGGCGTACGCGTCGAGGTGATCTGCGCTGAGGCCGTTCCAGCCAGCGTTGGCGTAGGTGGACTCGTCGTCGGCGGCTGGTTGGGCGGGTTTGTCCAGCCAGAGCAGGTCGGGTCCCTTCACGTTGAACATGAGGGCGGCCACGGACGTATTTTCCCGCTGGAGTGTCTGGAAAACGGAACTGATCAGGAACAGGGCGTGGCTTGTCTTGGTGGCGAGTCCGGACTGGCCGGTCCAGTTGGCGTGGCCCGCCTCGGGGCCGAGCAGGTAGTCCTCGTCCAGGTACAGCGGCGTGCGCTGGAAGCGGGGGAGCCCGATCTCGTCGACCTGGATGATGCCTTCGTCGTCACGGATGTAGTTGCCGTTGGTGTGCATCAGCGCGGGAACGGGGCTGCCGGTGAACCCTTCGGTGCCGAGCGCGTACTTGATCGCCTCCTGCGTGGCGAAGTAGACCGGGCCGTTGATGACGGGACGCTGGGACTGAACGTCGGGGCGACGGTGCTTGGTGGCCAGGACCTTGACGGAGAAGACCAGGATCTCTGGCCGCTGGGTTGGCGCGTCGGCGTCGAGGGCGATCTCGATATGGCGGTCGAAGTAGTCATCGAGGAATGACCGGAGATCGGAGTAGCGGCGCGGTTCGTCCACGACGCCGATGACCGCGGCCTCCTCGGCGAAGGCGACGACGATGTGTCCGACGTCAAGCGTAAGCGCGTCGTCGGCCGCCCAGAAGTAGAAGGTGTGGGCGCCGGCTGGCTCCTTTTCGCTGCTCACCACGCGGCCGATCTCACCGGTTTCGGCATCGATCAGGTGCTGGAACGCGTCCTGCCGCCAAACGCGGACACTGGCGTTGTCGAGGCCGTCGAGATTCAGTTCGGTGGCGAGATGTCCATTCATGCAGGCATATCCAGTGCGCGATTCAGGCCGAGGGCCAGCCAGCGGTGAGTTCGGAGAGACGTCGTTTGAGGATGCGCTCCAGGTAGTGGATCGGGTAGAGGAGCGTCGGCCAGCGGGGATCGGCGGTCGCGCGGGGCAGGCGCTCGGCCAGGATCCAGGACGATATCTCGTCAATCTGAGCGGTGGTGGCGACATCGTGGGCCGCCTCGATCCGCACGAGTGAATGCCGGGCGTCCATGCCCGTGGGGCTCCAGAGCCGCATGTACCACATGGTCTTGCCCTCGCCGGTGTCGTGGTCGGGATCGGCGTCAGCGCTGGCGTATCGGAACGCGGTGGTGCGGGAGCCCTGCGGAAGATCGAACAGGGCGATGGCCTCATTGTGGGTGAGTTGCTGGGTCTGGAGGTTCTTGACCAGGCCAACGGCGTTCCGGATGTTCCCACGCAGCGGACCATCGACCACGATCCAGCTTTCGGGGCTGGTCGTGCTCAGCGATGTCTCCCACTGGTCGATGAGGCGTCGTTCCTGTCGAGCACGGAGTTCCCCCGCCAGCTTGAATGCCAATGAGAGGGTTTGGCCGTAGTTGCCGGCGATGCGGTCGTAGTCGTCGAGCGGCTCGCCATCGTGATGTTCGAGTGGATCCTCGAGGATTCCGCCCGTGGACAGAATCTCGTCGATCAGGCGGGAGAGCGCGGGATTGTTCAGCCGGGTGGGCGTGATCCACGCCTGCCGCACGCGGAGCGCCTCACGAACGAGCCGGGGCTGGCCGGACTCGTCTCGTTCGAGTATGCCCGCCGCGGAGATCGCCGCGACCACCGGGGTGAGTCCGATCCGGCAGACCGGGATGGTCTTCTGCGCGCCGTCGAGGAAATAATGGAAGGCGGTGGCGCCAGGTTCGGCGGTGGCAACGGGTCGCGCGGCGATGGGGCCTTCAAGCCGGACGATGTCGACCGGGCCGGAGGAGTGCGTGAGGTCGGCTTCAGGATCTTCCGTGCCAAGGTTCATTTCCAGCGAACCCGCCCGGCTCATGTCCGTGATCGAGATGCCTTCGCGGTCGAGGCTGGCGCGAAGCGCGCCGACCTGGTCGACCAGGCGCGTGGCGTTCGATGGATGTGTTGTGGCAAGGACTGTATTCATACTGACGACGTACCCCACAACGCCGAAAAGTCGAACAGGTGTGCTATTTGGCAGTATAGACCAGTTCGTACGGGACCGACATCGATAGTTTACGACGGCGTGACGCCATCGCAGGGAATCACGAGGTCGGGAATGGTGACGAATTCGTAGCCCATGGCTTCGAGGTCGGCGATGATGCGCGGGAGCGCGAGCGCGGTGGACGTGCTGGTGGCGGGGCCGTCGAGGTGCATCTCGATGATCGCGCCTGGGTACACATTGCCCATGACGCGATGGTAGACCTCGAATTCGGTGGCGTCTGGTCCGTAGTCGTTGGCGGAGATGTTCCAGCCGACCGGGAGGAGTCCGAGGCTGGAGGCAACGCCGCGTACCTGCTCGTTCGTGTCGGCGGCGTAGGGCGTGAAGTATTCGTCGATATCGCGGCCGAGAACCGATTCAATGTTCGACGTGGAGTTCTGGATGTCGGCGCGAACCGTTTCGGGCGTCTGTTCGGTGAGGAAGATTGGCTGGTCGCCGTGAGTGCCAATGGGGAATCCGGCGGCATCGAGTTGTCGGAGGTAGTCGGGGAAGGCCAACGCCCACCATCCCATCGGGAACATGGTGGCCGGGGTGTCAGTGGAGACGAGCGTGTTCAGGATCTCGGCGGATGGCTCGTAGCCGATGCCGATGTCGAAGATGAGCGCGACCTGATTGCAGGCTGGCGTGCCTTCGACGAACCACGGCGCGCCGTTGCCGTTGTTCACATAGAGGGCGTAGGCATATCCAGAGGTTCCCTGGAAGTGGACAGGATAGAATCCATTGTCGAGGTCGCCGGTGATTTCGAGCGTGTCGCTCAGGGTCGCCCGGGCGACGATGTCGCAGTGGAGGTTCGCGCAGGACCGAATGTAGAGCGCGCTGGTGGCTTCGACCGTACCGAACGAGGTGGTTGGTTGGGCCAGGGCGGGTGAGGCGATTAGCGTGAACAGTAGCACCGCGGCGATACCGGACTGGGTGAGTGTGGAAATGAATTGTCGCGGCATGCGGAACTCCTGGCGTACGTACGCAGGTGACATTTTGTCACTATAGTACGGTCAGGGTGGCGTCGCGTCAAAGCCGGGCGGAAAGCTGTCCGAATGCATGGCGGGCGTCTTTGGTTCGCCAGGCGTCGGTTGGAGAGGAAGTGGCATGAGTGAGTCGACGGATGGGGCCGATGTCCAGCAGGGGACGGTCAAGGCGTGGGGCGGGCGGTTCGCGGTGGCGCCCGACAAGCGGGTCGAGGCGTTGAATGCCTCGGTGCTGTTCGATGTGCGGATGGTCCGGGAGGACATCCGGGGATCGATCGCGCACGTCCGCATGCTGGGGCGCCAGGGGATCATTCCGGTCGAGGACGCGGCCCAGATCGAGGCGGGGCTTTGGGACGTGCTGGACGAGGTTGACCGGGGCGAGTTTCACCTGACACTGGCGGACGAGGATGTGCACACCGGGGTCGAGCGCCGGTTGCGCGAGTTGATCGGACCGGTGACGGGCAAGCTGCACACCGGCCGAAGCCGGAACGATCAGGTCGCCAACGACTTCCGGTTCTGGACGAAGCGGGCGCTGATCGAGATTGGCCATGGCCTGCTGGCGTTCGCCGAGGCGCTGGTGCAGGTCGCTGAAGCACATCCGTCGACCGTGATGCCGGGCTACACGCATCTCCAGCGGGCACAGCCGGTGTTGCTGGCCCATCACATGCTGGCCTACGTAGAGATGACCCTTCGTGACCTGGACCGCGTGCGAGACGCGCATCGAAGGGCGGATGTCCTCGTGCTGGGCTCGGGGGCGCTGGCGGCGACCTCGTTCCCGCTGGACAGGCCGTCGGTGGCGGTGGACCTTGGGTTCTCGCGCATCTCGGCGAACAGCCTTGACGCGGTTGGCGACCGGGATTTCGCCCTCGACGCGCTGTTTGCCTGCTCGACCATCGCGGTTCATCTCTCGCGGTTGAGCGAGGAACTCATCCTTTGGTCTTCCGGCGAGTTCCGGTTCATCGAACTTTCGGACGCGTTCTCGACCGGCTCCTCGATCATGCCGCAAAAGAAGAACGCCGACATCGCCGAGCTTGGTCGCGGCAAGGCCGGGCGCGTGTTTGGGGACCTCATGGGGTTGCTGACCACGCTAAAGGGGCTGCCGCTGGCGTATAACAAGGATCTGCAGGAGGACAAGGAGGGGCTGTTCGACGCGGTGGACACCATCGTGGCGCTGCTCGATGTGTTCCCGCCGATGGTCAAGACGACTACCTTCAACGAGGAGCGGCTGGCCGAGGCGGCTATCGGCGACTTCACCCTGGCGACGGATGCGGCCGACCTGCTGGCCAGGCGAGGAGTGCCGTTCCGGGAGGCTCATGGTGTCGTGGGCCGCCTGGTCGGTACGTGCATCGCGGAGGGCAAGACGTTCGCCGACCTGACGGACGAGGAATGGGCCGGGATTCATCCGGTGTTCGCGGAAGAGCGACCGCCGCTGGATGGATTGACGAGCGCGTCCATTCGTGACGTGCCCGGAGGTCCGGCGCCGAGCCGGGTGCGGGAAGCGCTGGAGACCGTGAAGGACACCTTGCGGGAGCAATCGGCGTGGTTCGACGGGCAGGCCGCCGCATATGAGGCGTTGTTCGTCCAGCCGTAGGGCGGAGACAGGATCGCCCGACCGGTTACTCGGTAGGAACGAAGAGAGGGCAGGCGTGGCGCCTGCCCTCTCTTCCTCTTCGTTGTGACGCGGTGATGGATCAGTCCGCGGCGGTGGCGCTTGCGTCCTGGATCGCCTGCCAGAGGCGCTGAGGAGTGAACGGGGTGTTCAGGTGGGTGATACCCCACGGCTCCAGCGCGTCGATGACGGCGTTGACCGTGGCGGGCGTCGCGCCGATGGTGGCTGCCTCGCCGATTCCCTTCGCCCCAAGCGGATTGATGTACGTTGGGGTTTCGGTATGGTACGACTCGAATTCCGGGAAGTGATGGGCGCGGGGCACGACATAGTCGTTGAGCGTGCCGGACAGGATTTCGCCGGATTCGTCGTACTGGACCTCCTCGAACAGCGCTTGTCCGATGCCCTGGGCGAGACCGCCATGAACCTGCCCGGTCACGAGCATGGGGCTGATGATCTTGCCGCAGTCGTCCACCGATACGTAGCGGAGGAACTTCGTCTCACCCGTTTCGGGGAAGACTTCCACCACTGCGATGTGCGTGCCAAACGGGAAGGTCGTACCCGATGGGCGGAAGAAGTCGGTTGACTCCAGGCCGGCGTCGATCTCGTCCGGCAGGCTGCCACTGTAGGCGGCGCCGGCGATGTCGGCGAGCGTGACAGACCGCGTCGGCACGCCCTTGATCCGGTATACGCCTTCCTCGATCTCGATGTCCTCGGCCGAGGCCTCCAGCAGGTGGGCGGCGATCTGCTTCGCCTTTTCCTTGATCTTCTCGAGCGAGATCATGAGGGCCGCGCCGCCGACGGCGAGACCGCGGCTACCCATGGTGCCGTTACCCTGCGGCGTGTTGCCGGTATCGCCATGGTGAACGAAGACGCCGTCGAAATCCGCGCCGATGCTGTCATGCGCAAGCTGGGCAAAGGTGGTTTCCTGGCCCTGACCGTGTGGGGAAATACCGGTGAAGATGGTGACGGAACCGCTCGGCTCGACGCGCACGGTGGAGCTTTCATAGGGGCCGAAGCCGCAGATTTCCACGTAGCTGGCGAGTCCGATGCCGATGTAGCGGCCCTGGGACCGGAGTTCCGCCTGTTCCTTGCGGAGCGCTTCGTAGTCCGTGACCTCCAGCGCCTTGTTGAGCGCCTTGTCGTAGTCGCCGGAGTCGTACTGCGGACCGGCGAGGGTGTCGAAGGGGAACTGATCTGGCTGGATGAAGTTGCGGCGGCGCACCTCGACCGGATCGATTCCAGTGGCGTCCGCGACGAGGTCGGCGACGCGCTCAATGTAGTACGCGGCCTCGGGGCGACCAGCGCCACGATAGGCGTGGTTCGCGCCGGTGTTGGTGTAGACCGTGGTGCAGACGTAGTCGAGAGCCGGAATGTCGTAGCAGCCCGTCGACATGATCCAGGTGGAAGACGCCAGGCCCAGGCCCTTGGGCAGGGCGCCGGCATCACCGGTGACCCTGGCGCGGAGCGCGGTGATCTTGCCGGTTTCGTCGGCCGCCGCCTCGATGTCGGCCCACTGGTTGCGGCCATGGGCGCTGCCGAGGAAGTTTTCGGAGCGGGTTTCGATCCACTTGACCGGTCGCTTCAGCTTGTAGGCGGCCCCTGAGACAAGGAAGTCTTCGGCGTACGCGCCGATCTTCTGGCCGAACCCGCCGCCAACCTCGGGCGCGATGCAGCGGACCTGGTTCTGCTGGAGTCCCAGCGCGCTGGCGATATCGTTACGGTTCCAGTGCGGTGCCTGGGTGGAGGTCCAGAACGTGAGGCCCTGGGTGATGGGATCGACGGTGGCGAGGACGGCGCGTGGCTCCATTGGTACGGCGCTGAGTCGCTGGCACTGGATGCGGGCGCTGACCGTGTGCGCGGCGCTGGCGAATGCCGCGTCGACATCACCGCCGCGCTTGCCGCCGACTACCGCGCCGATATTGTTCTTCACCTCGTCGTAGACGAGTGGCGCGCCATCTTCCATCGCGGCGAACACATCGGTGACGGCCTCGAGCGGCTCGACGTCGACTTCGACGAGTTCCGCGGCATCAACCGCCTGGGCGCGCGTTTCGGCGACGACCATGGCGATCGCTTCGCCGATGAAGCGGACCTTGCCGTGAGCGAGAGGGCGAATTGGCGGCACAGGAATCGCGTCGCCGGTGTCTTCCTCTTCCTCGCCGGTGTCCTCGCCCGCGGATTCGCTTTCGAGGTTCTTCAGGTACTGGTTGAGGTTGGCGTCCGTGATGACGGCCACGACACCCGGAGCGGCTTCGGCCGCGGAGGCGTCGACGCCGTTGATGATGCCGTGGGCGTACTGGCTTCGTACGAAGGCGGCATGCAGGATGCCAGGCAGCTTGACATCGTCGACATAGGTGGATGTGCCAGAGATAAGCCGGGGATCTTCCTTGCGCCGAACCCAGGCTCCGACCATTTTGCTGATGACCATGCGAGGAACTCTCCCATCGACCTTGCTTTCTGGACCGGTCGCCTGAGGTGCGCCGGGCCAGTTCCGTTTCCCATCTTGATGTTGGGTATTGTCCCCGCAAGGGGGAATCGGGTCAATGCGGGACGTGGAAAAGGTCACGAACCGCGAAGGTCCGGTGGGTCGCGCCTTGACCTGAAGCAGCGGTCCAGGATCGCCGGCGTTCCGCGCGAACGGAAAAGCCCAGCAAGCCGGTGGCTCGCTGGGCTCTCTGCGCCGTTGATGGTGGGTGTTTGATCGACGCTCGGGATGCTCGCTAGTTGTTGCTGGAGCGCGTTCCCAGGCGGCTGGTGGGAGTCGAGGTCATGCCCGCTCCATTCTCGCTCTCCGGCGTTTCGTCGATGGTGATCCAGCCGCGGCGAAGCGCGGTCACCACGGCCTGGGTACGGTCGTTCACGGCCAGCTTGCGAAGGATGGACGTGACGTGGTTCTTGACGGTCTGGGCGCTGATACCGAGGGCGTAGCCGATTTCGGCGTTGGTCATGCCCTCGCTCACCTTGCGAAGGATTTCGAGCTCACGGTCGGTGAGGGGCATGAAGGCATGGCTGAGAGCGGCATCGGAGGTGACATTGTTGCGGAACTGATCGAGCACACGGGCCGCGACATACGGCTTGCTGAGCAGTTGCTCGTTGATGACGTACTCACCGGTGGCGGCGCGGGTCACCAATTCGAGCAGGGTTTCCTCGTCCAGATTGCGCCCGGAGTAGGCCGCCGCTCCCGCCCGGATGGCCGCGAACAGTTCGTCGTCGCTTTCGTGGGAAGCGATGACGATCGTGGCGATGGCCGGGTATCGACGGCGCATTTCGGCCGCGAAGGAGAGCCCAGGGGACTCGGTAAGGTTGGTTCCGACGAGGGCGACGGACGGCGAGACCTCATCGGCGAGTTTGTAGCCGGACTCCACGGAGTCGGCGCTGCCGGCAACCTCGATCGCTTCGAGGGAATCCAGCACCGCGACCAGGCCATGGCGATACAGCGGTTCGCGTTCGATAACGATCACCCGAATCACATCCGCCATGAGTAACACCACTTTCCTGTAGTTCATCGGAACCGCACGCCGCGAGCGTGCCTGGCTGCCTGCGAAGGTCGTGAGCCGAACGCCTGCCGGGCTGGATCGAGATGTAGCAGGGTGACATTCCCATCCCAGATCGGGCCATTCGGGACGCATGGCCCATGAGTCCTGAATGGCGCTCATCACCAATATCTTACGACACCGATAGCCATTTTATCGTCTTTCGCGGTTCTAATCCTGTCGTAATCCAGTAAAACCCGCGACGAAATGCCCCGGTGGTGTAGGTGGCACCCGGCTCACCGCGGATTTCAATGCGCGCTGGCGTGCTTGCCAAGCCCGGCGGGACCGGTGGAGCCGCGGATCAATCCGGTGACCGCGATGAGGGTGAGCAGGTACGGCAGCGCGACCAGGAGATCGGACGAGATGGGGAATCCGGGGGTTGCCTGGGCCTGGATCTGAACCGCCTGCGCCGCTCCGAACAGCAGCGCGGCGGCCGCCGCCCCGAAGGGGGTCCAACCGCCGATGATGACGGCGGCCAATGCGATGAAGCCTCGCCCGGCGGTCATGTCGAGCGTGAAGTACGAGAGGTTTCCAATGGAAAGGAACGCTCCACCCAGGCCCGCCAGCGCGCCGCTGGTGACGACGGCGATGTACCGGTTCCGGGTGACATCGATGCCGACGCTTTCGGCCGCCTGGGGGCTCTCGCCGGAAGCCATGGTGTGAAGTCCCTGGCGTGTGCGAAACAGATAGACGTGAACCAGCGGCACCACCGCGAAGGCGAGAATAACGAGGATGTTTACCCCGCCAAAGACGTTCGGCAGTTTTTCGACTGAATCAGATCCACCGGCGCGGCCCCAGATGAGCTGGATGAGGAAGGCGGTGAGCCCGGCGGCGATCAGGTTGATCGCGGTGCCGGCGACTATCTGGTTGCCGCGGAGCGTGATGCACCAGAAGGCGTGGATGAGACCGGCGACCGCCGCGCAGGCGATGCCGATGAGGACGCCCAGCCACGGCGTGCCGGTCCAGTAGGTACCCGCCACTGAGAAGAACGCGCCGATGAGCATCATCCCTTCGAGAGCGATGTTCATCACGCCAGAGCGCTCGGATAGCAGCCCGCCCATGGCGGCGAAGACGAGTGGGGTCGCCATCCGGAGGGTGGCGGTGAGCAGTGCGATGGTGAAGAAGTCTCCCATGTCAGCCTTCCCTAAAGCGCCGGCGGGGCGGGGCGAGATTCGATTTCCGGAGCCATGCCAATCGCGCTGGCGCGATCCCCACCGGACGGAGCGGGTGGGTTGGTGAGTTTGCGGAACCATGGAAGGCGGTTCATGGCTTCGAAGGCGGCGACCGCGAGGATGACGAGGCCCTGGAGGACCAGCACGATTTCCCGGCTGACGCCCGCGTTCGCCTGCATCGATGGCGCTCCCGCGCTGAGGAGCCCGAATAGCAGGGCGGAGAAGATAACGCCGATGGGGTGGTTGCGACCGACGAGACCGACGGCGATGGCGGTGAATCCGAGCCCGGGCGGGGTGGCGCTGTGACGTCCGTGGAGACCGAGCGACTCCCCGGCGCCCGCCAGACCGGCGAGCGCGCCCGCGACGCCCATGGCGAGGGTGACGGTGAGGCCCCAGTGGATGCCGCCGTACCGTGATGCGCCTTCGGAGAGGCCGACGGTTCGCACCTTGTAGCCAAACGTGGTCTTGAACAGGACGAACCAGATCAGGATCGCCGCGATGACCGCGATGAGCACGCCCATATGGAGCCGGGTGCGGTCGAGCAAAATCGGCAGGCGCGCGCTGTCAAGCACGCGTTCCGTCCCCTGCACCTGCGGGTCGACGGGCAGGACGTCCGAGCGTTTCTGGACGAGGTAGGTGATGAGCCGGAACGCGAGGTAGTTGAGCATGATCGTGGTGATGACTTCGTGAGCGCCGGTGAAGGCCTTTAGGGCGCCGGGAATCGCTCCCCAGATCCCTCCGGCGATGATGGCGGCGACCAGCGCGAGGGTGATGTGCACCGGTTGCGCGAGTCCCCAGTCAGAGGCGCCAATGAGCGCGGCGGCGAACCCGCCCATGACGAGCTGGCCTTCGATGCCGATGTTGAACAGGCCGGAGCGCGCGGCGACCGCGAACGCCAGCCCGCCAAGCAGGAGTGGCGCGGCGTAGACCAGCGTCTCGGCCCGACCCCGACGGCTTCCGAGCGCCCCTTCGGCGAGGGCGGTGTAGGCATCCCAGGGGTTGTGGCCGGAGATGACGATAACGATCGCGCCGATGAGGAGCGCGACGACGACCGCGAGAATGGAGCCGAGGGCATTGATGACGGCGCTTCCCGGGCGGATGCTCATGGCAGTGCCCTTTCGAGCGGAAGGTGCGGGATGTGCTTCATCAGTCCGCCGCCCTCGCGGTTTCCGCGGCGCGCCCGCCCATCAGCAGCCCAAGTTGGCCACGGTCGGCCTCATTGCCTGGCATGTCGCCGACGATCTTCCCTTCCGTGAGGACGACGATCCGGTCGCTCAGGTCCAGGATTTCGTCGAGGTCGAACGAGAGCAACATGACCGCCTTTCCCGCGTCGCGGGCTTCCACCAGGCTGCGATGGACGAATTCGATGGCTCCCACGTCGAGGCCACGCGTTGGCTGGATGGCCAGAACGATATCTGGATCGCGATGGAGTTCGCGGGCGATGATCAGTTTCTGCTGGTTGCCGCCGGAGAGGGCGCTCGCCGGTGTCATTGGCGACGGCGCGCGGACATCGAACTTCTCCATCAGGCTCGAGGTGAGTTGCTGGATCCAGCGCTGGCGGACGATGCCCTTCTGGACGAACCCCTTGCGCTCCGTGTTCCCGATGAGGACGTTTTCCCAAAGCGGGAAGTCGAGGACGAGGCCGCGACTCTGGCGGTCCTCGGGAATATAGGAGACTCCCGCCCGCCGGAATCCGGTGGTGTTCTGCCCGACCACGTTCTTGCCGTGGATTTCGAGGGTTCCCGAATCGGGAGCGCGCATGCCGGAAAGGACTTCAATCAGCTCCGCCTGGCCGTTGCCTTCGATGCCGCAGACGCCAAGGATTTCACCCCGGCGGAGCTGGATTGACGCCACGTCGAGCGTGGTCGCGCCGTGATTGTTGGTGCAGACAAGATTCCTGCCCTCAAGGATGGCCTCGCCAGGGCTGGCGGGTGGACGGTCGACGCGAAGCAGCACCTCGCGGCCGACCATCAGTTCGGCCAGTTCGTGAGGCGTGGTTTCCGCGGTGGTCCGGGTTCCAATCGTTTTGCCGCGCCGGATGACGGTCACCCGGTCGCTGACATTCGCGACCTCGCGCAGCTTGTGGGTGATGAAGATGATGGTGCCGCCGTCGTCCTTGAGCCGTCGCAGAATGACGTACAGGTCGTCGACTTCCTGCGGGGTCAACAGGGCGGTGGGTTCGTCCAGGATCAGGATGCGGCTGCCCTGATAGAGGGCGCGGAGGATTTCGACACGCTGCTGGAGTCCGACGGGCAGGTCCTGGACACGGGCATTCGGGTCGACGTTGAGACCGTACGAGGCGGCGATTTCGCCGACCTTGCGCGAGGCCGCTTCCCGATCGAGGAGGGTGTCGGGCCCTTCGTTCCCGAGGATGACGTTCTCGGCGACGGTGAAACCTGGGATCAGCATGAAGTGCTGATGGACCATGCCGAGTCCGGCCTTCGCGGCGTCGCGCGTGTTGTGGAAGGTGACCGGCTTTCCGTTGATCTCGATCTGCCCCTCGTCGGGGTTGTAGAGACCAAAGAGCAGGTTCATCAGGGTGGACTTGCCCGCGCCGTTCTCACCAAGCAGGGCATGGATTTCACCCGCGTTGACGGAAAGGTTCACGCCGTCGTTGGCAACGACGCCGGGGAAGCGCTTGACGACATCGCGCATAACCACGGCGGGTGGCGTGGATGTGGTGTCCGGGGGGTGAGTCATGGGGATGCCGGCCTCGATGGAGCGGAGGCGATCGCCTCCGCTCCACTGTCACCGCCACTCAGCGGTGGAATGCGGCGAAAGATCAGGACGCCGGCGTGGCGACCGGGCTCGCGGAAGGTGTCGTGCCCTCGAGCGGGGTCGGGACGAACGCGGCGAGTTCATCGTCGTCGGCCGGGACCACGATCGTGCCATCGATGATGGCCTGCTTGTAGGCGGCGACCACGTCGGCGAAGGACGGGTCGATCGAGGCGTGAATGCCAAGCAGGTCCATGCCACCGTCGGCCAGGGCCAGGTTGAAGATGCCACCCTCGAACGTGCCGTTCACGACGTGCTCGACGCCCTGGAAGACCGCCTCGTCGACGCCCTTCTTGACGTAGCAGAGCTGCGCGTCCGGACCGAGATGCGCCTGATCGGTGTCGGCCGCCACCACCCAGAAGCCCGGGCCCTTTTCATTGGCGGCGTCGAAGCAGCCCGTGCCGGTGCGACCAGCGGCGGAGAGGACGATGTCGGCGCCACCGTCATACAGCGCGCTGGTCAATTCCTTGCCGAGGTTGGGATCCTCGAAGTCGTCGGCGTAGGACACCGTGAAGGTGGCATCCGGATTGACGGTGGCGAGGCCAGCGGCGAACCCGACTTCGTAGCGCATCACTGGCGGCACGCGAATACCGCCGACCATGCCGGTCTGGCCGGTCTGCGTGGCGAGCCCGGCGAGGATACCGCCGAGGAACGCGCCCTCGTTTTCCTTGAACAGGTAGTTCTGGACGTTCTCGAACTCGGCGACCGCGTCGATGAAGACGAAGTACTTGTCCGGGAACTGCGGCGCCACCTCGGCGACGGCGTCGACGAGCAGGAAGCCATTGGGAACGGCGACCTGGCCCTGTTCGACGGCAAGCGTGAGGTTGGTGACGTAGTCGGCCTGGGTCTGGCTCTCAAGGACGCGCCAGTCGATACCGAGCTCCTCGGCGGCGCGTTCGCCACCCGCGTTGGCGAGGTCATTGAAGTTCTGGTCGCCGATGCCAGCGGTGTCGGTGACGAGGGTCGCGATGACCTGGTCCTGGGCGAGCGCCGGGATTCCGCGACCAAGGAAGCTTGCCCCGAGGGCGATGCCACCAGAGGCCGCAAGCAGCCGGCGCCGGTTGATTCGAGCGTCGAAACGGGTGATGCCTGCCATTCTTACCCCTCCATCAGTTCACGCCACGAGGCGGCGCGTATCACCTGTACGTAGACCGTCGCATTGGCCGTTTGCCTGCGGTTTCAAGCGGCATGGTACCAGCTAACCCCCACCGGCGACGAATGGGCCATGAAGCAGGAATCTGGCGCACCGTCCATACTTTGCGCACCTGGATTGGGCTCCGCGGGCCATAGGGCGCCTCCGACAGGCGCGTTAACGACGGTCCAGCACCCAATCCACAGGACAGATGCCCACGCGATCGCACGCCTCGCGATGTCGCGGTTCCACGATCAGGTGATTTCCATTCCATGACTGACGACGCACGAATGACGAATATCCTCAGCTACATCGGCAGGAGCGGTGCTCCAACGGAGCCGACACCGGGCAGCGACGGGGAAAGACAAGAGTCCCGATCCGGTGGTCCCATCCAGCCCGCGTTGTGGTCCGTGATGGCGGCCCATGCCGTCGAACTGCGCAGGTCGGAGGTTATCGATGACGCCGCGCTGTCGGCGATTGGCCAGTCGCTCCAACGCGCGGCCGCCCAGCAGGATCACTCGGAGGGACAGCCCGCGCGGCGCCAGATCGATGCGCTGGAGGAGCGGGTGGAGTCGTCGCTGCCGCCAACCGTGGCTGGTGTCGCGACGCTCGGCCTCTCTCGAGAGGAGTGGCTGGCCACCGCTGGTCGAATGGCGTGGCGCGAGCGATTGCTGGATGTGATCGTTGGAGTGAGCGCGCTGTCGCGTTCGGTGCAGGCTCTGGCCGAGGCGCACGCGGTGACGCTGATGCCTGGGTTCGCCGGTGGCAAGGCGATCCAGCCGACCATGCTGGGACATTACCTGGGCGGACTACTGTCTCCGTTGGCATCGGCGCGACA
>JAEWEG010000021.1 GCA_023389575.1 Chloroflexota bacterium | reverse complement strand
CGAGCATGCGCGTCCACAGCCGTCTTCGGGCACCGTCCAGCGAATCCTCGAAGGTGTTCCATTGGAGGGTGGAGAGATCGGTCGCCCGCGTGCCGCTACCGGCGTTCCCGATATCCACGACCGCCACCACCACTCCATCACGGACCAGGACATTGCTGGGGTTGAGATCGGCATGGACCATGTCCGGTGCCGCTCGTGGCGGTGGGATATCGGCACACAGGAACCTGATGCGCTCGACCAGGGCCGCCACGTCGGGGGAATGGCCCTTAAGCCCGGCGACAGCCCTCGATAGACCTGGAGCCAGGTCCTGTCCGTGTTCCTTACCCGTGACGAGTCGCCAGGCGTACGACCAGTGGTCGTGGGGTTCGGTGGCCTGGCCCGCCTGGAGTTCGACGATCTCCATCAGTTGCTCGACGATGGCCGGAGTCAACTCCAGCGCGGGACCCGCGTCAACGAAGTCCGTCAGATGCCAGACATGCGTGGTCGTGGCTCCCACTCCGAGCCAGGCCGGTGTGGGATACCCTTGCCGGCGCATGTGCTCGACCACTCTCTGGGCTCGCAGTATGTCGTCAATCTGGTTGGAGGCTACCCGGCCCCATGCCTTGAGTACCGCCTGTGCCCCTCCAGCCAGCTGGACGCGCATGGCCCCCACATCCAGGCCCCCGGGTAGGCGACCGAGAAGCGTGACCTCTGTCCCGACCACGCTGGCCACGTCATTCAGGACCTCGGCCAGCAACGCTTCAGGTTGGGTGTCCGGGTTCATGGTGACCTCACGAATCCAGTGCCTCAACACATCCGGTGATGGGCCATTCCCATGCGCCATGCCGGTCCATCACGGCGCTGGCCGTCGTGGCATCGATCGCCGGTTGATGCTACATCACTCGCGCGTCCGCGCGTGCTCCCGTACGTGCGGCCACATTCCCGCCACCTGGCGGATTCTTGCTTGTTCGATGCGTTCACTGTGATGGAAGAACCACGTCACTCCTCCACCTCACGCCCAGAACGGAGCCCTCGCCGTGACCACGTACGCGAATCCCCAATCCCTCGCACCATCCCGGTGCCACCATCTCGCGCCGAATCTCAGCCCACTCGCACCAGTCGCACCAGTCGCACCCGCGAAAGCGCCGTTCACAACCGATTTTCCGCAGAATTTGAGCGGATTAATGCGCCATCGCTTCCCCAAAAATAGCAATGCGTCGTTCCGGGCCAAACGACCCGAAATCGGAATTAATGGATTAATGTGGCCGAAAAAAACACATCGCCCTCGCGACGGACGACCAGACCCATCCCGGCACGCGTCCTCCGTGTCGTCGCAAGGTATTCTTCCGGTCGCCATGTATCGCCCGCCGGAGCTTGGCGCGGGGTCCACGGCTCCACTCACGACGCTGGCCGACGCGGAATCCGATCGCGAACGCCCCATGCACACGGCCCATGCCCCACTGCGCCGGGCTATTCACCAGTACGGAAGCCCCAGCCGGCATCCTCGCGAACCGCTCTACACGACGCGTGCCGGCGCGTGGGCTTCCTCGTTCGCGCCACGCCATCGGCGAAAGGCTGTCCATGACACAGTGCGTGGCGTGGACAGCCTTTCCAGGGACTCTGGTCCTCACCAGGAGGAGACGCTCGCGACATGGCCGGGCATGTGCCCGGCCATGTCCGCGTGTTCGTTCCAGATGGAGAGCGACTACCAGATGACGATGCGGTCCTCCGGTGCCAGGTACTCAGGGTCGCCAGGATCGATGTCGAAGGCGTCGTAGAACGCGTCGAGGTGGAGGAGCGGCTCCACGCTCCGAATGCTGGCTGGCGCATGGACATCTGCCGAGAGCAGCAGTTCCACGTACTGCGGTGTGGCGACGGAGCGCCAGACCGTGGCCCAGGCGATGGCGAAGCGCTGTTGCTGGGTGAGGAACCAGGGGGTGTTTTCCTGGTCACCGTCATCGATGGCGATCAGCATGGCATCGTAGGCGACCTGGACGCCGCCCATGTCAGCCACGTTCTCGGTGACGGTCAGCTCGCCATCCACGTTGAGACCCGGTGCGGCCTCGAGGCTGCTGTAGCGGGCGATGACCTCGTCGTTGAGCGCGGTGAAGGCGTCGCGGTCCTCGTCGGTCCACCAGGAAACGAGATTGCCGTAGCCATCGTACTGCGATCCGCCCAGGTCGAAGCCGTGGGTGATCTCATGGCCGATGACGGCGCCGATGCCGCCGTAGTTGGAGGCGAGGTCGGCGTTGGGATCGAAGAACGGCGCCTGCAGGATGGCCGCCGGGTAAATCATGGTGTTCAGGCTGCGGTTGTAGCCGGCGTTGACGTCGAAGGGGTTCATGCTCCACTCGGAGCGATCGACCGGGCCGCCCGCTTCTCCGAGGGCCTCGGAGTTGGCCGTCTGGTAGGCATTGAGGCTGGTTTCGAAGAGTGAATCGCCGACCTCGACGTTGTCATACGTTTCGAATGTTTCGGGATAGCCGACCGAGGTGACCATGAGGTCGAGCTTCTCGATCGCCCTGGCCTTGGTTTCCTCGCTCATCCATGGGGAATTCTCGATCCGGATGCGGTAGGCGGCGATGATGTTGTCGACCAGTTCCTCGACTTTGGCCTTGGCTTCCGGCGGGAAGTACTCGGCGACGTAGGCGGCGCTGAGCGTGTCCGGAAAGGCGCCCTTTACGAAGCCCAGGGCGCGCTCCTCGAGCGGCGCCTGTTCGGCGACACCAAGCAGCACCGGGCCGAGGTAATTGTTGAACGCGATGTCTTCGATATCGGTGGTGAGGGAGTCGGAGAAGGTCCAGACGAGTTGGATGGTAAAGAGATACTTCAGGGTAAGCGGATCCGCTTCAGCGAGGATGTCGCCGAGGCCTTCGAGGTAGGGCAGGTCGTTGACGATGATGGTGTCGAGGTCGTCCGGGAAGTGGGAATCGACGACGAAGGCTTCCCAATCGAGGGCGGGGAAGATCTCTTCCAGTTCCGCCAGCGTGCGGGGATTGTTAAGCAGGGCCGGATTGGACTGAAGCTGGGCATCGGGGGTCTTGATGCCGACGAGGGCCTTCTCGAATTCGAGGACGGTTTCGGCGGCGGTGACGGCTTCTTCCTCGGTATAGCCAAGTTCCATCAGGAGCTGGGCGGTGGTGTCGATCCAGGCCTGCTGAATGAAGAGCGAGGTTTCGTCGTCGCCGTAGTAGTCCGCGGCGGGGAGGCTGAGGGCTGGACCGATGATGTTGGCGCTCACCACCGTGGCGTCTTCGGGCGAAGGGGCGGCGTAGGGGTAGAAGAGCCCGCCGAGCATGTAGGTATCGGCGACCTGCTGGAAGGCGAGGCCGTCCTCGATGGTCGTGAAAGTGGCGAACTGGTCGAGCAGGGGCTGGATCGGTTCGATGCCCTGGGTGTTCCGGGTTTCGGTGTCGAGCACCTGGTCGAAGATGGTGCGTGCCTTGCCGGAGGGGGAGTCCGATCCGGTCTCGAAGCCGTTGACAATGCCGAGGAGTTCCTGCTCGACGCGATCATTGATCTCGTTGAAGGAGTCGTAGACGGGAGAATCGCCAGGAAGCTCGGTGCGAGCCAGCCAGCCGCCGTTGGCGAACTGGTAGAAGTCGTCGCCCGGATCGGTGGTGAGGTCCATGTCGGCGTACTGGATGCCGAACGACCCAGGCGCGGTTTCCGCGATGGGGGTGGCGGCGGCCGGGGATGCTTCCGGCGTCTGCGCCATGGCCCCGGAAAGGGGTTGGGCGAGCATGAGCGCGGCGATCAGCCAGATTAACGGCGCGGGCAGGCGAGTGCGTTTCATTGAGTTCCCTCCGGAACACAAGCTACTGGGGACATCCCAGACCATTTGGCGAGCCGCGACCGCGGGAGGCGGACGCCGCTCGGTTTCACCCGAACTGGTGGTTGGCTGATGGTACCCGGAAATGGTCCCGGGGAATATGGTCATCTGGTGACGGATAGCCCTCCGGGAAGCGGTGGCTACGGGCGCCTGGCCTGCATGTTGAGGCGCCAGTAGTCGAGCAGCCAGGCGGGATCGCTGGCGCGCCCGTGAGCGACCATTTCGTCGAGGAATTGCTGGCGGAGGGGCTCGGTCGGAATCCGTTCCAGATGAGTACCCAGAACGACCGTCTCCAGGAACTCGCGATAGGCGGCTTCCGATTCGAGGATGACCGGGGCGTGGATGACCTCGGCGGTGGCGTCGGTGAACCCGGCGTCGTGGAGCCGGTCCACGGTTTCCTCGGCGTTCGCGAAGTTCCAGGGACCGCTCCAGTCGCCGGTGGTGTCGGCGAACGGCTCGCGGTGCAGGATCGCCAGGGCGTGGTCGGCGATGGCGGCGATGTTGGGGCCGCCGCCGCACTGGGCGATGAGCAGCCCTCCGGGCTTGAGCGCGGCGAACAGGCGACGGAACAGGGCTGGGTGGTCCTTCACCCAATGGAAGGTGGCGGTGCTGAAGATGATGTCCACGGGCTCGTCGACGGTGAGGTCGAGCAGGTCCGACTGGCGGTAGGTGACCCGATCTCCGAAGCGGGGAGCGAGATGGGCTTCGGCCTGCTGAAGCATGTTCGCGGACTGGTCGACGGCGATCACGTGACCGTTGGGAAGGCGGTCGAGCACGAGTTCGGTGAGGCGGCCGGTGCCGCAGCCAGCGTCAAGCACGGTTTCGTCGCCGCGCAGGGGCAGGCGCTCGAGAACGACCTTGCCCCAGTTGACGTGGGGATTGGCCACGCGGTGGTAGCTGGTGGCGTTCCACTCGCGGATGTCGGAGTTCGGGGCGGACGGGTTGGTCACGGTCTGGTGGTTCCTCTCATGGACGAGACGAGGCGTCTGGTACAGTCCTGATGATAACGGCGGGATGGAATTTCACCAGACAGGCGGCGTGGCAAGCGATGAGCAACGACTTATTCCGGAACGAGCAACGAGACCAGGAGGACGCCCGGCACCTGAGGGCGCTGCAACGGGAACAGCGGATCAACCTCAAGGCGTTCGTGATGACGATCGGGGTGGTGATCGCCCCGTTCCTGGCGTTGCTGTTCAGCGTGGAGGCGGCGCTGTTCATGCTGGCGATGGGGTTGGCCTTCACGACTTGGGTGACGTGGTCGGGGGCGAACATGGTGGGGCCGGTGCAGCGGTCGCGATTGAAGACCATGGCCATCCTGAACGCGGTGATCATGGTCGTGGTGCTCGGGGTGCTGGCATTGCGCCTCAGCACGTGACACGGAAGCAGGCGCCGCTCTCTGCCCGTCTACACGCGGATGGTTGAATCCGGGGTGTGGACGCGAATCTTTCTCATCCAGATGCCGTGCCGGTTGCGACCGTAGTAATTGGTGGCCACCCCCTCGCGCACGTATCCCTCACGCTCGTAGAGGGCCTGGGCGGCGGTGTTGTGCTCCTCGGCCACGAGGACGACATTGCCGGTGGGGAGTTCCTGCTCGATATGGCGAAGCAGGGCCGCGCCAATGCCCTGGCGACGGGCCCTCGGATGGACCGCGATATTCATGACGCGGGCATTGCCCCGGTTCACATCGCCGATGACGCAACCCGCGACCTCGAGGTCCGGCGTGCGAGCCACGAAAAAGTGGGCGCTGGGCAGGAGCTTGAGCATGGTCAGGGCGAATCGCCCATAGGCGAGCGTGGGTCGGAACGATTCGCGCTGAATGGCGACGACCGCGGCGATGTCGCTCCAGCGAGCGGGTTCGATGCGGATGGAGGATGGTTGTTCCGGGCGGGGCATTGCTGGCTGCTGGGGAGTTGACATCGAATCCTTGCCGGTGATGGTCCGGGATGGGGGGCCGCGATGGCCGAACCCATCCCGGCGTCAGGCGTCCGTCCCCGGCGAAAGGGGGGCGACCAGGATGGGGTCCGTGGTGGGGCCCGTGCTGCCGATGGGGCCGGGCTCCAGGGTAATGGCGAACGTCTGGTAGCTGTCGCGATCGGCCATCACGGCGAACGACGATTCGTCCATGGTGCCCTTGGGCTGGGGAACCCCCTCATGGTCGATGAGCCAGACCTGGTAGACCTGGCCCTCCGGGGCGGATGGCATGTCGTCGGTTTTCAGCATGAACATTTGGCTTTCCGGGTCGTACATCAGTTCGCCGGAGAAGCCGGGCGCGTCCGCCACGTTCAGTTCGAAAGCGATCTCCTCCATTGGCTTCTCGTCGTCGTCCTGGAGGAAGAGGCGGTCGAGCATCACGCCCGCGACAAGGGCGAGGACGACGGCCGCCGCCGCGGCCCAGATGTATGGGAGCGGGATGGCCGGCACACGCGATTTCGGCGCGTCGTAGGGATTCGCCCGGCGTGTGGACAGGTTGATGGGAATGGGGCCGGACTGGTCGGAGAGTTCGATCACGTCGTCGGTCGGCGGCAGGGGTTGCGGGATCGGTGGCGCGGAGGTGATGGCCTCCTCCAGCCGGTCGCGAAGCTCGGGCGGGGGATCGGCTTCCGTGGCAAGCAGGGAGAGATCGGCGGTGAACGCCTTTAGGCTGGCGTATTCCGCGCGGAACTCCGGCGACGACTCCATGAGCGAGTCGAACCTGGCCTGTTCGGATTTGGAGAGCGTTCCAAACGCCGCCGCCGCAAGCAGGTCTTCCTGGTGGTCGGTTGGAGGATTCGAGGACGTGCTCATCCTAAATCACCTCCGTGGGGTTGGCGTGCTGGTCGGCGTCGGGAATGGAGAGGGTGTCGCGAAGCTTGCGCAGGCCAAGTCGCATCCGTCCCTTGACGGTGCCGAGCGGAGCTTGCTCGCGCTGGGCGATTTCGCCGTGGGAAAGACCCTCGAAGTAGGCGAGCTCTATCGTGCGTCGCTGGTCCTCGGGGAGCGTGGAGATGGCCGAGCGCATCGTGTCGGCGGTGATGGAAATGGACACCTCGCGCCAGGCGTCGGGTGTTGAAAGCCGTTGTTCCATGTCCTCGAGGGGGACGCTCCTCGGCTTGCGATCGATGTCGCGGCGACGGAGGTCGATTGAGCGATTGTGCACGATGGTCATGAGCCAGCCGCGGACGTTCACGCCGCGGTTCGAATCGAATGTCGTGGCGCGATTCCACACTTGCAGGAACGCGTCCTGGACGGCCTCCTCGGCCATCGCCGGGTTATCGAGGATGCGCAGGGCGAGACCGAAAGCCATCCGGTTGTACCGGTCGTAGAGCGCCATCAGCGATGGGGCGTCGCCGGTGGCGATTCCCTGGATGAGTTCGATGTCGGTCTGTTCGATCACCACATCTCCCGGTCTCTACCCGATGAAACGTCCATTTTGGGCAACTGGATCACTTCAAGCGGCCAGCGGAGCGTGCCTGAACTGATGATTGGCAGGCACGATCAGTATACGGGTGTGGGGAGGATCTCGAATCGAGGGATCGGGAGGGAGCCGATGGCGTCCCTCCCGGACATACGTTACTCGGCGGCTTCGGCGATCTGGTCGCGCGGGCCGGTCTGCACGGAGCCGGTGCTGAGCTGGCCGAGGGTGCAGACGACGGTGGTGTAGACGCCGCCCTGGCCGTCCGGGGTGACGGTGACATCACGCACGCGGAGGTTGGAGTACGGGGAGCCGGATCGGTCCTTGCCGAGCCAGGCATTGACGGCCTCAAGGGCACCGCCAGCGTCGCGGGCGGCGTCCGGGGAGTGGAACAGGAAGACGCGGGTATCCTTCGGAGACAGGTCGAACGACATGAATGACGGCCCTTTCGTTCCTGGCGATCGTTTTCGACGCCAGGATGCGTGGTTGCTGATCGAAAACCGTGCGGCACCCATGTGCCAGGGTTCTGGCGAGAGTATACGGCGACGAGCGGGAGCGCGGCCCTGGCGAGCGCCCGATATCGGGCGCTCGCGGTCGATCCATCGCGCTGGCGGTTCATCGCTGGCTGGGCGAGGCCGGTATCATGCGGAGAGTGTTCGAGTGTGGATCGCGCGGGAAGGGACGAGTCGTGGGGATACGGGTCTTGGTGATTGGCGGCGGCGGGCGTGAGCACGCGATGGCGTGGAAGCTGACCCAGAGCGCCGTGGTGGACGAGGTCATCTGCGCGCCGGGGAACCCCGGGATGGAGGCGGTCGGCGAGTGCGTGCCGGTGGCCGTGAGCGATCTGGACGGTATCGTCCGGCTGGCCCGGGAGCGGCGGGTGGACCTGGTCGCCGTGGGGCCGGAGGATCCGCTGGCGGCGGGTCTGGCGGACCGCCTGGAAGCCGAGGGCATGCCGGTGTTCGGGCATTCGGCGGCGGCGGCGCGGATCGAGAGCAGCAAGTCGTGGTCGAAGGCGTTCATGTCGGAGATGGAGATCCCGACCGCGCGATCGATCGCGGTGCACGACCTGGAGGGCGGCATCCGCGCGATTGACGAGCTGGGCGCCGGTGGCCCGGTGGTGATCAAGGCCGACGAGTTGATGGCCGGCAAGGGGGTGGTCGTCGCCAACAACCGGTCCGAGGCCGTGTTCGCGCTGGAGGAGACGCTTGGAGGACGGCGGGACGGCACGGTGGTGATCGAGGAGCGGCTGGAGGGGCCCGAGGTCTCGCTGTTGCTGCTGACCGATGGCAGTGATTACCGGATGCTGGAGCCTTCCTGCGATCACAAACGGGCGTTCGACGGCGATCTTGGGCCGAACACCGGTGGCATGGGCGTGTACACGCCGACGAGCCGGATCGATGATGCCCTGATGGCCCGAATCGAACGAGAGATCGTGGAACCGGCCGTGCGTGGCATGGCCGAGCGAGGGCATCCGCTCCGAGGCGTGCTGTATCCAGGACTGATGATGACGGCCGACGGGCCGAAGGTGATCGAGTTCAACGCCCGGTTCGGCGATCCGGAGACGCAGGTGGTGTTGCCGACCACCGAAGGCGATCTCGGCGAATGGATGCTGGCGGTGGCGAACGGGACGCTTGGCGCCACGCCACAACCGGGTCGGTCCGGGGCGGCGGTCGGGGTCGCGCTGGCCTCCGGTGGGTATCCAGGCTCGTATGAGACCGGATTTCCGATCAGTGGGCTGGATGCCCTGGAGGGTGATCCGGAGGTGCTGGTGTTCCAGGCGGGAACGAAGCGATCGGACGCGGGCGAGATCGTGACCTCCGGTGGCCGGGTGATGACGGTCGTCGGATTGGGGACTGACCTGGCCAGCGCCCGCCGCAAGGCGTACGCGGCGGCCGGTGAGATTTCGTTCGAGGGCATGATGATGAGGACGGACATCGCGGCGCGGGAACTGGGAGACACCTGGAACTCGTGACGCGTCCGCGGGAGTGGGATGAACCGGCATGACGATGCATGTGCGGGAAATGGTGAATTGCGGGAACTCGCCCAGAATGGCGATTGTCCAGGACCTGACGATCGCGGTGGCGAGGGGTGATGTCGCCGCGGTGCGTGAGGTCGTGGCGGACGATGTGGTGTGGGAAGTGGTCGGCGGGGAGCGGTTCGAGGGGCGCGAGGCGGTGGCTGGGATGGTCGCGCGCATGGGTGAGCGCCGGGTCACCGATCTGGAGATTGGGGAGGTGCTTTCGCACGGCAAGGTGGCGGCAAGTAGCGGGGTAAGAACCCTGGCCGATGGGTCGAGGGAGGCGTTCTGCGACATGCATACCTTCACCAGCTCGGCGAAGACGGGGAAGGTCCGGCGCGTGATGTCCTATGTGATCGAGTTGTCGGATACCGAATCCCGGTAAGCAATCGCGCCACGAACTGGTAGCGGTCGAGTTTATCTCGACCTGGTAGCGATAGTCCCAGAGGCGTCCACTGATAGGTGTGTTGTTTCGGGGATGACCGTGAGCACCTCCGCTGGGCGGAGACAAGCTCCGCCGCTACCGGGGAGGGAGGTGAGGGCTGACGAACTCTACCGCTGTGTTGGGGTAATGGGCGCCATCAGGGCGGGATCAGGTGCCTCGGAGGCGGAGGAGCCAGAGCAGGCCGATCATGGCCTGCGCCTGGTTGATGGTGCTGTTGCCCGGGGTAATGAGCGACGGGATCTCCGCGAGCGGGACGCGGGTGACCTGGACCGGCTCGTCGATGTCCTGGTCCTGCGGAACCGGGTCGCAGCCGGTGGCGAGGACGAAGGAGGATTGTTCGTCGGTGAAGCCAGGGCTGAGGTAGAGCGTGGCCAGGTGCTCGAGGTGGGCGGCCTCGTGGGCCGTTTCCTCACGCAGCTCGCGGGCGGCGGTTTCAAGCACCGTTTCGCCGGGGTCGATCATGCCGGCGGGGAGTTCGATCAGGCGCTTGCCGGTGGCGTACCGGTACTGGCGCACGAGCAGGACATGATCGTCGGTGGTGACCGGGATGATGACCACGGAGGGGTTTCGCTCGACCACGTGGCGGTCGGACTCACGGCCGGAGGGCAGCGTGACGTCGTCGACGCGCAGGTTCATGTAGGGCGATTCATATACGTACCGCTGGGAGCGGGTTTGCTCGTGAGGCGGTTCCTGCTCGGGCGGCGTGCTGGAGAAGGGCATTTATGGCTCCCGGAAATGACGAACGACACCCAATGGAGGTGTCGTTGACGGCGACGAGGTGACCGGATTGTGGAGGCGCCAGCCGGATTCGAACCGGCGATCAGGGTTTTGCAGACCCGTGCCTTACCGCTTGGCTATGGCGCCCAACAGCCGCGCGGCTGCTGGTGCTGCCGTGCGCGGTGTACAGGGGCAGAGTGTACCACGGAGGGCGGGGGTTTTGAACGCGCCAGCGGCGTGCTTCGGAGGGAAGAAGCACGCCGCTGGCGAGAAGGGGAGGTCATCTGGAGCGGGGCGAAGATGGGATCAGGATTGGGTGCGAGTCGGCTGGGTACCGTTCAGGGCATTTCCGAGCTGGATGAGTCGCAGGCCGATCCGATTGGAGAGGGTGCGCCGGTCGAGATGGTCGAGATAGGCCTGGTGCCGGTACCGAAGCTGCTTGTCCGTGACCGCCTGGGTGAGTTCGCCGGGTACGTTCATTGATGCATCCTTTCCGCTACCGTGGCTGAGAAAAGCTGGCGATGACCTCAAGGTGGTTGGCGAGCGATGACGTGGTATCGGGATACCCGATCCAGGGCGAGGCGTAATTGACCTGGGCGACGTTCACCTCGGCGGGAATGGTGACGCCGTTGTACTCGGCGTCGCTGGTGGTATGTGCGTCGCTGACGAGCGTGATGTCATAGCCTTCGATCAGGGCCCGGTGACTGGTGGCGCGGATGCAGGCATCGGATTGCGCGCCGGTGATGACGAGGTGCCCGGCCCCGAGGCTGGCGAGGGTTTCGGGAAGCGTGGTTTCGACGAAGGAATCGCCGTACTGCTTGGCGACGACCGGCTCGCCGGTGAGCGGGGCGATCTCGGGCCGGATGTGCCAGCCTTCGGTGCCACGATCCATGGACGGATTTCCCGGGATCTCGTGCTGGACATACACGACCGGGGTGTCCGACGCGCGAGCGGCGTCGATCACCTTGCCAATCCGATCGACCACGCCTTCGCTGTCCCATCCGTCCTCGACGACGGCATTCTGGACGTCGATCACGAGCAACACCGTGTTGCCGCCGCGTTCTTTGAGATCTTTCCGCATTCCCGTTTCCTCCAGGGCCGATGTTCTTCTTCCTCGTCTGTCATTAGAATAGATGTGCTACAGGACAGAATCGGTCCTCATTATTAGAGGTATTTCAGGGTTCGTCTTCGAGGGTGGCGCGGAGAGATTTCCCGGGAGTGAGGTGGCGTTGTGCTGATAGACGCGGACCGGCCAGCGAGCCGGATCCTGGCGATGCTGGAGTTGCTGCAGGACCGGCCTGGAATGTCCGGACCAGACCTCGCGGAGGCGCTGGGGGTGACGAGCCGGACGATCCGCCGGTACGTGGTGACGCTCCAGGACATGGGGATACCGGTGGAGCCGGCGGCCGGGCGAAATGGTGGGTACTGGCTCCGGCCGGGCTACCGGATGCCGCCGCTGATGTTCAGCGCCGACGAGGCGATTGGCCTGGCGGTGACGTTGCTGACCACCCGCGTGTCGGGCCAGGCCGAGTTGCCGGAGCCGGTGGCGAACGCGTTGGCCAAGATCGAGCGGTCGCTGCCGCAGGAGCTGGCCCAGCGGATCACCACGATCCGCGATGGATTCCAGATGGCGCGCAACCCGTGGTCGGAATCGACATCCTTCCCGCGGCCGGAAATCCTGGCGCAGGTGATCCAGGCCACGCTGTCGCACCAGCGATGCTGGATTCGCTACGGAAGCTCGGAGGGCAACCAGACCTCGCGAGATGTGGATGTGTACGGCGTCCTTTACTTCGACGGACGGTGGTACACGCATGGCTGGTGCCATTTGCGGCAGGACGCGCGGACGTTCCGGGTGGACCGGATCCGCAGGGTGGACCTGTTGCCCCAGGAGTTCGAGCCGCCGGCCGGCTTCGATATCGAGGAAGCCGTGATGCGGTCGCTGGCGCTGACCAGGACCGGTGGAGAGTTCGAACTTGTGCTGGGGGCGCCGGTCGAGGAGGTGCGGCGGTTCCTGATGCCACCGACCGCCATCCTGGAGTCGCTCGATGAGGGCAGGATGACCCGCGCCTGGGGCACCACGGACAACCCGTACTGGCTGGCCGCGCGGCTCGCGGCGATTCCGTGCGATGTGCGGGTGCTTCGGCCGGAGCGGTTGAAGACCGCGATGCGCGAGATCGGGGAGAGGTTGCTGGCGGCGGCCGCCGGATAGGGGCGACCGCCCCAATCAGGAATCGACGGCGCCGTTGAGGAAGAGGTCGACGCTCGCCGTGGCGATCTGGCGGGCCGTGTCCGGCGCGATGACGGCGAGATCGGTGCGGATGAGGTGCAGGTGAAGGGTGCCCATCTGGAGCGCCATGAATGAGAACGCGACATCGGCGGCTGGCTGGACGAAGGTGACTCCGGAGCCGGCCGCTTCGGTGAACCAGTTGACATAGATATCGAGCATGTCATCGGGGGAGATGACCTGGTCGTGGCATTCGGCCTTGAGCTCGGCGCTGATGACCCGCTTGTAGTCGTCCAGCAGCCGAATGATGCCCGGGTCGATGTCGGCGAGGATGTAGGCGAAGCCGTCGATCAGGCTGTCGCGGAAACTGGCGGCGCCGTGGAGCGTCTCCACCAGGCCCATGTGGGTCTTCTGGGTGCGTTGCTGGAATGCCTGGATGAAGAGGTCTTCCTTCCCCTTGAAATGGTAATAGGGCGAACCCTTCGTCATGTTCGCGGCGGTCGCGATTTGCTGCATCGAGACGCCGTCGTACCCATGGTGCATGAAAAGCCTGGTCGCCACATCGATCAGGAGGTCGCGGCCGACCAGACCTTCGAGTTCTTCATTGTGTGCCACGGTGCACCTCCACTGCTGAACGGCACGGTCACTGTGCCGTTGCCTTGCTGCTTGCATTGTACCAAACGTTCGTTTAGTATGAAAGCCGCAGTCAAACGACCGTTTGGTTGACATCATCTGACAGTGCGTTTTCCAAACTCCACGCCGGATGAGGACGCGGGCCGCCCAATGGCGGAACGAGATGTGACGAGGCTGGGCTGGGAGTCCGGCAAGAGGTAGCGGGATGCTAAGACGAATCGAAACGAAATGGCTGATCGCGATCGCGTTCGTGCTCGGCCTGTTCATGGAAATCCTGGACATGACCGTGCTCAACACGGCGTTGCCAGCGATCGGGCGGGACTTCGACGTCGAGCAGTCCACCCTGCAATACGCGTTGACCGGCTACCTGGTCAGTCTCGCGATCTTCATTCCGGCATCGGGATGGGTAGCGGACCGGTTTGGCAGCAAGTGGACCTTCGCCTTCGCGATTGGGGTGTTCACCCTGGCCTCGGCGTTTGCCGGCGCGGCCCAGTCGATGGAAATGCTGATCGCGGCCCGCGTGCTGCAAGGCGTCGGCGGCGGCATGCTGACCCCGGTCGGCACGACCATGCTGTTCCGGGCGTTCCCGAACGACGAGCGCGCCAAGGCGTCGGCGGTGCTGGCGTTTCCGGTCATGATCGCGCCGGCGATGGGGCCGATCCTGGGCGGATGGCTGACCGACAACTATTCGTGGCGCTGGATTTTCTACCTCAACCTGCCGATCGGCGTGATTGGCCTGATCTTCACGCTGATGTTCGTGCCGAACCAGCGGGAGGACACCTCGTCGCGATTCGACCTGGCCGGGTTCCTGCTGGCCGGCGCGGGACTGGCGATGTTGCTGGTGGGCTTGGAGCGCACGCCTTCGCATGGGTGGTCGGATCCGGCGACCACGGGCCTGATGGTCGGCGGCGTGCTCCTGCTCGCACTGTTCGTGGCCGTTGAGCTGCGAATCCGGGAACCGCTCCTGGACCTGCGGCTCTTCCGCGACCGGAACTTCACCGCCGGCAACGTGATGGTGCTGATCAGCACCGGCGCGATGATGGGCATCCTCTTCCTGGTGCCTCTGATGTTGCAGCAGCTGATGGGGCTGACGGCCACGGAATCGGGCCTGGTGACGCTCTCGCAGGTGGTCGGCATGATGCTGGTGATGCCGGTCGGGGCCAGGATCTATCCGATCCTCGGCGCCCGGAGGATGATGGCCCTCGGGTTCACGATCCTGGCGGCGGCCATCTTCGCCTTCTCTACGCTGGAAATGGACACCTCGTTGTGGGCCTTCCGGGCATTGCTGCTGGTGGTCGGCATCTCGATGGCGCTGATCATGGTGCCAAGCCAGACCGCGACGTTCGAGTCGATTACCCACCAGGACACGGCGAAGGCGTCCTCGCTGTTCAGCACCATGCGGCAGTTCGCCTCGGCGGCTGGTGTGGCGATCATTTCGACGGTGCTGTCCACGCGGATCAATGCCAACCTGGACGCGCTCGATCCCCTGGCGACCGTGGAGGACATGACGCAGGCGGCGTTCACCGGCTACGAGCAGACTTTCCTGATCTCGGCGGTGGTGGCGGTGATCGGTATCGGGCTGGTGATGGTCTTCCGGAAGGACTCCGGCAAGGTCACCACCGTGAGCGAGCACGACGCCCCGGCGGGCTCGCCCGGCGTGGAGCCGATGGCGACGTCAGCGGACTAGGCGGGCATCACACAACGTCACAAGACGAAACGGGCCGGGGATATCGATGTCCCCGGCCCGTTTCCGTTGGCATCCGATACCGAGTCCGCTTGATCACGTGAGGTGTGTGGTTTCACGGATGCCGGTCATGACGCTTCCTCGGCACGAGCTGACATGCGCTAAAACATTTCCGGAATGTACGGACCCACGGCCCGCGCCAGCGGGTCCGTGGGTCCTGTCCCGTTCGCCAGGCATTGACCCGGTTCGGTAGGAAATGGCGGTTGGTTATTCGAAGTCGGTCGGAAGCGGCTGCTCCAGCAGGAGATCGAAGGCGTCCTCGGCCAGGAGGTCCAGGGTTGGGACGGCGACCATGGCGCCGATCTCCGAGTAGTGGGTGCCCACGCCGATGGTGCGCATGCCGGCCCGGTGGGCGCCGAGCACGCCCGCGGCGGCGTCCTCGACCACGATGGCTCGGGACGGATCGACGCCGAGACGGGCGGCGGCGGTGAGGAACACCTCTGGATGGGGCTTACCGTCGCGAACGGTTTCGCGGCTCATGACCACGCCGAATGTGTCGTTCCAGCCGGCCTGCTCGAGGATGATCTCGAGGTTGGGACCGGCGGCGGAGGAGCCAATGCCGAGCTTCCAGCCATCCGCGGCGAGGCGGGCGAGCCAGTGCTCCACGCCCGGCTGGATGATCGAGGGGTTGTCGCGGAGCCCCTCTCGGTAGTGGGCTTCCTTGAGTTCGGCGATTTCGGCGAGCCATTCGTCGCTGGGGCCTGGGCCGAACCAGTCGCGGAGGATGTCGTCGTTGCGGCGACCGAACCAGGTGATGAAGGTCTCGTAGTCCAGGTCGGGCTGCTTGTGCTCGGCGAAAATCGCGCGCCAGCTTTGCCAGTGGGCGTCGCCCGAGTCGATGAGGGTGCCGTCGACATCCCAGATGACGGCCTTGGGTAAATCGTTCACGTGGTGAATGCTCCCGTGGTGCGAGGGGTGTGGGCGGAGTTGCCCGCGAAGTCCTGCCCGGTACGATACGGCAGACGAGGACGAGTCTCAACGAAATGCACAAAGGTGCTTCGCCGGGCATGCACGATGTCCCGGGCGTGGTAGTGTCTCTACAGCGTAGTTTCCGGCGAGACCAGAGGCGATCGAGACCATGACGCACCCATCACGGCCCAACGGCCCACAGCCTGTCCAGCAGGACCCGGACCAGGATGAGATCCCGGCCTATCTCTCCCCGCGCCTGATGGCCATGCTGTCGGTGGTGCTGGTGGTGGCGCTGATTCTGGGGAGCGCGGTCGCCGTGTTCGCCCTGACGGACTGGGGATTGAACGCGGCCGCGATCATCGGGTTGACGATGGCGGCGTTGCTGGTGGTGCTGTGGCTGCGACTGCCCGGCGCCGGATCGAGGCGGTGACCAGGCGATGAGCGATGCCAACGGAACCCCGGAGCGTCGGGCGAAACAGCGGCGGGCGATTGCCTGGGGAGCGGGCGCCTTCCTGGGGATCGGGATCGGCGGGGCGATCGCGCTGGCGCTGGACGCGTGGCTGACCGGCCTGGTGGTCGCGGTGGTCATCGCGGTGGTGGTGGCGGGAGCCTACCTGATGGCCGGTCATGCCACGGCGGAGAACCGGGCGGCGCGGATCGTGGCGCGCGAGGAGCTCGCCGACGAGGATGAGGACGACGACGGGACCTATTAGGCCTGGCGGACATCCTCGGGCCGAAGCTCGTCGGTCGTGGCTTCGCTCGGGGCATCGCCGAAGAAGAACGCCGTCATCTCGTTGCGCAGCATCTGGCGGGTTTCGGGATCGGCCGGGTTGAGTCCGTAGTGGTTGATGATGGTCGTCATGTGAGGCAGCCACAGATCGTAGGCCTCGGCGGAGACGTTCTCGTAGATGCGCTCACCGAGCGCACCGGGGAAGGGCTGCTTCTCAAGCCCTGGCAATTCCTTGCCCAATTTGACGCACTGAACCAGACGAACCATTGGCCGGAACTCCATATTCCTTAAAGGTGAGCGATTGGGGTTGCCACGGGTTTCCCGTGTCGCCATCGAGTGTACCTCAGTACATGGGCGCCTCATCGCGCCGCGTCTGGCCAATTGGCGGGTGACGCGAGACACCGTGTGAAGGGCCAGGCGTGATTTGACATGGTGGGAATGGGTGGGATACCTTCGTCATATCAAGATCGTGTCCGGAAGATCCTGTGGAAAGCAGGATTGTAACGTGCTACGGATCGTTGATTCCCGCTGGAGCCCGTCGTGGCTGGCGACGCTCCACAAACCAGGCGCCATGCATTCCAGGCGTTGTTGGCTGCAACGTCGCATGCGCTTCCCGCATTACTCACCACCATTCCCCATACCACCACGTGTACGTGACGTTTTGAAGGAACGCCCGGGTCAGGGGAATACCTCCGAGGGAGAGGAAGTTCGAGGATGGAGTTTTCATACAGGCGGAGTTCCGGTGATTCCGGCGGCTGGCGCATACAAGGAGGTCGCCACTCGCTGGTGATCGGCCTGGTGCTGGCCCTGGTGTTGAGCACGGTGGCCTGGCTGCCGGCCGATGTCTCGGCGGCGGCATACACGGCGACGGACAATGTGAACCTGCGCGAGCAGCCGGATGTGTCGTCATCGATCATCCGGACCATTCCGCGCGGGGCGAGTGTCGAGGTTACCGGAGACGGGATCAATGGGTTCCTGCCGGTGACGTACCTCGGGTCGAAGGGGTACGCCTCGGCGGAGTACCTCTCGGCCGGCGGGGGTTCCACGAGCGAACCGGCCCAAAACCAATCGGGCCCGACCGGGACGCGCTATGTGTTCGATGGCCGGCTGAACCTGCGGAGTGGCCCAGGCACCTCGTATGGCGTGGTCGCGGTGATGCCGGATGGCGCCACCGTCCAGCTCACGGGATCGGTATCGGGCGAGTTCTCACAGGTCACCTGGAACGGGACGACCGGTTGGGCGGCGACCGCCTTCCTGACCGCCAATGGCGGCGGATCGAGCCCGCCAGCCACCCAGCCGCCGGCCCCCGTGCAGACGGAGCCGCCCGCCCCGCAGGCGACCGAGCCACCAGCGGTTGCGCCCCAGAACATCGGGGACACCGTGGTGGGCACCGCGACGGTGTCGACCGGCGGGCTTTCGTTGAACCTGCGGAGTGGCCCGAGCACCTCCCACGGCGTCCTGCGCGGCCTGCCGAACGGAACCATCGTCGATGTCATGGGCAGCGCCGAAAATGGCTTCCTGCCGGTTCGGATCAATGGCACCAAGGGCTGGGCGTCCAGCAATTACCTGCGATCGGGTGGCGGATCGACGGAGCCAACCTCGACGCCGGTGACCCCGGTGGCGACCAATCCGCCGGGTGGCGAGCCAGTTGGCGATACTCCGGTTGGGTCCGCTCGCGTGAACACCGTGGGCCTGTCGCTGAACATGCGGAGCGGACCGGGAACGTCGTTTGGCATCGTTCGGTCGATCCCCAGCGGGGCCACGGTTGACGTGATGGGCAGCGCGCGGGACGGCTTCCTGCCGGTGCGCTATCAGGGGACCAAGGGGTGGGCCTCGGCGACGTGGCTCGGCTCCGGCGGCTCGACCCAGCCGACCACCACGCCGGTGACGCCGACGGCGACGCCCGTTACCTCGGCGCCAACCGTTCCCGGTGGACCTGTCACCGGATCGGCGCGGGTGACCACGGTTGGCCTGTCGCTGTACATGCGAACCGGTCCAGGTTCGAGTTTCGGGATCGTTCGATCCATTCCAAGCGGCGCCACGGTGGACCTGATGGGCGCCGCCCAGAATGGCTACCTGCCAGTGCGATACCAGGGTTCGACCGGTTGGGCCTCGTCGACCTGGCTGGCGAGCGGCGGCGGAACCACGCCGACCGCGACGGCTACCCCGGTGACACCCACGGCGACTCCGGTAACTCCGACGGCCACGCCCAAGACCCCGACGCCGACCCCGGTGACGCCCACGGCGACGCCGAAGACCCCGACCCCGACTCCAGTCACGCCCACGGCGACGCCAGTGACTCCAACGCCAACACAGGAGCCCGGCCCCGGGATCGGAACGGCGACGGTGTCGGTGACCGGTTCCACGCTAAACATGCGGAGCGGACCGGGCCTCGAGCACACCGTGATTCGCGGACTCTCCAATGGCACCGTGGTGGAAGTCACCGGCGCGGCCCAGAACGGCTTCCTGCCGATCCGTTACCAGGGTTCGACTGGCTGGGCTTCCGCCCAGTACCTGACGGCCGGTGGCGAGGCTCCGTCGCCCGAACCCGAGGTTCCGACGATTCCGGACGCGGCGATTGGCAAGGCGACGATGAACACGGCCGTTTCGCTGCGACGCGGACCAGCCACCACCTATGGCCACATCCAGACGGTCAACAGCGGCTGGAAGGTCGAGATCATGGGCGCCGCGGTGAACGGCTGGACGCCGGTTCGCTACAACGCGGCGAAGGGCTGGGTGCCCTCCAGCGCGCTGACCCCTGGCTGGGGGTACACCGTGGTGGACCAGTTGATCCAGAAGGCTCCCTCGCAGCCGCTGTACACCGCGCCAGGCGGCGGCACGATCGTGACCCGCGTTCCGCCGGGAACGCTGGTGGACATCACCGGCCCGGCGCAGGGCGTTTATGTGCCAGCCCGGTGGGCGGGATACGCTGGATGGCTCGACTCCCGGCTGATGTACTCGCCGGACGACTTCGAGGATCCGGGAGGCAAGACCCCGACCGAAAACGAGATGATCCTCATCATCTACCAGGCGGCCGACAAATGGGGCCAGTCGCGGGCGGACATGCTGCGCGTGGCTCGGTGTGAATCCCTGCTGGACCCGAATATCGTGAACACGCGCAGCGGCGCAAGCGGCCTCTTCCAATTCATGCCGTCCACGTTCGCGTTTACCCCGAACGGGAAGGCTGGCCAGGACATCTTCGATCCGCGGGCGAACGCGGACGCGGCTGGCTGGATGTGGGCAAACGGCATGCGTCACCACTGGGCCTGCCAGTAAACGCTGACCAAAACAACGGATGGAGACGAAACGGCGGCGGTACGAAAGTATCGTCGCCGTTTCCTTGCGTTGTGGGCATTCCTGACTCGGACAGCCGTGACCGCCGTTTCGCATCGCGCTCCAGCGCAGGCGCCGCGCGAAATGTGCCTGGTCGCGGATTGCGGGTCGATGGGTGAACGTGCTGGCGAACGTTCGCGGTATTTTGGGAATTGCTCCGTTACGGGATATTCACAGGTATTTCCAAGGTAAATGTGCCTTGTTGACACGGCATTCGGTGGTATGGGATACATGAGCCTTCCGATGGTTCCGTGCGCCATTTCTTCCATGGCTGGTGGATGGGCGGACGAGGACCGGATGGTCGATATCGAAGACCTGGGGATCGCCAGCAGGCCGGCGCCAAGGGCCGGGGCCCTGCGATCTCCACACACTCGCGGACGTTTGAGGGACGGCCGCCGAGGTGAGCAACACGGCATCCATGTGAAACGAGAGACATTGGGCCACGACCGGACGCGACTGCGCGCCGTGGATGGGTCCCACACGGCAGTCCGGCGGTCCGCTGGGGACATGCGCCGGGTGCCATGAATCGTGCCGAAGGGGGAGGATTCACATCATGAGCGAGGATTCTGGATCAAGGCGTTGGGGTGTCAACGGGGTACGGCGCATCGCGCTCGTGGTCGCGATGCTGGCCCTGGTCTGTGGCGGCTTCGCGCATCTGGCCGAGCCGGTCAGCGCCGCGGCGTACAGGACCACGGCGGGACTCAACCTGCGCGAGGGCCCAGGCACGTCCTTCGCGGTGATCAAGGTCATCCCGTCCGGCGCGACCGTGGATGTCACCGGAGAGGCGCAGTTCGGCTTCCTGCCGCTGACCCATGGCGGCGCGTCCGGTTGGGCCTCGGCCGACTACCTGACCGCCGGCGCTGGCAGCGGCAACGGCTCGTCGAACGTGGCGAGCGGACCGACCGGAACCCGCTACGTGGTGGATGGGCGGCTCAACCTGCGGACCGGGCCGGGCACCTCGTATGGCGTGGCGCTGGTGATGCCGGATGGCGCGGCCGTGTCGTTGACCGGCGAGGTCTCCAATGGATTCTCGAAGCTGACCTACAACGGGACCACCGGTTGGGCCGCGACGCAGTACCTGGCTGGCTCGTCGGGTTCGAATTCCGGCTCCAACAGCGGGAACAACTCGTCCTCCGGCTCGACCGCCGTTGGCGACACCGTGACGGGATCGGCGTACACCACCGCGGGCCTCAACCTGCGATCCGGACCGTCGACCTCCAACGGCATCCGGCTGGTGATTCCACGCGGTGCCAAGGTGGACGTGATGGGGAGCGCCCAGGGCGGCTTCACTCCGGTGCGCTACAGCGGCACCAAGGGGTGGGCGTCGAGTAGCTACCTCACCGGATCGGCCCCTGGCGGGTCGACCTCCAATCCGGGCTCGAACTCCGGAAGCACCACCGTGATCGAAACGCTGGTGGCGACCGCGAACGTCAACATGCGGACTGGGCCAGGCACGTCGTTCCAGGTGCTGCGCGTGGTCACCCGTGGCGCCGAGGTTGGCGTGACCGGGAGCGCCCAGGGCGGGTTCCTGCCGGTGAAGGTGGGCGGCCAAACCGGCTTCATCTCCGCGTCCTACCTGGGTAAGCCGGGTTCGACCTCCGGGAACACGGGCAATCCATCGGGCGATCAGGCCATCATCGACATCATCTACGCGGCGGCCGACAAGTGGGGCCAGCCCCGCGCGGACATGCTCCGGGTGGCGCGCTGCGAATCGAACCTGAACCCGAACGCCGTGAATCGGTCGAGCGGGGCGAGTGGCCTCTTCCAGTTCATGCCATCCACGTTCGCGTTCACGCCGAACGGCAAGGCTGGCGAGAGTATCTTCAACGCGCGTTCCAGCGCCGACGCGGCCGGGTGGATGTGGGCGAATGGCATGCGCAACCACTGGGTGTGCCAGTAGCCGGCACCAACAACCAGCGGCCGGAAACCACGACACCCCGACGATCCAGGCGGATCGTCGGGGTGTCGTGGCATGTACTGAAAGCCGATCTCAGTCAGCGGCCTTCTTGGTGCTCTTGATGCGGAAGAGCTTGGTGCCGCACTCGGGGCACTTGCCCTGAATGGCTGGGCGGCCATTCTTCATGGTGACTTCTTCCTCGTCCACCATTTCGCGCTTTTCGCGGCATTTGACGCAATATGCTTCCGTAGCCATGTGTACCTCCGTGGCGTGCGTTGCTTGTCCCCTCCCTGGGGATCGTGCCCGAACCGGTAATCCCAACCGGGACGGAAAAGCTGGGAGCGCCCGGCGAGTGCCGTACTCCAACCACGTACGTACGTGGCCACTCTTGATGTGCACGCTTGCGCGAGTTTTACGCGATTTTGGCCAAAATGTCGAATCGTGGGCGCGTATCAGGCGTGGACGATGGCCAAATGCCCCCCGCCTAACGCCTGGGTGGCGGCTCGGTCAGGCGGATTCCTCCTCGTCCAGGGGCTCGATGAGGTCGGGGCCGTTGTGGCGGGCGTTGTTTACCGCGCGGCTCACGGGGTAAACGCGGATGGAATCGTCCGGGGCGGGTTTGAGGAGGTGTTCGAGCGGCTCGAATTCGTTGAGTTCCGGGTCGAGCCAGGCGTCGACATCGCCGTCGCCGAGGATCACAGGCATGCGGTCGTGGAGATCGCTCATCGTGCCGTTGGAGGTGGTGGTGACGATGGCGAAGGATTCGAGCGGCTCGCCATCCGCAGTGCGGGCCTCATCGTAAAGACCGGCGAAGAGCATCAGCTTGCCATCGGTGGGTTCGATGAGGAATGGCTGCTTCCCCGAAGCGGTCTTCTTCCATTCGTAGAAGCCATTGGACGGGACCACGCAGCGGCGAGACTTGACGAGGGACCGGAACATCGGTTTCTCGGCGATGGTTTCCGAGCGGGCGTTGATAGGGGCCACCTTCGGGCGTTCGCCGGGCTTGGTCCAGCGAGGAATCAGCCCCCAGGTCATGGCGCGAACAGCGGCGACCTCATCGTCCTCGACGATCACGGGCAGGTCCTGGGTGGGGGCGGCGTTCCAGGTGGGGTTGAAATGTTCGAAGAAGGCGGTGTCGAGCGAGACGTTGGTGAGCCGTTCACTCAATTCCTGGTACTCGTAAAAGATGTAGCGTCCGCACATTTGGGTTCCCTTTCGACAACGGCGCGCAGGATTGCTGGCCGCTAGTCTGCCACGGAAACGGCCCCGGAGCCTGGTGAGGCGTCCGGGGCCGTTTGCTGGAAGGGGAGAGATGGATCAGGCGGCCTCGCGATGCATCGGCGCGCCACCGGGAACGGTGATGGGGGTGGGAACGCGATGGCCGGCGCGCTCGATACCGATGGGTTCGATGCTCAGGATCTGGTCCTCGGTAAGCGGCGCGGTCGAACGGCGGGTGGTGAGTTCGATGACCATGGGCACGATGGCCGTGGCGGCGAACAGGAGGACGGTGAAGGCGATGAGTGTGCCAACAACGATGGTTTCCATGCAGGCATTCCTTCCTTGAGAGAGCCCGTGTGGCGGGCCAATGGTTACTGGTTTCACCGGGAGGTCAACCGCTGTTCGACTTCCCTGTACGAACACATGTTCTCACGATTGTGCCTTCTTGTCAAGTGTGTACGGTCATGTGTTTCGAACGCTTGTTCCCATTTGCTCCTGGCGTCGGATTCCGGGCTTCGGGAAGAGGCTACGCGGGGGATGGCCTGGCCGGGAGCCGGGCATGTTGGCCGGTATGACCCTGGCGGTAGCCGGGAAAACGGGCAAGCGGGTGTGCAGGTGGTCGTTGTGCGATAGAATAGCGGGCCTGATGAGGGTATGCGCATCGAGGCATGCCCGGAGAGAGCCCGGACCGCCAACGGGGCGGTGGGGTGGGGACTCCGCCGAAATCCGGGAGACGACGGCCCCCATCCTGGCATCGCGCGGTGGCTGGCGCGATGCGTCGAGCGCGTGAGCGCAACTTCCCGGATGACACTGGAATCAAACCGTGAAAATCCTCTTTCGCATCATCGGTTACCTGCGCCCGTACTGGGCTTGGGTGGTGATGGTGTACGTGTGCCTGTTCATCGCCATGGCGCTGATGCTGGCGATACCGCTGGTGCTGGGTCGGGCGATCGACCACGGCGTGGTGGATCGCGACCTGGACTACCTCGGCAAGGCCGCGCTGGTGATCGTCGGGCTGGCGATCCTGCAGGCCGGCTTTACCTTCCTGCGCACCTACGGCACGCACAAGCTGGCGGAGCAGGTGGGGAACGACCTCCGCAACGAGTTGTACGCCAAGTTCGAGGAACTTCCGTTCCAGTTCTACGACCGGGCGCAGACGGGACAACTGATGTCCCGCGCGACCGACGACATCAACAACATCCGCAACATGCTCCAGTTCTCGTTGCGGGCCGTGATCCAGATGACCGCGATGCTGGTGGTGATCGCGGTGGTGCTGCTCCGGCTGGACTGGAGGCTGGCCCTCGTGGCGCTTTCCACCACGCCGTTCCTGGCCTGGTGGGGCGTGCGATTCTCCGTCACCATCCGCCCCATGTGGCTGAAGGTGCAGCAGCAGTTCGGCGTGATGACGACGGTGTTGCAGGAGAACGTGGCGGGTGGCCGGGTGGTCCGAGCCTACGCCCAGGAGACCCAGGAATCGGACCGGTTCGAGACGGAACTGGAATCGCTGTTCGACCACAACATGAAGGCGGCCAACAAGTTCGCCTGGAGCTACCCGATGACGCTGACGCTCAACATGCTCAGCGTGGCCGGCGTGGTGTGGGTCGGCGGCTGGATGGTCATCAACGGCCAGCTTTCCATTGGTACTCTCGTTGCCTTCGAACGGTATACCTCCATGTTGCAGGAGCCGATCCGGTGGCTGGGCATGGTGGTCAACCGCATGGCGCAGGCGGTAGCCTCGGGCGGCCGGATCTTCGAGATCCTGGACACCAGGCCGCGCATCACCAACCTGCCGGGCGCGCGGCCAATCGGCGACGTGAAGGGCGTGGTCGAATTCGACCACGTGAACTTCCGGTATAGCGGCGCACGCGGCGAAACCCTGCACGATGTCTCGTTCGAGGCGCTTCCGGGCCAGATGGTGGCGCTGGTGGGACCGACTGGCTCCGGCAAGAGTTCGGTGGTGAGCCTGATTCCGCGGTTCTACGATCCGACGGACGGCGCGGTGAAGATCGACGGCGTGGACATTCGCGAGTTCACCCTGGACAGCCTGCGCGCCAACATCGGCACCGTGATGCAGGAAACGTTCCTCTTCTCGATGCCGGTGGCGGAGAACATCGCCTACGGCCGGCCGAACGCCACCCGGGAACAGGTGATCGCGGCGGCGAAGGCGGCCCAGGCTCACACGTTCATCGAGCGAATGCCAGAGGGCTACGATACGGTGATTGGCGAGCGCGGCGTCACCCTTTCGGGCGGGCAGAAACAGCGCCTGGCTATCGCCCGGGCCCTCCTCATCGATCCGAAGATCCTGATCCTGGACGATTCGACGGCCTCGGTGGATAGCGATACGGAGCATGAAATCCAGAAGGCGTTGCGGACGCTGATGGCGAACCGGACGACCCTGGTGATCGCCCAGCGGTTGACCACGGTGCGCGACGCGGACCAGATCCTGGTGTTCGAGGATGGCAGGATCACGCAGCGCGGGCGGCACGAGGAACTGGTGGCCGAGGACGGGTTCTACCGGGAACTCTACGACCTGCAGATGCGAGACCAGGAGGCGGCCCAGCGCGCGCTGGCGGACGCGGCGGCCGAGCCCATGCTTGACGCCGGAAAGGTGGCTTCCTGATGGGCATGGTTCGATACCAGCACGATGACCAGGTGCTGGGGAAGGCATACGACAGCCGAATCGCGCGACGCCTGCTCGGCTTCCTGGCGCCATACCGCCAGCGAATCCTGCTGGTGACCACGTTCGTGATCCTGCATACACTGGCCGACCTGGCGTTGCCGCTCCTGTTCGCGCAGGCGATCGACGAAGTGTCGAACGACCAGCGGATGTGGATGCTGAACGTGATCGGCGGCGCGTTCGTGGCGCTGGTGCTGCTCCGCTTCCTCTTCATGTGGGGGCAGTATTACAACGCGCAATGGCTGGGGAACCGGGTGGTGCTGGATATCAGGAACACGATGTTCCGGCATCTGCAGAACCTGAGCATCGGCTACATCGACCGCCGGGGCGTTGGCGCGGTGATGACCAGGATCCAGAACGATGTCGCGGTGATCCAGTCGATGTTCACCGACACGGTGCTCGGCATCATCAGCAACGTGCTGGTGCTCGTGGGTATCGTCATCATCATGCTGGTGGTGAACTGGAAGATGGCGCTGCTGGCGTTCACCGTGATGCCCGTGATGGTAATCATCATGCGGTTCTGGCAGCGGTACGCCAAGGCGGCGTACCGCATCACGCGGAGGACGATGGCGATCGTCAACGCGAACCTGGCCGAGAGCATCGACGGCATGCGGGTGGTGCAGGCCTACACCCGCGAGCCGGAGAACATGTCGTGGTTCCGCAAGATCAACGGCGACAACCTGTCGGCGGCGGTGAGCGCGGCCAAATTCTCGTCGATCCTGTTCCCGGTGGTGAGCCTCCTGTCGTCGATCTCCGTCGCCCTGGTGGCGTACTTCGGCGGACGCCTGGTGTTCAACGAGTCGCTCTCGATTGGCGGCCTGGTGCTGTTTGTCGCGATGATCGACCGGTTCTTCGCGCCGATCCGCGACCTGAGCCAGCAGTACAGCACCATGCAATCGGCGATGGCGGCGGGAGAGCGCATCTTCGAGGTGCTGGATGTCGAGCCCGAGGTGAAGGACAGCCCGGACGCGAAGCCGCTGCCGCCGGTGGAAGGTCACGTTCGCTACGAGAATGTGACCTTTGGCTACGGCGAAACGACCATCCTGCACGACATCAACCTGGACGTGAAACCGGGAGAGACCGTGGCGTTCGTGGGGGAAACCGGGGCCGGCAAGAGCTCCATGGTGAACCTGCTCATGCGCTTCTCGGATGTGTGGGAAGGCGCGATCACGATCGACGGCCACGACATCCGCGACGTGACGCAGCGGTCGCTCCGCTCGCAACTGGGCATCGTGTTGCAGGACACGTTCCTGTTCGGTTCCTCCGTGCGTGAGAACATCGCCTACGCCGCTCCCGACGCGACCCTGAAGGAGATCGAGCAGGCCGCCAGGGACGTTGGCGCGCACGATTTCATCATGCGGATGCCGGACGGATACGGCTCACCGGTCGAGGAGCGCGGCGCGAGCCTCTCGGTGGGACAGCGGCAACTGGTGTCGTTTGCCCGGGCGTTGCTGGCCGATCCGAAGATCCTCATCCTGGACGAAGCGACGAGCAGCATCGATACGCAGACGGAGAAGCTGATCCAGGCCGCGCTGAAGCGGCTGCTGGTTGGCCGAACGTCCTTCGTCATCGCGCACCGGCTGTCGACGATCCGGGAGGCCGACAAGGTGGTGGTGATGCACCTTGGGCGCATCGCCGAGATGGGCACCCATGACGAGCTGATGGCCAAGGGCGGGATGTATGCCAACCTGTACACCATGCAGTGGCAGGGGCAGGACCGCGCGGCGGACTGACGCCCTAACGGCAGCAACGGACACATGAAGAACGGCGCGGGCACTATCGCCCGCGCCGTTCTTCGTTGCACCTCTTGCCCACCCGTGCGCTGGGTGTCCGTTGATCGATCAGGCGACCGGTGAGGCGACCGGGCTGGCCTCCGGCTCGACCACCTGGGGCGATACGACCGAGAAGCTCATCGTGGTGGCATAGACAGCCTCG
>JAEWEG010000014.1 GCA_023389575.1 Chloroflexota bacterium | reverse complement strand
GTTCTACATCCGGACGACGGACGTGACGGGGATGATCTCGCTGCCGGAAGGCACGGAGATGGTGATGCCGGGCGACAACATCCAGATGGGGGTGGAGTTGATCACGCCGGTGGCGATCGAGGAAGGGCTGCGGTTCGCGATTCGCGAGGGTGGCCGGACCGTCGGCGCTGGTGCCGTCACCCAGATCACCGAGTAGGAAATAGGAGGGAGTGGAGCGCCACGCGGCGCTCCATTCCCGCGTAGTCGAGGGAATCGCAACAATGGTAACGGCGCGCAAGGCGACCCAGAAAATCCGGATTCGCCTCAAGGCCTACGATCACAAGATTCTCGACCAGTCCGCCAGCCGCATCGTTGAGACGGCGGAAGCGACTGGCGCGAAGGTCGCGGGCCCGGTGCCCCTGCCCACGCGCATCGAGAAGTTCTGTGTGATCCGCTCTCCATTCATCGACAAGGACTCGCAGGAGCAGTTCGAGATTCGAACGCACAAGCGCCTTATCGACGTGTTGGAGCCCAGCGGCAACACGATCCGCGCGCTCATGCGCCTGAATCTGCCGGCCGGTGTGGATATCGAAATCAAGCTGTAGCGGATGAGCTCGTTTCGACTGGTAATCAGGTAGTTGAAACAACGCAAACACGCTCTGCGAGCGGACGCGGCGCATGCGCTGACTCCGTTTCCTGACGAAGAGCAGGGGAGAGCCAATGGTTCACGGATTGATCGGGCGAAAGCTCGGTATGACGCAAATTTTCGACGAGCAGGGACTTGCCAGGCCGGTGACGGTGATCGAGGCGGGACCCTGTGTCGTGACGCAAGTACGTAATGCGGATACTGATGGCTATGAAGCCGTGCAGCTCGGATTCGGTATTGCGAAGAAGTTGAACAAGCCGGAAGCCGGTCACGTTCGCGCCAGTGGCCATTTGGTCAAGACGCTGCGTGAGTTCAAGGCTGATGACTACAGCGGTATTGAGGTTGGCCAGGTTTTTTCGGCTGACACCTTCACGGCCGGCGAAACGGTCGACGTGGTCGGTACCTCCAAGGGCCGCGGGTTCCAGGGCGGCATGAAGCGACACGGCTTCAGCGGCGGCCCGAAGACCCACGGTCAGTCCGACCGCGCTCGCGCGCCGGGATCGATTGGCTCCAGCGCCACGCCGGGCCGTGTGTTCAAGGGCCTGAAGATGGCCGGGCACATGGGCAACGAGCGCGTGACCGTGCAGAACCTCAAGGTGCTTCGGGTCGATGCGGAGCGGAACCTGCTGCTCGTCGAAGGATCGGTTCCGGGCCCAAACAATGGCACGCTGCTGATCAAGCGTGCGGTGAAGGGTCAGAAGTAGTCGCCGGGCTCACCGCCCGCGAAGACTCATGGGAGCGATAATGACGATGCAAGTAGACATTCATGACCTGAAGGGTGCGGTGGTTGGCTCCACCGAACTCGACGAAACCGTTTGGGGTATCGAACCGAACATCCCGGTGATGCACCAGGCCCTGGTTCGCCAGCTGGCCAACGCCCGCCTCGGCACCAGCGAAACCAAGACCCGCGGCAACGTTCGCGGCGGTGGCCGCAAGCCGTGGCGCCAGAAGGGCACCGGTCGCGCTCGCCAGGGCACCATCCGGGCTCCGCAGTGGAAGGGCGGCGGCGTGGTCTTTGGCCCGCACCCGCGCAAGTACACCCAGTCCATGCCGCGCCAGATGCGTCGCCTGGCCATTCGCTCGGCGCTTTCCGCCAAGCTGGCCGACGACCGGCTGACGGTGGTGAAGGGCCTGTCCGAGATCGAGCCGAAGACCAAGGCGTTCAAGGAATTCCTCGGCGCCCTGCCCGAAGCCCGGTCCACCCTCGTGGTGCTGGCCGAGCATGTGGAGCAGGTCGAGCGGTCCGCCTCCAACCTCGATAACACGAAGACGGTTCTCGCGCCGGTCCTCAGCATTCGCGACATCCTCAAGTACGAGCGCCTGCTCGTCACCGAAGAGGCGCTGGCCGTGATCGAGGAGCTCTGGGCACTTCCGGCCGAGAAGCGAACACCTAGCCAGTGGCAGCTGGCTCGGCAGGCGGCCAGGGAAGCGGCCGCCGGGGAGAGTGCATAATGGCGCAGCTCCGGCTTGAGGACGTCATTCGACGCCCGCTGATTACCGAAAAGAACACCTGGCTGATGGAAAAGGGGCAGTACAGCTTTGAAGTACACCCCGACGCCAACAAGATCCAGATCAAGGCGGCGGTTCAGTCCACCTTCTCCGTGAAGGTGCTGGCGGTGAACACGCTGAACGTGAAGGCCAAGCCCAAGTCGCGGATGATCCGCCGCGGGGCGGGACGCATCGAAGGAGCGCGTCCGGCCTGGAAGAAGGCCATTGTCACTCTCGCACCGGGCGAAAACATCGACCTGTTCGAACAGGTCTAGCGGCGCGGTTCTGACAGAAGGGAACGTTTGGAATGCCAATTCGCAAGTACAAGCCAACCTCCCCAGCGCGCCGCTCGATGAGTGTGAGCACGTTCGAGGAGATCACCAAGAAGCGACCGGAGAAGCGGCTTACGGTGCCGCTGAAGAAGACCGCCGGTCGCAACAACCGTGGACGCATCACCACCCGCCACCGTGGCGGTGGAGCGAAGCGCCACTACCGGATCATCGACTTCAAGCGCAACAAGACGGGGATTCCCGCTCGCGTCGCCGCCATCGAGTACGATCCGAACCGCTCGGCGCGTATCGCCCTCCTCTTCTATGTGGATGGTGAGAAGCGCTACATCCTGGCGCCGCTCGGGGTTCGCGTGGACGACATGGTCGTCTCCGGACCGGAAGCACCGATCCGCACCGGGAACGCGCTGCCGCTGTCGAACATCCCGACCGGTACGCAGATCCACAACATCGAGCTCTACCCGGGCAAGGGTGGACAGCTCGTCCGCTCGGCCGGCACCTCGGCCCAGTTGATGGCGAAGGTCGGCGATTACGCCCAGATCCGCATGCCATCCGGCGAGGTTCGCCTGGTGCTGCTGACCTGCATGGCCACGCTCGGCCAGGTTGGCAACGTGGATCACGAGAACGTCCAGATCGGCAAGGCGGGCCGCAGCCGCCACATGGGCCGCCGCCCAACCGTTCGCGGTTCCGTGATGAACCCGCGCGACCATCCGCATGGTGGTGGTGAAGGCAAGGCGCCAATTGGTGGCCAGCCGAAGACGAAGTGGGGCAAGCCTGCGTTCCAGCGCACGCGGAACAGCAAGCGGACCGACTCGATGATTGTTCGCCGTCGCCCGCAGAAGCGACGCTAACCACCGGCCGCGATACGAATGTGCTTCGCGGTTCGACGAGGGAAGCGCACTGATCGCTGGGCAGAATCCAGGAGAACACAATGTCGAGATCATCAAAGAAGGGACCGTACATCGATCCCAAGCTGGAAAAGAAGATCGATGTACTCAACCGCACCAATCAGCGAACCGTGATTCGCACCTGGGCGCGGGACAGCACCATCTTCCCGGGAATGGTTGGCCACACGGTCGCCATCCACAACGGCCGGCAGCATGTGCCGATCTTCATGACCGAGCAGATGGTTGGTCACAAGCTTGGCGAATTCGCGCCGACCCGTACCTTCCGGGGTCACGGCAAGGACGCCGATCGCCGTGGTCGCCGGTAGGCGAGGCTAGAGGACTGAACGATGGAAGTTCGAGCAAGCGTACAACGCGTCCGCGTTTCACCTCGGAAAGCCCGCCTGGTTGTGGACATGGTCCGCGGCAAGAAGGTATCCGAGGCAATCGAGATCATGAAGTTCGTGCCGAACAAGGCCGCTGTTGATGTCGAGCAATTGCTGAGGTCGGTTTCGGCCAACGCGGAAAACAACTACGACCTCGATCCGGACGATCTCTGGATCAAGGCGATCTACGCCGACGATGCATCGCAGATGCGCCGGTTCAAGCCGAAGGCGCGCGGTCGAGTTGGCAAAATCATCCGCCGATCGACACATATCACGGTCGTCGCAGAAGAGAGGGGCAGCCGCTAATGGGCCGTAAAGTCAATCCCATCGGATTCCGCCTCGGTATTGCCAGCGACTGGGAGTCGAAATGGTTTGCCGAACGCACGTATACTGAGTTGTTGCACGAGGACCTGGCGATCAGGAAGCTGATCCTCGGGGAGTTGACCCGCGCTGGTATCGCTCGTATCGAGCTCGAGCGCTCGGCCAACAAGGTGGATGTCACGCTGCACACGTCCAAGCCCGGCATTGTCATTGGCAAGCAGGGTTCGAACGTTGAGCGGCTGCGCCAGATGATCGAGAAGGAAGTTGGCAAGAAGGTCAACGTCCGGATCGAGGAAATCAAGGTGCCCGAGATCGAGGCTCGCCTCATCGCGGAGAGCATTGCCGAGCAAATCGCGCGACGTGTCTCGTACCGTCGCGCAATGAAGCATGCCGTGCAGCAGGCGATGCGGCGTGGCGCCAAGGGCGTCAAGATCCGGCTGGCTGGTCGTCTCGGTGGCGCGGAAATGTCCCGCCAGGTTACCGAGAAGGACGGCCGCGTGCCGCTTCACACGCTGCGGGCGAACATCGACTTTGCCACCGTTCACGCGCACACCACCTACGGGCGGATTGGCGTGAAGGTGTGGGTCTACAAGGGCGACGTGATGCCGAAGGCCGCCAGCAATGTCACCGAGGCGACGTTGACGGCCGACCTGGCCAGCACCGGCGACTAGGGACGAAACGAGCATCGGGCCGGGACCGCTGTCCCGGCCACGCATAGTGTGAAGCGGAGCGAATGTCATGTTGATGCCGAAGCGGACAAAATACCGCAAGGTCATGAGAGGGCGGATGCGGGGCAAGGCCTACCGCGGTTCCGACATCTCGTTCGGCGAGTTCGGCCTGCAGGCCGTCGAACCGGGCTGGATCTCCAGCCGCCAGATCGAAGCCGCTCGCCGCGCCATCACCAACTACCTGAAGCGTGGTGGTAAGGTCTGGATCCGGATCTTCCCGGACAAGCCTGTCACCAAGAAGCCGGCCGAAACCCGCATGGGTTCTGGTAAGGGCAACCCGGAGTTCTGGGTGGCCGTTGTCAAGCCAGGCCGGATCATGTTTGAAGTCGCCGGTGTGGACCAGGTGGCCGCGTCCGAGGCGCTTCGTCGCGCCGGGATGAAGTTCCCGATCAAGACGAAGATCGTCGCGCGTGAAGTCGCCGGGGCCCAGGCGCATCATGAGGAGGGAGCGGCATGAAGCCAGCCGAGATTCGTGCGCTGACCCCCGAGCAGCTTGAAGAGCGCCTGCAGGAACTGCACGCCGAGTGGCGCGATCTCCGGTTCCAGGAAGCCGTTGGCAGCCTGACCGCGACCGCCCGCACTCGCCAGATCCGCAAGGACATCGCGCGCATTCACACCATCGCCGGTGAGAACCAGCGCGCGCAAGCCGCGTCGAACTAGGCGCCATTTAATAGGCGCGAGGATTTAGGGGAATCGTATGAGCGATGTTCAGGAAGTGACATCCACCGCCGAGGCGAAGGTGGAGCGGCTGCAGACGCCGCGCACCCAGAAGACCGGCAAGGTTGTCAGCAACAAGATGGACAAGACCGTCGTTGTTGCCGTGAACTACGTTCGCACCCACCCGCTGTACCACAAGCGGATTACGCGAACGTCCAAGTTCCTGGCACACGATGAGAACAACTCGGCCCTGCCGGGTGACATTGTCCGCATCGAAGAAACTCGGCCACTGTCCAAGCGCAAGCGCTGGGTCGTGCGCGAGATCGTGGAGCGCGCCGTCCAGATCTAGGTCTGGCGAGTGCTGAGCGCGGGCGACGGTGTTGCCCGAAGGTTGGATTACGGTGATTCAGACGCAGACTCGGCTCAAGGTGGCCGACAACAGCGGAGCGCGTGAAATCATGTGCATCCGCGTGCTGGGTGGCTCGGCTCCCCGGTGGGGTGGCGTGGGCGACACGATCATCGCTTCGGTGAAGGTCGCGCAGCCGAACGCCGCCGTGAAGAAGGGCGAAGTCGTTCGCGCGGTCATCGTTCGCACGGCCCAGGAATACGGCCGGCCGGACGGTAGCCACATCAAGTTCGATGACAATGCGGCGGTGCTGATCAATGCGCAGGGAGCGCCTCGTGGAACTCGCATCTTCGGCCCGGTTGGCCGCGAGCTGCGTGAGCGAGCCTTCATGCGGATTGTGTCTCTGGCGCCGGAAACGCTGTAGGGATCGGTGATGAGGAAGATTCGAAGTGGCGACGAGGTTCTCGTCACCAGCGGTCGCAACAAGGGTCAGAAGGGCGTTGTTCGCCAGAACCTGACCGATCGCGACCGGGTGGTGATCGAGGGCGTCAACATCGTCAAAAAGCACATCAAGCAGGGCCGAGCCCGCCAGGCGGGAATCGTCGAGGTCGAGGCCCCACTGCACATTTCCAACGTGATGCTGGTTTGCCCAAGCTGCAACCAGCCGAGCCGGGTGGGTGTGCGCGAGAACGGCGAAGGCGCCAATGAGCGTTTTTGCAAGAAGTGTGACGCGGTGATACCCCGCCCCGAGGCCTAGGCCCCGGACCGGATAAGCGCCTTGCTCCTCTCCAGGCAAAAAGATATGGGGAATGAATAAGACGAACGGCGACCTGAGTGCCGTCTACAGCGGCAGACCAGGTGGGAACGCCGGGAAGCATATGGGAATCCGGAACCTATCCGGAATGAGGTGTTGTTATGCCACGCGTACGCGATCGCTATCAGGACGAGGTTGTACCCGCCCTTATCAGCGATTTCGGCTACAAGAACGTGTATCAGGCGCCCAAGCTGACCAAGATCGTGGTGAACATCGGTCTTGGTGAGGCTGTCCAGAACGGACGGGCCCTCGATGCCGCCGTCAACGACCTTCGCTACATCACGGGCCAGGCACCGGTGATCACCCGGGCGAAGAAGTCGATCGCGGCCTTCAAGCTGCGAGCTGGAATGCCGATTGGCGCGATGGTCACCCTTCGCGGCGATCGCATGTATGAGTTCTACGATCGGTTGACGGCCGTCGCGCTGCCACGGATCCGGGACTTCCGCGGTGTCTCGCCGAATTCGTTCGACGGCCGCGGGAACTACACGCTGGGACTCCGGGAGCAGCTGATGTTCCCCGAGATCGAGTACGACCAGATCGACAAGGTGCGCGGCCTTGAAATCAGCTTCGTGACGACCGCGCGCACCGATGAGGAAGGGCGGCAACTGCTCGCCCGCCTCGGCATGCCGTTCGCGCGGTAGCCGGGAGACACGGAGGAACCATGGCCAAGACGAGCTTGATCGTCAAGTCTCAGCGCACACCCAAGTACTCGACCCGCGCCCACAACCGCTGCAAGGTTTGTGGCCGCCCGCGCGCCTACATGCGGAAGTTCGGCGTTTGCCGCATCTGCTTCCGGGAACTGGCCTCGGTGGGCCGCCTCCCTGGCGTGACCAAGTCGAGCTGGTAACCAGCACCTGAGTCCTGATAGATCATCACAGCAACGGAGAGCGCGACGGATGAGCGTGAACGACCCAATCAGCGATATGCTGACCCGGATCAGGAACGCGGGTATGGCCCGGCAAACCGAGACAACCATGCCCGCGACCAAGATCCTGGTCGCCATCGCGGGAATACTTAAACAAGAGGGCTACATCGCCGATTTCACGGTGGTGGAGAAGAAGCCGCAGAACCAGCTGACCGTGAAGCTCAGCTATGCCCCAGACAAGAGCCATGTCATTCGCGAGATCAAGCGCGTCAGCAAGCCTGGCCTGCGGGTGTATGCCGGTAAGGACCAGCTTCCTCGCGTGCGCAGCGGTCTCGGAATCGCCATCGTGAGCACCCCGGAAGGCGTGATCACGGGCTACGAGGCCCGGCGACGCGGCATCGGCGGCGAGGTGCTCTGCACCGTTTGGTAGTTCGGTGGGATCCGCACCGGCAGGTGTGGCGTGCCACACCACAGGATAGGAAAGTGCTATGTCCAGAATTGGTGTACGGCCGATCCCGGTCCCCAAGGGTGTTGATATCACGCTTGGCGATGGGAACGCGGTCAAAGTCAAGGGCCCGAAGGGCGAACTGAGTCAGGCGTTCACGCCGGTGCTCACCATCGTCCAGGCGGATGGCGAAGTGCGGGTCGAGCGCCCGAATGACTCCCGCGACGTCAAGGCCCTCCACGGCCTCACTCGCTCCCTGCTCAACAACATGGTCGTGGGCGTCACCGACGGCTACACCAAGACGCTCGAGATTCTCGGCGTCGGCTACCGCGCGCAGATGGATGGCAAGAACCTCGTGCTGAACGTTGGTTACTCCCACCCCGTGCGAATGGTGGCGCCGGAAGGCATCACCTACGCGGTCGAAGGCAACAACCGCGTCTCCGTCAGCGGCATCAACAAGCAGGTTGTTGGCGAGGAAGCCGCGCGAATTCGCGGCGTCCGCCCGCCCGAGCCGTACAAGGGCAAGGGCATTCGATACCAGGGTGAAATGGTTCGCCGCAAGGCGGGCAAGGCCGGTAAGGCCAAGTAGCTCCTGGCTACCTTCGACGTACCGCGCTGGAAGCTGGCCTGTTCAACCGGGCATTGGGGTTTGGCCTTCACCAGCCGGAGTCATTTGGGAGATAACAATGCGCGTCAAGTATCGAAAGGCGCTTACCACCCGGGAGCGCAGGCATCGCCGGGTGCGAGCCAAGATCAGCGGTACCGCACAGCGGCCGCGACTGAACGTTTTCCGGTCATCGGCGCACATCTACGCGCAGGTGATCGATGACACTCAGGGCCACACCATCGTTGCCGCGAGCGACCTCGACGAGGCCGTGCGCGAGAAGGCTGGCGAGGGTGCCACCAAGTCGGTGCGGGCCCAGGCCGTCGGCGAAATCATCGCCGAACGGGCCAAGGCCGCCGGTGTCGACGCGGTGCTCTTCGATCGCGGTGGGTTTCTCTACCACGGTCGTGTCAAGGCGGTAGCGGATGGCGCTCGCGAGGGCGGTCTGAAGTTCTAAGCCGTGCGTGCAGCCAGTGCGGAAGGCAATGGGCCGAGTGCTGGTGCGGACCACGGATGATCTGGAGACAGATATGGATCGGAATCGGGAAGAGCGCGCGCCGCGCCGTCGGTCTGACGACGAGCAGGCCAACGAGATCGAGGAGCGCCTGGTACGCATTAGTCGCGTGTCCAAGGTTCACAAGGGCGGGCGTACATTCGCCTTCCGCAGCATCGTCGTCGTTGGCGATGGCAAGGGCCGCGTTGGCGTGGGCCTGGGCAAGGCCGGCGAAGTGCCTGACAGCATTCGCAAGGGCGGCGAAACAGCCAAGAAGTCGATGATTTCCGTGCCGCTCGATGGCGGCACCATTCCGCACGAAGTGGAAGCCACCTTCGGCGCTTCCCGCGTGCTCCTGAAGCCGGCTTCGCCTGGTACCGGTGTCATCGCCGGCGGCGCGGTTCGCGCGGTGGTCGAGGTCTCGGGTATCCGCGACATCCTCACCAAGTCGCTGGGCAGCAATAACCCGGTGAACGTGGTGATGGCGACCATGGAAGCGCTCAAGCAGCTCGAGTCCGAGCAGGTGGTCATCCAGCGACGCCGGGCGGCCAAGCAGGCGCTCCGCAAGCCGTTCGACCACGGTGGCGTTCCCATTGTGAACCGCCCTCGGTCGGTCGCGGCTCCGCTGACGCCTCCCCAGGACAACCAGCGACGCAACCAGCGGCGCGGTGGCCAGGGACGTGGACAAGGACAGGGTCAGGGCCAGGCCCAGCGAGGTAACCAGTCATGACCGAGAACACGAACGCCAACGGCGGCCAGCTGAAGATCACGCTCGTCAAGAGCACGATTGGACGGCCGTCAGATCAGGGTCGGGCGGTACAGTCCCTCGGCCTGCGGCGGTTGCACCATTCGGTGGTCCGGCAGGACACGCCCGCGATTCGCGGCGCTGTCCGGAAGATTAGCCACCTGGTGACCGTTGAGGAAATCGCTGCTGAATAGTGTCGCGCCACCATGCGCGTCAAACATTCAGTTGATGAGAGAGAACGACGATGCCACTGACAATTGACGACCTGCGTCCGTCCAAGGGCGCGAACAAAAGCAAGCGACGGGTCGGTCGCGGTCATGGGAGTGGCCGGGGCAAGACCGCTGGCCGCGGTACCAAGGGCCAGAACTCCCGATCCGGCGGCGGCGTCCGCATCGGATTCGAAGGCGGTCAGCTGCCAATCCAGCAGCGCATGCCGTACAAGCGTGGGTTCACCAACATCTGGAAGACCCCCTGGGAGACCGTGAACATCGGTCGCCTGGCGGAGCTCGAGGTTGATGGCCCCATCACCCCGCAGGTCCTGGCCGATCTCGGTGTCATTCGTGGCACGGAGTTCCCGGTCAAGATCCTCGCCCATGGCGAAATCACTTCCGCGGTGACCGTGCACGCGCACGCCTTCTCCAAGTCGGCCCAGTCCGCGATCGAAGCGGCGGGCGGCAAGGTGGAGACCCTCGAGCGCACTGACGAGTGGACATCCGCGCGACCACGCAGCCGGCGGCTGCCATTGAACCGGGAGCTCAAGGCGATGCGCGTGGGCAAGGTCGGCGGACCTTCCCGGCGCGAGGCGCTGGCCCAGCTTCAGGAACGTGAGGCGAAGGAGGCCTAGGAATGTTCCAGGCCGTCATCAACGCGTTCAAAATCCCGGATCTCCGGGCCAAGATTCTCTTCACGCTCGCCATGCTGGTGGTGTTTCGATTCATCGCCAGCATCCCGATTCCGGGTGTGGACCGTGAAGGGCTTCGCGCCTTTATCGAGAACAATCAGCTCCTTGGGATGCTGAACCTGTTCTCGGGGAGCGGGTTGACCAACTTCTCGATCGTGGCCCTTGGTGTGTATCCGTACATCACGGCGTCCATCATCATGCAGTTGATGACGCCAATCATTCCTCGCCTCAACGAACTGTCCCAGGAAGGGCAGCAAGGGCGAAACAAGATCAACCAGTACACCCACTTCATCACCGTGCCACTGGCACTGCTTCAGGGATACGGGCAAACGCTGCTCTTCTCCCGGCAGCAGGGTGTGGATGGGAACTACCTGATCGAGGACTTCGGCCTGTTCGACAGCGATACCTGGCTGCCAACCGTGGCCATCCTGATCTCGATGACGGCCGGCACCATGCTTCTGGTCTGGATCGGTGAACTCATCACCGAGAAGGGCATCGGCAACGGCGTCTCCATCATCATCTTCGGCGGTATCGTCGCCACCCTTCCGGGCAATGTCATCGACCTGATGACGGGCGGCACGCTCGGCTCCAACTTCGTGGGCACGCTGTTGTTCGCGCTCCTCGGGCTCGTCACGGTGGTGGGCGTCGTGCTCATCAACGAGGGCCAGCGGCGGATCCCAGTGCATCACGCCAAGCGCGTGCGGTCCGGCAAAGTCTTCGGTGGCACAACCACCAACATCCCGCTGAAGGTCAACAGCGCCGGAATGATCCCGCTCATCTTCGCGGTGAGCATCATGGTCTTCCCCGGCATGATCGCCAGCTTCCTCGAGGCGTCGAACACCGAATGGGTGCGCGACGTGGCGGAGAAGATTCGGCTCTGGTTGAGCCCGGATACCTGGCCATACAACATCGTTTACTTCCTGATGGTGGTTGGGTTCACCTTCTTCTACACCATGGTCGTGTTCCAGCAGCAGCGCATTCCTGAATCGCTCCAGCGACAGGGCGCGTTCATCCCCGGTGTTCGACCGGGACGGAACACGGCCATCTACCTCCAAAAGGTGCTCACCCGGATCACGATCGTCGGGGCCCTGTTCCTCGGCATCATCGCGGTCCTCCCATTCATCGCCACGCTCATCACGGGCATTAGCGCCCTGCAGCTGAGCGCGACCTCGCTCCTCATCGTCGTTGGCGTGGCCATCGATACGATGCGGCAACTCGAGGCGCAGCTGATGATGCGGAACTACGAAGGCTTCATTGACTAGTCGCCTGGAGGCCGCCCGCGACCGTGGGCGGCCTCCGTGCTGGCAAACGCACACCACGCGGGGACAGGAATCGTGTATCTGATCTTGATGGGAGCCCAGGGCTCCGGCAAGGGAACCCAGGCCGCCCGGCTCGGACCGGAACTGAAGCTGGAACGCATCGCCACCGGAGACCTCTTCCGGGCGGAGATCGCCTCTGGCTCGGAGCTTGGTGTTGAACTGAAAGCGATTCTCGATCGCGGCGACCTCGTGCCGAACGACCTCACCAACGCCATCGTGCGAGGCAAGATTGAATCCCTGGTGGAGCGCAAGGCCAATGGCGAGCAGGTCGAAGGCGCGCTCTTCGATGGCTTCCCGCGTACCGCGGCCCAGGCCAGCGCGCTGGACGGCATCCTCCATGAAGTCAACGACGCGGTCGATGTCGTCATCGAGATCGATGTCCCTCGCGACATACTGATCGAACGGCTCGCCGGCCGTCGGGTTTGCGCCGGCTGTGGTGCCGTCTATCACATCGAGGCCAGCCCGTCGAAGGTGTCGGATGTCTGCGATCAGTGCGGGGGCCAGTTGCTCCAGCGCGACGACGACAAGCCCGAAGCCATCAAGCGGCGGCTCTCGCTCTACGACCAGCAGACCGCTCCGCTGCTCGACTACTACCGTGGCCAGGGGAAGCTCGAACGCGTGGATGGTAACCGCGGGATCGACGAGGTCCATGACGGCATCCTGTCCATCGTGCGAAACCTCGCGACCAGCAAGGTCGGCGCGTAGTCATGGGTATCCGGCTGCGGAGCGTCTCCGATATCGAGAAGATGAAGCGTGCCGGGCACGCGGTGGCGTTGTGTCACCAGCGGGTCGAGGCCGCGATCGCGCCAGGTGTCTCCACCCAGGAACTTGACGACATCGTTCGAGACACACTGGCCGAAGTCGGCGCCACCTCCAACTTCCTTGGGCATCACGGGTTTACCGGGCGGATCTGCGCCTCGGTGAACGACGAGATCGTCCACGGCATTCCAGGCCCTCGCCGGCTGAACGAGGGCGACATCATCGCCGTCGACATTGGCGCAATCGTCGATGGGTTCCATGGCGACTCGGCCTGGACCTATCCGGTCGGCGCCATTTCCGAAGAAAACCAACGGCTGCTACGGGATACCGAAGCGGCACTGTACGAAGGACTCCGGCAGGCCACCGCCGGAAAGCGCCTGGGAGACGTGGGCCACGCGATCGAGGTGTACGCCTCGGAGCGCGGCTACGGTATCGTCCAGGAATATGGTGGCCATGGCATTGGCCGGGAAATGTGGGAAGAACCGCATATCCCGAATCACGGTGAGCCGGGAACCGGTATCCGCCTGAAGAAGGGCATGACGCTCGCCATCGAGCCGATGCTCACATTGGGCGGGGAAGAGACCCGGGTTCTGGACGACGAGTGGACGGTGGTGACCGCCGACGGCTCGTGGTCCGCCCATTTCGAACACACGGTCGCGATAACGGACGGGGAGCCGCTGATCTTGACGCAGCGGTTGCCTTCGATGGTACACTAGTCATTCGTGGCGCATGTCAACCGACATGCGCTATCCGCGTGTACGGTCGATGACCCATACCACCACCCCGTGATCCCGGGGAAACGCACATGGGTTGTTGGGTGCACGAACTCGATGCATGCGAGCACTGGCCGAGGGCCAGGTCAAGATCACGGATCGTTCTGCTGGAACTCCGGACTCGCGCGCGAATGACACATGAACACACCATGCGCAGTCATGGACTGAGGAGCAGTAACGAATGAAGGTTTCGGCTTCGGTTTCAAAGCGGTGCGAGAAGTGCCGCATTATCCGCCGCAAGGGCATTGTGCGGGTAATCTGCACGAACCCGCGCCACAAGCAGCGGCAGGGTTAATCCCCCAACGAGCTGACTGAGGCAGCCCTGGCACGCGCCGGGAGTTGCATCGTGAGGATGACGTATGGCACGAATTTCGGGAGTTGACCTGCCGCGCGAGAAGCGCGTGGAAGTGGCGCTCACCTACATTTATGGAATTGGCCTGGCCACCAGCCAGAAGCTGCTCGGCGAAACGGGCATCAGCCCGGACACCCGCGTGCGCGATCTCACCGATGATGAAGTCAACCGGCTTCGCGAAATCATCGACCGTGACCTGCGCGTCGAGGGCGACCTCCGCCGCGAAGTGGCGATGAACATCAAGCGGCTGATTGATATCGGATCCTACCGGGGCCTTCGCCACCGGCGGGGCATGCCGGTTCGCGGTCAGCGCACGCGCACCAACGCCCGCACCCGACGCGGTCCGAAGCGCGCCATTGGTGGTCGCAAGAAGTAGTTTGCATTCCTGATATGACCGGGCGGCCCGCATGGCCGTGGCCGGCGATCTTTCACGCTAACTGGAGGCAATGACGCGCATGTCAGACAAGCGTCGCGGAGCTGGACAAAAGACACGTGTACGTCGACGGGATCGGAAGAACATCCCCCGAGGGCGAGCGTATATCCAGGCTACATTCAACAACACGATCGTGACCCTCACCGACCCGACCGGCAACGTGATCGCCTGGTCGAGCGCCGGTGCCAACGGCTTCAAGGGCTCCCGCAAGAGCACCCCGTTCGCCGCCCAGATGACGGCCGAGGCGGCCGCTCGCCGGGCGCAGGAGCACGGCCTTCGACAGGTCGACGTGTTCGTCAAGGGACCGGGCTCCGGCCGTGAAATGGCCATTCGCTCGCTGCAGTCCAGCGGGGTCATGGTCATCTCCATCACCGACACCACGCCCATCCCATTCAATGGCTGCCGCCCGCCGAAGCGCCGCCGCGTCTAGTTTTCCAGCCTCGGCGGTGGCCTGCCCCACCGTGGAGGAATGGCACATACCTGCCCCTCGTGTGAGTGGCGGGTGTTCGGCTGGCTCGTCAACCTCCGAGCCAGCCCGGCAGGAACAGCAACTCATTGGTCCAGGCCAGGACAGGGTTGAGTCCGGCCTGTCGCGCCGAACTGTCAAGGCGTTAATCGGCGCGTGAGAGAACGGCGTCGCAAGGAGGCAAGTCCGCTTGTTGCAGCAACCCGAATTCACTATCAAAACCATCGAGGCGGGGCTCAACTACGGGCGCTATCAGGTCGAGCCGCTCGAGCCAGGCTACGGCACCACGCTGGGTAACTCCCTGCGGCGTATCCTGCTGCGATCGCTCGAAGGATGTGCGGTTTCCCGCATTCGCATCGACAACGTGTGGCACGAATTCGCCACCATCCCCAGCGTCCGTGAGGACGTCACCGAGGTCGTGCTTAACCTGAAGGGCATCCGCCTGCGTCGCGTGCAGCCACTGCACGGCGATGTGCGCGCCCATCTCTACAAGCGCGGCGAGGGCGAAGGCGAGTCCATCGTCACCGCCGGCGACATCGAGTGGCCAATCGAGGTGGAGATCGTCAATCCCGAATTGCAGATCGCCACGCTCGACGGGCCGGATTCCGTGCTCGACATGGATCTCTGGGTCAGCCGCGACCGCGGCTACCGCCCGGCCGAAACCCAGGAAACCTTCGCCCTCGGCGAGATTCCCATCGATGCCATCTACACCCCGATCCAGCGGGTCAACTTCGTCATCGAGCCGACCCGTGTCGGCCAGAACGTCGAATACGACCGCCTGATCCTCGAAATCCTCACCGATGGCACCATCGAGCCCGACGACGCGCTGTCCCAGGCGGCCACGATCCTGATGGATCACGCCCGGGTCTTCGCCGAGTTCACCCGGCCCGAGCCCGAGGCCGCCGCCTCGTCCTTCATTCCGGAAGAAGTCCAGAACAAGCCGCTCGCCGAACTCGGCCTCTCGCCGCGGGTGCTCAACGCCCTTCGCAGCAAGCAGATCGACAAGGTTGGCCAGGTTCTGACCATGGATCCGGACCAGCTCCTCTCGATCCGCAACTTCGGCCCGCGCTCGCTGACCGAACTGCGCGAGAAGCTGCATGAATACGGCTACCTTCCCGAGACCGAGGAACTCGAACTCGGCGCGGAGGAGAGCGCGGAAGGCGAAGACGCCGAATCGCTCGAAGTCGCGGAAGCAATCAAGTCGCTGGGCGGCCTTGGCGCTGGCTCCAGTGAGAATGAGGAAGTGGAGTAATGAGGCACCAGAAGGCTGGCCGTAAATTCGGCCGCAACCCAAGCCAGCGAAAGGCCCTGCTCCGGCAGCAAGCCGTGTCGCTGATTCTCAACGAACGCATCATGACCACCGAGGCCAAGGCCAAGGAACTCCGCATCGTCGTGGAGAAGCTCGTCACGATCGCTCGCGACGACTCGGCGCACCACCGCAACCTGGTGATGTCCCGACTCGATCACGAGAAGTCCGTCGCGCGCCTCTTCGATGTGGTCGCTCCCCGGTACGAGGATGTTTCTGGCGGGTACACCCGCATCTCCAAGCTCGGTCTGCGACGCGGTGACGCGGCGCCGATGGTGCTGATCGAATTCGTCGCCTAGCGACGAGCCATGACGTTTGGGAGTCCAGCGACTGCCAGACGTCCCCCTGTTTCCGTGAGACTCAAGCTCACCCTCGGATACGACGGTACCGGCTTCCGGGGATCACAGCGACAGGCGAACGCGCGAACGGTTCAGCAGGAACTCGAACGCGCGCTCGAACGACTCGGCGGGAAACCCGTTCCCGCAGGGTTGGCCGGCAGGACCGATCGGGGCGTTCACGCGGTGGGCCAGGTTGCCCACTGCGAGGACTTCCGGCCGGAAATGTCGGAGGCGGACATCCGGAAGGCGCTCAACCGCCTGCTCCCGGATGACGTGGCGGTTTCCAGTCTCGCCCGCGTCGAGCCCGGATTTCACTCCCGGTACGACGCGGCCTGGCGGGAATACCGGTACCGGATCTGGATTGGTGGCAAGCAGCCCCTGCTGGACCGGTACGCCTGGCTACGGCGAGCCGATCTCGATCGCGAGCGAATGTCGCAAGCGGCGTCCATGCTCGCCGGCACGCACGACCTGGCGGCCTTTACCGGTGGCGGTGAAGGGGTTCCATGGTCGGCCAGGGCGACCGCCCACCGTGGAACCGTCCGGACGATCCTCCTGTGTGGGGTTCGCGAGGTGGGACCGTGGTGGGGAACGATTCCGGGCCCTGGGCATGGCCTGGAGATCCGGATCGTGGCGGACGGGTTCCTGCCGCAACTGGTACGCACCATTACCGGCGCGCTGGTGGCGGTGGGGCAGGGCGATCGGGCCCCGGAGTGGTTTAATGAACTACTCGACGTGGCGGATCGCCGCGCTGGTCCAGCGGTGGCGCCGGCACACGGATTAATTCTTTGGCGGGTAGGTTACGGCAGCGATGTTCCTGACCCTGACCCGAAAGACACACAGGATGCGGGTGGGTATCCCGCTCGCATGGACAATGGCTAAGGGAGCTATCGTGGAACAACGAACCTATTCAGCAAAACCAAGCGAAGTCAATCGCCAGTGGTTTGTGGTCGACGCCGAGGGCAAGACCCTTGGCCGGCTGGCCACCGCCATCGCGGCGACCCTGCGCGGCAAGAACAAGGCCATCTACACCCCCCACGTTGACACGGGTGACTTCGTCATCGTGCTCAACGCCGGCAAGGTGAAGGTGACCGGCTCCAAGGAAACCCAGAAGTTCTACTACCGGCACTCCGATTACCCGGGTGGACTCAAGACCGAGTCCCTCAAGGACCTGCGCGAGCGCTATCCGGACCGGATCATCGAGAATGCCGTTCGCGGTATGCTTCCACGAACGGCGCTTGGCAAGCAGCAGCTGACCAAGCTCAAGATTTACGAAGGCAGCGAGCACCCGCACGGCGCACAGAACCCGGCCGCGCTCGAACTCGACGACACCGCGGTCCGCTAGGCGACCGGAGGGAGAAGCAATGAGCGATTCTACGATGCCCAAGGGGCAGTTCTACTACGGCGTGGGCCGGCGCAAGTCGGCTGTCGCCCGCGTTCGCCTCTACCCGGGCGAAGGCAACTTCGTGGTCAACGGCAAACCGGTTCGCGAGCACTTCGGTGGCCGTGAACTGCACTACCTCGTGATGGCCGAGCCGTTCCGCGCCACCGGCACCACCGAGCGCTTCGATGTGGTCGCGACGGTTGTCGGCGGCGGCTCGTCCGGCCAGGCCGGCGCCATTCGCCACGGCATTTCCCGCGCCCTCATCAACGCGGACGAAGATCTTCGCCCGACGCTGAAGACGGCCGGCCTCCTGACGCGCGATTCGCGCGAGAAGGAGCGGAAGAAGGTCGGTCTCAAGCGGGCCCGCAAGGCTCCTCAGTACACGAAGCGGTAATTCCCGCCTCGTCGTTGCTGGCGATTCAAAACACCCCGGCGGCCATTGGCCACCGGGGTGTTCTTGCGTCTCGGGAGTTCCCGACACTGGCTCCCGGTGGTTCGAAGGGAGCGCAAACCTGGGGGAACCGCTGCGGCATACCAGGTTCGCTGTCGCCCTTGGGGTAGGGAGCTTCAGGGATTCCTGCGATGTCACTTCCCTGGCTCGAGCTGGTATGTGCCAAGATGCGCCGGGAATGTACGGACCTACGGCCCGCGTCAGCGGGTCTGTAGGTCCTGTCCCGCCTTTACTCGGCGGCGGATGCCGCCTCGTTCGCCTCCGCCGGTTCCTCCGCCTCTGGCTTCAGGACTTCCGGGAGCCGTCCTTCCAGGAGCTCCGCCAGCGCCGCCTCGTCCAGCAGCGGCACGCCTAGGCTCTCCGCCTTGGTCGCCTTGCTGCCCGCGTCCGCTCCGGCGATCACCGCGCTCGTCTTCTTCGATACCGAACCCGAGACATTCGCTCCCAGCTTCCGAAGCCCTTCTTCCGCTTCCGGACGGGTCAGCGAATCGAGCCGCCCGGTCAGCACCAGCGTCAGGCCAGAGAGCGGCCGCTCGGACCACTCGACGGCGGTGGATTCCGCCACGTTGAGCTCGACGTCCTTGAGCTTCGCCACCAGGTCGCGGTTGACCTGCTCCCGCGCGAAGTCGTGGATATCGGCCGCCACCACGTTGCCGATGCCGGGGATGGCCGCTATCTCCTCCGCCGTGGCCGCCAGCAGTGAATCCAACGATCCAAAGCGGTCGGCGATCAGGTGCGCGGTGCGCTCGCCGACGTGTCGAATGCCGAGGCCATGGATCAGACGCCAGAGCGGCCGTTCCTTGCTCGATTCGACCGATGCCTTGAGGTTGTCGGCGCTTTTCTGCCCGAGCCCTTCGAGCCCCGCCACTGCTTCCCAATCAAGCCGGTAGATATCGCCCACGTCGCCGATCCAGCCGAGATCGACGAACCTGTCGGCCAGGCTCGGCCCGAAGCCTTCGATGTCCATCGCGGCCCGGCTCAGGAAGTGGTGAATGCGCTCCTTCAGCTGCGCGGGGCAGGAGGCGTTCGTGCAGTACCGCATTGCCACCCCCGGCTCGCGGTGCACCGGCGTGCCGCAGGATGGGCATTTGTCCGGCATCTCATACGGCTTCTCCTCGCCGGTCCGCCGCTCCTCGACCACCTTCACGATCTGCGGGATAACATCCCCGGCCCGCTGCACCACCACGGTGTCGCCGATCCTGATGTCCTTCCGGGCGATCTCGTCCTCATTGTGGAGGGTCGCCCGCGACACCGTGACGCCGCCGATGTTGACCGGCTCCAGCACCGCCAGCGGGTTGAGCGTGCCGGTTCGCCCCACGTTGATCAGGATGTCCACCACCCGCGTGGTCTGCTGGATGGCCGGGAACTTGTAGGCGGTCGCCCAACGAGGATCCCGCGCGACATAACCGATCTCGTCCTGGAGCGCGAGGCTGTCTACCTTGATCACGGTGCCGTCGATCTCGAAATCGAGTTCGGTACGGCGCTCCAGCCAGCGCTGGCAGGCCTCCCAGATCGAATCGACGCTCGAATGCTGGGCGGCGTCCAGCGAGGTGGTGAACCCCAGCTGCTTCATCCAGGCGAGGCAGTCGAAGTGCGTTTCCGGTATGGTCGCGCCGGTCGCGTACCCGATCTGGTAAGCGAATAGCCGGAGCGGCCGTTGCGCCGTGATCGAGGTGTCCTTCTGGCGGATCGAACCGGCGGCGGCGTTGCGCGGGTTCATGAACAGCTTGCCGCCAGCCTCCGACATCCGCTCGTTGAGCCCTTCGAAGTCCGACTTCCGCATGTAAATCTCACCGCGAATCTCGATGGTCTGTGGCATTGGAAAGTCGTCGGGCTGCCGCAGCCGGGTTGGGATCGAGCGGATCGCCCGCACGTTTGCGGTGATGTCGTCGCCGACAAACCCATTCCCACGGGTCGCGGCATGGTCCAGTACGCCATCGATATACGTCAGCGCCACCGCCAGGCCGTCGATCTTCGGCTCCGTCACGTACGTGAGGTCATCGACGCCGGCGAACCGCAACGCCCGCTGCGACCACGCCCGTAACTCGTCCTCGTTGTAGACGTTGCTCAGCGAGAGGAGGGGACGGGGGTGGGTGACCTCGGCGAAGTCAGACTGCTCGTAGTGACCCACGCGCTGCGTCGGGGACTCGGCGGTCACCAGCTCCGGATGCTCCGTCTCGAGCTGTCGGAGCTCGTTCATCAGCGCGTCGTACTCCGCGTCGGTTGCCGTTGGCTGGTCCAGCACGAAGTATTCGTAGGCGAACTGATCGAGCTTCTGGCGGAGGTCATCGACGTGGCGCTGGAGCGCGGTCTGGTCCATCGAGCGTGGTCTCCTGAGATATGGCGCTGATCGGATTGGGCGATGGCGGGTCGGGAGGCGACCCATCGCGCGAATGGTGAGAACGCATGTCCTAAACTTGGGGTATCATATGTCGATCTCTTGCGTGTTCGTACACCGGGTCGAGTGTATCACGGCCCGGTTCGCGTTCCGCCGCCCCATCCAATGGTCCCGCCCATGCGTCCTCGCTCGGAACAATTCACCATGGTGCAAAACCCCTCGCCAGACGTTCGCTACAATGCCCTGTGCGACCGTGCACTGGAGTTCATCCGCGCCAACGGCGGCTCCGTCCACGAAGACCGCCTCATCGGTCACGTGTTCGGCAACAACGGCTCCACGGCGATCTGGAAGCCACTCCTGCGCGGCATCCTCGCCAGCGAAGCAGAGCAGGTGGTGCTGGTCAACGACCATTGGGCGCTCGTCCGCGAGACGACTGTCGATGGGGAAACCATCCTCGACGACTTCGTGGCGATCGATGTCGAAACCACGGGACTCAAGCCGGTTCGCAACCGGATCATCGAAATCGCCCTCTACCGCTACCAGGGCGGCCGCCTTTCCGAGCGCTACGAGACGCTGGTCAATCCGGGCCGAGAGCTTCCTCGCTTCATCGTCGAGCTCACCGGCATCCGGGATGAAGACCTCGAGTTCGTTCCGCCATTCGAGGAAGTCGCGGAACAGGTCATCGAGTTCATCGGCGACGCAACCCTTGTAGGTCACAACATCCGGTTCGATCTTTCGTTCATCAATAGCGAGCTCAAGCGCGCCGGGCACGAAAAACTGGTCAACGAACGGATCGACACGCTCACCCTGGCGATGCGCTACCTCAAGCAGGTCCGCAAGCCGAGCCTCGATCGCGTGGCCTCGGCGGTCGGCCTCCGGCCGCGTGACATTCACCGCGCCGGCCGCGACGCCGAACTGACCGCCGAGGTGGCGCTACGACTGGTTGAAATCGCCTCGAAGACGGGAGTGTCGTCGCTGGACGACCTGAAGGCGGGAGGCGCGCCGGCCGTCGATCGCCCGCGTGACCATGTCGGGCGCGCCCGCTCGGTTCTGGATCGCGCCTGGTTGAAGGACGTGCCGCGGAAGCCCGGCGTCTACATCATGCATGGCCAGCAGGACGAGATCATCTACGTTGGTAAGGCCAAGAACCTGCGCGAACGGCTCTCTTCCTACTATTCCGAGCCGCTTGGCTACACCCGCAAGATGGATGGCCTCGTTGAGACCATGTCGCGGATCGAGACCGTGGTCGTCGGCACCGAACTCCAGGCCCTGATCCTGGAATCGCAACTCATCCATCGCTACCAGCCGCGCTACAACACCGCCATGCGCTCGTTCGAGCACTATCCCTATATCCGCGTGGACATCGCCAATCCCTGGCCACGTGTCTCACTGGTCAAGGAGCGCAAGGACGACGGTGCGCGCTACTATGGTCCGTACCGGAGCAGGCAGGGGGCGCGCCGGACCATCGACGTCATCAATGGCGCGGTGCCGCTGCGAACCTGCACGCGATCGTTCAAGACGGCTCGCAGCTACGGCAAGCCTTGCCTCAAACTGGATTTGGGAACCTGTCTTGGACCATGCGTGGGCCAGTCGATCCGCGATGAGTACCAGGCGCATGTGCATGATGTGGTCGATTTTCTGGATGGCAGGGAAGATGGGTTGAAGGAGCGGCTGTGGCGCGACCTCGAGGAGGCGGCCCAGCAGCTTGATTTCGAACGAGCCCGGAAGTTACGGGGAGACTTGCAGTCAGCGCTCTCCCTGATAGAGGAGCAGGACCGGTTGCGGACGGCGGAACACACGCACAATCTGTTGCTTGTGCAGGCATCGGCCGATGAAGACGCCCGTGAGGTGATGGTGATCCTCGGCGGGCGCATCTGGGCGCAATTGCGCGTCAGGCGCATTCCCGAGATCGAGATCGAGGCCATGCCGGACGATCTGGTGCCACCGCCCGTGGAAGACGAAGTTTCCATCGCCACGCCGGGGCGGCTCCCCGGTGACGAAGTGATGGTGGTGGACGGACTGCGCGTGAACGACCTCTCCGACCGGCTCCTGCCGATCATGGAGCGCTACGCCGCGTCCAGCCATGCCCCGATCGACCACCATGGCGCCGATGAGGCGAACATCGTCAACCGGTGGCTCTTCCGCAACGTGGGGCACCCATCCATCGTGCCATTGGACCTGGAGCGCGTGACCGATCGGGGGTACCTGGTGAGCCTCTCGCTCAAGGTGCTGACGCTCACGAACGAGGCGCTGGAGTCCGTGATCTCCGACGAGCCGCCCGCCGAGCCGGGGGACGACGGGCCCGAGGACGAGCAGGATTGACCATCCCGGCACCTCCGTCACGGAGGCCCGGTGCCCCTGCCCAATCGTGTTGCGGCAAAGATGACCATATGACATTATGCAGTCATGACAGGCGTTTTATAGCCCTTTCGGGCTCCAGCGTGTTGCGTGGGACCATAACGGCATTCGCACAGGCTAGTAGCAGGAGTTCATCTCATGGACAGGCGTGATCTTATCAAGCGCACGGGGGCGGTGACCGCTGGCGCGGCGCTCGCCGGCGGCTCGATTCCGGTTGCCGGACTCGGCGTGGCGGCCGTCGCCGCGCAGGCCGAGGAGTTCGAAGTCTGGTCGACATACACCGACGAGATTCGGACCGGCATCGTCGAGGACATCGGCGCCACGTTCGCCGAGGCCAACGGCGTGACGTTCTCGCATCGGTCGTGGGCACTTGAGGAACTGCAGTCGACGCTCCCGCGCTCGGTCGACAGCGACCAGGGACCGGCCGTCTCCCAGGTGAACAACGGCGAGGCCCTCGCCGGACCGATGATCCGCGGCGGCCAGATCGTGAGCCTGGCGGAGTACGCCACGGAGTTCGGCTGGAATGACCGGTTCGCCGAAAGCCTGCTCGCTCGCTGCATGTACACGCCGGATGGCACGACGTTCGGTGAGGGCGAGCTGTGGGGCCTCCCGGCCGAGTCCGAGATCGTCGGTTTCTATTACAACAAGCAAATTTTCGCCGATAACGGCCTCTCGGTTCCGACCACCTTCGCCGAGTTCGAGGAGCTGCTCGCGGCGCTTCGTGAGGCCGGTGTCGAACCGCTGGTCTTCGGCACGCTCGACAAGTGGCAGGCCATTCACCTCTTCGGTGAGATACAGGGAACCAACACCACTCGCGAATACCTCGATGGCCTGATCTATCGACGCGGCGACGCCGACTTCACCGATCAGTCGATTCTCGACGCCGCCAACAAGGTGATCGAGTGGGGCGAGGCTGGCTACTTCATGGAGGGCTACGATGGCCTCTCCGGTGATGATGCCCAGGCCCTCTTCCAGACCGGTGTCGGCGGCCTATTGCTCCAGGGGAGCTGGGCGGCGGGCGCCGTGCGCGACAGCCTCGGCGAGAACGCTGGCTTCTTCCTGATGCCGCGCGCCTCCGAGGATGTTCCCGTGCTGCACGTCGGCGGTGTTGGCATCCCGTTCAGCATCACCACCAACGCGGCCGACCCGGCCGTGGCCGCCTCGTTCATCGACTCGCTGGTGACCGAGGAATCGTTCGCCCGGTTCATCGAGTCCGGCACCCTGCCGCTCGGCGAAATCCCGGCCGACCTCATCACCGAGGGCACGGTCGATGGCGAAATGTACGCCGCCTGGAACGGCGCGCTGGCCGATGATGCCGTGGGGCATTACATGGACTGGGCCGCGCCTGACTTCTACGATGTCATCACGGGTGCCCTGCAGGAACTGCTTGGTGGTCAGGTAACCGCCGAGGAGTTCCAGACCACGCTGCAGGACTTCTATGCAGCTTCCTTCGAGTAGCGCTTCGATCCCTGACCAGGAGCCGGCCATCGCGGTCGGCTCCTCGTCGTCCCGGGGTGGGCGGTCCGGTCACGTCTGGGAGCCATACCTGTACCTGGCCCCGGCCCTGATCGTCTTCACCCTCTTCGTGGCCCTTCCCGTGGCGGCCGCGCTCTACCTGAGCCTCACCGCCTGGAACGGCGTCTCCTGGAACACCGCGACCTTCGTCGGCTTCGACAACTACGTCGATGCCTTCAGCGAGGCGCGGTTCTGGAACGCCTTTCGCAACAACCTCGTCCTCATCCCGTACTTCGTGATCCTGCCCACCATCCTGGGCCTGATTCCGGCCGCCCTGGTTCACCAGATGCAAATCCGGGGCTCAGGCATTTTCCAGGCTGGCCTGTTCCTGCCCTACATCATGCCCGGGGTGTTGCTCGGAGTGGTCTGGCGCTGGATGCTGAATCCGGTGTTCGGGCCGGTCAACAGCGTGCTCAAGGACTTTGGGTTCAAGCCGCCGACCTGGCTGGCGGATTTCACCTGGGCGTTGCCGACCATCGGCTTCATCGGTGCCTGGGCCGCGTACGGGTTCTGTTACGTGGTGTTCGTGGCGGGTATCCAGAAGATCCCGAGCGAGTTGTACGACGCCGCACGGCTCGACGGCGCCAATAGCTGGCAGGAGTTCCGGGCGGTCACGCTCCCCGGCCTGCGTCGCGAAATCGCGGTTGTCCTCTCCGTGAACCTGATCAACGCCCTGCGTGCCTACGACGTGATCAAGGCGACCACGGACGGCGGTCCGGGCGACGCCACCTCCGTGCTCGCGCTCTACATGATGAACAGCGCGTTCGGCAGCAACCGGGCTGGCTATGGTATCGCCATCGCCATCTTCCTCGCGCTCATCACACTCGTGTTGTCGCTCCTGGTATTGAAACTGTTCGAGGACCGTGATGATTAGGCGAACCGCCGTCTACCTGTTCCTGGTCATTGGGTGCGCGGTGGCGATCATCCCTTTCCTGATCACGTCGCTGGCTTCGATCAAGACGATGCCGGAGATCGTGCAGGATGTGTTCGCCTTTCCGGAGAGTCCGGTCTGGTCCAACTACGCAGACGCCTGGCGCATTGGCCGCTTCGATCGCTTCTTCCTCAACAGCACGGTCGTCGCCTTCGCCGTGGTCATTCCGTCAGTGATGTTTTCCGCCATGAGCGGCTATGCCTTCGCCCGGTACCGGTTCCGGGGTTCCACGGCCCTGTTCGCCTACCTCCTGCTGGGACTGGTGGTGCCGCTGCAGGCGCTCGTCATTCCCCTGTTCTACCTGGTGCGGGAACTCAACCTGCTCGACTCGCTGTGGGCGCTGATCCTGCCCCAGATCGCGCTGTCCATGTCCTTCGGCACCTTGCTGATGCGGCAGGCCTTCGCCGGTATCCCTCGCGACATCTCGGAGGCGGCAACGCTCGACGGCGCGAATTCCTGGCAAACCCTGTGGCAGGTGATGTTCCCGCTGGCTCGCCCCATGATCGGCACCCTTGGCCTGTTGTTCTTTATCTGGACCTGGAACGAGTTCCTGCTCCCGCTGGTGGTCAACATCGATCCCGACTATCACACCCTGCCGGTCGGCATCCTGTACTTCCAGCAACGTTGGACCTCAAACGTTCCGCTGGTGGCCGCCGGCGCGACGATCATCTTCCTGCCGCTGATCATCATCTTCCTGCTGTTCCAGAAGCAACTCATCGCGGGCCTCACCGAGGGCGCGCTCAAGGGCTGACGCCCGTCGCCTTGGCATTCCCGGACATTTGGACAGTCCCCCTCTTGCCCAACGGCGGGGGGTGTGGTTTGGTGTACTCATGAAAAGTAGGTGGATTGTTCACGTGGAGGGGACCCGTATGCGCACGCGTCGTTTATTCGGCTCATGGCTGGTCGTGCTTGCCATGCTGTTTGGCTCGCTGGTAGCTCCGGTGGTCGCCCAGCAGGCGACACCGTCAGCCAGCCCGGTCGCGCCCGAGGCCACCCCGGTGGGTGGAGACCAGGCCGCGACGCCGGGCGAGGTGGACCTCGATGTGCTGTTCGTCGGGGCGCACCCGGACGACGAGGCGTTCGGGCTGGCCGCCTACGGGCAGTGGAACGAGTTCGATGATGTCACCACGGGCGTCATCACCGTCACCCGCGGCGAGGGCGGCGGAAACGCCGTCGGCACCGAAGAGGGACCCGCGCTTGGCCTGCTCCGTGAGGCCGAGGAGCGCGCCGCGGTTAGCGTCGCCGGTATCGACCACATCTATAACTTGGACAAGGTCGACTTCTACTACACGGTGAGCGCGCCGCTCACGATCCAGACCTGGGATTACGAGGACACGCTGGAGCGCGTGGTCCGCGTGGTGCGCGCCACCACGCCGGATGTCATCATCACGATGAGCCCCGCCCCGACACCGGGCAATCACGGGCATCACCAGGTCGCGGCCCGGCTGGCCATCGACGCGTTCGATGCCGCCGCCGATCCTGATCGGTTCCCGCATCAGATCACCAACGAAGGCTTCGACGCCTGGAGCGTTGGCAGCATCTACCAGAACGGCGCCGCGGTCGAGTCGACACCGGGCGAATCCTGCGCGACCTCGTTCGTGCCGGCCGATCCGACCCAGACCATCTTCGGTGTCTGGCAAGGAACCATTTCCGAGGCCAACGGCGGCCGAAGCTGGGGTGAGGTGGCTCGCGACGGCCAGCGCACCTACGCCTCCCAGGGATGGGCGGTGTTCCCGGACGCGCCATCAGATCCAGCGGAGATAGCCTGCAACTACTTCACCCTGATCGACACCCGGGTCGCCATTTCCACGAACCCGGCCCGCACCACCGCGATGCTCGAGAACGCGGTGATCGAGAACAGCCTTGGTCTGCCACTCGGCACCCAGTTCTACCTGACCACCAGCGCGTTCGATGTGCTGCCCGGCACCGAGTTCACGGTCACCGCCACGGCGCGTGTGCCCGAAGGGTTCGATGTATCCGGCTCGGCCTTCGACCTGATTGCCCCCACCGGATGGGAAATCGTCGAAGCCGAGGCGCTCGCCGAACAGCAGGCCGATCCAGAGGCTGGACCGGCCTACACCGTCGCCGAGGACGGTACCATCACCCAGGACTTCACGATCATTCCCGCCGCCGATGCCCAGGCGGGTGCCCGGTATCGCATCGGCGCGTCATTCGCGGTCGATGGCGGCATCGGCGTCACCAATGAGGTGGTGCAGATCGCGCCGGCCGTGTCTGGGGTGCTCGCTCCACGCTCGGAAATCGCCCAGTTCCAGGATTGGACCGCCGAGACCGGCCAGCCACAGCTGAACAGCCTGATCCTTCCGTTCGCCGCGATTGGCAGTGGCGGCACGGCTGACCTCGATGTCAATGTCACTAACAACACCGGCGAGGCCCAGTCTGGTTCCGTCACCCTTGCGTTGCCGGAAGGCTTTTCCGCCGATCCGGCCGAGGTCACCTACGACCTGGAAGCCAACGAGTCGTCCACCGTCCAGTTCACGGTCACCAATACCGATGCCTCGCTCGCCACGTCCAATGAAGGCGGCGAGGGCGGCACCTACGCGTTTACCGTCACCACCGAATCCGCCGCTGGATCGTCCACCACCAACGCCGGGCTGAACCTGGTCCCGGTCGCCAGCGTGCCGCAAGCCGGCGCGGACATCGTGGTGGATGGCACCCTCGCCGACGGTGAGTACACGGGCGAGACGCTCGACCTGAGCCGCATTTGGGAGGGCCAGGAACTCGAAGGCGAAGGCGACGCCTCTGGTAGCGCCTGGGTCTCGTGGTCCGAGGACGGCCTCTACGTGGCCGTGGAGGTGAACGACGACACGCTCGGCACGATCCTGACGCCGGAAGACGCCAAGCGACACTGGCGAACCGACTCCGTCGAAATCGCGATCGATCCGCTTGGCACCGCGCCGAACACCTCGGCCACGTTTAAGGTCGGCGTCTTCCCGACCTCAACCGACGGCTCGCCGCAGGCGTACCGCGATGCCGACGCCTGGCAGGGGCCGGTCTCCGAAACCGCGCCTGGGTTCGAGGTCGCCAGCACCCTGACCGAGCCGTACACGGGTTACGTGCTCGAAACGTTCATCCCGTTCGAGTCGCTGCCCGCCGATATTGACCCGAACAACGCCGCGCTGAACATCTTCATCTATGACTCGGACACCGAGGACCTGACCGGCCAGACCCGGCTCGGCTGGTCCACCTGGAATGGCGTCCAGGGCGATCCGTATCGCTGGGGCCAGATCACGCTCGAAGGCTTCGCGGGCGCGGAAGCGTCTCCGGTCGCGGATGCCGCCACCCCAGTGGCTGAAGGCGCGACGCCGGTGGCGGAAACCGCCCAGCTCGACGAGCCGATCATGCCGCTCGATGTCGCCCAGAGCACCCAGTCGCCGCTCTCCATTGCCCAATCGGTGGCCGACGGCGTGCCGCTCGCGGGACGGACCCCGGTGCCGGATGGGTTGGGCCTCACGTTCCTCCGGGAGCCGACCCTGGCGGGCAGTAACCTGATGGTCGCCTTCGAGGCGGCGTCGAACGGCACGGTGAACTACTTCGTCGTGCAGGACGACGGCACCATCGTCGACCAGGGTCAGGACGAGGTCTTTGTCGGCAAGAAGGAGGTCACCGTGGGCGGTCTGAACGTCTCCGGCCCGGCCACCTTGCTGATCTCGTTCGAGACGGAAGCCGGTGAAGTGCAGGCGTTCGCCTTCCCGCTCGGCGGGTAACCGCGCGAATCGCCACGCGGGCACACGATTGACCAGGGCCGCTGGAGTCTGGCACTCCAGCGGCCCTGGCCGTTTCCATGCGACGGTGCCTTTCGCGGATCGCTATACTCGTGTGGCGAAAACAGAGCCGACGAGGAGTATCAGGTCATGCCGGCATCACCCCCAAACGATTTCAAGGAAAACGATTCGCTGGAGCAGGTCGCCAGCGAGGTCGTGGGCTGTCCCCTGTGTGAGCTGTCCCGGTCCAGGACCAACGCCGTTCCCGGCGAGGGCAATCCAAAGGCACGCGTGATGCTGATCGGGGAGGGGCCAGGCTATCACGAGGACCAGCAGGGCAAGCCGTTCGTCGGCGCGTCGGGCAAGTTCCTCTCCGAACTGCTCACCAACGCCGGGCTCTCCCGCGAGGAAGTGTTCATCACCAACGTCGTGAAGTGCCGCCCACCCGGCAATCGCGACCCGCTACCGGATGAAATCGCCGCCTGCCAGCCGTACCTGAAGCGCCAGATCGCGCTGATCGACCCGGACGTGATCGTCACGCTAGGGCGGTTCTCGATGTCGCAGTTCTTCCCCGGCGAGCGGATTTCCAAGATTCACGGGCAGCCGAAGGAAATCGACCACCGGCTCTACGTTCCCATGTATCACCCGGCCGCCGCCCTGCACCAGGGTGCTTTGCGCGCCACCATCCAGGAAGATTTCGACAAGCTGCCTCGCCTGCTAGCCGACCGCGACCGTGCCCGTGAAGCCTCCAAGGAGCGCGAGAACGCCCCAAGCCAGTCCTCCCTCTTCTAGAAACCGGCCCACCAGTGCGCATTCCCGGCGACACCGCCCCTCGTGACCAACCGGCACGAGGGGCGGCCTGTTTCCGGCGGCTTGTGTATAATGTACGTACGCTCTTGATGGGCTCCTTTGACACATGCATCACAACTCGCGGGCAATGAGGCTCGTGTGCGTTTAAAGCGGAGCGGTGGATGGCCACGCAAACTCGGGTCCAATCTGGCACATCGCGATCCCGGTCGACCTCGTCGAAGGGCAAGTCGCGAAAGAAGCAGAAGCAGTCCGTCGTGACGCTCTGGTCGGTCCGGCTGCGCAGTTTCTTCGGCGGCATGGTCCCCTCCATCACCATCTCCGACCGCCTGAAGCGGGAAATCGCCGGCATCCTCCTCGTGCTCGTTGGCCTGCTCAGTTCCTGGGCGCTCGGTCGAGGGTCGCAGGACGGCGAGGTCATTTCGTGGTGGGCCAACGTGCTGCGCGACACCCTTGGGTCCGGCGCGATGCTGGTGCCGTTGTTCGCCGGGCTGACCGCCATCCGGGCGTTCTCCGGCGACGATGGACCAATCCTGCTCTTCCGCCACTACTCGGGAGGACTGCTCTTCGCCATCGCCACGCTTGGGTTGCTTTCGTTCGGCGGCTCCGACGTTGGCGGTTCTGTCGGCATGATGTTTGGCGATATCGCGCGGGGCGCCCTTGGCAATGTCGCCTCGGGTCTCGTCCTGTTCGCGGTGGGGGCGGTCTCCGTCTTCCTGCTCGCCGATACCGACCTCATGTCACTGGAGCGCGATGTCCGTCGCCTGCTGCCGAAGCGCGCGCCGAAGCCAGAGCCCGTCGTGGCGGCTCCGATCAAGGTGTCGCCGCCCAAGGTCGCCAGGAAGCTGGCCGAGCCGAAGCCCGTCGCCGAGCCGGTTGAACGCGTCATCAACATCCCGAAGCGGGCCGCCAAGGCCGAGTCCAAGGAAAAGGAGACACCGGCCAAGCCCGTCGCGCCGATTACCGGCGACGATGGCAAGCCACTGCCTCTGCCCGATATCCGCCATCTCGCCTACTACGAGACCATTACCCCAAACACGGCTGACCTGGAAGCCAAGGCGCGTGCCATCGAGGAAACACTTTCCAGCTTCAAGGTCGAGGCCACGGTTCGAGAGATCAATCCAGGCCCATCGGTGACCCAGTTCGCGCTGGAGCCCGGCAACGGCGTAAAGGTTCGCCGCATCACCGAGCTCCAGAACGACCTTGCGTTGGCGCTGGCTGCCCAGAGCATTCGCGTCGAGGCCCCGATCCCGGGAATGGCCCGCGTTGGCCTTGAGATCCCGAACCCGGAGATTGCCACGGTCGGTCTCCGCGAGGTGATCGAGTCGCCCGCCTTCTCCAAGTCGAAGACGAAACTTCCGCTGCCGCTTGGCCGAGATGTGAACGGCCGTTACGTGGTCGGCGACCTGGCGAAGATGCCTCACCTGCTTATCGCGGGCGCGACCGGCGCCGGAAAGAGCGTTTGTCTCAACGGTATCATCAGCACCTTCCTGATCAAGTTCCGGCCGGACGAGCTTCGCCTGCTCATGATCGACCCGAAGATGGTCGAGCTCACCATGTTCAACGCCGTTCCACACCTCCAGTGCCCGGTAGTGACCGAGATGGACAAGGTGGTCGGGGCGCTCCGGATGGTGCTGAAGGAGATGAACCGCCGCTACGAGCTGTTCAAGAAGCTCGGCGTGCGAAACATCGACGGCTACCGTCTCCGCACCGCCGACGAGCCCGAATACGAGAAGATGCCCTACATGGTCGTCATCATCGACGAGCTCGCCGATCTAATGATGACCACGCCCGATGACGTGGAGACGTTGCTCGCTCGCCTGACCCAGATGGCGCGCGCCACGGGCATCCACCTGATCATCGCGACCCAACGGCCGTCGGTCAACGTCCTCACCGGTCTCATCAAGGCCAACGTGCCGGCCCGGATCGCCTTCGCGGTGTCCTCCATGATCGATAGCCGCGTGGTCCTGGACATGCCAGGCGCCGAACGCCTCCTGGGTAAGGGCGACATGCTGTACCTGCCGCCGGACGCCGCCAAGCCGGTGCGCGTCCAGGGCGCGTTCATCGACGAGGACGTGAAGGCCATCGTCGACCATTGGCACGCCGTCTCGCCGATTCCGCAATACGACCCGGAGTGGATGGAGCTTGAAAGCACCAACCCCGAGAGCGGTGAGATGGAGGACGCCGGCGACGATCCGCTGATGGCCCAGGCGCTTGAAGTCGTGCGCTCGCAGGGTTCCGCCTCCGCCTCTATGCTCCAGCGCCGCCTGCGCATCGGCTACAACCGCGCCGCCCGCCTCATCGAGCAGATGGAGGACGATGGCGTGATCGGGCCGTCCGATGGCATTCGCGGCCGCACCGTCCTCATTGGCGACGATTAGCCTCGCAAAGTCTCGGGCCCTCACTGGAGAACACGACAATGGCCGGAAGCGTACGCTCCCGGCCATTGTCGTTGGATTCAGTTGTACGCGAGCCGGTCCTAGGTCCGCAGCGCCTCGACCATGTCGCCCACCTGTGCCTCGGGTTGAGCCGAGGTCGCCCGGCGAACCGTGCTGAGGCAGGTCGAGCAATAGACGGGATTGCCGTTTCGCGGAACGAACGGAACGGTTGTCCGCTGCCCACATTCCGCGCAGGTTACTTCCGTCTGCGCCCGGTCCGGAAGCCCAAGCTTCGCCTTCCGCGCCGAACGGCAGTTCGAACACCGCGCCGGGATATTGATCAACTCCTTCTCCCGGAAAAAATGCTGCTCGCCAGCTGTCCAAACGAACGGCTTGCTGCAATCGCGGCACGTCAACGTCTTGTCATGATATTCCACGAACTGTCCCCTCCAAATGGTATGGCACAGCACCGGGCACCCCACCCGGCGTGAATACCGTACGGCGAACCCCTTCCATCAGAGTTGCGTCCGCACGCCCTGTACCAACTTGGTAACTGTCACATTATCACCCCAAATGTCCTATTGCAATAGGCTCTAGCCCTTTCAGTGGTACTTTTGGGTTACCCCTATGACCATTGGGCATGTGGAGAGGTTTTGCTAAACGTTTACAGTGGAATGCTATGATCGCATATCCGGGATGGAACAATCCTGATCCCCTCCTTATCCCGGCGTTTCATCCCCGACTGGAGTGTTTCCACGTGTCCCTTCGCCGCACATCCGCCACCGCCGAACCCGTGGCCCGCCTCATCGACGAACTCGCCAAACTGCCTGGCGTGGGTCCAAAGACGGCCTCCCGGCTCGCCTACCATCTCCTGCGCACCACGCGCGACGACGCTATCGGCCTGGCCGAGGCCATCCTCGCCGTCAAGGAGCGCATTCGCCTCTGTTCGAACTGCTTCAACACGACCGAGGTCGACCCCTGCGCGATCTGCGCCGACGAACGCCGTGAAAACCGCATCTGCGTGGTGGAGCAGCCGCTCGACGTGCTGGCCATCGAGCGCACCGCCGAGTTCCGTGGCCGATATCACGTGCTTCACGGTGCCATTTCGCCGGTGGATGGCATTGGCCCCGATTCCCTCAAAATTCGCGAGCTTCAGGCGCGTGTCGAGCGCGAGCAACCCACCGAGGTCATCGTCTTCACGAACCTCGACCTACCCGGTGAGGCCACGGCCACCTATCTTCACCGGCTGCTGACCCCGCTCGGCATCACCGTGTCGCGGCCGGCCAGCGGCCTCCCGGTGGGGAGCGACCTGGAGTACGCCGACGACATGACACTCGGGCGCGCGCTTCTTGGGCGCAGGGTCCTATAACCTCCCATTCCGGGTGGGGTTGACCGCTTGAGGTCACCCGAGGCAACGGATACAATGACGGTGTAAGCGCACGATATCGTGCGTTTGGCGCAGACCCCCCGCAAGATAGGACGTGGCAGTTTGAGGATCGGATCCTCTCGCCAGACCAGTCAGGCAAGCGTGCCGTTGCGGCAAGGGGCCCCGCACGACTCATCAAATGAGCCCCAGATCAGCCTCGATGTGAGTCGCGTCCGGTGGATGGACGTCATGGCGTTCCGCTCGGTTCGTCAGCGCTACTTCCTGAACGTACCCGTTCATCGCCTTTCCAGCGGACACCCGGTCCAGGCCGGTTTGCGGCAACTCACGCCCCTCGTACCCAGCAGCGATCGCGTATTCGTCGCCCGCGCCGAAGGCCGGCCGGTTGGCTACGCCGTCTTCCAGAAGCAGCAGCCGGACAGGCGCTGGACGCTGGAAGGCATCGGCGCGAACCTCGGCGTGTACGAGATGGAGCCGGTCTGGGATGAACTGGTGCGGTTTGGGGTGGTCGCGGCCGGTCTCGAAGGAACCAAGCGCCTTTACGCCCGCGTGCCGACCGATGCCGAACTCAACAGCGTCCTGCGGCGCAGCGGTTTCGCCAATTACGCGCGCGAACTGGTGCTTTCCGCTCCAATGCTGTCCATTAGCCAGGGGGGCACACGCGTCCGGCGCCAGCAGGCGTCCGACGTCTGGGCCATCCATCAGTTGTACATGTCCGTCGTGCCGCAGCCGGTCCAGGCCGCCGAAGCGCTCACCAGCCACGCCTGGGACATTCAGCCCAAGCTGATGTCGCAGTCGCTCGTGTCTGGTTGGATCGTGGAGGACGGCTACCAGATTGCCGCATACATGCGGGCCGAATCGCGGCCCGATTCCCACATCCTTGAATTCATCGTCAATCCCGATCGCCGTGACCTGTTCCCGCAACTCGTGACCGGCGCCCTGGCGGATCTCGCCAGCATGTCTCCCCGCCAGGCCTATGTGCTGGTGCGTGGCTACCAGCACGAATTCGTCGAAGCGCTGCTCGAGCGTGGGTTCCTCAGGCAGTTGGAACAAGACCTGTACGTCAAATACACCACCGCATTTGCGCGCGTCCCGGGCGCGACCGTCGTCAACTTCCCGCAGGAGGTCAAGGAACCGAAGGGCAAGCGTGTCCCGACGTTCCTGAAGGGATCGTCTGGTGATCCAGCATCTGAATCTTCATGATGTGACGATCATCTGTCGGTGCGATGCAAAGCACAATGGAGCTTTGGGCGGGCTGATTCATCCCATGGATGACGGTCCGGCTTGGTTCCAGCCGGGGGGTTCGGTTGAGCGCTCTATCACACCATCAGGACAACGATTTGATTAATGCTCCGGAGCAGGAAATTACCGATGACCTCAAGGACCTGTTGACGGTCCTCCCACCCGACGTTTCAGACCGGATCATCGATCTCCAGGAAGACAACCAGCACGGCGCGCTCATCGAGATCGTGCTCGACCTGGGCCGCCCGCCCGAGGCGCGCTTCCAGTTCGAGGAAGTCGTGCTCTCCGATGTCGATGTCACCCGCGATGATCTCGCTTTCGTCAGCAGTCGCATCGGCACCTTTGGCGACGACAATCGCGCTGGTATCGAGCGAACGCTTCACCGCATCTCCGCCATCCGCAACCGGAGCGGGGAGATTGTTGGACTCACCTGCCGGATTGGCCGCGCCGTCTATGGCACCATCGCCATCATCAGCGACCTGATTGAGTCCGGTCAGAGCGTGCTGCTGCTTGGCCGGCCAGGTGTCGGCAAGACGACCCTGTTGCGGGAAACCGCCCGCGTGCTGGCCGACGAACTGCGCAAGCGCGTGGTGGTGGTCGACACCAGCAACGAAATCGCAGGCGATGGGGATATTCCGCATCCCGCCATTGGCCGTGCCCGCCGCATGCAGGTACCGACGCCAACGGCCCAGCACGCCGTCATGATCGAGGCGGTGGAGAACCACATGCCGCAGGTCGTGGTGATCGACGAGATCGGCACCGAACTGGAAGCGATGGCGGCTCGGACCATCGCCGAGCGCGGCGTCCAGCTTATCGGCACCGCCCACGGCAACACTCTCGAAAACCTCATGCTGAATCCGACGCTCTCCGACCTGATGGGAGGCATCCAGTCGGTCACGCTGTCGGACGAGGAAGCTCGCCGCCGGGGCACCCAGAAGTCCATCCTCGAACGGAAGGCCCCCCCGACCTTCAACGTCATGGTCGAAATCGTGGACCGGGACGAGGTCATCGTCCATCTCGACGTCGCGTCCACCGTCGACGCGATCCTCCGAGGCGCGCCGATCGGTTCCGAGAGCCGACGTCGCCGCGAGGACGGCACCGTGGAGCGCACATCCAGCGCCGAACAGCGACGCGATCCGCGCGCGCCGCAGGGGGAACATGGCTCGCCCCGGGCCGGGTTTCCCGCGCCAGATACATCGGGTGGCCTGAGCAGCGGTCTCTGGAACGAGCCGGTTGACATCGCCTCTCGCCAGCCTCGGCTGGCGCGGACAGAAATGCCAACCGAACCAGAGCCACAGGAGGAGCCGCGCTCCGAGGCGCACGCGCCAACCGTGGCGGCCTTCGCCAAGGGACGAGGCACTCGCGCCAAGCCATTGCGGGTCTTCCCCTATGGGGTGAGCCGCAATCGCCTGGAACAGGCCATCATGAAGCTCGACGTGCCCGTGATGATGGTTCGCGATCCATCGGACGCCGACCTCGTCATGACCCTGAAGAACGCCTACCGGCAGAAGCCGCAGCCAGTTCGCGACGCCGAACTCCGGGGGATTCCGGTCTACGTCCTGCGGTCGAACACCGCCACCCAGATGGAGCATGTGCTGGTCTCGCTCTTCCCGAACGCCCAGCAGCCAAACTCCACCGAGTCTGGTGCGGCGGGAGCCGCGACGCCGAAGTCCGAACGGCGCAACGATTCCGTGCTCCGCGCCCTGACTGAGGCCGAGAACGCGATCACGGCCATCATGCAGGGGGCGCCAGCCACCTCGCTCAGCCCGCAATCGCCGCCAATCCGGCGCATGCAGCACGAACTGGCCGAGCGCTACAGCCTCGATTCCCGAAGCCGCGGGCGTGATCCGTTCCGGCACGTGGAGATTTACCGGCGGGGCATGCAGTAGGTGAGGGGAACATTCATCGCGTTCGAAGGTCCCGAAGGAGGAGGCAAGACGGTCCAGATTCAGAGGCTGGACCGTCGCCTCCGGGAGGAAGGCCGGGAGGTCGTCGTCACCCGCGAACCGGGTGGCACCCGGGTGGGCGACGAGATCAGGACGATCCTCCTCGGCCTGGGCGACTATGCTATTCTCCCGGAGACCGAAGTGCTTCTGCTGGCCGCTGGCCGCGCGCAGCATGTGCGTGAAGTCATCGAGCCGGCTTTGGCGCGCGGCGCATGGGTTCTCTGTGATCGATACGTGGACTCCACGTACGCCTATCAGGGAGGTGGTCGTGAACTCGACCTCGACCCGATCAGGGAAATCCAGGCGTACGCGACCGGCGGCCTTGAACCTGACGTCCGCGTTCTGCTCGACCTGCCGGTCGAGGCGGGCCTGGCCCGGCGCCACGCCGATCCGGATTCGGTCAATCGTATCGACCTCGACAGCCTCGCGTTTCACAAGCGCGTGCGGTCGATGTACCAGCGCCTCGCCGGTCAGCAGCCCAATCGTTGGGTGGTTGTCGATGCAATGGAGCCAGTTGAATCGGTGGAACGGTCGATCTGGACGAAACTCCAGGAGGCACTCACCGTAAATGGCATGTCGTAACCGGCGGGCGTTCCGGTCTGCTCCGGAATACCGATCCGGACGAATGGATAACAGGGAATGAAGCTCGTTATCGCGGTGGTCCAGGGCAACGACGCCGAACCACTTCTTGCCGCGCTTGTCGACAAGGGGTACCGGGCCACGCAAATCAACAGTGCCGGTGGATTCCTGCGGGAGCGCAACGTCACGCTCCTGATCGGGGTGTCCTCCGACCGTGTCGACGATGTACGGGAGATCGTGCGCAACAATTGCCATTCCCGTACCCGCTTCGTCAACCCCCTCATGCCAATCGTGGAACCGGGTGAGTTCTACATCCCCAACCCCGTCGAGGTCATGGTCGGTGGCGCCACGATGTTCGTGGTGAACGTCGAACGATACGAGCGCCTCGGCATCGCCTGAACACCCGTTTTCCAAGGAGATCATGATTGGATATCGAAACGCTTCTCGCGCGTGGGATCCAGATCCTGCTGGCCCTCGGCGGCGCGTACCTGATCGCGACCTGGTTTGTGCTCGCCGTCTGGACGTACCGCGACATCGAGGCGCGGAGCAAGAGTGTCATCACGCAGGTGTTTTCCACCCTGCTGGTGGTGCTGTTCTGGGTGCCCGGCTGGCTGCTGTATCGACTGCTGCGACCCAGCGAAACCCTTGACGAGGCCTACCAGCGCTCCCTGGAAGAGGAATACCTGCTCCAGGACCTCCAGGAACTCCCGCTCTGCCCCAGTTGCAACCACTTTGTGGAAGACGACTGGCGGCTTTGTCCCCACTGCAACACCCAGCTTCGCGAGGACTGCTCGAGTTGCGGTCGCCTGATCGACCTCCGATGGGATGTTTGCCCGTACTGTGGCACGCAGCATCACCACACACACGAGCGTGATGACGTTCGCATCGACGACGATCGCTGGATCGATCCCGCTTCCATCGAGCGCCGACTGCGCGAGGAAGAGGAGCAGCGGATCCGCGAGGAGACCCGCGCGCTGCCCGCCGCGACGGCCGCCACCACGCTGGGTCGCGATGTGCTTGACAACACGGTGGCCCCCGTGACAGAGTTCGCGCCCCCTGCCCAGTCGAACGGCACGCCCGTTCAGCGCCGCGTGGGACCGCCCGAGCCGGATCTGTCCGTCCTGCGCGAGCCCGGCGAGGAAGAGGAGACGGTCGAGGAAGACAGCACGACCGTTCCCGAACGCTACCGCCTCCCCATCCGGGAAGACTGATATCAGAGGACGGTGCATCCTGTACCGGAACGATCTTTCGTAGGGGCCGGCCTTGTGCCGGCCCTGGAAAGAACGGTGGCATGGCGTGGTTTCAACCATCATGCAACCGGCTCGATCACCGGTTGTCCGCTTTGTGCGAATCCCGGAACGCTGGTCGCTAAGTCCTGGAAGGCCGGGTCGGCACCGCGTCCGGCCGGATCTGGAAGTTGAACTTCTCCCGGATCGCGTCGTAGAAGTTGGTGTTGCCGAACGTCACCAGTTGGAACGTATGCACGCCCCGCCTGATCCTGATCACGTCACCCTGCATCAGGTCGGTCTTGGTTCGCCCATCGAGGATCACGGAACCTTCGTGGTCGTTGGCGGACACCAGTTCGATCGTCGCGGCCTCGGACACCACCATCGGTGTTCGGATCGGGGAGTGGCAGGAAATCGGAACGATGGCGTAGCCCTGCACACCGGCGGTCAGGATAGGGCCGCCCGCCGCCATGCAGTAGGCCGTGCTGCCTCGCGCAGTGGAGACGATCATGCCGTCCCCGGGGTAGGTGTTCACGAAATGCCCGTCAATGTACACCTCTATGTCCAGCATCCGGTTTCCGCCGCGGATCACAACGTCGTTGATCGCCCAGCCTTCGTCGTGGGAATCCGCGCGCCGGATCAGGGTCGCCTCCAGCGTCGAACTGGTTTCCAGGGAGAAGTTCCCGCCGATCAGGTTTTCCATCGCCTGTCGCCAGTCCTGCTGTTCCACCAGCGCCAGGAATCCGACCTTGCCGAAATTGATACCCAGCAGCGGAACGTCTGGATAGACGTTCGCCGCCCGCATCATGAGACCGTCACCACCGAGCACCACCACGGCTTCCACCCCGGCCGTGCCGTTCGCGTTCAACTCGGCTTCGGTCACCACCGCGTGGCCCTGTTCCACCAGCCAGGCGGAAATCTCGTCTCCCAGGGTCTTCGCCTCGGGTTTGCTGAATGCCGCCACAATGCCGTAATGCCTGGACAAGGGAATATCTCCTCGAAGCTGCTAGTCAGCGTCCTGGTTGGTGTCCTGCCGGTGTGAAAGGGTCGCGGCCGCCCAGGAAGGCGTAAGGTAGGCGGCGTGATCGTCCTGCGCGGCGAATTTGTACAACGCGGCCGGGCGGTGACTGACATCGCGGCGCATCTTGTACGTATTCGTGAGTGTACCGGAGGCGGTCATTCGCCGCCGGAAATTCCGCTTGTCCACCGGGTGGCCGAGCACGGTCTCGTACGTTTGCTGGAGTTCCGAGAGCGTGAATTCCTCGGGCAACAGGTGGAACCCGATGTTCGTGTACCCCAGCTTCGCCCGCAGGCGCACCAGGGCGTAGTCGAACACCATCCGGTGGATCTCGTCATTGATCTTCAGCTCGTCCACCGGGCTCCAGTACGTGCGGTCGTCCGCGTCCTCGTGATCGGCGTCCTGCCGGAAGAGGGCGACATAACTGACCGCCACTTCCTTCCGCCCATTACGGTCCGTGCTCAGCGTGTAGAGCTGTTCGATGTACTGCGGGGGAGCGCCGATCCACTGCTGGATGATCCGGGTCGCCGTGGCGTCCAGCGATTCGTCGCCTTCCGGCTGGCCAGTGATGAGCGTGGTGCCGAACCTCGTGTTGGCGCGGTGTCCCGCCTCCAGCCGGAAATTGCGCAGCCGGAAGGGAACCGCGATGATCGTTAACCGTGGCGGCGCCTGGTCACCCTGATTGTCCTGTCGCGGTTCCCGCTCCATGATTTCGTACCCCCGCCACGCAGCCATAGACTTCGCACCTGAGCGTACATCATTTGCCCCGCGACTCGTACACACGAAGCGGGCGCGACGCCATATTGAACGATGTGGCGGACATTGCCCCGTTCGATTCGTTCACTGGGTGGACGTTTTCGCGCATCGCATCGCTCCGAAGCACGACAACATCATTCGTGCGCCAACATTAATTCGCCGCCGCACATTTATTCCGTCCTGGGAATCCCCGTCGTTCCGGCCCGAATCGCCCCACGAGCAGCAATTAATGGATTAATGGATTTTTGTCGGCCGTTTTACACACTCCCCGAAACCTTACCGAAGGGGCCTTTGCGACCTTCTGGACTTTGTCCCAGCGGAGTCGAGACGCGCGGTGGAACGTCTCTGGAAGACCACGACCGGGCTGCCGGGCTGGTCTGGCAGGGAATCAGCGAAGCATCTACACTTTATTCGGCCACATTCGCGGGTGGTGAAAAGGTATCACAAGGGCCTTTGGAGCCTTTGTTCCAGGTTCGAATCCTGGCCCGCGAGCCAGCCATTCCTCATTCAGCCAGCAGAGCATTAACCTGGATCGGAGATGGAACGCGGGCAACCCGTGCCCAATCGAAGGTCCTGACCAGCGTTCCACTTACGATTTCCATGAGCGGGGAAGAGACTGTTCGAGTGACCACGGAACCAACCACCTCCACTGCCCTGGGCGCGAACGTGGCCGTTGCCGTCCTCGCGGCGGGCCACGGCACCCGGATGAAGTCGGCCACCCCCAAGCATCTCCACCCGGTCGCGGGAACGCCGATCGTCGAGCGCGTCATCCGCGCGGGCCTGGCCATCCAGCCCGCGCAGATCGTCACGGTGGTCAGCCCTGAACTCGTTGACCTGCCATCCCGCCTGGGCATGGAAGGCCAGTTCGAAACCGTTGTTCAGCAGGTGGCCGACGGCACCGCGGGCGCGGTCCGTACCGCTCTGGAGCAGTTGCGGCCCACCACCTGGCTCGTGTCCCTGCTCGGCGATAGTCCGTTGCTCACCGGCGAAGCTGTCCGCAAGCTCGTCGAACATGCCACCGAATCCGGCGCCAGGGTCACCATCCTGACCTGTGTCGTACCCGATGCCCAGAGCTACGGCCGCATCGAGCGCGACGAGCACCACAACGCCCGCCGCATCGTCGAACTCAAGAACGACGATCCCGCCAGGCGACAGGGCAGCTGCGAAATCAACAGCGGCATCATGGTGCTCGACGCCGCCTGGGCGAAGGACGCCCTTGCCCGGATCCAGAGGAGCGCCGACGCGGGCAACGAATACCTGCTGACGGATATCCTCGAGGTCGCCATCGACGGCATGCGCGAAGGTGATCCCTGGCCGATCGCGACGGTCCAGGCCGGCGAGGAAGTCGCTCACGGCATCAACGACCGGAGCCAGCAGGCCGCGGCCGACGAGATCGTTCGCCGCCATGTGCGGCAGCGGTTCCTGAAGGCGGGCGTCTCGCTCATCGGCGCGGACACTATCTTCATTGACGACACCGTGGAAATTGGCTCGGATACCACCATTCTCCCGTTCTCGGTCATCACGGGCAAAACCATCATCGGATCGGGCTGCCAGATCGGGCCGCACGCCGTGCTGCACGACGCCGTCATCGCCGACAAGGTCGAGCTGCGGTCATCCACGGTCACCGGCTCCTCGGTCGGCGAGGGCACCCGGGTCGGCCCGTATGCCCACCTTCGGGTGAACACCCGCATCGGGCCTAACGTCCACGTCGGCACCTCTGCCGAGCTCAAGAACTCCGCTGTCGGAGATGGCTCCCACGTCGCCCACTTCTCCTATATCGGCGACACCACCATTGGCGAGCACACCAACATCGGCGCTGGCACAATCACCGCGAATTACGACGGAACCGCCAAGCATCCGACCAACATCGGCGACAATGCGTTCATCGGAAGCGATTCGGTGCTGATCGCCCCGGTCACCGTCGGCGACCGGGCACGAACGGGCGCCGGGTCCGTCGTCAACCGCGATGTCGAACCAGGGGCAACGGTCGTGGGTGTGCCAGCCCGCCCCATTGGCAACCGCCGGAAAGCGGCGGCCGCTGGCAGCGAGGAGTAGGGGACACATATGGACGGCAGGCTTCAACTCTTCACCGGAACCGCGCATCCCGAACTCGCCGCCGACATCGCCAGCGAGCTGGAGGTGAGCCTTGGCCGGGCCGAGGTTGGCCTGTGGAAGAATGGCGAAACCCGCGTCAAGATCGAGGAGAACGTGCGCGGCTCGGATGTCTTCATCATCCAGCCGACGTCCCATCCCGTCGATCACAACGTCATGGAACTCCTGCTCGTGCTTGACGCCCTGAAGCGAGCGTCCGCGGCGCGCGTGACGGCCGTCATTCCGTACTACGGCTACGCGAAGCAGGAGAAGAAAACTTCAGGACGTGAACCGATCTCGGCCAAGCTCGTCGCCGACATCCTTACCACCTCCGGCGCCAACCGCGTCCTCGCCGTCGACCTCCACGCACCCGCCATCGAGGGCTTCTTCGATATCCCGGTCGACCACCTGCGGGCAACCCCACTCCTGGCCCGGGCCTTTCGCCGGGCGGTGCAGGACGATGTGGTGGTCGTCAGTCCCGATGCCGGAGGCGTGGCCCGCGCGGAGGATTTCCGGGTTCGCGTCGGTGGGTCGCTGGCCATCATCTCCAAACAGCATCCCAAACCGGACGCCACCGAGACGCTGGAGATGGTCGGCGATGTCGATGGCAAGATCGCCGTCATCGTCGACGACATGATTTCAACTGGTGGCACCCTCGTCCAGGCCGCGCGTCTGCTGGAGGAGCGTGGCGCCCGCGAGGTCCACGTCGCCGCCACCCACGGCATCTTCGCCGCCGACGCCATGGACCTCATCAACGCGTCCAATATCGGCCAAATCTTCGTCACCGATACGATTCCGCCGCCGCTCGTCACCAACGGTCGCGTCGAGGTCGTCAGCGTGGCGCCGTTGCTCGCCGAAGCGATCATGCGGACACACAAGGGCCTGAGCGTATCGGCCCTGTTCACCTAAAGGCGCACCAACTCGCGCCGCGATCAGATGGGACCCCCGCGTGGACGATGCCTGGCAACACCTTCTCTTCGCGACACTGGCCATGGTGGCCATGTGTCTCGCCGCGCTTGTCCAATCCACGGTCGGCCTTACCAGCGCCGTCCGCCTGCGTCAGATCTGGAATGAGGACAACCCGAAGCTCAGAACCGTTCAGTCGCTCGTGGATCCGAGGCGACTGCTCGCCGCCACCATGGTCCTGCTCCAGGTCATCATGGCGATCCTTTCCACGGGCCAGCTCGGCGAAGTCGTCAACAAGTGGGTTGCCATGGCGATCGTCGCGGCCGTGTTCGTCGTCTTCGGTCTGGCGTTGCCCAGGGCGCTGGCCAGCAAGTCCAGCGATGCCTACCTCGGCAATGTGCTGAAGGTCGGCCACATCGTCACCGTCATCCTTACGCCGGTCGATCGAGCCGTCGAGGCACTGGCCCGGGGATTCACCTCGATTCTGCCTGGCGAGACCATCGAGCCGGACGCGGCGGCGCTGGAGGAAGAACTCCGGCCACGGCGCTTCGAGCGCGACGACGCCATCATCGGCCCGGATGAGCGGGAGATGATCGACGGTATCCTCAGCCTGGAGGAGATGACCGTTCGCGACATCATGGTGCCCCGGTTGGACATCATCGCGGTCGACCGCACCGTCAACCCACGAGAGCTTATCGACACCATCGTCAAGGCCGGGCACTCGCGCATTCCCGTCTACCAGGAGTCGATCGACCGGATCATTGGGGTCCTGTATGCGAAGGACCTCCTGCCGTTTGTGATCGGCAATACGAATCGTATCCCGCTGCTCGACCTCATTCGCCCAGCGTTCGTCGTGCCGGAGTCCAAGCGGCTGAACGTCCTCTTCGCCGAGCTGCGGAGGTCGCGTATCCATCTCGCCATCGTCGCCGACGAGTACGGTGGCACGGCCGGGCTCGTCACCATCGAGGACGTGCTCGAGGAGATCGTCGGCGAGATCCAGGACGAGTACGACTCCGAGGAATGGCTCTTCGACCAGCCATCCGAGGACCAGCTCCTGGCCGACGGCCGCCTGCCGATCGAGGATGTGGAGAACGCGCTCCGGATCACCTTCGAGGAAGACGACGACTTCGGGACGCTCGGTGGATTCGTCCACAAGCACCTTGGTCGACTGCCGATTCAGGGGGACGCCTTCGAGGCCGAAGGGGTTCGGATCGAGATCCTCGCCGTGGAGCGCCATCGCATTCGCCGCCTACGTCTCACCAAGCTGCCACCTGAGGAGCCCGAGGTGGAGAAGGCTCCCGAGCGCACGTCTCGCTGGGGCCGGAGCGACTCCAACGAGACGGCCGACGACGCCGAAACCGGCGATTCAGCGGACGACTGAGCGCGCATGCCGGTTGGTCGCCCGCTCATTCGTCTTGACGACGTCACCAGCACCATGGACCTGGCCCGCCACCTGGCGAACCGGGGAGCCACGCCGGGCACGGTCGTCCTCGCCGGGTACCAGTCCCAGGGAAAGGGCCGGGCTGGCCGCCACTGGCAGGCCGCTCCGTGGTCGTCGATCCTCCTCTCGTTCATCACCGCCAGCGATCGGCCGATGGCGTCGCTCGGGTTGCTCTCGCTAGCCTGGGGCGTGGCCGTCGCGGAAACGGTCGACACCTTCATCGACCGTCGAAGCCAGGTGAAGTGGCCGAACGACGTGTTGGTCGACGGACGGAAGGTCGCGGGCATCCTCGTCACCAACGGTGTCGTGCCAGGTACGACCGGGTATCGACAGGTCACCGGCATCGGGCTGAATTGCTCGGCCTCCCACGGCGACCTGCCCTCGACCGCCACGAGCCTGGCCATCGAGGCGGGAGCGCCGCCTGACTTCGAGGCCGTGCTCAGGGAACTTTTCGTTCGCCTCGAGACGGTTCGTGCCGCCTTCGAGGCCGGCGACGATCGAGCCATTCTCCATCGCCTGGAACGGCGGCTCGCCAACCTGGGCGAGCAGGTCCAGGTTCAGGACGGCGATCGCGTCCATGAAGGGATCGTCCGGGGCGTCGATCACCACGGGGGGCTGCTGCTGGAGGAGGGGGCGGGCAGAGTCCGCGCCATTGTCTCCGGGGACCTCACGCGGGGGCCACGAAAGGCTCGGTGAACATGCCCGAAAGGGCGGGCCGGAGCGTCCCGAACGCTCTGTATACTTGGTCAGCTACGTGAGTCATCCACCAACAGCGGGGCGACCCACTCGTGCCTACATGGAGTGCAAGCGAACCACATGAACTTTGACCTGACCGAAGAACAGATCCAGGTACGCGACATGGTCCGCGAGTTTGCCGCTCGAGAGGTCGCGCCGTACATCCGCGAATGGGACCAGGAAGGAAAGGTCGATCGCTCGCTGATCGACAAGATTGGCGAGATGGGACTGCTTGGGCTCCCGATTCCCGAAGAGTACGGAGGGCTCGGGCTCGATTACATCAGCCTGGCCCTGGCCTGCGAGGAACTGGAGTACGTCGACACGTCGCTCCGGGTCATCCTGAGCGTGCACGTCGGCCTCAACTCGCTCTCGCTCCTGCAATGGGCGTCCGAGGAGCAGAAGCAGCGCTGGCTGGTGCCGCAGGCCCAGGGCGAGAAAATCGCCACCTTCGGCCTGACCGAACCCGCCGCCGGTTCCGACGCGGGAGCCATCGAGTCCACCGTCGTGAAGGATGGTGACTCCTACATCCTCAACGGCTCCAAGATGTGGATCTCCCTGGCGGACATCGCCGACCACTTCCTCGTCTTCGCCAGCATCGATCGCTCGCTCGGTCATCGTGGCCTGACCGCCTTCGTCCTCGAACGCGGGATGGAGGGTTTCACGACCGGCACGATCAAGGGCAAGCTCGGGGTCCGCGCCGGAAATACCGGCGAACTCGCCTTCAACAATGTCCGCGTTCCCGCCGAGAACCGCATTGGCGAAGAGGGCGAGGGATTCAAGATCGCGATGAGCTGCATCGATCAGGGCCGGTTCACGGTCGCGGCGGGCGCCACCGGGCTGATCCGGGCGTCGCTCGATGCCTCGGTGAAGTACGCCAACGAGCGCCAGACCTTCGGGCAGCCGATCGGCAAGCACCAGCTCGTACAGCAGATGATCGCCAAGATGGTCGCTGGCTACGAGGCGTCAAGCCTGCTGGTGAGCAAGGCGGCCGAGCTCAAGAACCGGGGCATCCGAAACACGAAGGAGACATCGCTGGCGAAGTGGTACGCCACGGATGCCGCGCTGGCCGCCGCCGATGACGCGATCCAGATCCATGGCTCCTATGGGTTCTCGAACGAGTACCCGGTCGAGCGATTCATGCGGAACGCTCGCGGCTCGGTGATCTACGAAGGCACGAGCCAGATTCACCAGATCCTCCAGGCGGAATATGCGCTCGGATACCGTCAGGACAAGACGCTGCGCAACCCGCAACCGCCCGCGCAGGGATTCGAGGCTGAATCCTGAGCAAGGAGAATCTTTCATGACACGTTCCGTCATCCTTGGTGGAACACGTACACCTTTCGGAAAAATCAATGGCGCGTTGGCGTCCAAGTCACCCGTGGAACTGGGGTCGCTGGCGGCCACGGAAGCCCTGAAGCGATCGGAAGTCGACCCTGGCGACATCGGGCACGTCTATTTCGGGCAGGTCCTCCAGGCCGGGTCGGGGCAGAATCCCGCCCGCCAGGTGGGGCTCAACGTCGGGCTCGATCGCACGGTGGCGGCGGATACGGTGAACCGGGTCTGCGGCTCCGGCATGCGTGCCGTCACGCTCGCCAACAACGACATCCGGCTCGGCGAGCACCAGGCGATTCTCGCTGGCGGCATGGAGAGCATGTCCCAGACTCCGTACATCGTCCGTGGCGCCCGGAGCGGCCTGAAGGCCGGGAACGGCGCCTTGGAAGACCTGGTCTATACCGATGGGCTGATTTGCGCGCGGGAGCACGTCCTGATGGGCGTGCATGGCTCCGTCGTGGCGGCCGAGCAGGGCGTCCGCCGGGATGAGCAGGATGCCTGGGCCCTGCGGTCCCATCAGCGGGCCGTCGCCGCCCGCGAGGAGGGCAGACTTTCCAGCCAGATCGTTCCGGTGGAGGTCGCGGAGCGGAAGCGAACCGTGGTGGTCGAGCGGGACGAGGCGCCGCGACCGGATACGTCGTTGGAAGCGCTCGCGAAGCTGAAACCTGCCTTTGGCGAGGACAGCAGCGTGACCGCTGGCAACGCTCCCGGCCTGAACGACGGCGCGGCGGCCCTGGTTGTCGCCGAGGAGGACTGGGCTCGGAGCCGCTCACTGCCGGTGGCTGCCAGCATCCTCGCCACGGGACAGTCCGCCTGGGATCCCGCCTATCTCGCCTTTACGCCCGCCATGGCGATCCAACAGGCGCTTGAAAAGGCGAACCTGTCAACGAGCGACCTCGACCTGGTGGAGATCAACGAGGCCTTCGCCAGCGTGGCGATCGTGTCGACTCGGAGGTTGGGCGTCGACCCGGAGATCGTCAACGTCAACGGGGGCGCGATCGCCTTTGGACACCCTCTCGCCGCGTCTGGCGTGCGAGTCTTGATTTCGCTGATCGAGGAGCTCAAGGCTCGCGGGGGAGGGATCGGCGCCGCCGGAATCTGCTCCGGTGGCGGCCAGGGCGACGCGATCATCGTGCAGGTGGAAGCAGCGTGAACCAGCAATCCATTCAGGCGACCTACGCCGAGCGATTTCCCGGAGCGATCATCCTTCCGTACGAGGGCGCCTGGCCCACCATCGCCGACAGCGCCTTCGTGGCGCCCGGCGCGGTGGTGATCGGCAACGTCCAGATCGGGGAAGAAGTCAGCATTTGGTTCAACGTCACCGTCCGCGGGGACATCGCCCCGATCACGATTGGCGACCGGACCAACGTCCAGGATGGCACGCTCGTGCACGTCAACGCCGATGCCCCGGTGGTGATTGGCGAGGATGTCACCATTGGCCACACGGCGATTATCCATGGCACGACTATCGGCGACCGGGTCCTCGTGGGCATGGGCGCGATCGTCATGTCCTACACGAGCGTTGGCGATGACGCAGTGATCGCGGCGGGCGCGTTGATTTCCGAGCGGACGGACGTTCTGGCCGGCACGGTGATGGTTGGCGTTCCGGCGAAGGAGCGCTCGGCCCTGAGCGAGGAGCAGCGGGCGCACCTCAAGGGCATTCATGGCCGGTATGTGGAAGTGAGCCAGATTTACAAGCAGGAGCTTGGCGAACTTTACCAGCCAGGAGGTTCGACCAACCGTGGCGATTGATCTTGATCTGCGTGACCATGTCGCGATCATCACCGTCAACGAGCCCGAGCGGCTCAACTCACTGAATACCAGCCTGCTGCAGGAGTTGCTTGCCAGGATCGATGAGGCGCGTTCGACGCCCAGGGTCCGGGCGATCGTGCTTACCGGCGCGGGAGAGCGCGCGTTCGTGGCTGGCGCGGATATCAAGGAGATGGTGGCGCTCGATGCCGCCGGCGGAAAGGCCTTCGGTGAACTCGGACACGCGGTGACGCGGGCCTTGGCGGATGCGCCCCAACCGGTGATCGCAGCGGTGAACGGCTTCGCCCTGGGAGGCGGATGCGAACTCGCCCTGGCGTGCGATATTCGGATCGCCTCCGAGAACGCGGTGTTCGCCCAGCCCGAGGTGTCGCTCGGTATCCCTCCTGGCTGGGGTGGCTCGCAGCGATTGCCGCGAATCGTTGGCCCCGGAATCGCCTCCGAACTCATATTCACCGGGCGGCGAGTCAAGGCCGACGAGGCGATGCGAATTGGGCTGGTGAACGCCGTCCATCCCATCGCCGACCTGATGCCGAAGGCGCTTGAGATGGCGGAAACCATCGCGGCCAACAGTCCACGGTGCGTGCGGGACTCCAAGCGGTTGATCGCACGGAGTTTCGATGGCGATGTGGACGGTGGGCTGATCGCCGAGGCCAATGCGTTCGCCGAGGCGTTCACGACGGCCGATCAGGATGAGGGCATGACCGCCTTCGTGGAAAAGCGAACCCCGACATTCAGCGACGAGGGGCTGGAATGAGCGTGGAATCTTCTGGCCTGAACATCGCGGTCCTCGTCAAGCAGGTCCCGCCCGCCACCGCGGTGTCAATCGACCCCGTAAGCAGGAAGGCGGTAGTCGGGCAGGAACGAATCACCAACACGTATGACGTGTATGGAATCGGTGCCGCGATTGGGTTGAAGGAACGGTTCGGTGGATCGGTCACTGTCATTTCCGCGGGCCCACCAGGCGTGCGTGAGATCCTGTTGCGCGGTCTGGCGACGGGCGCCGACGATGCGATTCTGGTGGATTTGCCTGAGCACAACGAGGTTGAATCGTCGCGCATGGCCCGAATCCTGGCGGATCTTGTGGCCGAGCGAGGCTTCGATCTCGTCATCGCGGGACAATCGACCGAGGATATCGAGACCGGGCAGACTGGACTCCAGGTCGCCGAACTGCTTGGATGGCCTCACGTCACGCTTGTGACTCATATCGACCAGGTCGATGGCGAGTTGCATGTCAGCCGGGATTCGGAGGGCACCAAGGAGGTGTTGGGCGTTCGGCCGCCGGCGGTGCTGATGGTGCTGACTGGGCGTGACGAGGAGCAACGACATCCGACGCTTCGCGGCATGATGGCGGCGAAGAAGAAGCCCATCGACGTGGTGACCATCGCCGGTGATGGAGAATCGCCGGCGCTGACCTGGGACGAACCCGTGGCCGTGGAGCGCGAGGCCAGCGGGGTCATCGTGCGGGATACACCCGCTCCGGAAGCGGCGCGGCAACTGGTGGAATGGCTGCGGGAGCGGAAGTTGATATGAGCGAGACATCTTCAGCACCCATTCTTGTCATTGGCGAACTGTTTCGGGGCAAGCCGCGTGCAACCTGCCTGGAGCTCGTCACGGCGGCCAGGGGGTTGGCCGATGCGACCGGCTCCCGCGTGATCGTCGCGGTGCCCTGTGCTTCCGCTGGTCCGCGGGTCGATGCGTTCGCCGGCATCGCTGGGGTGGATGAGGTGCTGGCGGTCGAGCACGATGCGTTGGAGCCCTTCCTCGCCGGGCCGTGGGTGGCCGCGGTGACGCAGGCGGTTCGTCATGTCCAGCCCCGCGCCGTGCTCATCCCGAGTTCGATCACCGGCCGGGATTACGCGGCGCGAGTGGCGGCCCGGTTGAGGACGCCCATGGCAGCGGACGTTTCGGCCGTTGGGGTCGACGGGTCGGGACGATTATGGGCAACCAGGCTCCTGTATGGAACGCGATTCCAGACAACACTCAGCTTCTCCGGTGATGCAACCGCGCTAATGACTGTCGCCCCAGGCTCGTTTCCACCAGCCGGCACCGGCGAGATGGCGCCGGTGACCTCGGTCGAGGCCGAGATCGGCGAGGCGGATCGGCGAGTGCGGCTCATCGATTCCCACGAGCACACGGCGGGTCCGAAGGGCATCACCGAGGCCGAGCGCATCGTCTCGGGCGGGCGTGGACTTGGGAAGCCAGAGAACTTTTCGATCGTCGAGGAATTGGCGCGTTCCCTCGACGCCGCGGTTGGAGCCTCCGGAGCCACCGTCGGCGCGGGATGGCGCTCGCACAACGACCAGGTGGGTTCCACGGGGCATTCAGTGAGTCCCAAGCTGTACCTGGCGGTCGGCATTTCCGGCGCGCCGCAGCACCTGGTTGGGATCACTGGCGCGGAGACGGTGGTCGCGATCAACCGCGATCCGGACGCGCCGATCTTCAAGGTGGCGGACTACGGGATCGTTGGCGACCTGTTCGAGGTTGTTCCCGCCCTCGTTCAGGCGCTCGAGCCGGAGCAGGACTAGTCTGGTGCACACGATCGTCCAGCAGACCACCAGCAACCGACCGCGCATCGTCATCGTGGGTGCCGGCATCAGTGGGCTCGCGGTGGCCAGCCTGTTGGGCGACGTGAACGCGGACGTGATCGTGCTTCGCCAGGCCATGGAGCCGGCCAGGGCCAGGTGCTACCAGGGGCTCTTCGACAGGGCCGACCTCCGGGCGATCGGCGCCCAAGTCTCCGACGCGGAGAAGCTTCCGGTCGGAGAGGTTCGGCGATCGATTGGCCTGGCCTCGCCCGATACCATCGATCAGGTCCCGCTGGATCTCGTCTCCATCGAGCATGGCGCGGTGCTGGACGCACTTGAGCGACAGGTCGTGCCGCGGGGAGTGCAGGTCGTTGACGGGTTCACGGCCAGCCAGTTACGCCTCGTCGAGGGGGCGGTCACCGGCGTGGTGGACGAGGGGCGCGGCAAATCCATAGATGCCGACGTCGTGGTCCTCGCGGATGAATCGGACCCACGACTGGCGGAGAGGATCGGGCTGCGGCCCGACTGGCTGCCAACCGAGTTGATGCATCTCTGCAAGGAACGGTATCCCGCGCCGACCAGCGTCATCGACGAGCGCTTCCAGATCGACCAGGGAGGCCATCGGGTCGTCACCCACCGGTTCCAGGCGTCGTGGGGAGCCTGGGGCGTCGGCATGATCGTTCCAGGCTCGACCGGGATTACGGTGGAGGTCGCCATGCTTCTCGAGGACGAGATGGCGAGCGCCAGGCACATCACGGAATATCTTGACGAGTTCAAGGCGATTCCGTGGGTTACGGATCTGTTGGACGGCATGCGGGCGGAGCGCTTCTTCACCGAGGTGGTACCCATCGGCGGATTCGACCGGCCTCACCGGTTCCACGCCGATGGGGTCCTGGTGGTGAGCGACCTGCTTGGCCTGACGAATCCCCTGAATCGAGATGGACTTTCGACCAACCAGAAAGCCTGCGCCGCGGCCGCCCTGTGTCTCAAGGGCGCGGTTCGGGAGCACGAGTTCGGGGCCAGAACGTTGTCACGGTATTCGAGGCAGCTCGAAGCTGAAGTGGTCCGGCCCGTGACAACCCAGCGCCGCCGTACCTTCGTGCTGCGAGCGCGCCCTGCCTGGGAGTGGGCCTCCATGCCGGCGCTCCTGCCCGCGCTGGAGGGGGTGACGACGGGAGCTATTTCTGAGACGCTACCGGAAGCCGCGAGACGCAGGGCGCTTCATGGCCTTGCCGGGCTTGGCAGGCGGGTTGGCATTCGACCAGGTTCGCGGGCCGTGATCGACGAGTAGCAATCGTCACCGCGCGCGAGGGAAAGGAAAGTTCGATGGGGGCAATTCGGTTGCAGCACGCGAGCGTGCCAATGCGTGAAGGCGAGAACGACAAGGGTCGCCACTTCTATGGCGAAACCCTCGGGTTGACCGAGATCACGCCGCCGGCGGTGTTGGGGACCGAGCGGTTCGTCTGGTACACCATCGGCGACAGTGGCGATGAGATTCACCTGTATACCGACAACCGCGGACCCAACTCGCCGGGCCAGCATCTTTGCATCCAGGTCGAGAACCCGGATGGTGTTCGCAAGAAGCTGGTCGAGAACGGCTATGAGACGTCCGACACCGACGCCATTCCCAACCGGCCGCGATTCTTTACCACGGACCCGTTTGGGAATCGGGTAGAGATTTCAGCGATACTTGGGCCGTATTCGTAGCGTGCAGGCGGGGTTCCCTCCTGCATAAGGAGGAAATCGATGGCCGCCGCAGCCCCCAAGATCACCTACACCGCGACTCCTGATCAAATCGAGGCCATGCACTCGTCGTTCGATGAGGCGCTGGAACGGTTCGAGTCGTCCCTCGGTGCCGAGTATCCCATCGTGATTGATGGTAAGCCGGTCACTGGACGACCGACGTTCGACGTCGTTGCTCCCGCGGACACCACGCGCGTGCTTGCCCGAATGCAATCCGGCACCGCCGAGGACATCGACGCGGCGGTCGCGGCGGCCCGGCGAGCCTATCCCGCCTGGGCCGCCCGGCCGTGGCAGGAACGAGTCGCGATCGTGCAGAGCGCGGCGGACGAGATTCGCAAGCGGAAGTTCGATCTCGCGGCGATCATGATGCACGAGTGCGGCAAGTCCCGCACGGAAGCCATTGGCGAGGTGGAGGAGGGCGCGGACCTGCTCGACTACTACGCCAAGCAGATGGTGATGGCCGATGGCTTCCGCCTTCTGATGGAGTCGCTCGACCCGCGCGAAAAGAACATCTCCGTGCTGAAGCCGTTTGGGGTGTGGGCGATCCTGGCTCCGTTCAACTTCCCGCACGCGCTGGCCGCTGGACCGATTGGCGGGGCGCTGGTGGCCGGAAACACCGTCGTCTTCAAGCCGTCGTCGACCACGGCGCTTTCCGGATACGCCCTGTACGAAGCGCTTATCGCCGGCGGCGTGCCAGAGGATGTCCTCCACTTCATCACCGGCGGCGGTCGTGAGGTTGGCGAGCCGCTCGTCAAGCATGCTGGCGTGGACGGAGCGGTGTTCACCGGATCCAAGGAGGTCGGCATGGACCTCTACAACTCCTTCAGCACCGTGTTCCCGAAGCCGATCATCACGGAGATGGGCGGGAAGAACCCCACCATCGTGACCGCGAACGCCGACCTGGACAAGGCGGTCGAGGGAGTGGTTCGCTCGGCCTTCGGATTCTCCGGGCAGAAGTGCTCCGCGTGCTCGCGGGCGTATGTCGACCGAAGCATTTACGACGATTTCATGGATCGCCTGGTGGCGCGGACAAAGGAACTAGTGGTCGGCGATCCCACGGATCGGAATGTGTTCGTCGGCCCGGTGATCGACGAAAGCGCCGTGGAGCGCTTCACGGAGGCGGTCGCCCTGGCGGACGGCGGCAACGTTCGAGTCGGTGGCGGCCGTCCATCGGGCGACGGGTTCGCCAACGGCACCTTCGTGGAGCCGACGATCGTCGATGGCCTGCCGCTCGACCACGAGCTGTTCCATCGCGAATTGTTCCTGCCCTTCCTGGCGGTAGGCCCGGTCGACTCGCTGGATGAGGCGCTCGAAGCCGCGAACGACACGGAGTATGGGCTAACGGCCGGCATCTTCTCCGAGGACGAAGACGAGATCGCCACCTTTTTCGACCGCATCGAGGCCGGTGTCACCTATGCGAACCGCAAGGGCGGTGCCACCACTGGCGCCTGGCCGGAATCGCAGCCGTTCTGCGGCTGGAAGGGCAGTGGCTCCACCGGCAAGGGCGCGCTGGGCCCGTATTACGTGATGCAATTCCTGAGGGAGCAGTCCCAGACCGTCGTGGTCGACGAGTAGGATCGAAACGACTCAACGACGCGCACGACAAAGCCCTGGCGATCGCCAGGGCTTTGTCGTGCGTGTTGTCAGGCCAGGGACCGGAGGAAGTCGCCCGTCTTCTCCAGACCCTCTCGGAAAATCTCCGGGCGCTGGCCGATGCCAATGCGGAGGTGGCCCTCCAACCCAAAGGCGGCTCCGGGGGCGAGCATGACGCCAGCCTCACCAGCGAGCCTGTTCGCCAGCGTGACGGAGTCGATGGGCGCCGTGTAGGTCATCATGGCGAGCAGCGCGGCTTTGGGAGGCGTCCAGCTAGCGCGGGCGGCGTTCCGCTCGAACCACTCCGTGGCGAACGCGAGGTTCTCGCTCATGATCGCCTGGTTGCGCGGCATGATCCGCTCCCGGTGCTCGATGAGCGCGCAGGTGACGGCGTCGCTGATTTTCGAGGGACTGAGGGAGACATAGTCGCGAAGCGCCCAGGACTGGGCGGCGATGTCCGCGTTGGCGGCCAGCCATCCGATGCGAAGGCCGGGCATGCCGAACGGCTTGGAAACCGTGCCGACGCTGATCGCTTTCTCATACCGGTTCCGGGTTGGCTCCACGAGGTTGTCACCTCCGGGGAACTCCAGCCATCGGTAGGCTTCGTCGGAGAGAATCCAGGCGTCCCGTTCCCTGGCCAGCTCGATGATGCGATCGAGAGCCGCGCTGTCCAGCACGGCGCCGGTTGGGTTGTGAGGCGTGTTGATCACGATGAGGCGGGTGCTTGGGCGGAGCAGCGATTCGAGCCGGTCTAGATCGTAGGCGAACCCGCCGCCGGGTACCTGGAGATCCCAGAGGTCCACCTCCGCGCCGATCGCCCTGGGGACGCTGTGCAGTTGCTGGTAGGCGGGCGAAACGGCCACGACGTGGTCGCCTGGGTTCAGGAGTGTGTTGAAAGCCAGGAAGTTCGCTTCGATCGCGCCGGTGGTCACCAGGATGTCGTCGGCCGTGGCGTCGGCGTATGTGCTGGCCAGGAGACCGCGCAGTTCCTCCGTGCCACGGGCCTCGGAGTAGCTAAGCGGCATCGTGCGAATCGCTTCCTCAAGCCGTGACGCCGACGACGAGCCAATCAGGCTGTACAGCTCGTCAAGCGACATGGGGAGGATGCCACTCTCGCAAATGTCGTGGGTGACCTCCAGTTCCCACCGGGTCATCCATCGTTCGAGCTCGAATCGCTCAATCTTCATGGTCTATCACTGCTCCGGTGGATTGACTCGTGAGGACGGGACGAGAGGCTACGCGGTTTGAGGGCTCGGCCTGTTGCGCCAGGAACCCGCCGAGCCGCGGATACGGACACGGGAGTTGGGCAGCAGTCCACTGGCGATCAGCGCCAGCACGGCGAGGCCGATTGCCCCCCAGAACGCCATGTCCAGATCGTACCGGTCGATGGACCATGCGGCCACAAGCGGGAAGAAGGCACCGATGGCCGCGACCAGGTTGGCGGAGACCACGGCTCCGCCAGCCTCTCCACGGGGCGAGATATCCATCAGGTAGCGCTGATTCGCCGAGTTGCCGGTGCTCGCCGCCAGGCCGAGGAGGGCGAAGGAGGAGGCGAAGAACCGCATGGCGGGCTCCTGGCCGTCGAACCGGTCGAGGTAGAGGCTACTCGTGGCGAGGCTCGGGAGCGATACCACCAGGAGCAGGAGCAGCAGGCGCAGCGCCGCCGCGATCTGGAACGGAATCCGGGGGCCAGTCTGCGCGATCCAGCGTGGCCATAGCGCGTTTCCGACCACGTGGCCCGTCGCCCAGGCAAGAAGCGCCCAACCGATGTAGCGGACATCCAGGTTCAACTCGAAAAAGCCATGGACGATCAGGAACGGGTCCATCGCCGCGACCATCGCCAGCAGGAGCTTGTAGGATGCGAAGCGCCGGAACGCGGAGGTGGAGAGCGACTTGCGGAGAGCGGCGACCTGGCCTCGTGGGCGCGAGGACCTCGTGCTCACCTGGCCAGCGGGAATCGATAGCAGGAACCAGGTTGCGCCGGCGACCGTCAGCGTCGCGAGGATCAGGAGGTTCCCGACGCTGTCCTGAAGCGATTGCCCGGAATCAAGGATGCTCCAGGCTATCCAGCCCACCACGAGCGAGGCCGCCAGCGCGACGATGGATCGCCACCGAAGCTGTCGCTTGCCAGAAGAGCCCCGAAACGCGGCAGCGAGCAACCCGACACTGGACTGCGCCGTGATCGACGACGCGACCTGGTAGACGAGGTATGCCCCAACCAGCGTGCTGAGGATCCTGGTCGATGACCAGTCGTTGATGTTCAGGCCGGTCCAGCCAATGGTGGCGATGGCGCCCAGGCGAATGGCGGCGGAGCCGAAAACGAGCGGATATGGGCGGCCAATCATCGGCCGAATCGCCAGGAGGGCTAGTGGAGTAAGCGTCCAGGCGGCCATCGCGATGACGCTGAAGGCGACGATCTGGGTGTTGGTGCCTCCGAGCAGGAACGCGACGGCGGCGAGCACGATGACTGGATTCAGGGCGGTATCGGCCATCGACTGCAGGAACGCATTGGCGACGCTGTTGTAGGGTGCCAGCCGGGCTTGGCGACGCTGCGTCGATCTCGAACGACGAATCAGGAACACGTATCCTCCAGGTGGTTCAACCTGTTGTCCCAGGGGGAAGCACGCACCCTCGATGGCGGCATGCTCGGGACATTATAGGCGGTGGAAGGTGTTACCCGGCGGGTGGCGCGAATCGACCCCAGGTGGCTCGGACCAGCGAGGCTTCTTCACTGGGCATCACGTCGTCAATGGCGGTTAGCGGGTGGAGTCGAAGCGTGTTCTCCGGTGAAATGGGGGTGACCTGGTACGCGAACGCCAGGCCGGTCGTTTGGTCGACAGATGTTGAGGCGCTGCCCGCCCAGCCGATCAGCGACAGGGTCGACACGAGCGGTTGGAGATGCGTGGAAACAGCTTTCCAGACGGGCTGGTCGGTGGTCAGCGAAACTTCGGGCAGGCGGCCATTCACGAGGTACACACCGGTCCAGTCAGGGACCACCAGTACGGCCGTGGCCGTGGACTGATCGCCCTGGCGACGGGCTACCTCCGCGCGGAGTTTGCCGTAGGTGGCGGGTATCAGCTCCGGCAGGACCTTGGTTCCGCCGATGATCGGCATGAAGTTGGCGTCGCCCTTCCAGCGAGGCACGATGTGCTGGTGGAGATGATCGGCGATGCCGGCGCCCGCGACCGAGCCCAGGTTCATCCCGAGGTTCATGCCATCGCAGCCCATCACCTGCTTGAGCCCGGTGCTGAACGATGCGCTGAGTTCCGCCATTTCGGCACGAGCGTCTGGCGCGAGCGAGGCGAGGTCATCGGAATGCTCATAGGGCACCACCATCAGGTGGCCGGTGTTGTAGGGGTAGAGGTTCATGATGACGAAGCAGTGCTGGCCGCGATGGAGGATGAGATTGGAGACATCGTCATCGCTCAGGGGAGCTTCGCAGAAGACGCAGCCGCTGGCTGGCGAGGAGTTGCCGACGTAGGCCATTCGCCACGGGGTCCAGAGGCGGTCCGCTGGCGTAATGCCCCGATCATCCATTGGAGGCTCCCGCCGTGGCGGTGCTGGAGAAATAGTCCTCCAGGTACGAGCGAGTTCGGAGCTCGTTAAGGTCGGCGACGATGAGGGAACTAGGGTCGACGCCCGCGGCCGAGCAGGCGCCGGCAACCAACGAGAAGGTGCCGTGCGCCATGGCCGCGACATCCACGCCCGGGCTCGCCTTCCACAGGTCCGCCTCCCGGCGCAACAGCTGGGCGACGGTTCGCGAGGCGGTCTCCGAGAGGTTGGCCTGTGTATCGAGCGCGCGATCGGGCCGGACATCGTTCCAGGTGATGCCTTCGCGGATACATCGCAGGACGACCCAGTAACAGACCTGGCCACCTTCCAGCGCCACGTCCGATGTCAGGTCGACGTGGCGGTGGGTGCCATCCAGCGCGCCAGCGAGTTCCAGGAGTTCATCGGAGATGCGGGAGGTGACACGGTCCTGACCGTCGCGGAGGAGACGGGAAGTTCCGGAGCGTCCTTCGAGACTGGTTGCGCGGAGCGTCTCGTAGGCTCCCCACCAGCGCTTGGTGGTTCCGGCCAGGCCAGAATCGTCGCCATACACATCGGCGGGGTCGAACCAGCGGTCGCGGATGCGAGTGAGGGAATTGTCTGGTTCGAGCAGGCGGTAGTAACAAGTGGGATAGCCATCGTGACAGACCGCGCCGGTCTGGTTGACCTCGATCAGGAGCGAGTTGAGTTCGCAGTTGACCGCGATGCTGACGACTTCCTGGAGATGCCCGGATGTCTCGCCCTTTTTCCAGATCGTTTCCCGGCTGCGGCTCCAGAAGTGGACGTAGCCGGTGCTCCTGGTTCGTTCCAGGGCGGTTGCGTTCATGAAGCCGACCATGAGGACATCGGTCGAGGACGAATCAACGATGACGGCCGGTACGAGCCCGTCCGATCCAAAGTTGATGGGGAGGTCGATGGTATTCATGCCTGGAGTACTCTCCGATCGGGAATGCCTTGGGCGTGCAGGTAGTCCTTCACGTCGGCGATTCTCATGGTACCGAAGTGAAAGAGCGAGGCGGCGAGAACGGCATCGGCGCGTCCCGGTTCGAGTGCCTCGGCGAAGTGTCCCAGGGTTCCGGCGCCGCCCGAGGCGATGACCGGGATGTTCACAGCCGACGAAACGGCCGTGAGGAGATCGAGATCGTACCCGGCCAGTGTGCCGTCACGATCCATGCTGGTGAGCAGTATCTCACCCGCGCCAAGTTCCGCGACTCTGGCCGCCCATTCGACGACATCGACGCCCGCGGAGCGGCGTCCACCGTGGGTGAAGACTTCCCATGCGTTCTCACCAGACTTTCGCGCGTCTATGGCGACCGTGATGCACTGGGTGCCGAAGATGCTTGCCCCTTCGCTGATCAACTCAGGCCGGGACAGCGCGGCGGTGTTGATCGAGATCTTGTCGGCGCCGGCCGCGAGCAGGCTACGAATGTCCTCGACGGTCCGGATACCACCACCAACCGTGAGCGGAATGAAGACCTCGTCGGCCGTGCGGCGGACGACATCGATCATGGTGTTTCGGCTGTCCGAAGAGGCGGTGATGTCGAGGAAGACGAGTTCGTCCGCGCCTTCACGGTTGTAAATCGCCGCCATTTCGACGGGGTCGCCGGCGTCTCGCAAATTGACGAACTCGACGCCCTTGACGACCCGCCCGTTGGTGACGTCGAGACAGGGGATGACCCGCTGCGTGAGGTTGTTCTGGTCGTTCATGGAATGGTCTCCTGGTTGCTGGCGAGTTGGAGTGCTTCGGCGAGGTCGAACCGGCGATGGTACAGCGCGGCTCCGATGATCACGCCAGCCGAGCCCGCCCGCATGACCTGGCGAACGTCGTCGAGCGAGCTGATGCCTCCCGAGGCGATGACCGACGCGGAGGTGGCGGCGATCATCTCACCCAGACTCTGGAGGTTTGGTCCCTGGAGCCGCCCATCGCGGGAGATGTCGGTATAGATAATGTGCTCGACCCCGTGACTCGCCACCACGCGGGCAAGTTCCAGCGCGCTGACCGTTGTCTGGTCGGTCCAGCCCTGGGTGGCGACCATGCCGTTGCGCGCGTCGATGCCGATGGCGATCGCGTCGCCATGGGCCTGGACCGCCGCTGGGACCAGCTCTGGATTGCTAACGGCCGCCGAGCCGATCACCATGCGGTCGATTCCGCTCTCGCGAGCGGCGGCGAGGTTTTCCAACGAGCGCATGCCGCCGCCAAGCTGGAGGCGGGGCGTGACCGCCGCGCGAATGCATTCGATCGTGGACCGGTTCGGGCGGTCACCATGGCGGGCGCCGTCGAGGTCGACGATGTGGATCCACTCGGCGCCGGCGTCCTGCCAGCGGCGGGCGGCTTCGACTGGATCGGCATCGAACACTGTTTCCTGATCGAAGTCGCCTTCTACGAGGCGCACCGCCTTGCCATCTCGAATGTCGATGGCGGGATAGACAATCACGTGATTCGTTCCCTGACTTGATTCCCGAGTGGGACTATGGATTCCAGTTGACCCAGGTTTCGACCAGTTTCAGGCCGTCATCGCCGCTCTTTTCGGGATGGAACTGGAAGCCCCAGACATTGTCACGGGCGACGACGCTGGGGAATAGCACACCATAGGCGGTTTCGGCGGCGATGACATCCGCACTGGCTGGATGGACGATGTAGGAGTGGACGAAATAGTAGTGGGCGGAGTCCAGGTGGCTCATGGGGTTGCCCGGCTGGAAGTCGGCCCGGTTCCAGCCCATCTGCGGAACCTTGTGATCGGCGGGCAGCGCGCGCACGTCGCCGTCCAGGAGCGACAGGCCGGTGGTCGGCCCTTCTTCCTGGTCGCCGAAGAGCAGCTGCATGCCGAGGCAAACGCCCAGGAGGGGAGTGCCTTCCTGGGCGCGTTCGACGAGGGTGTCCGCCATTCCGCTTTCTCGTAGCCGGTTCATGGCGGCGGCGGCGTTGCCCACGCCGGGCAGCACGATGCGGTCCGCCGAACCTACTTCATTGATATCGGCGGTGATGACGGACTCGGCTCCGGCGTTGGTGAGAGCGCGCTGGATGGAGCGCAGGTTTCCGGCGCCATAGTCAACGATGGCGATCATGCGAGGACTCCCTTGGTGGAGGGCAGGAAGGTGGACGGCGCGTTGCGGGCGAAGGCGGTGCGGGTGGCGACCGCCGCGGCCTTGAAGATGGCCTCGGCCGCGTGGTGAGCGTTGCGGGAGCGCAGGAGATCGATGTGCATGGTGAGCCCGCCATTGACCGCCACCGCGCGCCAGAATTCCTCGACCAGGCTCGAGGCGAAGTCGCGGCCGATGACCGGCTCTGGCATCGTGGCGTGGAAGTCGAGGTAGGGGCGACCGGAGCAGTCGATGACGACCCGCGCCAGCGATTCGTCGAGCGGGGCGTAGGCGAAGCCATAGCGTTCGATGCCCGCCCTATCGCCCAGTGCTTCGCGGATGGCGAGGCCAACGACGATGCCTACATCCTCGACCGTGTGATGCGGGTCCATGGCGGCGTCGCCGGTGGCGGTGACTTCGAGGTCGAGGCGGGCATGCTTGCCCCAGGCGTGGAGCATATGGTCGAGGAAGGCGACGCCGGTGTCAGCATGAACGATGCCCGAGCCGTCGAGGTTCAGGGAGAGGGTGATCGATGTTTCCCCTGTTTCCCGCGAGAGGCTGGACTGACGAACCGGAATCGCTTCTGACATGATGACCTCCGAATGCTGACCTACTAGACCGTCGCCGGTACGAGCGCTTCGCGCATGGCTTCAAGGAAGATCGCATTGTCTTCCGGCGAGCCGATGCTGACGCGGATGAACTCGGCGAGTGGTCCCTGATATCGGCGAATGAAGACGTTGCGGGCCGCGAGCCCGGCGGTGATCGCGGCCTCGCGATCGGCTGGGAAGCGGAAGAGAATGAAGTTTGCGGATGAGTCGAAGGCTTCGACGCCAGGCAGAGCGTTCAGGTCGCGCTGGAGCTGGTCGCGTTCCCTGTTGAGGAGGGCCACCTGATCCATGAGCTGGTCCACGTCCTCGAGCGAGGCGATGGCGACGGCGGCGGCGATGCCACTGACGTTGTAGAAGGCGGGCGCGGCGCGGCGGATCCAGGGCATGAGCGCCTCGGGGAAGACGCCGTAGCCGACGCGGAAGCCGGCGAGCGCGGCGAACTTGCTGAGCGTTCGCAGCACGACCACGTTGGGATGCTCGTTGGCGAGATCGATATGATAGCGGCCGCTGAACTCCGCATAGGCTTCGTCGATGGCGACAAGGGTATCGACGTTCTCAATGATCCGCCGGATATCGTCCTTGCTGAACAGGGTGCCGGTGGGATTGTTCGGATTGCAGATGATGATCAGCTTCGTGCGCTCGTTGGCGGCGGCGATGATGCCATCGACATCCAGTGCGAAACCCGGTGCGGGACCGAGCGGGACATCGACGACGGTGGCGCCATGGACCTCGAAGAGGCTCCGGTACACGCCGAAGGTTGGGTCCGAGATGATGACCTCGTCGCCGACGTCGATGGTGGCGATGGCGAGGGTGGCGAAGACGTCGTCCAGCCCCGCGCCCGCGATGACGCGGGAAGCATCGACACCGGCGTAGGTGGCCAGCGCCGCGACCAGGTCGTCCTGGGCGAACGGCGGATACCGGTTGCCATCCATGAACGACTCGTATGCCTGGCGGCCACGTGGCGAGAGCGCGAACGGGTTCTCGTTGAAGTCGAGCCGGACGGCGTCGCCCTGGGTCTCGATCGATTTGGCGGGCGTGTAGGACGCGGCGGGAACGATGTGTGGACGAACGACGCGTTCGGGAGTGAAGGTCATGGTGCGGTCCATTCCGACGGTAGGAGACCATCAGGGCCGGGTGAAGCGGTCGATCCGGCGATGCGGAACCTTCCGGCCCTGAACAGGTGGGCGTGAGGCTAGAGCAGGAGCTTGTCCAGCGCGGACACGAGGATCTCGGAGGCGCCAGCGCGGCGCAGCCGTTCGATCTTGTCCCAGAAGACATCTTCCTCGATGGCGGCATGGACGGCTACCCAGCCAGGCACGTCGAGTGGGATGACCGTGGGCGACTTGAGTCCCGGGAGGACCGACTTGATCTCCTCCAGCCGGTCGGCGGGGGCGTTCATCATGACGTACTTGAAGCGGCGGGCGGCGTCGACCGCGTTGATCCGCATGAGGAGTCGTTCGATGTCCTCGCGTTTGGCGGGATTGTCGAGCGCCTTGCGATTGGCGATAAGGACGGCTTCCGACTCGAGGATGGTGTGGATGGAGCGGAGGTCGTTGAGGCGAAGCGACGAGCCGGTGGCGGTGAGTTCGACGATGGCATCGGCGAGGCCGAGCGCCGGCGCGACTTCCACCGAACCGCTGATGGTGATGATGTCCGGGGAGCCTCCAAGCGACTCGAAGTAGCGCCGGGCCGACGCCGGGTAGGACGTGGCGATCTTGGCGTTGAGCAGCTGGGACGGCTCGGTGATGTTCGAGTCGCCTGGCACGGCGACCACCAGCTCGCAGTATCCGTAGCGCAGCCCGATGAGTTCGACGACGTCGGCGTCCTTTTCGTAAACCAGGTTGCGGCCGACGATGCCGAGATCAACGGTGTTCAGGTCGACATAGTCGGGGATGTCGTCGTCGCGAGTATAGAGGATGGACAGCGGGAAGTTGCGGGCATGGGAGAAGAGACGTTGCCCGTAGCTCTCGAAATCGAGGCCAGCGTGACGAAGCAGGTCGAGCGTGTGGTCGGTGAGGCGGCCAGACCGCTGGATGGCCAGCTTGAGCTGGCTGTCGTCGTTGATAAGTGAACGTGCTGAAGTCATGAAGCTGCTGGTCTCGCTCGCGTGCGTGGGGGCAAGGTGGCGAACCGCCCGGGAAGTGGGCGCGTTGCCGTCTAGGCGTCTCTTGTACCATGCCAGTGGAACTCTCCACAATCCAATCCCGCCGTGAGGGCGAGATTGTCATGATTACTGGCGGGGACGCATGGAGAAATCCCCGGGATCGTGGACCGAGGTGTCGAATGCGATCCACATGAGCAGGGCGAATGGATAGAAGAGGACTGGCAACGCGATGACCAGGGCGGCGCCGTAGATCTGCATTTCCAGGACGCTCAGGCCCGACACGACGATGAGCCAGACAACGGTGGCCACCGCGATGATCTCGGTGAAGCCAATATTGAAGACGTAGCTGCCGAGAAAGAACCCCTCTTCGTACTCGAACAGGGTGTCGCAATGGGGGCAGCGCTCCTTGAGGGTGAAATAGTTCTTGAAGATGTCGCCACCACCGCAATACGGGCACTTGCGCCGGATTGCTCTTCCCATGGTGGTCGCGAACCTGGCACCTCCTGTATCCGGGAGCGTGACGGGCTTATCCGCTCCAGGATGATGAACGTTCATGCTGTTGAAATCCCTTCGAGACGTGCGGTAAACCGCATATAAACCGTTGGATCAATGGTACAGTGATCGACAGCATTTCGTTGTGAATTCACGCGACAGACGGGGCTTCCGGGGGCGACGATGGGCAGTAGTGCCAGGTTCGTGATCGCCTTCCCGAGGCCCTTTCCGTCATGCCCCAGGCAAGGATGGACAGGTGTGCTGGCGAAGGTTTTGAGTTGCGCGGTGGTGGGCCTCGAAGGTGTGTTGATCGAGGTTGAGGTCGACGTAAGCAATGGAGGGCAGCCGGGTGTGATCCTCGTGGGACTGCCCGACGCGGCCGTGCAGGAGAGCCGGGAACGGGTACGGGCGGCAATTCGGAATTCAGGCGGGAAGGTGCCGTTTGGCCGGATTACGGTGAACCTGGCCCCGGCCGATCTGAAGAAGGCCGGTCCCACTTATGACCTGCCGATCGCGATCGGGATCCTGCTGGCCGGGAAGCAGATGTGGGCCGAGGTTGGCGATGCCCTGATCGTGGGTGAACTCTCGCTCGACGGCATCGTGCGCCATACGCCAGGAATTATCAGCATGGTGTCGCTGGCGGCCGAGAAGGGGCTCAAGCGGGCGTTCGTGCCGGAAGTGGATGCCCGGGAGGCGTCGCTGGTCAAGGGTATCGAGGTGTTCGCGGTGCGGACGCTGACCGACCTGGTGAACCATCTCACTGGCGCGGTGCCGATCACACCGATGACGGACGAGTATCGAAACGTCGAGGCAACGCACGATACGACCGGAACCGACTTCTCCGAGGTACGTGGACAGGAGCATGTGAAGCGCGGCCTGGAAGTGGCGGCCGCCGGCGCGCACAACCTGGTCATGAGCGGCCCGCCGGGTTCGGGGAAGACGCTGCTGGCGCGGGCTCTGCCCTCCATCCTGCCAGCGATGAGCATCGACGAGGCGCTGGAGGTGACGCGCATCTACAGCGTGCGTGGGTTGCTGCCACCCGAGACGCCGCTCGTGCGGGACAGGCCATTCCGTTCGCCGCACCACACGACGAGCCATGCTGGCCTGGTGGGAGGAGGGACGTGGCCGCGTCCGGGCGAGATCAGCCTGGCGCACCGGGGTGTGCTGTTCCTGGATGAGCTGCCTGAGTTCAACTCGCAGACACTTGAGGTGTTGCGGCAGCCTTTGGAGGACCGTCAGGTGTCGATCGCGCGAGCATCCGGCACGGTGAGCTTTCCGGCGAACGTGACGCTGGTGGCCGCGATGAATCCATGCCCGTGCGGGTTTTTCGGCGATCCGGTTCGGCAGTGCCAGTGCGCGCCCTCGGCGGTGACCCGGTACCAGAAGCGGATCAGTGGGCCGCTGCTGGACAGGATCGATATTCATCTGGAGGTGCCGCGCATCGCCTACGAGCAGCTCGCCGATCGGAAGCCGGGCGAGACCTCCGCCAGTGTGCGAGCGAGGGTGGAAGCGGCGCGCGCGGTGCAGGCGGCGCGGTTCGGCACCGGTGATGTTCGGACCAACGCCGACATGGGGCCGCGCGAGATTCAGGCTCACGCGCGGCTGGATGGTCAGGGAGAGCAGTTGATGCGGACGGCGGTGCGGCAACTGGCTCTCTCGGCGCGGGCGTATCACCGGGTGCTGAAGCTTTCGCGGACGATCGCCGACCTGGCGGAGTCGGAGGGGATCGAGGCGGCGCATGTGGCGGAGGCGTTGCAGTACAGGCCGAGGGTGGCGGACGCATAGGCACACGACAGGATGTTGGGAAAGTCCTGGGTTCGGGAGGCGCGAGGACGCGCTTTCCGAACGGTTTGTGTTTTTCGCGACATTAATCCATTTATCCATTAATCCCTCTCCTCTCTCTGATTTGGCCCGGAGCGGCGGGGTGTTCTGGCGTGACAATTAATGTAGGCATCGGAATTAATGTTGAATGCCTATTGATGTTGTCGTGCTCGGAGCATGGTGGGCGAGCCTTTCGTCTGGGACAGGAGCGCTGTGCGCGGTTGGTCGGCCGTTGGGGAGACGGTGCTTTCCCAGTGAACGCACTGAAATGTGGATTTTCGGCCAATGCGATTGAGCTGGTGAGTTCCTGGGTATATGCGGGGGAATGGGCATGGCTGGATTTGTGTACATCATGGCCAGTGAAACGCGGACGATCTATGTCGGGGTGACCAGCGATCTGGAGCGACGGGTATGGGAGCACAAGACGCATTTCCGAGAGGGGTTCACCAAGAGATATGGTGTGACGAAACTGGTGTATGTAGCGGAGTTCGCCAGGATTGATGACGCGATCGCTTGGGAGAAGGCCCTCAAGGGGAAGACCCGGGCGAAGAAGATAGCGTTGATCGAGGAGCGGAACCCTCGGTGGAACGACCTGGCATGGAACTGGGTGTGAGTATGGGATGCATGGGGCGAAGGCGTGCGTTTACGTGGCGCGAGAGAGAAGCCGCCTGACGGCGGATGCGCTTCGCGCGGAGGTTCTTCGCTTCGCTCAGAATGACGAGGGGGAAGGTGCGGTTTGCCTGAGCGTCTCGAGGGGGCTGGGGGCCAGCCGCAGGCGGAAGATTCCTCGACTTCGCATGTCCCCGACCCTGAGTCTTCCCCGACCGGGGAAGACTCAGGGTCGGGATGACGTGGGAGGTGTGCGTCAGCGAGGAGGCGTGCGGCTAGGCTCGCGCGTTGGGGGAATCTGGAGGAGGTGTCGGGCCTGGTGGTTGGCGCTGGTTTGGATGGCGTTCGCGCGGTTGGTGAGGTCGGTGGCGGTGGCCTCGTCCTTGATGAACGGGATGTTGGCGTAGACGTTGGCCAGGGCGGCGGTCACCGATGCCTGGGCGAGGGAGACACCGATGGCGGCGTCGGAGAGGGCGTGGGTGGTGCCCTGGCGCATGACGGGTTCGAGATGGTCGAGCACGGCGAGGGCATGGCCGGCGAGGCCCATGGGAACTTCGGCGGCGTTGATCATGGCTGCCTGCATGGCCTCGCGCCGGGCCTGCTTTTCTTCCGGAGTGGATTTTGGCAACTGGCTGGCTTCCAGATAGCGGCCATAGGCGGATTCGTCCGTCTGGGCGGACTCGAGGAGCGCGTCGATGGCCTCCTGCAGGGCATCGTAGGCGGCGTCCAGGGGATGGCCGGGTTCGTCCTTGCGGGTGAGGCTGACCACCATCTGCCCGAGGCCGGCGGCGAGAATGCCGACGACTCCCGCGACGCTGCCTCCGCCTGGGGATGGCGCGGAGGAGGCGAGGGCCTCCAGATACTCGCCGATGGTTCGTTCGAGAATGGGTTTCATTGGTCTTTTCCGTTGGTGGCCGACTCGACCATGAGGTTGAGTTCGGTGACGAAACGTTCCTCGTCGTCAAATTCCAGTTTGTAGGCTGATTCATCGGGCCTCGGAGCGGGCGGAATGATGAATCGGACCCAGCCTTCCTCGGCCCCGCGGCACAGGAGTTCGGTAACCTTGGCCTCGAACCGGTTGTAGGACATGTCCGGCGTGAGGACGCGGTAGTACTGCTCGCCCATTCCGTTGGCGGTCCAGATCAGCCGGACGAGTTGTCGATGCCGGGTTTCGAGGGGAGAGGCGGCCATCTCGTTGGACATGAGGCCACGAAGGATGGCCGAGAACTTGCCCATGGCGCGGGTTTCGGAGCCACAGACCGGACAGTGGCCATCGATGATTTCCGTGTATCGATAGCTTCGACGACAGGAGTCGCACCACAAGTACGAGTTGGATGGGTCTGGAGCGGTGCGTGGCACGTCTGGGACCTTTCAGGGAGTGAAACGATAACAGGCCTGGTGGAGTGATCCGGCCAGGCCTGTTGATGACGTCGTATGTTGGGCGCTAGCCGCGGAGGCCACGTTCCTGGTGCTGAACGGTACCGCCCTGGCCCACGTTGGCGGCGCTGGGCTGGGCTTCACCGGTGCGGTCGGCCCACTTCTGGACTCGCCAGGTGATGACGATACCGCCGATCATCATGGCGATGGCGAGGATGAGTTCGACTGTCTCCGCGAGCGTTCCGAAGGCGATGGCGAGATTGGAAACGATCATGGGATATCTCCTCCGTTACGGTGCTTCGATGGTGAGGGTGCCTTCCATCCCGCTCTCGCGGTGGCCAGGAACCGAGCAATAAAACACGTATTCACCGGGCTCGGCGTCTTCCGGAATGGTGATGGTGACCGGGTCTCCGGTGAGCACCTCGCTGATTCCGAACTCGTCGACGACGAAGTCGTGCTCCATCGCGCCGGTGTTGACGACCTGGATGGTGTCGCCGGGCTTGACAGTGATCTCGGTCTGGCTCCAGTTGAACGGATCCTGAGCTTCGAGAACAATTCCGCCTTCCTGATCGCCGTTGCCAGCGGGTGTCGCCTCCTCGGCGGCCTGCTCCTCGGCGGGATCAGCGGCGACGGTCGGGTAGAGCGCGTAGGTATCGTCTTCGGCGAGTTCACAGGCCTCGGTGTTCGTCGGGTCGGCGTCGCAGTCCGCCTGAGCCTGGGTATGGCCGGTGTAGAGGACAGCCTCGTTGTACACGTAGTTCCAGTCACCGTACATGATCAGGTAGACGAGGTCGTTGATTTCCTCGACGTTCAGGTCGGCGCCAAAGTTCGGCATGGTCGTGCTGGGAACCCGAGGATCCTGCGGGATGCCGTAGGTGATCATGTACCGGAGGTAGGACTCGGCGCGAGCCTGCTCAACCGGATCATCGGTCTGGAAGAACGCGAAGCGGTCGTTGTCTTCGTAATCAGGGTTGCCGACCAGGTGTGCCTGGTTAAGTGGCGCGCCAATACGCGGAGGCTCTTCGCCAGCGTCGCGGCCAAGGCCGGCGGGGCCATGACACTGCAGGCAGTAGGTGATGTAGAGGGAGGTGCCACGCTCGAGCGCGAGCGCTTCCTGTTCCGTTGTTTCGGACCCTCGACGATTTGGTTCATCGGCCAGGTAGACAACCAGAACGGTGGCCAGGGCCACCAATCCGATGATTACTACCGTCGCGAGCTTCTGGACAGCTCCCACCCTAGTACTCTCCTCACCCAGACCGTCCAGCAAGAGGCAGGGTCTTCGTAGCGAATATGGCGGCTCAGGTCAGCAGCCATATCACGCGGCATGACATCAAGCGGACTCAATCAGGCTTGCCGGATTCGTATCGACGGTGACCGTGCCATCGTCGTTGACGGTGACAGGCATGTGGTCAAGGCCACGAGGAGCCGGTCCCGAAACGCGGGAACCGTTGTATTCGTACACCGAGCCGTGGCATGGGCAGATGAATTCGTGGGAGCCAGCGACCCAGGGGACGGTGCAGCCGAGATGCACGCACTTCCAGTACAGAGCGATGATGCCCTCGTCCTCGGTGTTGACGATGTAGAACTTGCCTTCCGAAAACCGGAACGGCGTTCCGTTGACCTCGGGGACGCTTGATCCGTCGACGGTGATCTCGCCACCGAAGGCGCCTGTCTTGTTTGGCCAGAGGAGGTACACCGTGCCAGCGGCGATCTCGGCGGTGATGATCAGGGCCGAGCCCAGGGCGGCATTGCGCGTGAAGGACCGCCGGCTATGCAGCTTCTTGACTTTGGAACCCGCCCCGGCGGCGCCGGCGTGCTGGAGCCGCGCGGTCAGGCCGAGGATGCGGCTGGCCGCCCATCCTCCCGCCATTCCTGTCAGTGTGCGTGCGAGTGGTGTCATGTGAACGTCGATCCTTGACTAAACGATGCTGGGCGATGCCACGTCCGGGCCGCGAGCGAATCCTAGTGGTGAACCAGCGGGAGATCCCACGGCATCATGAATTCCTGGCCTGGGCCACGGAACGACGTGCCGAAGATACCGAGTACCCAGTAGGTGACGAAGAAGCCGGTGAAGAGGCAGATGACGAGTTCGCGCGTGGTGGGGCGGAAGATGCCCTTGACCAGGGCGGCGAGAACGCCGATGGCGACGAGCATGATGATGGACGAAATAACGATACCGCCGACCCAGTCGGGGGCACCCTGGTGTTCCATCAGCCAGCGGCCGATGCCGAACTGGGTGCCGCGGCCAATGGCCTCGTCGAGGAGCACCATGCCGGTGAGGGTCACGGTGGTGAAGACGGTGGTGAAGGCGATGATCTTGCGGCCCTTGGAGGAGGTGCCGAGGATGCCGACACCCAGCGGGCTGCGGTCGATGTACGGAATGGCGGCGATGGCAACAAGGGTGATGGTCGGCACGATGACGCCGGCGAGGCCCGCGTCCATGTGCAGCAGCATTTCCTGGAGGTTAAGGAAATACCAGGGGGCCTTGGAGGGGTTCGGCGTCTGATTCGGGTTGGCGCGCTCCAGGAGCGGCGCGTTCACCAGAACCGAGAGGGCGGTGAGGATCGCGAGGAAGACCACCGCGCAGACGGCTTCGACCACCACGAGCGATGGCCAGACCATGACCTCGTCTTCGGCGAGGTCGGTGGGGCGGGCGAGCGCCCGGCCCCGTACCAGTTCGAGCAGCTTTTGACGCTTCTGTTCATCGATGGCGCCGGCTGGATTACCGGGTTGTTGTGCAATATCAGCCACGAAGTGTTTCTCCCAAGCTGGGCCGGAACGGCCACGACACGAGCGGGCGGTTACGACCTACAACGGACCCGAGATACCGCCGTCCTTGCGGATTCGCCAGAAGTGGACCGCCATCAGGAACGCGGCGACAAGCGGCAGGAAGATGACGTGCAGGGTGTAGAAGCGAATGAGCGTGCTCTGGCCGATCTGGAAGTCACCGAGCAGCAACTGCCGGACCTGCGGGCCCACGATCGGGGCGGCGCCACCGATTTCCGAACCGACGGTGATGGCCCAGAAGGCCAGCTGGTCCCATGGGAGGAGGTAGCCGGTGAAGGAGAGCAGGAAGGTGACGACGAGGAGAAGAACGCCGATGACCCAGTTGAATTCTCGAGGCGGTTTGTATGAGCCGGTGTAGAAGACGCGTCCCATATGGAGGAAGACGGCGATGACCATGCCTTGCGCCGACCAGCGGTGCATGTTCCGCATAAGCTGGCCGAAGGTGACGCTGCCTTCAATGTCCTTCATGGTCTGGTAGGCCTGACCTTCGGACGGGATGTAATAGAACATCAGCAGCACGCCGGTCATGGTGAGGACGAGGAACATGAAGAAGGAGAGCCCGCCAAGGCAGAAGGTGTAGGTGACCTTCGTGGCGTACCGCTTGATCTTCACGGGGTGAATGTGCAGGAACACATTGCTGGCGATGATCAGGGCCTGGTTCCGCTGGGTATCGGGGTAACCATGCCTGACGACCGACCGCCACAAGGCAGAACCGGTTATGCGATCGGCCAGCGTCTGCTCGCGCCTCATGCCCTACTCCTCTAAACGTCCACACGTTTGTTGTGATCAGCGTCGCACGCCTGACGATGCAATCCAACCGGGTTGATACGGGTGGCGACAACCATTCGTGACGTGCACATCAAAAGATGCCCAACCCTCGGCCAAGCGTTTGCATATTGTCGGCTGCTGTCCGGACCGTGGTCAAGTCAGGATGAGAATTAGTCGTGCGTTTTTGCCCTACTTGCGTGGAGGGAGGAGGGAGGCGCCGCAAAGGACAAGAGGATGTTGGATGCGTGCATTCCTTAAAGAAGGAGGTCCTTCCGTGCGAAGGGTGGGCACGGAAGGATCGGCACCTTGACGCGTCACGGCTGTCACCGCCGACCCCTGCTGAGGTGGCGAAGGTGGCCAGCGCGAGGCATGGGACGCCAGCGTGCTTCGTACGCATGGAAGCGTGGATTGTTCGGGGTTCGGCGGTCTATTCCTTCCATCTTCTATTGAAGTAACCACGAGCGGGAACGTGCGCGTGCCAGACTGTTCGAACGCCTAGCGGGGCGAAGTGGCGGAAGCGACAACGATGGTGTTGGTGAGGATCGCGTTGAACGTGCGGGCGACCGCTTCTCCAGCGGCGCTCGCTCCCCAGTTCTCGCGCTCAAGACCCTGAGCGCGACTGATGACTTCGGAGGTCCAGGGAATGTCGGGGTCGAACTGAGGCAACGTTCCGCTGCCCCAGATCAGTCCCACGAGCGCGGCGGTCCTCGGCGTTGGTTCCGCGCCATCGACGAGGACGGCTTTGACGTCCCGCAAGAGGCGGGTTCGTCTGCCGGTCCCGCCGTCCACGAGGGCGGTCGTGTTGAACAGCCCGAGCCGTTTGCGCTTTTCCTCGCGGATGTCCCCGCGCGCCAGGAGCCGGTTGAGGAGCGGCCCACGGAGTGTCGGTCCGATGGCGGGGAGCACGGTCTGAACCGCCCGGGGCTTTTCAGATAGATGGTCCCAGGCGGTTCTCAGGATGTCGTCCTCGGGTGCATGTCCATCGACTGCTTGCACATTCGTGACGGCCAGGCGCGTGACAGTGCTCGTCACGCGTTCGTCGAGCGCCAGTTCGGCGAGGACGGCTCCGGCGAGCGCGTAGAAGAGCGTGGTCTCGCCAGCGATCGTGCCGGAGGCGGGCTGAAACAGCAGGAGCAGGAGGTCCTCAGCCAACGTCGGCTCGGCTTGCCTTTCCCCTTCGGCGGGCGGAAGCGGGCCTGGGGAGCCGGGGCGGTTTTGGGATTGCTGGATCATGGTCTGTTCTCTCCGATTGAGTCGCCCGCCCCAGGTACACCGGCGCGGACCTCGTCGCACATGCTGGCAATGTCGGAACGGGCCCGCTGGAGGCGTTGGATGCTGGCGGCGAGTTCCGCGTCCAGTAGGTGAAGGGTCTCCTGGAGGCTTTGCCTGGCGACGTCGTCGTCGCCGACGTGCGATAGCGGCACGCCCAGTCCCACCAATCGACGAATGCGAAGCAGGCGTGCCAGATGCTTCTCGTCGTACTGCTTGTAGCCGTTGTCCTTGCGCTCCGGCTCGGCGAGAAGTCCGAGGTGATGGTAGTGGCGGATGGTGTTGACCGTAGTCCGGGCGAGTTCGGCGAGTTCCCGGGTGCTCCAGGTCATGGCGATCACCTCCTTCCGCCGTCGATGAACGGAAACCGGGTCGCATGTCAGGAGGCATCTTCAGCCATCGCCCTGATCTTCCCGATCGGACCCAGGTGGGTGCTCGTGAAAGCGTCCGACAGTTTGAGTCCATACCCAAGCATCCGGTCCAACCCGACATGGAAGGCCCAGGCGAGCGCGATCAGCGCGAGCCATTTGGACAGCGAGGGCGAGGAACCTCTCGTGATCAGCGCGATGATGGCGAGGAGCGCCGGCCAGTTGTACGTGTGAATCGCGTTGTACCAGAACGCGCCGACGGCAGGTGAATGCAGGTATCCCAATGTCGATAGATCGAATATGAGGAAGAGAGCCAGTGGAAACCACCACAGCGCGGGGGAGATGCTGATCGTCGCCGAGATGGCAAGCGCGCCGATCATGCCGCTTTCAATCCGCTGGATCACCGTTGTGCTGAGGCCCCCACTTCGTGGCGATCGGAGGCTGCTCGTCCTCGGAAGCGTGTCGGTCACGGGAAGCCTCCCTGGTGCGCCCGCCGATGGCGGCGCGTGCATCACTTACCAAGGAACGATCGCAGCGCATCGTTCACCTCGTCGGCATGCATCCAGAGCAGCCCGTGTGGGGCGCCCTCGATCTCGACGTATTCGGCATCGGGTAGCGCCTGACGGAAGCGGCGGGCCGTGGCGTCGATGGGAAGGATTCTGTCGGCGGTGCCGTGCAGGATCATCGCCGGCTTGCCGCTGGCGTGGACGGCCTCGACATCGGCGCGGAAGTCTTCGATCCACGAGGAGACGACGGCATGCGCCGCGACAGGGGCGCTGGAGATGGCGACGTTCCAACTGCCCGTAACCGCTTCCTGGCTGATCCGGCTGCCGAGGGTCTCGTCGAGGTTGTAGAAATTGGAGAAAAACTGGGTGTACCAGGCGTAGCGGTCGCCCTTCGCCGCGGCCTCGATCCCGTCGAAGACCTCTTGCGGAAGCCCTTCGGGGTTGTCGTCGCGGTTCACGAGGAAGGGCTCCAGTGATGCGAGGAACGCCAGCTTCGCGACCCGTTCGTGACCATGGCGTGAAACGTATCGGGCGAGTTCGCCGGTGCCCATCGAGAAGCCCACGAGGATGACGTCGCGCAGGTCGAGGGTTTCCAGCAGGGTGTTCAGATCCGCGGCGAAGGTGTCGTAGTCGTAGCCGGAGCCGACCTTCGACGATTGACCGAAGCCGCGCCGGTCGTAGGTGATGACGCGGTACCCGTCGGCGAGTAGCTCGCGCGACTGAAGCTCCCAACTGTGACCGTTCAGCGGATATCCGTGAATGAGGACGACTGGCTGACCGGTACCGTGGTCCTCGTAGTAGAGCTCGACCGGCGTGCTGTTTTCGTTACCAACCTTGATGTATCCCATGATCTTGTTCCTTCCATTTAGCCAGTGCGCATGACGCGGTCACCGGCGGGTCTCGTGGCGAGAGAGTTCGAATCAGTCCGCGCGGGGGTGCTCGACGCGTCCGTGAGAAGCGCGACCGGGTGGCGCGCGATCCGTTTTCCCCTGAGCGATCGAGCAAGGTCCCTTCGGGATCTGGCTATTGGAGAGGGTCATCGGCGCGGCTCCCAGCGAAACATCCTGGCGGCGAGCGCGATAGCCACGATTACCCAGGCGAGGGTGGGAACCAGCAGGATCAGCGAGTCGGCCAGGGGAACGCCGCCGTCCCAGGCGTTCGCGACGAGCTCGGTGGCCGAGCCTCCTGGCACCACTCGCTTCAGTACGGTGAGGTTCTCGGTACCGGTAATGGCGACCCAGATGGCGACCGCGATGAGACCGAGGCTGAGGGGTAGCGTGGTGACCTGAGCCTGTTCGGGAGAGGACGTCAGGCCGGCGGTGGCCATGCCCAGGGCAAGCGCCATCGCGAATGTGGCGACTATCGCCAAAGCCAGCAGCGGGAGATTCTCGGGCATGGTGGTCACGGCGGCGAACACGCCCAGGACCAGGATGACCTGGAGCAGCGAGATCACACTGATAGGAGTCACGAGGCCGGCGAGGATGGATGAGTCACTGGCCGCGGCGGAACGCAATCGCTTGAGGAAGAGGTTCTGACGGCGAGCGGCCAGGATGGTGACCATCCCGGAGTAGAGGCTGAAGACGCCGATGGTGAAGACGAGAATGGCTCCGAGATACCCGTTGCTGTCGAAGTTCTCGAACATCTCGCGGTTGAAGATGAAGTAGGCGCTCGAGGCCAACGGAATGATGAGCGTGGTGATGAGCACGGCTCTGTTGCGAATGATTTGACTGAATTCACTGCGCGCGAGGGCGAACATGGCGTGTCCTTTTTGGGTAATCAGGAAGTAATGGGTTCGGAGTCGATAGCCCGGAAGACGTCGTCCAGCCGGGTTGGCGCGGCGGACAGGCCGAGCAGTTCGACGGCGTGAGCGTCCGCCCAGTCGAGCAGCTGCTTGAGATCCTGTTGCATGTTGAATGTTTCGATTCGGAACAACTGCTCGCTGGTGATGGCGAACCGCATGGGCGGAGCCGGGGCGCCAGCGGAGAGCGAGAACTGTATGGACGCCGGCAACGTCCGGGTCAGGTCCGACACCGTTCCCTGATGTCGGAAGCCGCCAGCGTGCATGAGTCCGATCCGGTCGGCGCGCTGCTGTGCCTCTTCCAGGTAGTGGGTTGTCAGCACGATGGTTGAACCGGCGGATCGAAGCTGCTCCACGCTGTTCCAGAGGGCATCGCGGGACTGGATGTCCAGACCGGTGGTGGGCTCGTCAAGGAAGATGATCTCTGGTTGGCCATACATGGCTGTCGCGAAGTCGAGCCGGCGCTTTTCGCCGCCGGAGAGTTGAGCCACCCTGGTCCCGGCCTTATGGACGAGGCCAACGACGCCAAGGACACGCTCGACGTTGTCCTTGCGACCGGTGAGCGGTCCAATCAAGCGAACGGTTTCCGTCACGGTAAGGTCGGGCGCGAATCCGCTTTCCTGGAGCATGATGCCCATCCTGGGGCGGACCGCTTTCCGGTTCGTCGGGTCCTCGCCGAAGATGCGTACCGTGCCGGACGTCGCCTTCCGGTGTCCCTCGATGACCTCCAGGGTTGACGTCTTGCCCGCGCCGTTGGTGCCGAGCAGGGCGTAGATCTCTCCTTGCTCGACCTGGAACGAGAGGTTCTTGACGGCGTGAAAGTCACCGTATTTGACATTCAGGTTGTTGACCGTGATGACCGGTTTGGATGACCGGTGTCCATTGCGATTGCTGACGATGGACACCTGATTGTGCTCTTGGGCCGGGGGCCACGTGGCGGCGGAGCGCTCGGTCGAGGGCTGGTCCTGTTCTGGGAGACGTTTGCGGGCTGTTCCGCGCTGCAAATCCTTGATGGTCATGGTGATGAATCCTTTCCGATCAGGCCACCGCCGTCCGCGCCGTGAGCACAGCCGGCGGCGGCTTGATCCTGATACCTAATCCGCTGGAGATGGAGCGAATGCGTCTCGTTCGTCCCGCGCTTCTCGTAGGACTTGCCTCCCTTCGCGACGTTCCTGCCAGCCGCCGACCAGTTCGTAGACGACCGGTACGACGAGGAGCGTGAGGAGGGTTGAGGTCAGCAAGCCACCTATGACGACCACCGCGAGGTCGGAGGCGATGATCGCGCCGCTATCGCCGCGGATGGCCAGGGGGATGAGGGCGAAGATCGTCGCGAACGCGGTCATCAGAATTGGACGCGCGCGGACCTTGCCGCCGTCGATGATTGCCTGCTTGAGCGGCTTACCGTCTTTCTGAAGTTCGATGACGTACTCGAGCAGCACGATCGCGTTCGTCACCACGACACCGACCAGCATCAGGACGCCGATCAACGCGGGCAGTCCGAGGGTCTTGCCGGTGAGGGCGAGCGCGCCGAGGACGCCGATGATCGCCAACGGCAGGCTGAACAGGATCACGAACGGCGTTGTCAGCGAGCCAAAGCTGGCCACCATGACGAGGTAGACCGCCGCGATCGCGACGATGATCGCGATACCCATGCTCGTGAACGCATCCGCCTGGTCCTGACCGAGGCCGCCGATCGCGACCGTGACGCCTTCGGGCGCGTCGAGCCCGTTGACGAGTTCCGTCACCTCAAGAAGCACCCCACCGGTCTCGTCGGTGGTGATGGTCGCCGACACCGTCGCGGCGCGGTCACTGTCGATCCGGATGACCTGCGCCGGACCTTCGGTTTCCTGAATGGTGGCGATGTCGCCGAGCGTGACCTCGTTGCCGAACGCGACAGGCAGTTGCGCGAGGGTGCTGGCGTCGGTTCCTCCGGCGATGGTGATCTCCACCGGCAACGGCTGTCCTTGGATCATCAACGTGCCAGCCGGAATACCCGTGAGCACCTGATTCACCTGTGAAGCCACGGCCGCGCTGGTGATGCCGCTGGTGGTCGCCAATTCGGAATCCACCGAAATGACCAGCTCGGGCACGGCGGAGACCACGTCGTTCTCGATGTTGGTGAGATTTTCAACATCGGCGAGCTGGGCCGTTAGATCTCGCGCCGTCGCGGACACCTGGGCGTAGTCGACTCCGGTCACGACGATTGAGACGGCGTTTCCTCCGACACCGGCGTCCAGGTTGGAGACCGTGATGGCCGCGCTCGGGTCCGCTTCGGCGAGGGTGTCGCGGACCGTCTCGAGCGTCTCGTTGAGATTCACGCCCTGATCGAACTGGACCGTCATGTACGCGGTGTTGTTGCCCCCGCCAAGAAAGACGGCCTGCAAGCCCTGGGCGCCGATCTGGGTCTGGATCGACTCCACGTCGGCCACATCCTGAACCAGGCTCTCGACGACGGCGACGCCTTCGATCGTCGCTTCCCGCGAGGTCCCCGGCGGATAGGCGATCTCGATCGCCGCGCCCTTGTCACCCGACACCGGCAGGAAGGAGGTGCCGATGAGCGGCAGCAACCCAACCGAGCCGATGAGCATCGCGAAGGCGATGACCAGGGTCCACACCGGGCGGTTGAGGGCCCAGCGCACCAGTGGTTCGTAGACGCGGGTGATGACGTTGCGATCGGAGACTGGTCGGATCTTGTCGCGCTTGATGAGGAAGCTCGCCATCACCGGAACAATCGTGAGCGACACCAGGAGGGACGCCAGCAGGGCAAATGTGACGGTCAGCGCGAATGGCCGGAAGATCTCGCCGATGAGGCCGCCCACGAAGCTCAGTGGCAGGAATACCGCCACGGAGGTGAGAGTGGAGGCGGTGATCGCCATTGCGACTTCTCTGGTCCCCTCGTGGATGGCCTTTCGGGTGGACTGTCCTCGCTGCACATGGCGGTAGATGGACTCCAAAACCACGATGGAGTCGTCGACGACGCGGCCGACCGCGACGGCGAGGCCACCAAGCGTCATGATGTTGAGCGAGATACCCTGCCACCAGAGCAGGATGAACGTGACGAGCATCGACAGCGGGATGGAAATCGCCGTGACGATCGTCGAGCGGACGCTGAACAGGAAGACGAGGATCACCAGGATGGCGAAGATCGCGCCGAACATCGCCTCGCTGACAAGCGCGTCAATCGACTCTTCGATATAGACGGACTGATCCGTGAGCACGATCACGTCAATCGCGCTGCCGGTGCTGGCGAGTTGCGTCTCGATTTCCTCGAGTTGCCTGCGTGCCGCCTCGGCGGTGTCGACCGTGTTGGCGCCCTGCGACATGTAGATGTCGAGCGCGACGCTCGGTTCCCCATTCGTGCGAGCAACGCCGCTGGCTTCCGATTGCACGATTTCGATGCTGGCGACATCGCCGAGCGTTACGGGCTCCGGTGAGCCTCCAGTGGTGGCACCAACGACCAGTGCCTCGAGTTGGTCGATCGAGGTGATTTCGCCCTGGACGCGCACGGGAATGGCTGCGTCATTCGCCTGGGCGGTGCCAACCGGCAGGCTGATGTTGTTGGCCTGGAGCGCGCCGAAGACCTGGTCGGGAGCGATGCCAAAGTCGGCGAGAGCCTGGGGGTCAAGGGCGATCTGGAGTTGGTCCTGCGTGCCGCCGATCACTTCGACCCGGCTGACGCCGTCGACGGACGAGAGGTCGGGAACAAATCGTGACTCGGCGATGGCGCGCGTCGCCGCAAGATTTTCTTCATCCGAAGCGATCGTCAGCTGGATGATCGGGAACTGCTGGAGGTTGATGCGCTCGATCGCGGGCGCTCCCACGCCATCGGGGAGCGAAACGCTGCTTAGCGCCTGCGTGACCTCCTCCTGCCGGGCCTGCATGTCCGCACCGTATTCGAACTCGGCGGTGACAATGGACAGTCCCTCCGAGGAGGTGGAACGTACCGATGCCTGGCCAGGGATGCCTGTCAGGGATTGGGTTATGGGTTGGGAAACGAGCCGGTCGACCGACTCGGGCCCGGCGCCGGGGTATTGGGTGATGACCGTGAGCACCGGAACTTCGATGTCGGGAAGCAGCGCGCTCTGGAGCCGGGTGATGCTGAAGGTTCCGGCGAGGGCGATGAGCAAGGTGAGTAACACCACCAGCGATCGTTGCCGGAGTGAAAGCGCGGTCAATCGGGCCATGGGAACATCCTCCTCCGTTTGCATTCGATGACCTCCAAGAGCGAGGTCATTTCTCTCCTGTCGCCGCCAAGCAGTGCGTTGATCTCCCGGCGACTGACCGGGAACGACGGAGCCATACGAGTGGGGCGGGGCGCGTCCTGGCGATCGCGGTGCCGGGAGACTCGCTTCTCGCGAATGTCATCGCACTGGCCCGATCTCAAGCCGCGCGGTTCCGATGCCAGCTCCTGGTTTCGTTGGGACTTGCACGGAATGTGAGCTGTCGCGACCGCTTGTTGCCAGCCGAGGTCGCGTGGGGCGGACTGGCTGACCTGGTCGTTGCCGGCGTTTGCCGTGTTTCCAGCTTCGGGCCGGGGGCGCCACCTTCGCATCGGTGAAAGTCCCCTACATCACGGCACCGGATTCACCGATGTCTAGGTGACATTCCCTCTGGCTTGTCCATTGATCTCTGTCGCGGTGAGGTGCACGTGCTCCTATGAGGGCCGAAGCAGCTTCATGGGTATGTGTGGAGAGCACGAGTGGGTCGGAGTCCCAGTTGTGGTGGGCGTTCGCGGGCTGACATCAGTGGTGAGTCCGTCATCACCCATTCGTATGCCTTGTCTGCGACAATCAATGTTGTAACCACCAGGTTCGGGTGCACACGAGTGGCCAGCATTCCGTCGTCGAAGGAGTAGGGAAGCTGTCGAAGCTTCTGGGTAGGCGCTCGGAGCGCCACGAGATTGAACACCTGCTGGCCGGCGCGCAAGCCGGACGAAGCGGGGCTCTCGTGGTGCGTGGCGATGCCGGTATCGGCAAGACCGCGTTGCTTGAACACATTCGCGACAACGCGGCGGCGTCCCACTTTCGCGTGGAATCGGCCACGGGCATCGATGCCGAGATGCAGTTCGCCTTCGCGGGCCTGCACCAACTTTGCGCGCCATTGCTTGACCACCTGGACATACTCCCGGAACCTCAGCGGATCGCGCTCGGCGTGGCGTTGGGGACCCGATCTGGGCCAGTGCCGGATCGTTTCCTGGTCGGCCTGGCGACCCTCCATCTTCTGGCCGAGGCGGCGGAGCACGATCCCTTGCTCTGTCTCATCGATGACGCACAGTGGCTGGACCAGGCTTCCGCTGAGGTCCTGGCATTTGTCGCGCGTCGCATCGCGGCGGAGCGCATTGCCCTGGTATTCGCCATACGCGATACGAGGGAAGCGGACGCTGACCCATTTGTCGGGATCCCTCAGCTTCGTCTGGCTGGTCTCGGCCAGCGAGAAGCGCGAGAGTTGCTTGCAACCGCGGTCCTCACGCCCCTGGCTGAGGAGATCGTTGACCGGATCGTCGCCGAATCAGGTGGAAATCCCCTCGCATTGCTCGAATATCCCCATAGCATGCGGCCGGCGCGACTGGCTGGCGGATTCGAGTTGCCCGACGCGGCGGATATCCCACGTCGCATCGAACGGAGTTTTCAGCAGCGCACGAGCATGCTCTCTCCTGAGACGCAACTCCTGCTATTGATCGCCGCAGCGGATCCGACTGGGGATGTGGGGTTGCTCTGGCGGGCCGCCGGCAAGCTCGGTCTTGACGGCGAAGCGGCCGCCCCGGCGGAGGCCGACGGGCTGGTGACGATCGACAACCGGGTGAGATTTCGCCATCCCCTGGCGCGCTCGGCGATCTATCGATCCGCCACGTCAGCAGACCGCCGACGTGCACATGGCGCGCTTGCACGGGCCACCGACTCGCACATCGATCCCGATCGGTGTGCCTGGCACCACGCGCAAGCGGTCATGGACACCGACGAGGATGCCGCAGCTGGATTGGTGCGTTCGGCGGGACGGGCTCGCGCCCGAGGTGGAGTGGCGGCGGCCGCCGCGTTCCTGGAATATGCCGCCAGGATCACTCCGGATCCGTTTGTCCGGGCGGGTCGATCCCTCGATGCCGCACATGCCAAGCATGACGCGGGGGCCTCCGAAGCAGCCCAAAGACTCCTGGACATCGCGGAGACTGGTCCGCTGGACGACTTGCAACGGGCGCGCGTCAAGTTGCTCCGGGCACGGACGGAGTTCTACCTGACGCGAAGCAGCCAGGTGCCAAGGTTGTTACTGGAAGCGGCCGTGGAACTCGCCCCTGTCGACGCGTCGTTGTCGCGGGAAACGTACTTGCACGCGTTGGACGCCGCCCTTGTCATTGGCAGTCGCGGTCCAGGATGCAGGGCGCGCGATGTGGCGGAGGCGGCGATTGCCGCCCCACCGCCCCCCATTCCCTCCAGGCCGGCGGATCTCCTGCTCGACGGGTTGGTGACGACCTTTACCCAGGGGTTCGAGGCTGGTGCTCCCGGGCTTCGGCGGGCGTTGGAAGATTTCCGGGAACGCGGGTTCGACGGAGAAGCACTGGGACAGATGGGCAGCCGCCACTGGCTCTGGCTGGCAAGCCGCGGCGCCACTTCCATCTACGATGACGACCTGCTGCACGTGATCACCGAACGCAATGTCCGGCTCGCCCGCGAGGCCAGCGCATTGACCACGCTTTCCCGCGCTCTGGACTCCCAATCCGTCGTCATGGTCCTGAGCGGGAAGTTCGCCCAGGCCTCCGAGTTGGCGGCGGAGAGCGTCGCGATTTCGCTGGCAAGTGGGGCCGAACCATTGCGCTACGGCCGAATGTTTGGAACGGCATGGCGTGGTGATGAAGCGGAGACCAGACGGCTCCACGAGGAGAGCATGGAATTTGCGAGAGCGAGTGGAACCGACCTCTGGTTGGCGCACTACGTGCTTGCTGTCCTGCACAACGCGCTTGGGAACTATGCCGCGGCGCACGAATCCGCGACTCGAGCATGCCAACCACACGAGTTCGTCAACGCCAGCCTGGCGCTGCCGGAGCTCATCGAGGCGGCCTCACGCGCTGGAGAGACCGGGAGCGCATTGAGTGCGCTGGATGAACTCGAGTCGAGAGCGCGCGCCACCGGCACGCAGTGGGCTCTTGGGGTGGCGGCCAGCTCGCGAGCGCTGACCCGTTCTGGTAATGCCGCCGAGGAGAGCTACAGGGAAGCGATCGAACGCCTCCGGCAAACACAGGTCACCGCGTACCTGGCCCGCGCGTATCTCGTCTATGGTGAATGGCTACGCCGGGAAGGCCGCCGCCAGGCAGCCCGGGAAACGCTTCGCACCGCTCACGAGATGCTTTCGGACATGGGTGCGGACGCGTTCGCGGCGCGTGCCGCCGTCGAGTTGCGTGCGACCGGCGACCGACCGCGTAAGCGCTCGGCCCCGTCGACCGACGAACTCACGGCGCAGGAGATGCACGTCGCGCGGTTGGTCGCAACCGGGGCGACCAACCGGGAGGTTGGGACACAATTATTCCTGAGCCCCAGGACGATCGAAGCCCACCTGCGGAATATCTATCCAAAACTCGGGATCTCATCCCGCCGGCAGTTGAGGGAAGTCTCCCTCCCCTGATCCCCGGCCTCGACGATGTGGTCAGGTCATCAGCCTAGCCTTAAACGAAAGCGGCACCAAGCATGAGCCTAGTGCCGCTTTCATCAATTGGTGGGCGTTACAGGACTTGAACCTGTGACCTCACGGATGTGAACCGTGCGCTCTGGCCAGCTGAGCTAAACGCCCGCGAACCGGTGACCGGTGCGGCGTGAGTATACACGCCGCGAAGCCAGACGGGCAACTGATTTTGGGTTGGATTCGGCGGCGACGGGCCCAACGGCCGCCTCCGCCGAACCGCTACTTCAGGAGAGCGACCGCTTCGACTTCGACGAGGACGCCCATTGGGAGCTTGGCGACCTGGACGGTGCTTCGCGCCGGGGCGGCATCCCCCGTGAAGACGGATGCGTACACCTCATTGAAGACCGGGAAGTCGTTGAGGTCCTGCAGGAAGCAGGTGGTCTTCACCACGAGGTCGATGGACGAACCGGCGTCCTCCAGCAGGCCGCGAAGGCTCTGGAGCACGCGCTCGGCCTGGCCACGAATGTCCTCGCCGGCGATTTCCTTGGTATCGGGGTCCAGCGGGATGACCCCGGCCGTGTAGACCATTCCATTGGCGACGATCGCCTGGGAATAGGGGCCGATGGCGGCCGGGGCGCGGGACGAGGTGACGACGTTCTTGCCTGACACGAGCGAACTCCTTCATGCGCGATGCATTCGAGAAACGGCCGACGCCGCTCTCGATGCGACGGTGTTTCCAGAACTATAGCGCTGGCTCCTGAATCTGGAACCTCCTTGCACGGGACTCTCGCTTGCCAGCGTTGTACGTTCCCTGATATCACGTAGATCGCCGATACCCGTATACTTTGAAGGTGCCGGATAGGCGATCCGGTCACGATGCGGAATGAGTCGCCATACCTGGCGAGATGGAACTGGCATGAATCTGGCTCCCACCCTGACCACGCACAGCCACATCCGAGAGCGTTCCCGGGGCAACCGGCGGGCGAAACTGGCGACGTACTCATCCCTGGCGACCCTCAGCCTGGTGATTCTGTTCGCGGGATTCATGGTGGCCGTGGCCGCGTTCTCGGTTTATGGGTTTCGATATTCCGACCGAGTATATGAAGGAACCACGCTCGCTGGAGTCGATATCAGCGGAATGACACGTGATGAAGTGGCGATGGCCATGGACTCGCGATTCGAGGATTTCTCCAATACTCCCGTGGTGTTTTCGGACGGAACGAGTGACTACGAGGTCTCGGTGAGCGACCTGGGTATCACCCTCAATGAAGACGCGACGGTCGACCGGGCGATGGCGTTTGGCCGGAGCGGGACCTGGTGGGACCGTTCGCAGGCTTGGACCCGGGGTTTGATCCAGGGGCAGGAACTGTCGCCCGTGCTCGAGGTGGATGACGTGGCGTTCCGCGGCGCGCTGGAGATCATCGCGCCGGACGTGATCTACGCGCCGTCCGATGCCCGCGTCGAGATGAGCCCCAATGGCGAGGTGACCCTCGTCGATGACGTCCCGGGGCGATCGCTGAACGTTGGGGTGACGCGAGACCGGGTACTGGCCCAGATCTCGGACCTGGAACAGTCGCCTGTGCAGCTCGCGCTGATCTCGATGCCAGCCGGGGTCCTTTCATCCGATATCGAGCGGGGTTTGCCTGTCGCCCAGCGAGCGGTGTCCAGCGCCATCACGGTGACGGCGGAAGAGGGCAAGTGGGGCGTGTCGCGCTCCGTGCTCAGTTCGCTGGTGTCGGTGGATGACTCGGGGCAACTGCAGGTTAACCGGGCGGGGGTGACCTCGTTCGTCGAAGGGCTGGCCAGCCAAATAGACCGACCGGCTGAGAACGCGAACGTGATCGTCGACGACACCGGCGCCATCGTGGTGGTGCCGCAGGTCGACTCGGCGACGGTGGACCAGGAGGCGAGTGCCGATCGGCTCATCGAGGCGATCCAGGCGGGCGAGACATCGGTTGACCTCGTGGTGACTCGGGAGGAGCCGGCGATTCTGGACGCGACGGCCGAGGAGTGGGCCGAGCGCGCCGAGTCGTATGTGGCGGACGGGTTGGAATTGACCTGGACGGGCGGTTCCAGCCAGTTGGGGCGGGCCGATCTGCTGGCGGCGATGGTCATCGAGGCGCGTCCCGACGACGATGAGCAGTTCTCCATCACCTTTGACGAGAGCGTGCTGGCGGCGACCCTGGAGCCGCTACGCGAAGATCTGGACATCCCGGTCCGGGAGGCGAAGTTCCGGTTGATCGACGGCCAGATCAAGTTCCAGGAAGAAGCGCGACAGGGCCGTGAGGTGGATGTCGACGCATCGGTCGAGGCGATTACCGGCGCGATCATGAACGGCGACGATGGCGCCGGGCTCGTCCTGAACTCGCTGGAGCCGACATATACGGGCGCGGACCGCGAATCGATCGTGCTGGAGGACGTTCTCGGGCAGTCGCAGACCTACTATGGAACATCGAGCGAGCCGCGCCGGCACAACGTGGAACGGGCGACCGAGCTCGAGGACGGTTGGCTGATTCCGCCCGATGGTGTGTTCTCGTACGCGGAGATCATGGGCCTGGTCGACGAGGCGAACGGTTTCGTGACCGGGTTCGGCATCGTGGCCGATCCAAACGGTGGAGTGAAGACCGCGCCGGTGATTGGTGGCGGTATCTGCCAGGTGTCTACCACGATCTTCCAGGCGGCGTTCTGGGCTGGCCTACCCATCGAAGAGCGATGGGCGCATCCGTACTGGATCAACAGTTACGGCGAGGCGCCCTATGGGATGCAGGGGCTCGACGCGATGGTGAACATCGAACCGGGCTGGGCGCTGGACCTGAAGTTCCGGAACAACACCGGAAACTGGATCGCGCTGGTGATGGTGGCCGACGGCGAATATGTACGCGCCGAGATCCTGGGCGTGGATCCTGGGTGGGATATCCAGATCGACGATCCGGTAATCAGCGACATCGTCCCGCCTGAAGGCGGAATGATCTACACGGATACACCGGAGCTGCCCAAGGGGCAGGAGCTCCAGGTGGAGCACGCCCGCGACGGATTCACCTCGACGATCACGCGGGTGGTGACGGATTCGGACGGCAATGTGGTGGACGAGTATTCCTACTCCAGCGAGTACTCGGCTTCGCGAGACCGGACCCTGCGGGGAACCGGCGAGGAGTCGGGAGGGTAGGCTCGACCCGGCCCAGCAAGGCACAATTTCCCCGCATTAGATGAAGAGAGCACGCCCTCCTGGAACATTCCGGGAGGGCGTTCTTGATGCGAAAAGGGGGACTGAAAAATTGGTTTGGAATTCTCCTTGAAACCGGCTGGACGCGTGTGTATCATTGCTGAGGCTTCGGAGGAAACGGGCCGACGCGAAGGAATCGAGAGATTCCGAGCAGGGTCCGGATTTCGATGCGTCGAGAACCTTGACGAAGCAAAAGGAACCGAGTAAACTTCAGTTCCTGCCGGAGGAATCCGGCGCCTGGCTCGCGAAGGCGAGTTGGAAATCGGGAGGTCGCATGTAGCTAGGCGTCGTTTACAAGACGTACCAGCAACCCCAATAAAACGGGGCAAGCGAACTCCGCTCTGCAGCAATGCAGGGCGATCTTAATGCCCGCTAGGCATTAAGGCACCTTAACAAGTGAGCACCGGGGAGTCATCGGATGACCGACCGACAGTGGCGCCGAGGGGCCTGGGAGACCGGGACTGGTGGTGGAGCTGGCGGACGGGAGCAGGGATGGCTGGAGGCCGGATGCGGAAGACGGAGCAGCGTGATTGGGGGAACCTGATCGTGCTGAAAGCAATGATGAACCTGAAAGACCCCGCATGGGGCAACCCATGAACGGGGGGGTGGCGGACCGCGCCTTGGCGTGGGATCGTCACCGAGCACAGCACAAGTGTGAAACAGCAACAAAGCCGCATGGACCGGTCGGGCCGGATGCGACGAACCCCGTCTGGGGTCCCGCGAGGGA
>JAEWEG010000005.1 GCA_023389575.1 Chloroflexota bacterium | reverse complement strand
TCGTCGCCAGCGGCTTCTCGCAGAGGATGCCCTTGATTCCCCGGTCCGCCGCGTTGACGAAGATATCGGCGTGAAGGTTATCCGGAGTGATGATGCCGAGGATGTCGATCTCCTCGTTCTCCAGCAGCTCATCGGCATCGGTATAGAACGTCGCGTCCGGCCAGCGATCGCCCCACTGGGCACGGAACTTCTCACCGGCCGCCGGGAAGATGTCGCAGACGGCGACGATTTCGGCGTTCGGGATGGCGGCAAGGGCGGATGCGTGCGAGTAAGGCAGGACCGAGCGGCCTCCCGCCAGCGATGATTTGACCGGGGCAGTGGCGATCCCACTCAGCCCAATAAGGGCACAACGATAGGTCTTCACGACAGGGTTGTCCTTTGGTTCGAAATCGACGGAAACGAGACGAATAACGAGTTGTTGGCGGTTGGGTGAATCTGGCCGCGTACCTCCGTTGCCTCTTCCTCTGGGAATGAAGGTCGATTCGCCGCTCGGGCGAGCCTACTTGTCCGCCTGCTTTGGGTTGAGCGCGTCGTTCAGGCCATCGCCGAGGAAGTTGATCGCCAAGGTGATCACTCCCAGCACGATCGCCGGAATGGCGATCAGGTGCGGGTACTGCCGCCAGCTCGTCATCGCCGAGCTGATCATCGAGCCGAGGCTCGCCCCCGGCGGCTGGATGCCGATGCCGAGGAAGCTCAGCGACGCCTCCAGCGTCATCGCGCCCGACATCCCGAAGGTGAACGCCACGATCAGGGGACTCAGGGAGTTGGGAATCAGGTGCCGAATCATCACGTGGCGCCCCGATGCCCCCAGCGATTCGGCCGCCAGCACGTAGTCCGACTCACGGAGCGAGAGCACCTGCCCCCGGCTGAGCCGGGCGTATGACTCCCACATGATCAGCGAGAGCAGGCCGAACACCACCACGTAGTCAACGTAGACGGTACTGGTCAGGAACTCCCAGCCGGTCCGATCGGCGAGCGATTTCATGAAGTTCGCCACTGGGTCCTTCACCGAGATATTGATCAGGGCCGCGAACAACAGCACCGGGATGATCATCGTCACCTCGGTCACGCGCATGATGATGCCGTCGGTCCAACCACCACGATAGGCGGCGATCGTTCCGAGGAGCACGCCGATCATGAGGGAGATGGTTGGCACCATGATCGAGACCAGCACCGCCGTCCGCATCGCGTAGAGCATCCGGCTCAGGTAGTCGCGGCCCACGTTGTCGGTCCCCAGCCAGTGGTCGGCGCTCGGTGGCTGCGAAATCTCCATCAGGTTCTGTTCGAGATAGTCGTAGGGCGTGATGTACGGCCCGATGATGGCGATCACGTAGGTGAACCCCACGATGATCAGGCCCAGCATGGAGAGCTTGTTGCGCGTCAATCGCCGGAAGGCGTCGCGCCACAACGAGCGCACCTTGAGATCCTCGCCAGTGGCCCCGAGATTCTGCAACGATTGTCCAGCCATCGCGGAAGCGGACACCGGCGAACCCGCTCCACTGGCGCTAGTCTGCGTGGTAATGTCGCGTTCTGGAAGTACGCCGCTCACAGTTTGACCCTCGGATCGAGCAGCGGATAGACGAGGTCGACGATCAGCGTGCTGACCATTACCAGGAACGCCCCGAACAGCGTGCAACCCAGCATCAGCGGATAGTCACGCTTCAGCAGCGCGTCCACCGCCAGCCGGCCGTACCCAGGAATGCCGAAGATGCTCTCCACGAAGATCGACCCGGTGATCAGGCCGGTCACGACCAGTCCCAGCTCGGTGGTCACCGGTGTCAGCGCGTTGCGCAGCACGTGACCAACCGTGACCTTGTACTCGCTGAGGCCTTTCGCCCGCGCCGTGCGCACGTACTCGTTGCCCAGCACCTCCAGCATGCTGGCCCGCATCTGGCGGATGATCACCGCCAGCGGGAACATCATCAGGAGCAAGGCCGGCAGGATCGCGTTGGTGCTGAACATGCCACGCCAGCCACGCGGCACGTCCATGATTGGAAACTTCAGCACGAAGAGCCAAAGGATCAGGGGCGCCAGGACGTAGACGGGAACCGTTCGAATGAAGAGACTCCCGCCCACGATCAGGTAGTCAACCCAGGAGTTGCGCTTCAATGCCGCGATGATCCCCAATGGAATCCCAGCGACGATCAGGGCTACCACGGCCATCAATCCGAGCTGGGCGGACACCACGAACCGGTTGGCGATCAGCGGAAGCACATCCCGGTTCTCGGTGATCGAGACGCCCAAGTCTCCCTTCAGCACGTTGCCGAGATAGTCGGTGAACTGCACGAAGAAGGGATCGTTCAGGCCGTAGCGATCACGCTGCTCCTGAATCTGCTGCTCGCTGATATCCGTCTGCTCCAACGCCGCCGTCATGTACATCATGCGGATGGGATCGCCTGGAGCCGCCTTGCCCAGCGTGAACACGATGAGCAGCACGAGGAAGGCCAGCGGGATCATGGCACCGATCCGCAAAGCGATGTATCTGAGCATGAAAGTCTCCTGCGGTTCCTTCCCATGGCAATGGTGCCGACGGTCGTCGGCACCATTGCCATCGCCGCGTGCGCGGCGGGAAGCCGACCATGCACGCGGCCCGCTGGATGGGGAGGATTACGCCTCACCATCCAGCCCGCGAACGCCTACTCCTGCGGCATCAGGAACATCTCGCCAAGCGTGTAGATCACGTTGTGGCGGTTGGCGCGCAGGTTCTTCACCCACGGCTGCGCGTAGTATGCGTAGGGGTCGATCATCAGCGGAATGTACATATAGTCATCGAGGTACATGTCTTCCGCCTGCTGAACAGTATCGACATAGGCTGGATCTTCGCGGTCCATGTAGTAGGCCAGCTCGATCAGCGCATCAACTTCTGGGTTGTTGTAGCCTCCGAAGTTTTGAATGGCCTGCGTCCCCTTTGATTCGGCCATGGATTTCACCATCTGGGCGGCATCAGGAATCCCACCAATACTGGTGCGGTTGACATTAACGACTTCGGACACCGTCTCGGCGCCAAATGCTTGTGCATCCGCCCGAATCTCGATGTTGGTAAGCCCGAGATTGGTGCGCCACATCTCCACGAGAATTTCGGTGGCGCGCACTTTGTCGCCCGCGGTTCCACCCGTGGTAACGTTTAGCACCGGCAGGTTCGCCGCCGAGCCATAGCTCGAAGCCGCCAGGTCCTCGGCTGCCAGGGCCGGATCGAACGTGAAGAACTCGTGCAGCCCTTCGATCTCGTCGAACCGGCTACCGAGGATGTTGGCCTGCCAGATCGGTCCACGACCCGCCGTTCGCTGGCCCTGGTAGACCGCGTTGGCGATAGCCGGAACATCCACCGCATGGCGCAGAGCCTTACGCACATTGATGTCGTTGGTGGGTTCGAGGTTGGCGTGGAAACCCCAAAAGAACATGCCACCGGCGCCGGGCATCGGATGCACCGTTTCCGGGTAGTTGATCCCCATTTGGATCGCTTCTTCACCGAACACGAACATCGCGTCCAGTTGGCCGTTCTCGAACATCAACATCAACGTCTGCTGGTCAATGTTGCCGATGGCCTCGATCCGCTGCAGGGTCGGAGCCTCGCGCCACCACATCGGGTTCGGCACGAATTTGTACTCGGCGGCATCAAGGTCGAGCGACTCGACCATGAATGGCCCATTGGAAGGTGGATTTTCCATCCACCAGCCCTCCGGGTTGGCGCGCGCAAGTTCCGGCTTCGGCCCTCCAAGGCGGAACTCAAACAGTACCGCGATTGGGAACAATGGGTTGGCCTCCGCCAGCTCGATGGTCAGGGTTTCATCATCCACCGCCACCAGGCCGCTCATTTCCTCGGCCTCGCCGGAGTTGACTTCCGCCCAGCCGACGACGCCATCCAGATTGTTCTTGCTTGTACTCGGATTGTCCTGGCTTGAGATGTACTCCAGCCAACCCTTGATATCCTTGGACGAGACCTTGGAGCCATCCGTCCACACCGCCTCAGGGTCTACGTGCAATGTGTAGAGCAGTCCATCGTCGCTCACGTCGTAGCTCAGGCACAGCCCCGGCAACACATCGTCCGGGCTTGTGCCCGCGCCCTTAAAGTGGAACAGGGGCATGAACACAAGAGGCAGAATCCAGCGAGCATAGCCGGATTCCCGGGCCGGATCGAAGAAGGTCCACGCCGGAGAGAAGCCAAAGCGCAACGTTTGGCTCTCGGCCAGTCCTTCGGTTGGGATCTCCTCCAGCGGCTCGTTGCCTGGAATGACTTCTGGGCTCGCATCCTGGGCGGCGGCAGGCGCGGTGGAGGCCAGCATGCTCAGGATCGCCGGGGCGGACAGGCCAGCCACCGCCGCCTGCTTCACCATCGAGCGACGGCTGACTCGTCCTTCTTTAACACCCTGTACCAAATCATCGAAACTGGTTGCTTCCATTGCGAAGTATTGCTCCTTGCACCATGGGCGGTGCCGACAGCATGCACGCCGGATTCGGCGGGGATTGCAGATTCTGGGACCCGTTTCGAGTGGTTACGCATCCACCTCCACTACCGGCTGCGAGAACACTTCGTGCCAGCGCTGCTCGAATCCGAGCCTCGTGGCGGTCGTCCGAAAATGGTTGACAAGGGCTATGCGTACCGCCTGCCCATCACGAGCCTCGGCGGCCCGCACGATGGCGGCGTGCTCGGCCAGGTCCTGCTGGATATTCGCGGGCGAATGGGGACCATCCCCAGCCTGCCTCCGAAGCGCATATATCGCGTCCAGCATCGCCACGATCAGGCGATTCTCCGACCGTCGCATGATGGTCCGATGCAGGCCGATGTCTGCCTCCACTTCAGTCGCGTTGTTGGCGGCCGCAGCCTGGATTCTGGTCCACAACGCCCGGATATCCTCGATGTCTTCGTCGGTCAGCCGCCTGGTTGCGTCGGTCGCCATCGAAATCTCCAGGAGGCAGCGGGTCTCGTTGAGTTCCTGTTCGGAAAAACTGTGCAACAACATTTCGGTCGTGTAATTACTGAGATACGCCTCCGGGTCGAAGCTGGACACGAACCGGCCCACCCCACGTCGCGCCTCGATCATCCCCACCGCTTCCAGGCCCTTCATCGCCTCCCGAATCAACGGCCTGCCCACCCCCAGTTCGCCGGCGAACCACGATTCGCCCGGCAGCCTGGCTCCAGGCGGCAAATCGTTGTCCGCGATGTACTCGCGTATGCGCAGCTCAACCTCCCGGATGCGTGACGTGGGGCTATAGGGGCGGATTGGGCTGAGTGAGTCATGGGTACGCGGCATGAACGGCTTCTCCACGACGAGAGCCAGTCGGAACGTGGCTGTAAGATGTCTTACAAGTGCATTCTATAACCGGCCCGAACCCTGTCAATACGCTTGCCCGATTTGCCTGGCGCCATGCTCCCCGCCACAACCAGCCCCGCCTGTAGCCAGCGCACACGTCCGCCGTCTCGCGTTCGGCCAGCACCACGAACCGCTCACGCCTCGCGGACACGACCTCACGTCGCGCCCATAAGAGCGTGAGCCAATAGGTGAACCTTGGCGAGGCTATGTACGGGCGGACCTGCCGCGATTGAGCGCGAAATGACCCATTCCGTGAGCCAGCGGCAGCCTGTGGTGAGCGAAGCGAATCCATCCGCCCAGCCTATCGGCGCAAGCTCTAGGTGGGAGGGCGCGCTTCCCGCTCATGGACTCCCCTCGTCAGTCGCCAGGCCCGCGGCCACTTCAGCGAAGAACGATTGCGCCTCCTCAATGGCCTGCTCCAGCGTCAGGGCGGCACCGGCGGCCACGGCCTCGGCGAACGCTTCCTCGCCAAGTTCCGCGCGAACTGTTGCCAGGAGTTCCTCGAAACTGTCGCCGGTCGGTACCCCATAGGTGGTTCCCGCCTGGTCATCAATGGACATGGTCGCTCCATGGAACCGGGCCGATCGCGCTGGCTTCCCAAGCAGCGCGCACATTCCCGACGCACTTTCCAGGCATCCTCGCATTCCCCCCACCTGCCCGATCGCTTCGGCGATATCAAGTGCCCCCTGGAGTTGCCGGGCCGCGGTAAGAACGTCTTCCCGCCGGTAGAGCGCAATCTGCGCCAGGTCCACCAAAGCCGTACATTCCAGGAAGGAATGACCAGCGGTTCGCGCGTCCTCAAGAGCGTCTGTGTAGTATTCGAGGGCCGCGTCGAGGTCATCTCGCAGCGCCAGGTTTCCGAGATTGAGGGAAGCGGACGCACTGAAGGAGATCAGTCCTTCGCGCCGGCTGATGGCGAGGCTTTCTTCCAGCAGGGACCGGGAGCGGTCCGGGTCGTCCTCGAACAGGGAATTGCCAAGATTGTGGAGCGCGGACGCGATCCGTACCGGGTCTCCGAGTTCACGGCTGAGGGCGAGCGATTCCTCACCGTAACGCCTCCCCTGCTCCGGGTCGGCCAGTTCCGATGCCAGGGCGCAGGCACCATTGAGCACCCTCACCCGGGCAAGGCTCGCGTCCGGGGCACTGGCGGCCAGGGCGCGATCCAGCCAGGTCATACCTTCACGCAAGTAGCCGCGCACCAGCCACAGCCACCAGACATCGGCGGCAAGCTGGAGCGCGCGCTCCGGGTCGGAGGCGAGGAGCCATTCCAGGGTCCCCCGAAGGTTGTCGTGCTCCCGTTCCAACCGGTCGAGCCACGTTCCCTGGTCAGGGCCATCCAACTCGGGGGAAGCCGTGGCCGCAAGCGAGGCGTGGAAGGCGGCGTGCCGTTCCCTTATCTCGCCATCCTCTCCCGTTGCCTTCAGTTGCCGCCAGGCATATTCGCGAATCGTCTCCAGCATCGTGAAGCGGGTTTCGCCGGGAATGTCGACCCGACGGAGCAGACTGTGATCCACCAGGGCCTCGACCCCGGTCATGACGTCCTGATCGACGCTATCAGCGGCCACCGATTCGATCGCTTCCAGCGTTGCTCCTCCCGCGAACACCGCCAGTCGGCGGAACAGAGCCTGCTCGCCCGCGGACAGCAGTTCATAGCTCCAGGCAATCGCACCGTGCAGTGTTCGCTGGCGCGCCGGCAGGTCACGATACCCTCCCGTCAGGAGTGGAAGCCGCTGGTCCAGCCGGCGAAGCATGGCCTCGGGCGGAAGCAGGGCGATGCGGGCGGCCGCCAGTTCGATCGCCAGCGGGAGGCCTTCGAGCCGCACGCAGATCGCCGCCACCGCCGGAGCGTTGCGGTTGTTGACGGTGAACTCCGGGCGAACCGCCACGGCCCGGTCGATGAAGAGCCTCACGCTTTCGTACTGGGAGAGGCTTTCCGGGCTGGACACCTGTCCGGATTCGGGCACCTCGAGCGGGTTCACCGCGAAGGTCCGCTCCCACCGGAGCGCCAACCGCACCCGGCTGGTGGCCAGAACCACAAGCTGGGGACATGCCGCCAGCAGCTCGCCCACCACTGGCGCGGCGTCGACCAGGTGTTCGACGTTGTCGAGCACCAGCAGCAGTCGCCGATCGCGCAGGTATCCGATGAGATTCCCTACCGTCGGTTGCGCCGGCTCCTCCGCGACACCCAACGCCTGCACGATGGCACCCGGCACCAGCGCGGGATCGGTCAGAGGCGCCAGCTCGACGACGAAGGCGCCGTCCGGAAACGCATCCAGGAGATCGGCCGCCGCATGCATGGCCAGTCGGGTCTTGCCGATGCCCCCCGGCCCGGTCAGGGTCACCAGCCTGGTCTCCCCACTGGTCAACAGGGACCGCAGCTGGGCGAGTTCGGCTGTCCGGCCAACCAGGGGATTGGGTTGGGCCGGAAGGTTGTTGGGGCGCGCATCGAGGGTGCGAAGAGGTGGAAACGCGACCCGGAGCGTCGCGCCGGAGAGCTGGGCGACCCGCTCCGGGCGGTCCAGGTCCCTGAGCCGCTGTTCGCCCAGGTCGATCAGTTCGATTCCCGGCGGCAGGTGATCGCGGCAGAGCGCGGTGGTGGCATGGGAGAGGAGAACCTGCCCGCCGTGCCCAGCGGCCAGCAGCCGCCCGAGACGATTGAGGACCGGCGATCGGTAGTCCCCTTCAGCCAGGGGCTCGACCGCCCCGGTATGGAGGGCCATGCGCACCTGGAGTGGCTCCGGAAGCGGCCAGTGCTCTTCCTGGAGCAGGCGCTGGGCAGCGGCCGCCGCGCTCACCGCGGCCGGAGCCGTGGAGAACGCAACCTGGAGGGCATCCCCAACGGTCTTGTAGACCGTGCCGCCATACGAGGCGCACGCTTCGCGAATGATGGCGTCATGCCGGGCGTAGGCAGCGGGCATCGCCTCCGCATGGTTCTCCCACAGGCGGGTGCTGCGCTCGATATCGGTGAAGAGGAAGGAAACGGTGCCGCTCGGGAGGTCGGGCATCTGTTTCCTCGGGTTGATGGTGCTATTCGCTGGATACCAGTTGCCGTCCAGTATACGTGTGTGGCGAGGCACCGGCGGAGACAGCGACACCTTGTCCTCACCCTTTCGGGCGAATGAGGTCAGGACGAGGACCGCAACACGCACCTCCCACGACCATAGGCGCTGGCTTGCCGGTTGACGAGGGTGGGACTGGAGTCCCGCCACCCCCGTCCGCGGCCCGCCCTTTCGGAGGCGGGCTGGCGGGAAGCGATGGCTTCTGGGATATGACGCCCCGCTCCCCGACCGCCATCGCCATACGTACGCGTCTTCCGGCAACCGCCATCCAGACGCATGGTCCGCGCGGCTTTCGTGGAGCCCAGACCTCCCATGTAACCTTCAGAAACCGCGTGTACACTGATCGCACGTTACGCCGAAATGCACCGGCTGGACCTCCTGGCATGGCGACGTTTCCCGCGCCGCCGTCACTTCCTCTCGCCGCGCCCGCACGGTCGCGTCCGTCGCACGCATCCGCACGAAGGAACCGTTCAATGGCCCCCTCCATGCCTCGACCAACCCGCCGCCACGTCGTCGGCGGCGCCATCGCCGCCAGCCTCGCCGGTCCCGTCCTCGGCTCCAGCCGCGTCTCCGGCCTTGCCCAGGAACCCGGCTCCCACGTCCAGGCCGTCGTCACCACACACCAGGCCGCCACCGACGCCGGGCTCGCCATGCTGGCCCAGGGCGGATCGGCCGCCGATGCCGCCATCGCCATCGCCTCCGTCCTCACCGTCGTCGAAGGCTGGTTCTCCAGCGTCCTCGGCGGGGGCACCTGGGCGCTCTACTACGACGCCTCCACCGGCGAGGTCACCAGCCTCGACGGCGTCGGCCCCACCGGCAGCCACGCCACCCGCGAGGACTACGCCGAGCGCGCCGGGCAGTCCGGCATCCACCAGTCGAACGTGCCCGGCGCCTGGGATGGCTGGATGCTCTGGCTCCAGCAATACGGCCGACTCGACCTTGGCCAGATCCTCGAACCCGCCATCGGCCTCGCCCGCGACGGTCACGAGGCCACCGGGGACATGGAATGGTGGGCGAACAACCTCGAGGAGCAGATCCTCGACAACCCCGCCGTGGAAGCGATCTACGCCCCCGACGGCGACCTGGTGAAGGAGGGCGACACCGTCGTCATGCCGGACCTCGCCGCCACCTTCGAGACGCTGGTCGAGGTCTACAACGCCGGACTGGCCGAATCCCGCGAAACCGCGATCCAGGCCGCCCGCGATCACTACTACCGTGGTCCGCTGGCCGAAGCGATCGTCGCCTTTTCCGACGCCAACGACGGCTACCTGGCGCTCGACGATTTCGCCGGGTTCGCCGCCGAAATCGTCACCCCGCTCTCCATTGAGTACGGCGACTTCACCGTCTACGAAAACCCGCCCAACAGCCAGGGCATCACCATGCTGCTGGCGCTCAACATCCTCAAGGGCATGGGCCTCACCGGCCGCAACATCGACAACCCCGATGTCGTCCACACCCAGATCGAGGCGATGAAGCTCGCCTTCGCCGATCGCTATCGCCACATCGGCGACCCCGACCGCGTGGACATGCCGATCGAGGAACTGCTCTCCGAGGAGTACGCCGAGAGCCAACGCGAACGGATCGATGTCGACGTCGTCCAATCCTGGCCGATCCCGAGCGGCGTCGACTGGAGCAAGGCGCCCGCCCACACCACCACCTTCCAGGTGGTGGACCGCGACGGCAACGCGGCGAGCGTCACCACCAGCCTCGGCGCGCAATTCCTCGTCGTTCCCGGCACCGGCATTCACATGAACAACCGCATGCGCATGCTCTCTGTGGAGCCCGGCAACGTCAACGAACTCACTCCCGGCTACAAGGTCCGCCACACCTCCTGCCCCTACATGGCGCTGCGAAATGGTCGGCCGGTCATCCTTGGCGGCAACACCGGCGCCGACACCCAAACCCAGGGCCAGCTCCAGCAGTTCCTGAGCGTCGCCGAGTTCGGGCTCACCGCGCAGGAGGCGATCAGTCGCCCCCGCTGGCTCACCACCGCCTTCCCCTCCGGCACCTACGACTGGGGCACCGGCAACCAGCTTCGCATGCAGGAAGGCTTCATCGGCCCGCTCGTCAGCGCCCTGAAGGATCGAGGACACGACGTGGTGATCGGCGATGGCACCTTCGGCTCGGCCAGCATGATCATCGTCAGCGACGATGGCACCGACGCCGAGTTCGGCGCGGAACCCACCCTCCCCGACGCCGCCGGGGCCATCATCCCGGCCAGTTGATACGGAGTTCGGCCCAACGCTGACCTGTGCGATGGACGGCGTTCATCCTCGCCAGGCGGCACCTCATCCAGACGGGTTCAGGCCCACCGGAAGGCCACCAGTCGGACCAGGCATCGGCCACTGCGGTCCCCCCTCATCTGTCCAGATGCGTTATCCAGGCCTCTGCTAGACTGGCGCTCCACTGCCCGAGCCAGGCGGCGGATACGCTCCAGCCACCTCACAGTGCTCGCCAGTGAACGCCTCCCAACGGCGACCTCCACGTTCCCGTACGCACCCACCCCGAGGAGTACCCAATGGCCCAACCCATGACCGAGCAGGACATCCTGACCTTTCTCGCCGACCAGCCACGAACCGGCCACCTCGCCACCGTCCGCAAGGATGGCCGCCCCCACGCCGTCACCCTCTGGTACACCGTCGACGGCAACGACATCGTCTTCGTCACCTCGTCCGACTCCGTCAAGGCCAGAAACCTCAGCCACAAGGCGTTCGCCTCGTTCACGGTGGACGACCCCAATCCACCCTACGGATGGGTCACCCTCGAAGGCCCGGTGACAGTCAGCGACGACATGGATCTCGTCCGCGAATGGGCCGAGAAGATCGCCGCGCGTTACCTGGGCGCGGAATTCGCGGCCGGCTTCGTCCAGATGGACGGCTTCCCGGACGACCGCGTCTATCGCCTCACGCCCAGCAACATGACCGGCCTTGCCAACCTGATGGAGCAGTAGCCGGCGTTCCAGCCCGGCAACCAAGCCCCTCTTCCAATGGAAGGCTAGCTCGCCGACAATGCGTCGCGAGTACGGCACCAGCCTGCCCGGAATACCACCCACGAGGAGCGACGCATGCGCCTGGGAATCCTGACCGATATCCACATCGCCCCGCCGGGCAATCCCGCCGACGCCTGGCACAACCCTCACCAGTTCGACACCGCGCGCCAGCGCCTCGCCGATTCCATTGCCTGGCTCAAACAGCAGGGCATCGACCGCCTGGCCGTCCTCGGCGACCTCACGCACCACGGCGACGACGCCTCCCTGCGCGAAACCCTCGGCATCATCGCCGGCGCCACCGTGCCGGTCTGGGTGCTTCCCGGCAATCATGATCTCGGACACGGCCCAACCACCCTCGCGGATGCCCTCGCTGGCAGCGATCACGCCCACGTCGAGGTCATTGGCGACCACCCGGTTCCCTTCGGCGGTACCTGGCGGGTGGTCGGAACCGGCCTCGCCAAGGCCATCGGCGGCGGGTACGAGGCCACCCCCGAACCGGATCCAGCCACCTGGGACGACGCCCCCACCGTGGTGCTGAGTCACTTCCCGCTCATCAGCCTGAAGGATGCCTGCGCGGCCGTTGGCCTGAAGTACGCCGGCGACCTCGTCAACGGCCCGGACATCGTCGGGCGCCTGGCCGTGCGTTCCGCCCCGGTGCTGGTGGTCAACGGGCACCTGCATGTCCGCCACGCCGCCACCCAGGGCGCCGTGCTCCAGGCCGCCTGTGGCGCCCAGGTCGAATCGCTGTTCGAAGCCACCCTCATCGACTTCAACCAGTGGCCCAACGGCGTGGTGAACTGGACCTCCACCGCCATCCAACCACCCTGGGAAGGCCCCAATCCCGCCCTCTCCCGCGACTCGGAATCCTGGCGCTGGACCGGCTCCGGCTGGGAGCAAACGGAGGCCTGACCGGTGAGATAAGATGGTGCCCTACCGGCCTTTACCGAAGGAAGCGCCCATGAAACTCGCCGAAGCACTCTCGCTGCGCGCCGACATGCAAACCCAGCTTCAGAGCCTCCTGCAACGCGCCAAACAGAACGCCCGCCACCAGGAAGGCGAGGAGCCGGCGGAGGACGCCACGGCGCTCCTGCTGGAATACGATCGCGTCTCGAACGCCCTCGAGCAGATCGTCGTCCAGATCAACGCCCGCAACCTCGCCACCCAGGTCGCGCCGGGCCTCTCGATGACGGCCGCGCTGGCTCGTCGCGACGCCCTTCGCCAGCAACACCGCGCCCGAACCGAGCTCGCCAACGCCGCCGCGACAACCGCCGACCGCTACAGCCGCACCGAAATCCGCTCGATCCCGGCGGTCAGCGTCCGCGATCTCCGCTCCCAGGCCGACACCCTCGCCCGGCAGGCTCGCGAACTCGACTCGCGCATTCAGGAAGTGAACTGGACCACGGAACTCTAGGGGAACGGCGGCAGGTAGTCATTCCGGCAGGTGCGAGCACAACCCGACCCGGGCAGGGTACTTGAAGGATCGATGGGCCGGTCCATACGGGGTTTCCCGGCACCGCGCACGCCCTTCACGGCGCACACCCGCACCGCGCACCAATCACCACGCACTACCGCGTGCTGGCTTGCCCGAATGACGAGGGTGGGTTTGGGGCCCCGCCGTTTCTTCCGGACCAATCCGGTCACTGAGTGGCATGAGCCTGGACACGACGAAGGGCGGGCTCCGGTTGGAGTCCGCCCTCGAATCGACAGATATCGGCTGTGATGCCTGGTGACGCTACACGTAGTCGACCTCGGAGCACCAGAACGCTCCAACATCCACCTCGCAGACAACCACCGATTCGGCCACGCCGTCGAAGGTCACCTGGTCGCACCCGGAGTCGCCACCGTCTTCCTCGTAGGCGACGGTGAAGCCTTCCGAATCGGTCCACCGGGCCGAAACGAAGTGCCCGTCGCGCTCCATGTCGCAGACGGCGCCCGTTCGATGGTTGGAATCGGTCACGGCATAGTCGTTCCCCTGGGAGGTTATCGTGGAATGCGCGCCCGCGGGCGCGGTCACCACGCCGAGGGCCACCAGCGCCAGAACCGCCGGCACCAGCACGAGCTTGAGAAATCTCTGGATCAAGGATTGCTCCTTCCAATACAACGTTCCAAACGGAGACGTCGGATTGATCGCTTCTCGCGGCGGGAGTCATGCGCGCCGGACGATGGTGGTCCGGTATGGATCGTGGAGTCATGTGAGGGAAGCGACCCGGATCCAGATCAGGGGGTGAAGAAACGCTCGCACGGCGTTCTCTGGATAACCGGTCACTCGTCATCCGGCGCAATCGGGAGGTCATGTCCTCCCGCCGGGCGAGTCGATCAACCCCAGACTAACAACCCCTGTCAACCCCCCGTTGACTACGGAAGATGCGATTTACGTCAACTCCGCGGTATTGGAAGGACGCGTCTCAAGGCACCCTCAGGCGCCAGCCAGCGCGAGGGCGACATCGCGCCCCACGATCCGGGCGAGATCGACCGGCACGGCATTGCCGAGTTGGCGCATGGTCTCGCCCCACGAGCCGTGGAAGGCGAAGCCGTCCGGGAACGTCTGGAGCCGGGCGCTCTCGCGAACCGTGAAATAGCGAATGCTCCCGTCCGGCCGGCGAAGCATGTTCTCACCGCCCGGCACGCCATGAACGCCCGCCTTGAGCGTCTTCGCCGGTTCGTCCAGCGGGCTTCCGGTGTGGCCCGGATAGCTCCGCGCTCCCGGCTGGAACCGGTGGTTGAGCCACTCGGAGGCGGCGGCGGGATCGGTTTCCGGATCGGGCAGGTCGCTGATGGCGTCCCGCACCGTGCGCCAGGGCAGCGTGGCCGGAGGCTCCACCAGCCGCATAGCGACCGCGTCGTAATTGCCGGGATCGGGCCGCTCGGAGCGGGGAATGCGATGTCGCTCCCAGTACTCGCCGCCGGGGCGCTTCGACAACGCCAGCGCCCCGGCGGAATGCGTCGGCTCGGGGAACGACCATTCGATCCCGATATCGTCGCGGAACCCCACGAAGATCACCCGTTCGCGGCGTTGGGGCACACCGAAGCTGGCGGCGTTCAGCACGCGGGCGACGACGTGGTAGCGAAGTCCCTCGTGGCTTCCGGAGAGGTGATGCCGCTCCAGGCGCGAGAGGTGCTCGGTCCAGTCCTCGCCCTCCCCCGCTTCCAGCTCGGGATGTTCCATCTGGAGGCGGATGTACTCGAAGTAGTTGCGAAACGCGGCGCGCGTGAGGCCCTTCACGTTCTCGAACACGAACGCCCTGGGCGCCACCTCCCGCACCGCACGAACCGCCTCCGGAAACATGTCGCGAGTGTCCGAATGCGCCCGGTGCCTGCCTCCCCTGGAGAACGGCTGGCAGGGCGGCCCGCCCGACACGAGATCGACCTTCCCCTCGTACGGCGCGAAATCCACCCCGCGGACATCGCCTTCCACCAGGCTCCAGCCCGCCATTAGCGAGGCATCGCGCTCCATGTTTTCGCGAATCGTCTCGCAGCACCACCGGTCTCGCTCGACCACCAGCGCGGGCTCGAACCCGGCGCGATGCAGCCCCATGCCAAGACCGCCAGCCCCCGCGAACAACTCAATCGACCTCATGGATCCAGGAATCGTCTCACTCGTGCCTCAAGCGCGTCCCGATCACGGAGCTGGCACTCCCAAATGGTCATGGCCTCCCACCCCAGTCCCTCCAGGCGCGCCGCGTTCTCGATGTCCCGCGCCCGGTTGCCTTCCAGCTTCGGCAGCCAGAACTCGGTCCGCGATTTCGGCAACCGGGCCAGCTTGCAGGCGGGATCGGGATGCCGGTGCCAGAAGCACCCGTGCACGAAGATGACCTTCCTTCGACCCGGGAAAACGAGATCGGGCGTGCCGGGCAAATCGCGCCGATGCAGCCGGTAGCGGTATCCCATGCCATGCACGAGCCTGCGCACCAGCAGTTCCGGTTTGGTGTCCTTGCCCCGAACCCGGCTCATGCGCTCGCTTCGCTGAGCCTTCGACAGCGTATCCATGGCCCCGATCCTCGCGGCTCGCGCCGGATGATCCAGATTTCACGCCGTCAATCCTACACGGGTCGTCACTTGCATCGAGCCCTGTCAACCGATACGGTGAACACACGCCAAGAAACCCCAGTTCGGGAAAGGCAGGCTCCCCTGGGGCTCTTGGTTCACGCGAATCGTCCCGCTTCCTCCCTGGTGATGCACCACATCCGCCGAGGAGGCCGCCGATTCGACCCGGTTGTTACTCGGCTGTGCTTCCCAGCGCCCAGCCATGCCACGAGTCTAGGGATACGCGAATCGTATTCCCAGAGAGAAAACCTACGGGTTGGGTCTTCTGGTGCAGGTCATCATTTCAGGCACAAAGGCGCACGCATGCAAACGCTTACGTCCTTCGAGATTCAGGAGATCGCCCGCCACCTCCGGAAGGAACGACTGCGCACCGACTGGCGCGACTTCCCGGTCGAGTCCAAATCCCGGCGTCACGTTCCCTACCTCACCCAGCCCGAGCTGGCCGATCTCGCGGGGGTGTCGGAAGCGATGCTCTCCCAGATCGAGTCCTGCCGCTATCCCAACCTCAATCAGGCGGTGTTGAGGCGAATCTGTCGGGCATTGAAGGTCGACGCCCCCAGCGAGACCTACGTCGTCAAGCTCCTGGAAGAACCGACAGGGATCACCCACGCCATCGACGACCTTCCAGCCTGGACGATGGCCACCGTCGACGAGGCCGAGCCCAACCCCGCCGTGATCATCAACGCCCGGTTCGACATCCTGTACTGGAATTCCGCCGCCACCAGGATGCTGGGCGACTTCAGCCAGGCGCCACCCGACGCCCGGAACGTGATCACGTCGATGTATCTCGTCCCCGACATGCGCGCGGCGTGGGCGGACTGGGACAACTACGTCGTCCACATGGTCGGCGGCCTCAAGACGCAGTACGCCATGCTGCCGGAGTTTCGCGACCGGATCATGGAGATCGTGCGGCTGGTGGGCACCGTCAACAGCGACTTCAACCAGCTCTGGGAGGATGTCGACCCGATGTTCGGCCCCGCCCCAGAGAAGGACTTCATCCACCCGCGGGTCGGGCTCCTGCGGCTGTACCAGACCGTGAGCCAGATCGTCGGCGTCCCTCACCTCTCGCTGATCCAGTTCGCCCCGCGCGACCCCGAAACCGCCCAGGCGATCAGGCGCCTCTAGACCGGGTCACGACCCGACGATCTTCCAGTAGGAGTCCTTGCGCACGATCAGTCCGTCGCGAAACTCCCACAGGTCACAGCCGCGCACGGCGATCCGCTCGCCCGATGTCGAGGTCCCGGTCAGTAGCCACTCCGAGCAGCCCCGGTCCCCGCTCACCCAGTGCCGGTCGTCCGAATAGCGCACGTCCGGGATACCGCTGAACCGCCCGGCGAGCCCTTCGCGCACGGCCGCCTTGCCGGTGTACCGCGTCCCGAACGACTCCGCCCCGCGTGGCGATTCGAACACCGCGTCCTCCGCGAAATACGCCATGATCTTGTCCAGATCGTGGCGGTTGAACGCCTCCAGCACCCGCTCCAGCGTTTCGACGTTCACCGCATTCCCACTAGCCATTTCGCCCGCCAGTCCAGATAACGTCCAACACCAGGTGCCGCCATCCTACAGCGATCGGCCACTCATCACAGCCTTGGGGTCACCTCCAAAAACCTGGCTGCCTTTCATCCCCATCAAAGACTTCTCTCACCTTAAGTTGTTATCTGCTAGTGGTCCACCCAGGAACTCTAGAGCAATGTTTGCAAGGATTTCGTGTCGGCCGTTCATTTCTTTGCGAGACAGAAAATGTGTCAAAATCATTGTCGTCTCACCCATACTGCCGACCGAGAATCCACTTCTCTCTGAAAACTCCACTGCAGACATGATCTGTCTGTAATAGCCCCAGTACTCTTTGCCGTAGGCCACGATTATTCGAGGCTTATGCTTCGCCACAAGGATTGAGATAAGCGCAATACGCTGAGGGACTATGGCATTACGATATGCAGCAACGTCAACATATTCGGGAAACGAGAGTGAATAGTCCCAGGATTTCACATTGGGCTTCGGGAGTGGCAGCAGCTCTAGCAGCAGTGAATTGCCATGGCTCCTTCCGAGGTGCTCTGCTTGATATGCTCTGCGCTCCTCTCTGGTCGGACCAGAATGACCTTCCACCCGAAGCATGAACTCACTCATTTTGTTCCACTGAGGTTGAAGTTTGCGCCTACCTTCATGCCACTCCCGAATATCAAGCTTGCGGTGCGCATCACGCAGATCCTCGATCTGGTTGAACTTGGACTGAATGGACAATCGCTCCTCGCCACCACCACCTTCCTCCATGCCCAGAAACCAGATTGGAGCATCTAGCCGACCATATCCAATGAAGCGCAGTAGCCGCTCCTTGCCGTCCCTATCCACAAATGTGAACTCCTCCAGTACGGACTAAAGCTCTGGCTTTGAATATGTTAAAAGGGAGGTGGAACGACTCCCCAGAGCCACCCCACCTCCCGTATCCGCGTCGTGAAGAAACTACCCGGCCACCCCGGTCGAGGGCGCGCTCGGCGTCGCGATCCGCTCCGTCTTCGCCCACGAACCCTGCTTGCGAACGATGTTCCACAGCGCCTTCCAGCCGGCCAGGCCCCAGATGAACTGGAACAGCCCGATGCCGTGGATCAGCACCACCATCTGCCAGAACGTCATGTCGCCCGAGCGCTTCCGATAATTCGCCGCCATGATCGCGCTGGTTCCGAACGCCATCACGTATCCCGCGCCCAGCAGCCCCAGCCACATCGCCAGCGCCAGGTCCAGGCTGAACATGTTCCAGCCCACCACGAACCAGCTGAGGATGATCGCCACCGGCATCACCAGGCACGACATCGCCGGCCACGTCAGGCTGAACAGCAGGTCCACCACCGAGTACCACTTGCCCGGCATCACCAGCACTTCCGGAATCCGCTTCCAGCACTGGAAGTAGCCCTGGACCCAACGCGACCGCTGCCGCACCAGCCGCTTCGGGTCGGTGAGACCCTGCTGGTGCACGTAGGCCTTGTCGGTGAACGCCAGCCGCCACCCCTTGAGAAGCATCTGCAGGCCCAGGTCCAGGTCCTCGGTCAGGCACTCGGTCCACGGCCGGTTCCCCAGCGAAATCAGCGCCGACAGCCGCGTGAATTGCCCGTTGCCGCCCAAACCGGTCGACCCCAGGTTGTTCCGGCCCTGCTGGTACAACCGGCAGTAGGTGAAGAACTCGATATCCTGCAACCGCCCCAGCAGCGACTGCCGGTTGATGATCCGCACGCCGATCTGCACCGCGCCCACGTCGTCGTTGCCGAACAGCTCGTTGACGTGCTTCAGCACATGCGTGTCCAGCAGCCCGTCGGCGTCCATCACGCAGATGATCACGGTGGAGGGATCGATTCCCTGGGCCTCGCACTCCCGCGCGAGTTGCCGGTAGGCGTGGTTGAGCGCCTCGCCCTTGCCCTGCCGGGCGTTCGGCGCCACCCGCTGGATCAGCCGCACCCGGCTGTTCTCCCCGGCGAGCCGGTTCACGATGTCGGCCGTGCCGTCGGTCGAGCCGTCGTCGATCACCACCACTTCGGGCTCGCCCGGCACCGACAGCAGCCGCTTCACCGACGCCTCGATCACCAGCTCCTCGTTGAGCGCGGGAACCATGAACATCGTCCGCAGCGGGCGGTCCGGGGTTCTGGTGGGCAGCTCGCCGCCCACCTTCCGGGCCACCAGCACCGAAACGAAGTGGATCAGCGAGATACCGGTCGCCAGGCCGATGACGACTTGCAGGATGAGCACGCTCGTGTTGTAGAAGGAGTCCATGGTCGTTCCGGTCTGGCGAAGGGCGTGGGGAGGACGATTAGGCGGCGATCGCGGCGCGATCGTCCAGCGAGAACGGGGCCGGCTTGTCGGCCAGGCCCGCCAGCCAGGCCATCGCCTGGACGGAGCGCTGGGCGGCCAAACCGTCGCCATACGGGTTCACCGCCGCGCGAATCCCAGCCTCGCGCGCGATGCCCAGCGCCGCCGACGCCTCGGCGAAGATCCGCACCGGGTCCGACCCCACCAGCCGCGCGGTTCCGGCGGCGATCGCCTCCGGCCGCTCGGTCGTTTCCCGGGCCACCAGCACCGGCACCCCGAACGACGGAGCCTCTTCCTGGATGCCGCCCGAATCGGTCAGCACCACCGACGCCCGCGAGAGCAGCCGCGCCAGGTCGGCGTACGGCATCGGCTCGCAGACCAGCACCCGCTCGGTGCCGGCCAGTGCCTCTTCAACGTCGCGCCGCACGTCCGGGTTCGGGTGCGTCGGCAGCACCACGTGAATGTCCGGGTGAGCGGCCACCAGCTGCTTCACCGCGCCCAGGATGCGCTTGATCGGATCGCCCCAGGATTCCCGCCGGTGAACCGTCACCAGCACCATCCGCCGACCGCTCGCCTCGATTTCGGCCAGCCGCAGGTCCTCGAAGGGAATGTCCCGCGCGGCGACGTGGCGAATCGCGTCCACCACCGTGTTGCCGGTCACCACCACCCGCTCCGGATCGATCCCTTCCCGCAGCAGGTTCGCCGCCGAGTCCTCGGTCGGGGCCAGGTGAAGCTGGCAGAGATGATCGATGATCACCCGGTTGCCCTCTTCCGGGAACGGCGAGCCGAGGTCGTTCGTCCGCAGACCGGCCTCCAGGTGCACCACCGGCACCTGCCGCCAGAACGCCGCCAGCGCCGCCGTCGAGGCCGTGATCGTGTCGCCGTGGACCACGCACACGGCGGGGGCCAGCCGAACCAGGTGCTCGTCCAGGGCGGGCATCAGGCGCGAGGCGAATTCCACGAGGCTGCCCGTTTCCCGCTCGATGTCGAGCACGATGTCCGGCGTCAGGCCGAAGGGCGCCAGGGCCTGGAACACCGGCTCCTTGTGCTGGCCGCTGGCCACCATCACCACCTCGAACTGTCCGGCCGCGCGGGCCTCCAGCACCAGCGGCGCGACCTTGATCGCTTCCGGACGCGTACCGACAACGGCGAGCATGACGGGCTTTGTCACGATGAACTCCTGGGCGGGATGCCACTTCACTGGGGCGGATGCGGGAAACACGAACCGGAAACCAATCGCGGCTAGCGATGCATGAGGTAGAACCGGGCGGCCATCACGAAGCAGACCACCGCGCAACAAACGAAGAAGGAGAGAACGAAGCCGTTGGCCAGCGATGTCGCCGCCGCCTCGATTCCAGCGCCCGCGCTGGGGAGGGCCACGATGCCCAGTCCCGCTCCAGTGCCAATCCGGGGATTGATGTCGCCCCCACTACCCGTGCCGTACATGAGAAAACTCCGCGTTTGAACCAAGCCTATTGTCTGGACCCACCTAGCCTAGTTCCTGAGTACTAGTACCATCAGCCATAGTATGCCCGGACCGAGAACGATATGCAAGCGAAATTGGACATGACTATAGCTCTTTCGGATATGGACGCCGTGTACGTTCATACCAATTCCGCCTGATTGGGACTAGTACTTGTGATATACCTCACTAGAGGAGAGATGACGGACTAGGCCTATACGCCTACATCTCTCACCCGTTCGGCAGCATTCGCATCTCGCCAGGAACGTCCCATGAACCGCCCCGCCACTCGCGGCACCGTCCCAGCCATCGCCTTCGATCCCTCCCACGTCGCTCGGGAGGCCGGTCAGCGCCTCGCCCACCGCGCGTCCGCCGTCACGAACGCCATGCCCTGGTGGGAGTGGCTGTCGTTGGCGGGCATCCTCGTCGTCGGCGCGATCCTGCGCCTGCTGTGGGTCACCTGGCTGCCGATGGAACCGGAAAGCGACTACGCCACCTTCCTTGATATGGCGACCAAGATCGCGAACGGCCGGTGGCATCCCGAGGAGTACGGCTGGGTCTACCAGGGCTCCGGCTATCCCCTGATCATGGCCCCGGTGATCGCCCTGGGCGGCGGGCTCGATGCCCTCCGCCTGCTCAACGTCGTCGCCCAGCTCGGCATGGTGCTTGGCGTCTGGTGGCTCGGACGCCGCCTGTTCGGACAGCGCGGCGGCATCGTGGCCGGGTTCTTCGCCGCCACCCTCCCCGGCATGTGGACCTACGTGCCGGTGCTCGCCGCCGAAAGTGTGGCCGTCGCCCTGCTTACCGGGCTCGCCTGCCTGCTGACCGCCCGGCCCACCCCGCTTCGGCTGCTGGCGACCGGCGTTACCCTCTCCGCCCTCGCCTTCACCCGCCCGTCATTCCTGCCCTTCATGCTTGTCGTCCTCGTGGTCACCGCCGTTCTCGCCCGCCGCCAGTGGAAGTTCCAGCTCTCCTGGCTCGCCACCGGCATCATGGTCATCGCCCTGCCGCTCATGCTGCTCAATGCCCTGAACGACGGCCCCCTGGTGCCCGGCGGGGCGGCTGGCTGGCAAACCTGGCTGGTGAACAACGAGCATTCCAACGGTGGCTGGTTCGACGCCTACGCCGACGACGCCTATCCCTTCGAGGGCCTCCAGGGTGATGAGGAGATTCGCGCCGCCCAGTCCAAGCTCGGCGTCCAGTTCATGATCACCAACCCCATCGCCGCCATGAGCTGGGCCTTCGAACGACTCCAGACCAACTGGGAATACGACGCGATGGGCGTCAACTGGACCTGGGACCGGGCGCCGGAAGCCTGGCGGGACCGCGTGCCCCTCGCGCCGGACCTGAAAGACATCGCCCAGTCGATGTACGTCGTCCTGCTCGCCACCGCCGTGGTCGGCGCGTTCCGCAACCGCACCCGACCCGAACTCCTCGTGCCGATCGTGCTGCCGCTCGCCTACGGCCTGGGCATTCTTGCCGTCGCCGAAGCGAACTCCCGCTACCACGCCATGTTCCTGCCGTTGCTTTGCGTCATGGCCGGCGGCATCTTCAGCGGAAGCACCATCCCGGTCGAGCGCGTCGTCGCCTGGATCGAGTCGCTTCCCACCCGGCGCCAATGGCTCATCATCGGCGCGGCGGGCGGAGCCCTCGCCCTGGCCCTCATCGGCGCCGGCAACATCCTCGCCAGCGGCGACACCTGGAGCACCGTCAAGCAGTCCGCCCCACCCCTGCTCGTGATCGCCGTCGTGCTGCTGCCAATCATCGGCAACATCCGCCTGGCCATCACCACCAACTGGAGCCGCTGGATGCGCTTCCTCGCCGCCCCGAACTGGCGGTTCGGCCTCGTCCCGGCCGCCGCCATCGTCCTCATCGCGCTGCCGGCCTTCGCCGTTACCGCCGTGGTGAAGGACACCCTCCACGACATCGAGGCGGTCAGCCCGACCGGCTGGGAGCGCACCCTCATCACCCCGGAAGGCCCCTCGGCTCCGCTCGCCCTCGTCCTCCAGGATTCGGGAACATCTCCAGCGATGCGCGCCGTCTCATACCCCGACGCCGCCTACCTCCAGTTCGACGCCCAGCCCGAGCCCGGCGACGTGGTGCAGCTGGCACGCCAGCTGCCCGGCCTCACGGCCGGCGAGTCGTACGTCTTCTACGTGCAGATCTACGTTCCGGCCACCGGTGAGCATCCCGGCGACCGGCTGGCGATCACGCTCAACGGCGCCACCGCCTGGGAGTTCATCTCGGACCCCACCACCGAAGGCGGCTGGGAGTACATCCGTCTCGACTGGGTCGCCGACCGCGACACCCTCGAGATCGTCGTCTCCCGCGAGGCCAGCGAGCACAGTTCAACCGCCCTCGCCGACACCCCACTCGTCCGCACCCTCCACCTCTACCCGCTGTACTAGAGCGAAGTCCGAACCGGTGGTCACGGTTGCCGCGAGAGGGTGGCCTCATACCGCCCTGGGGACTCACCAACGAAGGTGGAAACGAACCTGGTAGCGGCAAAGTTCATCTTTGCCTGGCAGCCATGGCCTCGGAAGAGTTCACGGAACGCGAAGGACGAGCGGCGGCCGGGCGACCACCCACGGCCCGCCGGTACCAGGATCGCGACGCCCCGTTCCTTCGGGTTCGATGGCAGACATCAGGCATGAAACCGCGAGCGCCCGGAAGCTGATGGTTCAACCTCCGGGCGCTTCTCCTCCGACCCACCATCCCCCTGTAGTGACAGTCCTCGTGCCTGTCACTGGCCTCGGGCCCGTCACGATCGGACATCCCAACCGCGAATGTCCCGGCCAGGTACGGGCGGACCTGTCTCACCACAGCGAGCCCGCACGGCCCCTGGCCGGGACATCCCTCCTCGCGGCCGGTTCACTCCCGGAACGATCGGACTGCGTATCAGATGAACATTATTGTGAGGTCTCTCGACCTGAAGCCGCCTCGTGCGATTGCTGATCCTCGGGAATCGCGGCGGTATCCACCTGGCGTTTCCCCTCGAGGTCGGTCACGTACCTGGCGGGGTCGGCCTCGAACTTCTCGCGGCACTCCGCCGAGCAGAAGTAGTAGACGATCATGCCGTAGGACACATGCTCCCCGGCGTTATCGGCTTCAACTTCCATACCGCAGACTGGATCGATCATCGTCGCCATGGTTGAACTCCCTTGCAGGTTGACCCGCCACGCGTTCAGCGAGCACGGAAAGTGTAGAACCTGTGCCGAATTGGCAGCAGGCTCGTGGGTGACGAGGTGGTCTTCGCCCGCCATGACCAACCACCCCTCCAACCCTATGTCTTGAGATGCCGAGCGTCTAGGTCACACCATTCGCGGAAGCGTATGAAGCTCCAGAAAGCCCTGGATGAACAGTCGGTGAGTGACTAAAAGACAAGATCTACCAAGGACGAGGAATGCATTGGCTAAATCATCAATAGCGGACTTAGAGTTACTAGGACATAGGCTCTCTCATGGAGTCGAGTGGCTGCTTGTGGTGAGGAACACGGTTGAAGTTGTCGATCTTGTTGCTGAGAAAGTAACTATTTGGGGTTCGCATCCCCTGAGAGAGGAAATGACGCTGAGGAAGAAGATATCGACGATTAGTTGGAGCCAATTTACGTTGGCCTGCAAAATTGTCGCGGTCATTCTCTCCATGCTGCTGCTGGCTCCGGCTGGACTCCAACAGAGAGCCTATGTCACCCTTCCCCTCCTCACAACTCCTGAATCCTCTCCTGTTCAATAAGATCCATGGTCCCAGTTAATTCTCAGGTTTTTCCTTGGTTCAAATTTTGCTCAACATTTCTACCGAGCAATCACTCATACACGAGAGGGCATCACTGCCTTGTCTATGCGGCGATGTGCCAAGGAAACCAGGGACATTAGGTCTTCGGCATCCTCTTTGCTCATGTGCCAGTTGACCCTAGCCTCATGCGCGGTGGGATTTCGGAACATACCAAAAACGCCAATGAGCAGATTGCAGAATCCCTTCTGCTCATCCTTTTCACTTTTGGACTGGAATCTATTGATTACCAATATTGGCTGCGCGCCTCCGAATATGTGATTTACCAGCACTGCGCCGTCATCGGTCAACCCGGTGCGCTGTCGAAGCTTGTCTGCCACGCTCTTGGTCGCCTCCAGGACAGCGTGGAAATAGTCATCGACCAGTAGTTCAGACCTGCAGAATGCGAGTACGTCAGGGTGAACACCGCGAGATACCAAGTCTTCGCGCAGGTCTCTGGCGCGCTTCTCAGCCTCCCTTAGTGAAGACGCTTTTGTCGTTCTCGACAGCTTCCCCGCCTTGTCAATTGAAGCCCCAACTAGGGCAAGCACCGTGTTTATTCCCTGTGGATAGCTTTCGTAGTCCCAAGCAGTGTTAGAGAAGCGCGCCGGGTCAGCTGCCGATCGGATGAAATGGAATAGTGCAGTAGTGTTCTGTGTTCTGTTTAGCGAGCTGACAAATCCGTTGTAGACACGACGCCATTTTGCCTGGTCCAAGTTCTGCGCATCCATCCGGTACGATTTGAGAAGGTGAGTAATGTCATTGTGTGTTAGTCCTCCTGGGGGATCGGCCAAGGCATGGGCAATAGCCTCAATTTGCGGTTCAGTGAGGACAATCTCTCCGCTCATGTTGGGCTCTCTCCGGTCTTAACGACTTGGCTGCGATCTCATCTTTAGGTTACCCCAACATCCAGTCTCTTGCGCTCTATGGAATCCATGGCCACGTTACCGTCCGAGCCGCAAGAGGCTGGGCGCATGAAAAGGCCGGTGGGTTGATGCCCCACCGGTCTTCTCTCAATTTCGAAAAATTGTAGAGGCGTGACACTATCCCACGTCTGGCCGGGGATCGGGCGACGTGAAGCCGTCGCGGTTCGGCATCTGGACCTTGGGAAGCGTCTCCGCGTCGATCACATCGTCCTCGGCGATGAGTCCGTTCGCCCACAGCAGCCACGCGGTCAGCGCGTAATACTCATCGTTGGTGAGCGTCTGCGGCCCGCTGGCCGGCATCGCCCGCCGGATGTAGCTGAACACCGAGGTCGCGTACGGCCAGTAGCTCCCCACCGTCTTCTTCGGGGAATCGGTGTCAAGGCTGTCGATCCCACCGACGAGCGCGGGCGCGTACTCCGTCCCCTCGCCCTCCGCGCCGTGCCAGGCCGCCCCGTACTGGATGTACAGCTCCCTGCCGATCGCGGCCGTGCCACTTCCCTCCGGAAGTCCGGTGCCGTCGGGCAGGATATCGATATCCCAGCCCGCTATCTCTTCCTCGGTCGCCGCCTGGCCGAAGCCGAACGTACCCGCGCTAGCCCCATCCACTGGTCACCTCCCCATTCTCGCCCACGACCCACGTCTTGATTCCGTTCATGTGGTACGTCGAGCGGGTGCCGCGCACGTCCACCAGTTGCTGGATCGTCGGTTGCACGTAGCCGGTTTCATCCGTGGCTCGGCTCTGCAACCGTGCCGCCTGCCCGGTCCACTCCCATGGGAAGCGGAACCTGGTCAGCGCGATCGGTCGAACCGGCTCCTGGAGTTGCGCGTCCTGCCAGGTCTCGCCCCCGTCCACGGAGACTTCGACCCGGGTAATCGCCCCGCGGCCGGACCACGCCAGGCCCGATATCTCATGGAAGCCCTGATCCGCGATCGTGTGCCCACCGGACGGGTTCGTGATGACCGACTTCGCCTCCATCACGAAGGTGAACTGCCGGGCGGTCCCGTCGGGCATCAGGTCGGTGTACTTGGAGGTCTCTTCCCGCGTCTCCCAAGGCTGATCGCCAATCTCGATCCGGCGCAGCCACTTGATCTGCGAGTTGCCTTCATACCCGGGAAGGACCAGCCGCAACGGATACCCCTGCGCCGGACGCAACGCCTCACCGTTCATGGCGTAGGCGAGCAGCGCGTCGTCCATCGCCTTTTCCATCGGGATGCTGCGATCCATGGCCGCCGCGTCCGCTCCCTCGGCCAGCATCCAGCTGGCCTGCGAATCGACGCCGACCTCGTTGAGGACGGTGCTCAGCATCACACCCGTCCATTCCGTCTGGCTCAGCAACCCAAATCCGGCCTGGACCGTGTCGGCCACGGTCTCTTCCGTCCACTCGCTACCGGAATTGCCCGAGCACTCGTGGAAGTGGATGACCGAGGTGGCCGGAAACCGCTTGATATCGTCCATCGTGAAGATGGTCGGGTTGCTCACCATGCCGTGAATCATCAGCCGATGTTCGACCGGATCGATCTTCGGGATACCGGCGTGGTGGCGTTCGAAGAACAGGCTGTTGGGCGTCATCGTGCCGTGGAGATCCGCCAACGGCGAGCGGCTCGATGTGTCGCTGGGAAGCCGGACCACGCCGCTCTCATGGGGCGAGCGGCTTCCATATTCCGAGGCATTTGGACCCCACACCCGCATCCAGGGTGGAACGTCCGGTGGGAGCGCCGATCCTTCCGGTGTCTCTCCCACCCAGGGAGAGTACGTTTCGTCGGTCGGCTCGGCTGCCACCGATTGCTCGGCGACATCCTCGATCTCGGGCGTGGCCTGAAACGCATGTTTGCCAAGGGCGGCGCCAGCGCCGGTCACGCCCAGCGCGGTCGCGCCTCCCATGGCGCCAGCCAACTGAACGAACCCCCGACGGTTGACGCCCGGGTCCCTGGTCGCGTCCGGTTCTTCGGGCCGGGCCGAGTTCTCGGGCTCGTGAGACGTCATTGACGGTATCCCCTTACGATACGGTTCGCCAGCGTGATATCGCGACGGATGCGTAACGAATGCGACGGTCCCCGCATCCTACTCCCGGCGATTCGGGCCGTAAAGCCCTCCGGGAGCCATTCGCGAATACACCTGACGCCACGATTGACCGGAATCACCGCGCGTCACGGCGCGCGTCCATCCTCTATCGCCAGGTCCGGAATGATGGCACCGGACCGGCCGTGCCACAGACAGTGCGGAGATCCTACGCGGCCGCCGCTCGCACCGTATCCAGGCGAGTGTTGGCCGCGGCATGGGTCTCCCTCCCGAGGGCACCATGGCCACCGTGCAGGCTTTCACTTTAAAGGGCTGCCTTGAGCGCCTCGAGGATGTCCTCGTAGCTGACGGAGTCCAGGTCGTTGGTGTCGAGGTCGATCAGCAGACCCGGCAACTCCATCGCCCGGAACGAACTTTCCGCAGGAATCGGCTGCCCCTCCACGCGCTCCAGGTCCCGATGCCCCGGATGCCGCCCTGGCGTGCGGGCCCGCTCGATGTAGCGCCGTCGCAGGGTGTGCTCGTCGGCATGGCAGAAGACCTGCGCGATCTGGTATCCGTGATCCGCGGCCAATCGCTGAAACCGCTCCTCGCTCTGGTCCTGGGGAAACGCGGTCTCCACGATCAGGCTCGTCGTGCCCGCCGCCATCAGCGTCTCCAGCCACAGCCACAGGATGTCCAGGCTCGCCCCGCCGATCCGTTCGGATTGGGCGATCGTCTCGTGGTCGAAATGGGCGAACAGCTCGTCCTTGATATCGTCCATCGACAGGAGCGGCAGTCGCAGCTCCCGGGCGAGCCACCGGCCGAGTTCGGTCTTGCCCGAAGCGGGGGCGCCGTGGACGACGATGAGGGAGGGAGTGGTCACACGGCGCCTCGCTGTGGAATCCTGAAGCCGGTACGGCACGCGGCCAGCGGATGGCCGGGCGCGAACATCCATCCTCCGCCATGGGCCTGCCCGCAAGCAAGCATCCCTGGCGTGAAGGATTCCAGGAGACCCGCATGAGCCTCGACCAGCCAACCCTTCATAACGGCGTACCCATCCCGCCCCAGCTCATCGCCAACGTCCGCGCCTGGGACCGGCGGGCCATCACGCCGGGCTGGCTGGAATCATTGCCGGAAACCGTCGCCCACCTGTGCGCGAAATGGCGCATCGACCTGGAACCGGCCACCCCCGACCCGTACATCACCCTCGTGCTGTTCGGGCACTCGGCCGACCTGGGACCGGTCGTCATCAAGTCGTCACCGCTGGCGGGCGAGTTCCGGGCCGAGGCCACCGCCCTCATGCTCGCCGATGGCGACCGTGTCACCCGCCTCCACGACGCCGATTTCGACCGCCACGCCATGGTCATCGAGCGCATCCTGCCCGGAACCCAACTGCGAAACGTCCCCATGTCCGACGAGGACGCCACCCGGCTCGCGGCGGAAATGGCGCTGACCTTCTGTTGCGACGTGCCCGATCCCACCGGCCTCCACCCGTTGCGCGCCTGGATGCGCGCCCTGTTCGACTGGACGCCCCGGCCGCACTTGATTCCCACGGACCTGGTCGAGCACGCGCAAGACCTCGCCACGACGCTCCTCGCGAACTCGACGCGATCCCGCCTGCTCCACGGCGATCTCCAGCATCACAATCTGCTCCGGCGCGAAACCGGCGAATGGGCGATCATCGACCCCAAGGGCCTGTACGGAGATCCCGGCTACGAGATCGCCGCCTGGATGTACAACCCGCCCGAAGTGTCAGCCCGACCTGACTACCTCCAGCTGGCGGCGCGGCGGCTGGCCATCTTCGCGGAGGCATGGGGAATGGCGAAAGACGACCTGGCCGCCTGGGCCTTCGTCGGAACCGTTCTCAACGCCTGCTGGTCCACCAGCGACGCCGCTCCGGAGGGATTGCTCCAGCACTGCATCCACATCGCGAACCAGCTCAGGACACTCCAACCCCGCTAACCGGTTCCACGGAACGAGCCTCAGGCAACCGCCGCGACCTCCTCGTCCCTTCCCGCGGTCTGCTTCTTCTCGGTCCAGATCAGCACGAACACCGCCAGCAGCATGATCGCCCCGCAGGCCACGAACGTCGCCCGGAACCCGATGCTCGCCGCCATCCCCGCGCCCGCCAGCGGCCCAATGAACCCGCCCACCGACGCCGCCGAGGCCATCAGCCCGAAGATCATCCCCCGCCGCGCCGGTTCCACGAAGTTCGTGATCAGCGCGTTCGCCGCCGGAATCGTGCCCCCGGCGAACACCCCGAACGCGGCCTGCAGCGCGATCAGGTGCCACGGATGCTGCGCGATCGCCATCGGCAGGTAGATCAGGCCCGACCCCATCAGGCACCCCAGCAGGATCGTCCGGTGCCCGGTCCTGTCGCCCAACCGCCCCAGGAACACCGCCGAAATTGCGCTGGTCACACCCAGCACGCCCAGCGTCACCCCCGCGAGCGACGACGATGAACCGGTGAGATGCCCCGCCAGTTGCTCCACGAACAATGGCATGATCGGCTGCACCGCCGCCGAGGCGAACCGCACCGCGATCACCGTGAAGGTCAGCCCCAGCAGCACCGGCGCCACCAGCAGCTTCCAGTTCGACCGCGCGCTCGATTTCGGACGGTCCGCCTTCGGCACCGGCCGGAAGTTCTCGCGCACCAGGAAGAACGACACCAGCGCGCTCGACGCCATCATCCCCGCCGCGATCCCGAACGTGGCCCGGTACCCCGCCTGGTCGGCCAGGAACCCGCCCACCAGCGGCCCCAGCGCCGACCCCGAGAACACCGCCGTCTGGATCAGCCCCAACCCGAACCCCATCCGCTCCTTCGGCGTGGTGGTCGCCACCAGCGCGGTCGCCGCCGTCACCGTCCCGGCGAACATTCCCTCCACCATCCGCAACCCCAGCAGTTGCCAGGGCGAGGTGGCGAACATCATCAGTCCAAGCGTGAAGAACGACACTCCCTGCGCCCGCAGCAGCATCGGCTTCCGCCCAAACCGGTCCGCCATGATGCCCCAGATCGGCGCGGTGATCGCCATCGTCCCCGCCCCGGCCGAGTTGATCAGACCAGACCACAACGCCTGTTCCTCGACCGTCTCCACGCCCAGGTCACCCAGGAAGAACGGCAGGAACGGCGCCCGCAGGCTGAACGCGACGATGGACAGCAGTTGCGCCAGCCAGATCGCGTACAGGTTCGTCCGCCAGTTGATGGGCGACTTCCCTGGCTGCCGGACCCGGCTACCGACCGCGTCCTGACCCGCGCCCTCCCGCCGTGACACCGCCGACGCGGTTTCCGGCTCGGCCCGAACCTCACCCGCCGGCTCCCCGGGGGTCGAGCCCGAACCCGCGGCCCGGTCGTCCGTTGCATTGAATCTGGAAGCGAATGGGATTCCCCACGAAAAGCGTGCCATGGCCCCCAGAGTCTAGCCCCAGACCCCATCGCGCACAATCTCACGCCACTCACCAGACGTGACCGCACAATCGCGCGCCACCCGCCCGCTCACACCAAACCCGTCATCCTGAGGCGCCAGCCGAAGGACCCCCGGACGAAGTCCTTGGCGGCGCAGCCGCCTCTCGGTCGACACACGGTCACCTCGAGGCAGAGAGCAGCATGGCCCGGCATGGAACACCGCCTCACGGCGGAAGGACTTCCTCCAGGGATGCCTCGCAAGCTCGGCATGACGGCGTTGGTTCGCGAGGCGATGTCGTTCGCATCGTTCATCCCAATGCCATCGCGAGCCACCCCATGCACCAGTACGGAAATCCTAACCGGCATGTAAACGTGCCTCTCCATGCATTGCTCGCCGGTGTATGGGTTTCCCTCATGAGCGAACGCCATTGGGACACCCACACCCCGGCACCACACACGCCCCCTACCCCTCCACGTACCCCCGCAGCACATCCGCCTCCCGCCGCAACCGATCGGCCGCCTCCCCCTGCCCGCCAGCGTCGTATCCCTCCGCCGCGGCGACCCGCTCCGCGATCTCCGCCTCCAGCAACGCCCGAACGTCCTCCATCGACAGCACGCGCCGCGCTGCCTCGGTCGAACCGGCTCCGGCCATCGCCCCCGCGATCGGCCCGTCGGCCAGGGCTCCGGCATGCCCATCCACCGCGACCGCCTCCGCGTTATCGATCGCCGCCAGCGCCGTCCGCAACGCCGACACCGCCTCCGGCTCGCGCGCCTTCATCGCCACCTTCAGATCGGCCCGCAACCTCGCCCGCACCTCATCCACTCCCTCGAAACCACCCATCCCGTCAGCCACCCCCCGCTCGAATCCACGAATCTCATCCTCCTGACCGCCGGTCCAGCACCACATGGCATCGCCACACCCACGACACCCCATGGACACAATCATCCCGTACGCTGCAAGAAAAACCGCCGCCACCCAGGAGCGATTCATGACCACCCAGTCCCTCATGCGCACCCTTGCCCGCGCCGAACTCGCCACCCAGTCGGAAAACTGGCCGCTCGCCGCCTCCCTCTGGGAAGCCCTCGTCGACGCCAATCCCGTCAACGGCGCGTGGTGGAACAACCTCGCCACCGCCCACCATCACCTGGAACAGTACGACCAGGAACTCGCCGCCCTCCACCACGTCCTCGAACTCGGCGACTACTATCCCTCACACCCCGCCTACCGCATGGCCCGCTGCCACGCCCGGCTCGGAAACACCCCCGCCGCCCTCGCCTCGCTCGAACAGGCCATCAACGGCGGTCTCCACGACCTCCACGAGGCCCGCGAAGAAGAGGCCTTCGAATCCCTTCGCGACAATCCCACCTTCCGCCAGCTCACCGGCTTCGCCGAACCGGATCTCGACCGCGACAGCCAGTGGCGCGCCGATGTCCGCTTCACCGCCCGTGAAATCAAGCGCCGCGCCTTCAGCCCGTTTGGAACCCTCCCCGAACCCGCCTTCGACGCCACCATCGAAACCATCGTCGACCGCGTGCCCCTCCTCTCCGACCACCAGGTCATCCTCGAACTCGCCCGCGTCCTCCGCGCGCTCAACGACGGCCACGCCCGCATCCGCCCACCCGACGACCGCGCCGACCTCCAGCGCGCCCTTCCCCTGAGCCTCTTCCTCTTTGAAGAAGGCCTCTTCGTCGTCGCCACCACCCCAAACCACGCCGATCTCCTCGGCGCCCAGCTCCTCCAGATCGGCGACCACGATATCGACCACGTCCTCGACGCCTTCGATCCCCTCATCGCCCGCGACAACGACAACGCCCAGTGGTTCAAGGCCTGCCTGCCTGACTGGCTCATCCAGACCTCCGCCCTACACGCCCTCGGCCTCATCGCCCACCCCGACCAGGTCCCGCTGACGATCCGCGCCCTCGATGGCGAAACCCGCGCCGTCACCCTCGCGCCAGATCCCGAATGGCCCGCCCGCAAGATCAGGAACGAGCCCCCCTTCTCCGCCGGCTGGGTCTCCTTCCACGAATCGCTCGACTCACCCGTCCCCCACTACTTGCGCAACACCGGACTCCCCTTCTGGTTCGACTACCTGCGAGACGAAGGGATCGTCTACGTGCAGTTCAACTCCGTGGGCGACACCGCCACCGAAACCCTCGACGCCTTCGGAAAACGCCTCTACACCTTCGTCGATGCCAACCCCGTCGACCGTCTCGTCCTCGACATGCGCTGGAACGGCGGCGGCAACACCCTCCAGGAATGGCCCTTCCTCCGCCAGATCATCGCCAACCACAAGACCAATCAGCGCGGCTCGCTCTTCGTCATCATCGGCCGCGGCACCTTCTCCGCCGCCCAGAACGGTATCAACTTCCTCGATACCCACTCCAACGCCACCTTCGTCGGCGAGCCCACCGGCTCCAGTCCCGCCTTCATCGGCGAAACCCACCCCTTCACGCTCCCCCACAGCCGTGTGGAGATGAACGTCTCCGACCTCCACTGGGTCGGCACCTGGCCCGGGGATTCCCGCAAGTGGATCCCGCCCACCATCTACACCCCACCCACCTTCGCCGCCTACCGCGAGAACCGCGACCCCGCCCTGGACGCCATCCTCACCCTCCACGAACGCCTCCCAGCCGTCTAGCCACCCCACCATGTAACTCGCTGGACGCAACGAGCCCCCTTCCGATTGCCGGAAGGGGGCTCGCCTCGATGATGTTCGAGAGAAGTACGGTCCTAGTTCAGGTAGCTCGTCGCCGCCCAGCCAACGGTGCCCTTGTACGACACCTGGCGCCAGCCGGGCGCTGTCCCCGAAAGCGCGGCCACCGTCGCGTTCGCCGGCATCACCAGCAGAACCGGGGCCGAGGAGCTCGGCTTCGACCGCAGGTTGAGCCGGGCGGTCGTCGCGAAGGTCTCGCCGCTCGGCGCGTCACGGTGAGTCAGGAAGCTCTCGGAAATCCAGCCAGCCAGGCCATCGTGGATCACGTAGCGGAACCCGTTCCGCGCCGTGTCGCTGGCCTGCACCGCCGAGTTCGCCGCGACCACGCGCAGCACCGTGTTGGAGGTCGACGGCCCCGAGCGCAGGTTGACGCTGGCGGTCGTGTACATCGTGCCGATGATCACCGGGTCGGCCCCGCCGCCTGGCGCGGAGAGCAGGCTGGACGCCATGTAGCCCTGCTTGCCGGTCGCGAGAACGAGCACCTTGTACCAGCGGTACCCATTGGCCGAACCGCCATCGGCCACGAATCGCACCTCGGTGCCCTTCGCCAGGGAGGCGACAACGCCGTAGCCAGTGCCTGCCCCCGAGCGAAGGCGAGCGCCCGCCGTGTTGACGATCAGCGTGTCGCTGGACCGCGCGGCGGCGGTGTTGAGCAACCCAACCGCGGGAACCACGGCGAGGGCGGCCGCGCCGCCAGCGAAGCGCTTGAGCAGGGTGCGACGAGAAATGGACGTGCCGGACTGAGGAGTGTGAGTGGTCATGAGCGAAGTCCTTTCGAAAGAATGGAGGGCGTGGATGCCGCACGGTCACACGGCCACGATTGGCCGGGCACACGGGTCGTTCGAGGTGCGCCTGGCGTCGCCTGGACCGTGGTCGGTTGGGTCAATTCCCACTTCCGAGAATACCCATACCCCGTACGGGTAGCAATCCGTAATTCTCGCCAGAATTGCGTATTCGTGGATTGCGTAGAAGCGTCCTGGCAATGAAACGCCTCGTCTCCCTCCCCGGTTCCTCCCATCGCGCCGGTGTCGACGGACCGCTGACCCGCCCCTGTCCAGGGCGCGGCCCGCGATCCCCGCGGCCATCCACCTTCCCGACCACCACGCCCCCACGCCGCGATGCGTGTCCAACCGGCCTCAACCATGTACCATTCGCGAATCGTTGACCTCAAGAGCCGGCGTCGTGCCCACGCGGCACGCGCGCCTGGGACACAGACCGACAGACTGGTGGCCACGTGGCAGACAATTCATCCGGCTCCGAAGACGACTATCAGGTCGACGAGGACATCTTTCCCGCCATCGATGACACCCCCGAGGACGGCCGGGAACTGAACCCCGTCAGGCCGGTGCTGGGCGAAACGGAGGACGTGGCTCCCGAGGACAAGCAGGTCGTGCGCATCGAAGTGCCGATCCGCACCATCGTCACCGTCCTCGGCGCCATCTTCAGCGTGTGGGTGCTCCTCCAGATCAGCCAGATCCTCCTGCTGATCTTCGTCGCCTTCCTGCTCACGCTGGCCCTGGTGCCCCCGGTCGCCTATCTCGAAGGGCGTGGGCTGCCGCGCATCGCCGCCGCCGGGGTCTGCTTCCTCGGGCTGGTCGGCGTCATCGTCGGCTTCTTCGCCATCATCGTCCCGCCGCTCATCGAGCAGGGCAACAGCGTTGTCGACAACTTCCCCACCTACACCCAGAACCTCGAACGCTTCATCGAGCGCTACCCGGCCCTCAACGAGCGCTACCAGGACGTGAAGGAAAACGGCCTCGGCGACGACGTGCAACTGCCCTGGTCAAGCGTGATCGCCGTGGGTGTCGGCGCCGCTGGCCGCGTGCTCAACACGTTCTTCGTGCTCGTGCTCACCTTCTACCTACTGATCGAAGGCAAACGGTCGTACGGGTTCCTGGCGCGTTACGCCACCCCCCGCCTCCGCTACCGCCTGCGCCGCCTGTTCCCCGAGCTCACCCGCGTCGTGAGCGGCTACGTCATCGGCCAGTTCATCAACTCAACCATCTTCGCCCTGTTCACCTTTGTCCTGCTCACCGCCATGAACGTGCCGGAAGCCCTGCTGCTGGCCATGGTCGCCTTCGTGCTCGATGCCGTCCCCATCGTTGGGGCGCCAGCGGCCACGGTTCCCGCCGTGCTCCTGGCCGCCACCGTCTCGCCCACCGCGGCCATCGTCGTGCTCATCGCCTACATCGCCTACCAGCAGTTCGAGAACTACGTGCTGGTGCCGCGCGTCTTCGGCAGCACGTTGCAGGTCAGTGCGTTGAGCATCCTGCTCGGCGTCCTCATCGGCGGCCAACTGCTCGGCGTGATCGGCATCATTCTCTCCCTGCCGATCACCGCCTCCATCCCGGTGCTTGAACGCGTCTGGCGCGAAAAGGTCCCCGCCCACCTCACCGAAGACATGATCTAGGCCCATCCGTCGCTACATCACCTTGGCGTCGGCGATGCCAACGAGGGAAACCCTTACACCGGCAGGCAATGCCTGAAGAGGTGCGATTACGAGCCGGCTAGGGTTTCCGTACTGTCTGGGACCATCAATCGTCTGGCGTCAATGGAGCGAAGGTATCGGCTCGAAGAAGCGATCCTCCCGCCACCGACGCGGGTTAGTCTCCACATATCTAGCGATCGCTAGATATGCACCTTCGTCGCGGATGATGCGATCGTGGAAGCTGCCGTGCCACACTTGCCCATCGAATGGCGGCCACCCCAGCGTCCGAACGCCTCGAATGTATCGCTTGGTCGTGACCGTCTTGAACCAGCCCATGATGTCCGAGAGCGATCGCTGGGCGGGGTGCGTGGGATTGGGCAAGGTCACCACGGCGTGCAGGTGGTTCGGCATCACCAACCATGGGCTCACCTCGGTCCCTAGATAGCGGGTGGGAAGCTCCGCCAGCGCGGCGTCCACCATCTCCCCGCCCGCGCTCAGTACCATCTCGCCCTCGACGACGCGGCCCCATAGGCACGCCTGCTGATGACAGACCAAGGTTACGAAATACGCCTTCGGCCGGCGGTAGTCATGCCACCACGCTCGCGTTCGTTTCCGCTCCGGTCCGGTATAGGGCATCCTGCGGTCCTCCTCCAGCGCATCATCGCATGCACCGCCTCGGAGACCAGCCACCCCCAATCGCGCGCGATGCCTTGCACCAATACGGAAACCCTAGCCGGGCCCCGAATCAACCATTCCATGAGGAGCGTGCCGGCGTATGTGTTTCCCCATAAACAGCCGCTCAACAGTCGAACACGCCCCAGCAGATGTCGTTTCGCAGCCGCTGGTCGTCCAGCACCAGATCGCGAATCTCCTCCGACAACCGCTCCCGCTGCCACCGGCACTCCAGCCGCCCCGACTGCTCACCCTCCCCGTCCGGCGCGGCCGCCCGGACGGCCTTGATCGCATAAGCCGCCGCACCCAGCTCATGCGCAGCGACGTGCGCCACCGCCGCCGACTGGGCAGCCGCGTACGCCGAGAATCTCGCCGCCCCACGCAAATCCCTCGCCGCCGCGTTGGCATGCCCGGCCGCTGTCCGTGACTCGGTCATCGTCACCTCGCCGCGCGCCCACGCCCTCGCCTGCTCAATGGCGAAACGGGGTCGCGAATCGGCTGGACGCGCCGCCTCGAACAGGTACAGCACATGTTCCGCGCACAACGCCGCCCACAGGGCCAGCTGCCGGTGATCCGCGTCGGTCAACGTCCCACCGCGCCGGATGGTGATGAACCTGGGGTCCCGTACCTTGGGAAGAATCATGGTGTCACCCTCAACCCGCCATCGACACGCAAGCAGGCCGCGTCTTGACGCCTCACCCAATCACTTCGTATGGTGATCGCATGATACTTCCCGATGTGTAGTGGCTCGCGCCATCGGCACACACGCGGCACCCAACCACCAGCGGGCGCCGCCAGCAAAAGGACCACGCAGATGGCACGCAACGGCAAACTCCGGATCGGCTTCTTCTCCTACCTCGAAGGAGAAGGCTCCGCCGCCAGCATCTACCGCAACGTCACCGACCTCTTCATCCGCGCCGACACCCTCGGCCTCGACGCCGGCTGGGTCGCCCAGCACCACTTCGGCCACCATGGCGGCCTCCCCTCGCCCTTCGTCTTCTTCGCCTCCATCGCCGGCCAAACCCGTCAAATCGGCCTCGGCACCGCCGTCGTCACGCCCGCGCTCGAAGACCCGGTCCGCATCGCGGAAGACGCCGCCGTCCTCGAAACCCAGCATCCCGGCCGCCTCCAGCTTGGGCTCGGCACCGGCTTCGCCACTGACCCCGTCCTGGAGGTCTTCGGCAAGGGCGGGCAGGACAAACGCGCTCTCTACGACAACGCCGTGGTCCGCATCCGCGAGGTCTTCGCCGGAACCGAACTCAACGACCAGCGCGACACCCTCTATCCCCCGGCGGAAGCCCTCAACCAGCGCCTCTGGGAAGCTCCTGGCTCCGTGCCCCGCGTGGTCCAGGCGGCCGAACGCGGCAGCGGCCTCCTCCTCTCCCGCATCGCCATCGGCACCGACCGCGACACCGACGAGGTCCAGCGCGAACTGGTCGACGCTTACTACGCCGCCCTACCCGAAGGCGTCGAACCCCGCATCGGCCTCTCCCGCACCGTCTGGGCCTCCAACGATACCGACGCCGCCTGGAAGAGCCTCGGCGATGGCCTCGTGGCCGGTCTCGCCAAGCGCCCCGACCTTGCCGGAAACACCCCATCGCTGGAAGAACTCTTCGATCTCTACAGCGTCCACTGGGGCACCCCGGCCGCCGTCGCCGAAAGCCTCAAGGCCGAACCACTCATCGACGAGGTCACCGACATCATCTGCCAGCTCTCGCCCGGCACCCCAACCCAGGAACAGGCCCTCGAAGCCATGGACCTCCTGGCGAAAGAGGTCGGTCCCGCCCTCGGCTGGACCCCGAACTAACCCCAACGCCTCATCTTTCGTAGGGAAGGGCTAACCGGCATCGATCGTGCACCTCACCATTCGCGAACCCGCCGGTGAATGCCCTTCCTTTCCCATGGAACCGCAGGCACTCAAACGCCTGTCACACACAACCTTTGCCGTCATCCTGAGCTCCAGCGAAGGACCCCCGGACGAAGTCCTTGGCGGCGAAGCCGCCACCTGGGCAACCACCGGTCACCCCAGGTCAGCGAGCAAAACCGCTCGCGCATGGAACCCCGCCTGACGGCGGAAGGACTTCGTCCGGGGATGCCTCATACCCCTCCTCTGGCTCCTCCCCGGCCTGGGGAGGAGAACCGTCGCTCGGCATGACGGGAATGGTTCGCGATGGCAAAAGCGGGTGCGGTCGCGAAATCGCCCGCATCGCATGCAGAGCGTGCCGGTGCACGCGGAGCGTGGCCTGTCCAGAGCGAAGCGTGGGAGGTTTCGCTTACGCTATCCCAAATCCCACCTCACCCGCTAAGATGGACCCAGGTCCAAACCACCGCCGCACCCACCCGTGAGGAACCCCGCATGATCATCGACCGCGTCTTCACCCCATCCCTCGCCCAGGTCGCCTACCTCGTCGCGGATGAAACCACCGGCGACCTCGCCGTCATCGATCCCCGCCGCGACATCCAGGCCTGCCTCGACTGGGCCTCCGAACACAGCCTGCGGATCAGCGCCATCCTCGAAACCCACGTCCACGCCGACTTCGTCTCCGGCGCCCCCGAACTCGCCGCCGCCACCGGCGCGCCGCTCTACGCCAGCCGCCAGGGCCAGCAGGACTTCCCGCACACCCCCCTCGACGATGGAGACGAGGTCCGCGTCGGAACCCTCATCCTCCGCGCCATCGCCACCCCCGGCCACACCCCGGAACACCTCTCCTACCTGCTCATAAACCCCGCCCAGGGCCCCGAACCGGTGGCCCTCTTCTCCGGCGATGCCCTCTTCGTCGGCGAAGTCGGTCGCCCCGATCTCCTCGGCGAATCCCAGACCAAAACCCTCGCCAGCCAGCTCTACACCACCGTCTCCGAAACCCTCTCCGGCCTGCCAGACGCCCTCACCGTCTACCCCGGCCACACGGCGGGATCGTCCTGCGGCCGCAAGATCGGCGACTCCCCAACCACCACCATCGGCGACGAAAAGCGATTCAACTACGCCTTCCGCCCGAAGTCGGAGGACGAGTTCATCTCCACCGTCCTCTCCGGCATGCCACTCGCCCCCACCTACTACCCGGAACTGAAACGCGTCAACAAGGAAGGCGCCGCGCCCATCGAATCGCTCAAGCCCGGCTCCGCCCTCTCCACGGAAGAAGTCACCGAACGCGTCCGCTCCGGCGCCCTCGTCATCGACGGCCGCGGCCAGGACGCCTTCGGCGAAGGCCACATTCCCGGCTCGGTCGCGCTCGGCCTCGGCCCGAACTTCCTCACCTGGGCTGGCTGGCTCGCTCCCTACGACCGGAGCCTCATCCTCGTGCTGGACGATCCCGCCCAGTACCCGGACGCCGTGAGGGAACTCCGCCGCATCGGCCTCGACCAGGTGGATGGCTTCCTTGATGGCGGCATCGCCGCCTGGAAGGCCACCGGCCACCCGGTCGAACCGCTCGCCCAGATCACCGTCGACGGGCTCCGGGCCCGCCTCGAGGAGGAAGCCAGTCCACCGCTGGTGCTCGACGTTCGCCGCGAGGACGAATGGGAAGAGGGCCACATCGAGGGCGCCGGCCATCGCTTCGCCGGAGAGATCGCCCAGGGTGCGTCCATCCCCTTCGATCCCGGCCAGGAAACCGCCATCATCTGCGGCACGGGCTACCGCTCCAGCCTGGTGGCCAGCCTGCTCCAGGCGCGCGGCCATACCTCGCTGATCAATGTCAGCGCAGGAATGGAAGCCTGGAACGAAGCCAGTCTCCCAACCGTGCAATGAGACCGCTCACGGAACGGGCTCGCCCGTCACATACGCGCGCCGACCCGCCTGCCAGCCGAACAGCATGGTCAACGCCAGCACCGCCAGGATCATCCCGATCGAGGCTTCCCACCCACCGGTGAGGTCCCGCAACGCGCCGAACAGGAACGGAGCCGAGGCGGCGATGCAATACCCCACCGCCTGGGCCATACCCGAGAGCGCCGCCGCGTGGGCCGCGTCTGGCGATCGCAGCACGATGAACATCAGCGCCAGGCTCAACGACGAGCCCGCCCCGATCCCGAACATGATCATCCACAGGATGGTCCAGCTCGCCGGGGCCACCAGCAGGCCAACCACCGCCGCCGCCCAGATCGCCTCGGTCACGATCACCATCGCCCGCTGGTCGTGAAACCGCTGGGCCAGCAACGGCGCCACCATCGAGACCGGCAACCCCGCCAGGTTGCAGAGCGACCACATCAACCCGGCCCGCGCCTCCGAGAGCCCGCTGTCGATCAGGAGCGTCGCGGTCCACGTGCCCAGGCCGAAGAAGGCGAACGACTGCAGGCCCATGAACAGGCTCACCCGCCAGGCCAGCCTGTTCTTCCACAGGCTCGGCCGCGAAACCGGGTTCGCGGCGCTGGTCGCCTGGCTCGCACGGTTCATCCGCAACCGGGGCAACAGCGCCACCACCGCCAGGAGAGCGGGAATCGCGATCGTCCCCAGGGTCCCGCGCCAGCCGAGGCGGGTGTTCTCCAGGATCGGCACCATCAGCCCGGCCGCCAGCGACCCACCGGCCGCGATGCCCATCGTGTAGACACCGGTCATCAGGCCAGTCCGGTGCGGGAAGTCCCGCTTGATCGCGGCCGGAACCAGCACGTTCGCCAGCGCGATCGAGGCGCCGATCACGACCGTGCCCAGGAACAGCGCGGGAAGGGGATTCGCCACCCGGATCATGATCCCGATCGTCAGGCCAACCATCGTCAGCCAGAGCATGAGGTCGATCCCGAACCGGTGCGCCAGGCGGGGCGCCACCCCAGCCAGCAGCCCGAAGCAGATCACGGGCACGGTCGTCAGCAACCCGGCCACCGTCGCCGAAATGCCGGTGTCGGCCCGGATCGCGTCGAGCAGCGGTCCCACGCCAACGATGGCGGTGCGCATGTTGAACGCGGTGATGGCGATGCCAAGCGCCAGCAGGGTGATGCCCGCGCCACGTGCCCTGTTGCTCGATGGAGGTGTCACTGAGAGGTCATGGTAAGGGAGGAACCGCCGATTTCACGAAGGGTCGATATCCGGGCATGGTCGCCGTGGCCATGGTACCGCGTGGGTCAGTCTCCCACCACGGCCACCGGGGCAGCCTGGCCAACCAGGACCGGGCGGCAGGCGCCGAGCGCCGCCCACACGAAGGGCACGATCATCGCCAGCACCACCAGGATCGGCGCGGTCCAGCCTCCGGTCAGGTCGTGCAGGGCACCGAACAGGAACGGCGCCACCGCCGCGATGCCGTAGCCCACCGCCTGCGACATCCCCGAGAGGGCCGAGGCGTGGGCCGCGTCCGGCGTCCGCTGGACGATGAACAGCAGCACCGCCGCGAACGATCCGGCCCCGGCGATGCCCATCGAGATCATCCAGACTGGTGTCAGGGTCACCGGCGCGACCAGCATGCCCACGATCGAGATCGAGAACATCGCCGCCACGCCCATCATCAGCAGGCGCTGGTTCAAGCCTCGCGCGAACAACAGCGGCATCACGAACGAGGCCGGAATCGCCCCCAGGTTGCAGATCGACCACATGAAGCCGGCCGTCGACTCGGACATGCCGTTGTCGGTCAGGATGGTGGGCGCGTAGGTCCCCAGGCCGTAGAAGAAGAACGACTGGAGGCCCATCACCAGCGCGATCTGCCAGGCCATCAGGTCCTTCCACAGGCTCGGCGTCGCGGGGCGCCTCCGGCCCGGAAGGTCGCTCGATTCGATAAGCCATACCCTCGGCAGCAATGCCAGCACGGCGATCGCGGTCGGTATCGCCAGCACGCCAAGCGTGCCTCGCCAACCGAGGCCGGTGTTCTGGTAGATCGGCACCATCACGGCCGCCGCCAGCGTGCCGCCCAGCGACATTCCCAGCCCGTAGACCGCGGCCATCAGGCCGGGATGGTCGGGAAAATCCCGCTTGATCATTGAGGGAACCAGCACATTGCCGATGGCGATCGCCATGCCGATCACTACCGTGCCAAGGTAGAGCGGCGGAATCGTCGGCAACACCCGGATCAGGATGCCGCCGCAGACCAGCGCCATCGCCAGGATCAGCGACCGGTCGAGCCCGAGCCTGGCCGCCACCGCCGGGGCCGCCAGCGAGAGCAGCGCGAAGCAAATCACCGGCAGCGTCATCACCAGGCCAACGACCGACGACGACAACCCGGTATCGGCGCGGATGATCTCCAGCATCGGCGGGAACGAGACGATGGTGGTGCGCATGTTGAGCGCGGTCACGAAGATACCGGCGGCGAGCACCGCCATCACCCAGCGCGGGCGGGAGGAAGAGGTATTCATCGGGCAGGCACGGGCATTGGGTCCGGTTTCACGAGGAGCATGGGGAGGGGAAGGCTCACCGCCTGAATGGCGGTCGCTTCACCAGCATTTCTACCACGAGACCGGCTTCCCGGACCTGACCGAACACGGCGTGGTCATCCACGGCGCGCCGGATGCCCGCGCGCCCGATCGAGAAGGCGTGAATTCCGCGGGTCAGTCCAGGCCGAGAAGGGCGAGGCTGTCCTGCTCGATGATGCGTTCGATGTGGGCCTCCGGGATGGTCGGGGCGCCACCGCCAGGGCGGGCGTCGTTGACGGCGCGGAACAGGCGCATGGTCTCGTCCGGGGTGGAGGCCGGGTAGTCGGAGCCGAAGAGGATCCTGTCGAGCACGCCCCACTCCAGGGCGGCGGCCATCGCCTGGTAGAAGCCCCACGGCCGGAGGACGCATCCGGAGATGTCGGCCCAGACGTTGGGATGCTTGCGGGCGACCATCAGGGCATCGAGGCAGAACGGGTGGCCGATATGCGCCATGATGATGGTGAGGTTGGGGAACGCCATGGCGATGCGGTCGGTGTGGCGCGGGTGGGCGTGGTCGATGCCGGCGAACCGGACCGGCGAGGTTCCCTGGTGGAACATCATCGGGAGGTTGTGTTCTTCGGCGTAGGCGTAGAGGCGCATGGCGTTCTCGCCCAGGGGGTCGACGTTCTGGTAATTGTGGCCCAGCTTGATGCCCCGCAGGCCGAGGTCGCCGGTGCCGCGTTCGACCTCTTCCAGCAACGCCGGGTCGTCGGGGTGGACGGAGAGAAAGCCGATGTATTTCTCCGGGTTGCTCCGGACGAAGGCGGCGGTCTCGTCGTTGACCTGGGGGGCCTTGGCCAGGTAGGGCTCGTCCACCAGCAGGTTGGTGGTGGGGTGCTGGGCGATGTTGAAGACGATGGCGCGATCGACCGGCGACATCGCCCCCTCGAACTCCGCCCAGGTGTAGACGAGTGGCCGGGCTCCGGCCGGGTTCCACTTCGAGTTGATGGTGGCGTCCCGCAGGCCGGCCGGGATGTCGGTTTCGAAGCGGGGGGTGTGAGTGTGGACGTCGATCACCATGGGCGTTCCATTCTCGCGATGCCAGGCAGGGCGGACAACGGCCGCCTGGACATCATTTTGGACAAGATTGCGATCAATCGGCGGCAGGTCCGCCCGTATCCGTACGGCGGTGTGAGGTGGTTCGCCCGGATTTCGTGGAGCCTACCTGATGCATCCCTTCCAGGGCCGATACGAGATCGGCCCCTACCAGGTATGCGCCGCTACAGAATGCCGAAGTGATCGAAGGCTTCGCGCAATGACCGGCCTTCGGACAGCCAGTCGCGCATGGAGCTTTCGGTGGAGACCTTTTCGCGAGCAAGGCGGATGACTTCTTCCTCGACGGCCTGGGGGATGACCACGATGCCGTCGATATCGGCGAAGACGATGTCGCCCTCGTTGACGAGCACGCCGCCGCAGACGATGGGTTCGGCGTAGCTGATGATCATGCCGCGGCCGTTGGAGTCGACCGGCCGCATGCCGGTGCCGAAGACCGGGAACTCCATCCGCTCGATCATGGCGACGTCACGCACGTGGCCATCGATGATGGCGCCGCGCCCGCCCCGGGCGCGGGTGGCGGTGGAGAGCAGTTCGCCCCACATGCAGGTGCGGGTGGATTTGTTTGTGGAGGCGACGACGACGCCGTTGACCGGGACGCTGTCGATGGCGGCGATCTCCAGTTCGTAGGGATCGTCCTTGATCTGGTAGACGTCGGACGAGAGGACGGTGTGAGCGCGGCCGATGATTGTCGCGCCCTGGAAGACGGGGCGGATGTCGGCCGTCATGGCCTGGTCGCGGTAGCCGACCTTGTCGAGCGTGTCGGAAATCACCGCCGTGTAGAGTTCGGCCGCGAGGGTATCGAAGAGAGCGGTTTCCTCCCGCGAGGAGGGGGATTCGGCCGATGTGGCGCTGAGTGACACGAGACCTTAACCTCCGGGACCGTCGTTGCGGTCCCATACGGGTGGCCAGGCGTTGCATGACGGGGCATGCTGGACCCTGGGCCACCAGAACGTGAAACCAGATTCCATCATAGGATGGGGGGAGGGACTGTCAAGGGAGATGGGACGGCGATGCTGAAATGCGGTCGTTTCGGATGGTGTGTTTTTTCGCCGACATTAATCCATGTATTCAGGTTCGAGGGGTGATTTGGCCCGGAACGACGGGCCTTTTAGGGTTGGGGATTAATGTCGGTCCTGGAATTAATGTTGGATCGGTAATGATGTTGTCGCGCGCGGCGACGTGGTGTGGCGATTTGAGGGAAACCTCCCACGCTTCGCTCTGGACAGGCCACGCTCCGCGTGCACCGGCACGCTGCCTATGGAGTGGTTGACTTGGCTGCCGGTTAGGGTTTCCGTACTGGTGCATGGAATGGTGAGCGATTGGGAGAGGCCGGGACGGGTCCGAGTTCTCAGACCGACGTCGTCACCCAGAGGCGAAGCCGATGGGTCTCCGGACAAAGTCCTTCCGCCGCCAGGCGGTGCGCCGAGCGAGCCGTTCCGCTCGCTGACCTGGGGTGACTGGTCGTTGCCCAGGTGGCGGCTGCGCCGCCAAGGACTTCGTCCGGGGGTCCTTCGCTGGCGCTCAGGATGACGGAGTTGATGTGCGTTGGACGTAAGGTGAGCGGTTGGGTGGCTGCTCATGGGATTTCGCCCGCGGGCGGGAGGTCCCTCCACTCCGCTTCACTCCGGTCGGGATGAGGTGCGGTTGTGTGGACGTGAGGTGAGCGATGGGCGGACAACAACCACCTGGGCAACACAAGACATGGATCGTGAGCCACCGGCGGCAGGTCCGCCCGTACGGTGGCGGAGGTTCATGGATGAGGCGTGGGCTGAATGGTGGTCATGGTGAAGGTCCTTTCGTGGGTTCGGTGGGTGGTTCGGGCCGGTCTGGATGGGCGCGGTGGAGGACGCGACCGTGAGCATCCGTGGAGACTCGGGGCCGTCCACCCAGTGAACGCAACGAGAGACGGAAACCCCGCCACGCTGGTGAAAACTGGTGTGGGACGCGTTGGACACGTGGCTGCCCTGGCGCGTGTCGCCTGGATGGACGCGGGTCAGGGTGGCCGGATAGGATGGCGCGGTTGAGGGTCAGGCCGAGGCGGCGTTCCGGGCGCGGAAGCTGACGACCCCAACGAGGCCACCGTGAACGGTGGAGGCGGGTTGTCCTTCGACCTTGTACGCCATGCGCTCTTCCGCGTTTTCGATGTGGATGTCCATCGTGAACTGCTCACCCTGAGCGGCGCGTTCGAGGGGCAGGTCCTTCGGGGGAATGACGGCTCCCGCGGCGTCATACATGGTGGGGGAATCCGTGTATCTGGCGGCGAAAATGGCGTAGGCGGTGTTCTCCACCACCACAAAGCCGGAGGTGTTGACAACGACCACTGGATCGGAAAGGGCGTTCAGGATCGCGCGCAACTGATCGACGATCGCTTCGGCGGTGCGGAGTTCCGTTTCCTTTTCAATGCCTCGGTCGCGCAGTCGATCGTTCGCGAGCTGGAGCTTGTTGACACTCGCCTGGAGCCCCTGGTTGAGTTCATGAAGCTCATTGACGCTCGCCTGCACTACCTGGCTGTCTTCCTCACCGGTGACGGTGTCGCCTCGATCGCGATCGCCCGCCGCCGGGTCCTCGATCCCATCGGCGCCGGCCCACCCGGAGCGAATGAGGAGTTCGCCGAGCGGGAGTTCGAGGGCTCGGGAGATCTGCTCCATGCGCAACCGCCGGGGAAGGGCGACGTGTCCGGCCTCGAGACGGGACACTTCCGACTGACGGGCTCCGCCACCAATGCGCTCAGCCAACTGCTCCTGGGTCAATCCCAGGTCCTGGCGGCGTTCGCGGATCAATCTGGCCATTTCGTTTGGCATCGTGTGTTCCTGTGGTACGTCAATGCTGGACCTGGATACTCATTCCGTGGCCCCTGAGGGCGTGTCCTGGAAACCGAATACATTGGGGCCGACCTGACCTCCAATGCGAGGGATGACAGCGGTGAGTGGACGCACGGTGGTTTCCGCTCCCGCTCGATTCCGCGATTGGCGCCGCCCACCGCATAGGCCGGGCCACCGGTACAACCATCCGCCGATCCCGCGAGGCGATCCGGACCGGGATCACGCCACGGCGACCGTTGCATGGGCTGTTCGCGGTTCGGTTGTCCCCGGCAATTATATTGCACCTTTTTGGAGCCCGGCACCCGTCAGGTGGCTTGGCCGTGGGATGGGCGGAGACTCCTCCACTCCGCTTGTCCCCACCCCTGTCTCTTCCCCGCCCGGGACAGGGAATCGCCGGTCGGGATGACCTACGGGGAAGGGGTGACGGGCGCGCGGGGTGGGCATCAGGCAAGGCCCTCGCGGGCCTGGGCGAAGGGGCAACAGACCGGCCGCGCCGCCCACGGAGTGATTCGCGATGTATCGCCCGCGCCGATGCGGCGTACCCCGCAACGATCAGTTGAGTCACCAGCCCTCGGGAGGGACGATGTTGGCCGGCCAGCCATCGGGCGTTGCCTGACGGAACATCTCGATGACCTCCCGCTCGTCGTGGCCGGCGATGCCACAGCCAACCCTGGTGAGGAGAAACGTCGTTTCCGGGTGCGCGGTGGCGAAGGCGATGAAGCGGTCGATGGCGTCCTGGAAAAGTTGTTTCCCGTTCATGGTCGGGATGGCGTAGGACTGGCCCTGAAGCCCCTCGCCCTGGCCAACCACGGCCCCGAACCGCTCCACCGCCTGCCTGGCGGCGCCACCGCCGTGATGCCCGGTGACGTGGCTGCCAAAGACAAAGACCTCGTTTGGGCCCAGGTGCGTGATCATGACCTCACCTCCGAAATCGTTCGCGTTCCAGTCAATGATGCGACCTGACAGTGGTGGCGATCAACGCGGGATGGGTGGGTGAAAGCGGTCAGGACGAGCGAGCCAGGGCGTCGAAGGCGGCGGCGACATCGGGGATGACGATGTCAAGGATGCGCTGGCCGAGTTCCGCGGTGGCCTTGTGCGGGAAGTCGGTGTAGCCATCGAACACCCGCCACGAGCCGGTCGTTTCCAGCCGCACGCCAGGGATCACCTCGCCGGGATAGGGATCCGACTCGCGCGTCGCACGAGGTTCCCGCACGTTGCCTGGCTTGGTGACGAGCATGGTGGCGGTTTCGAACTGACCGGCGTGACCAGGCAGCGGCATGCCGCTTCCGGCGAATTCGGACGCCAGCGACGCGGCCGCGACCTGCCAGTACGACGCCGCGGCGATGCTCACGCCCGATTCGGCGGGCATCTTGAGGGCGACGTCACGGGCGACGAGCTGGACCAGCTCCTGATTGCCACCGTGGCCGTTGAGCAGGAAGATGCGACGGGCGCCGCCCGCGATCATCGAATCCACCAGGTCGGTGACTACCCGGTAATAGGTCTCGGTGGAGAGCGAAAGCGTACCGCCGAAGGGCAGGTGGTGGTGGGAGGAGCCGAACACCAGGCTCGGGGCGACCACGACGGGCGATTCGCACGTTTCAGCGGCGCGGATCGCGATATCCGTGACGGTGACGCTGTCGTGACTGGTGGCGAGGTGGGGTCCGTGTTGCTCGGTGGCGCCGGTGGGCAGCACGACGACGGATCGCGGGAGGAGATCCCGAAGTTCGTCCCGGGTCAGATCGTTCCACAGGTTCAGCATCCGTCCTCATTCCTCCAGCATGGTGATGGGCCTCGACGCCAGGCGCGGGTGTGCCTGGTTGGGTGACGAGCATATTGACTCGTTCAGGCCGCATCATATAATGAAATCGCGTTTCACGATTGACTCTTCCGCCGCGAATTTCCGGAGAAAAGCATCGATGACCTCCTCTCCCCCGCCGATCGTCGCCGGTATCGTGGGTCTTGGCCAGGGGCGATCCCATCTCGCCGCCCTCCAGGCGCTGGAAGGAGTGACCGTGCGCGCCGTCGCCGACCTCAACGCCGACCTTCGCGCCCAGGTCGCGAAGGACCGCGAGATCGAGCACCAGTATGGATCGCTTGACGAACTGCTGGACGATGACCAGATCGACCTGGTGGTGATCGCCACGCCCGACCATCTTCACGGACAGCATGCGATCCAGGCGCTGACCGCGGGCAAGCACGTGCTCTCCGAGATTCCGATGGCCCCCACCATCGAGGAATGCCGGGAGATTATCCGGCTCACCGACCAGACCGGCCTGAAGTACCTGATGGGGAACCAGGTTCGCTATGCCCACTGCCTTCAGGACGTCCATGGCCTGATCCAGTCGGGAGACATGGGGGCGATCTTTTACGGCGAAGGCGAATACCTCCATAACCTGGAAGAGCTGATCGCGGCGAAAGGCGACGATCACTGGCGGGTGAACCCGGCCATTCCCCAGACCACGCTGCTCGGTGGCGGGCCTCACGCGCTGGACACCCTGCGCTGGCTGATGGACACGCGCTTCACGCATGTCTCGGCGTTTCACTCCGATCACCTCACGCCCTGGGGCGACACGACCCACACCACGGTGGCGATCTACAAGGCGGAGTCGGGCGCGACGGCGAAGATCACCACCGCCTACGGCATGATCCGGCCCTACTGCCTGTACTACTCGGTCTACGGGAGCGAGGGCAGCTTCGAGCGGACCCGGCAACAGGGTGAGCACGGCGACGAGACCGTCAACTACCTGTACCACTCGCGGTTGAGCGGCACGGACAGAATGGTGCCGGTGACCCTCCCGAACTTCACGAACCCGAAGATCGCGCGGCGGGTGGGAACGTTCGGGCACGGCACGATGGAGTACGAGCAGGCCCGCGACATGGTGGACGCGATCCGGAGCGATCGCCAGCCGCCGCTGCACGCGCGGGAGGCGGCGGCATCGATCGTGCCGCTGATTTGCGGGTTGCGGGCGGCGGATGCCGGGGGTGGGCTGGTCGAGATTCCGAGCCTGGACTGAGCGGTGGTCCTCCTAGCGCCGCGGGAGGAAGCCCATACAGCGACCCGGCTTCCTGTTCCATCGGTCACCGGGTGGTCGCTTAGGGCTTCCCTACTGTCCGTGACGAGGCCGGTGTGGTGCCACCGTTGCGGAAATGTACGGCGCTACGGATCGCGCTGGTGTAGTCGCGAGCGACAACGAGCTAACATGACCGGCCAAGGGTCAGGTGCGGGAGGGGGTCGTGTCGCTCCAGCCGAGGCGGGCGGAGATTTCCGCCCCCGCCGCCATGACGAGATCGGCGAACACGTCCATCTGATTGCCGTGTTCGAACTCGTCCTTGAGCCCCGAAATGCTGATGGCGGCCACGATCTGCCCGTTGGCTTTCCGGATGGGCGCGGCGATGCAGAACACGCCGAGGTTCGACTCTTCGCGATCCAGCGCGTAGCCAGTGCGAATGGCTTCCTCGATTTCCGCTCGCAGCCGACCGCCATCGGTGATGGTGTGCGGGGTCACGGCCGGGAGCGACTGGGTAAGGTAGGCGTCGAGCTCCTCGGGTTCGAGCGAGCCGAGGAGCACCTTGCCCAATCCGGAGACGTAGGCGTCTTCCCGCTTGCCGATGGAGGCCCAGAACCGGACCGGCCGGTCGGGCGCGACGACGTTGATGTGCACCACCTGATGCCGGTCGAGGATGCCGAGATTGGCGGTCTGCCGGGTCTGGTTGGCGAGCCGCGTCATGATGGGATGGGCTTCGGCCTCGATGGTGGTGCTCTGGAGGTAGATGCTGCTGACCTCGAGGGTCTTGACCCCCAGCCGGTAGCGTTCCACGTCTGGCAGGCGCTCGACGTAGCCTCGTTCGGTCAGCACCGAGAGCAGGCGAATCACCGTCGGCTTCGGCAGACCGGCGTTTTCGGCGATCTGGCTGATGGTGAGTTCGGGCTCCGCGAGCGAGAAGGCCTCCAGAATATCGAGCCCCCGGTCGAGAGCCCTGATCTGGTAGGTAACGCCCGGTTTGCTGTCAGCCATGTGCCACGTCCTTCCCGGCTCCTGGGACCCGTATCCTGGCGAAGGGATTCCGCCAGCTGATTTCCTCCGGCTACCGTACCCGAAACCGGGCGATGGCTTCACGATCGAGCTCGACGCCGAGGCCAGGCCGATCCAGCCGGTGGGCGATGCCACCGGCCACGGGCAGCGACTCCCGTACGATGTCGTGATCGTAGAAGAAGCAACTGATGATATCGCAGGGGAGCACCTCGGGCCGGATGCCGGGCGCCGCGATGGCCAGGTGAATCATGGCGGCCTGGGCGATGCCCAGTTCGAGGTTCGAGCCGATGGTTCCTGGCACGAAGGCGGCATCGCCAATCTGGGCGACCGCGGCGGCTTCCCGCAACCCGCCACCCATCCCCACGTAGATGGAGAACATGTCGGCCGCACCCTCCTGGAGCAAACTCAGGGCGTCGGCCGCGGTGGAGAGGCTCTCGTCGGCCACGACGGGCAGGCTGGACGCGGCGCGCACATGAGCCAGCCAGCGGTGGTCACCGGCCGGGACGGGTTGCTCGACGAAGGCGATGTCGAGTTCCGCGAGGTGGGGCAGCATCCGGACCGCCACGGCCGGGGTCCAGCCGCCGTTGGCATCCACGCCCAGCAGCACGTCGTCACCAACCGCCTGGCGAACCTGCTTCACGCGTTCGAGATCGGTGACGGGGTCCATGCCGACCTTGACCTTCATGGCGGTGAAGCCCTGCTCCACGGCCCAGGCGGCGATCGCGGCGGCCTTCGGCGGCTCCAGGCCGGAGACGGAGTACTTGGTGCGAATCTCGTCGCGCACGGCGCCACCCATGAGTTGGTAGACCGGCACGCCGGCCACCTTCCCGGCGATGTCCCACAGCGCGAGTTCGATGCCGGCCCGGGTAAACGGATTGTTGGCCAGCGTTCGCCGCATCAGGTCGGTGAGGCGCGTGCGATCGAGCGGATCCTGGCCCACAAGCAGCGGCGTCAGCAAGGTGTGGATGAAGTGGGCGGCCGTCACCTGGTCCTCACCGCTCCAGAGCGGTGTGCAGGACACCTCGCCCAGGCCAGTGATCCCTTCGTCGGTGTGGACTTCCAGGATGAGGAAGGGCGATTCGGTGTGGGCGCCCCGACCGCCGATGGTGGCCTTGTCCGGCCGGATCGGGACGTTGATGGGAATGGTCTCGATGCTCGTGATCTTCATGCGTTCGCGATCTCCAGGGACCGTAGGGGTGTCTCCATCCCGCGTTCGAGCAACTGGGTGAGCGCCAGGCTGGCGATTCCATCGGCGGTGCCGGGCCTGGGCGACTGGCGCGTTCGCACGGCGTTCACGAAGGCCGCCAGTTGATGCTCGAAGCAGGAAACGAACCAGTCCCCTGGGCTAAGGACGGTTTCGATGCCGGAAGCGCAGTCCAGGTGCGCCTGTTGGGTGGCCAGGTCGAACCAGGCCATGCCATCGGGCCCGATGATGGTCCATTCCGACGGCGGGAACCGGGGCAGGAACCAGCCGATTTCGACCCGGGCCCGGTGCCCGCCAGAAAACTCGATGACGGCCCCGTTGAGATTGGGGCGGGGGAATTCCGGCCGCGTCTTGCGTCCCCAGGCGCTGGCCCGGACAGGAAGATCGCCATCCAGCAGGAACCGCAGGTGGTCCATGGTGTGCGCGCCATCGTGAATCACCGGCGCGCCGTGGTCGAGCGTGGCCATGATCCGCTCGTAGTGCTCCGGGTTCCTCTCCGGATCCCAGGTTTCGTCGAACACGCTAATCCGGAAGTCGAGCGGCGTGCCGAGGCGGCCCTCGGCGATCCAGGTCCGCAGGGTGCCGAAGATCGGGCCGTGGCGCATGACGAATCCGACCTGCACCAACTGGCCGCTCTCCCGCTCCGCTCGCTGGACGGACAGGGCCTCCTCCAGGGTGAGCGCCAGGGGCTTTTCGGCCAGGACATCCTTGCCGGCGCGCAACGCCCGCGCGGTCATGTGCGGCGTCACCCAGGGCGGCGTCGCGACGATGACGGCATCCACGCCGGGATCGCCCAGCACGGTGTCCACGTCGGTGGTGGCGTACCCGCCACCCAGTTCCGATGCCCGTTCGGCCCGATCGGGCTCCCGATCGCAGCAGGCCACCAGCCGCGCATCGTCGCTGGCGGCGAGGGCGGGCAGATGCCGGCTCAGGGCGACATCGCCACACCCGATGATGGCGACGCCCAGCGGCGTGGTCATGCCGGAACCCGGGCGGCGAGGGAACGCGCCTCGCCCGCCGCCAGGTCGTCCAGGGTGACCGCGGTGTACGTCCGCCCCCAGATGGTTTCGGTTTGGCCGTTGCCCGGAATCCCTTCCGGCAGGAGCGCCACCACGCGCGGAACCGGGCGATCGGCGGTGACCTCGTAGCCATCGGCCGTGGCGGAGATGACGAGTCCGCGCCGGGCATCGGTGAAGTCGACCCAGCTTTCGGCGGACACGATCGGCACGCCGCCTTCGCGGGCCGTCTTCCAGTTGCTCTCGATCAGTGGCCGGGAATAGGTGGCGAAGCTGACCGGGTGCGAGTTGATCACGGTTGGCGTGTGATAGTGGCTGATCGAGCGCTTGATGATGCCGTTGGTGAACTCCCGGGCGCGGGAGTAGAGCCACCGTTCGCTGAAGCCGTGGGCGTCGCTGACGAGGATTTCCTCGGTCCAGTGCGAGGCGATCTGGAGGTGGTCGATGATGGTGCCATCGACATCGACGAAGCGGGCCAGCCGGCCGCTGCCGGTGAGGTAGCCGGAGAGGATGGGGCCCATGGCGAAGTAGTTGGCCTCGCCACGAATGCCAAGCTCGGCGTGGAGGTAGGCCAGGTCCATGTAGCCGACCCAGCGAATGGCGTGGTTGCGGATAGTGCGGACCGGGCGACCGAACTGCTCCTGGTGGCGAGCGACGTTGTCGCGCACCATCTGGGGGACCCAGAACTGCTGCGCCTCGTCGGTGCCGGGTCCGCCTTCGACATCGAGCATCGAGGCGGGGTGGACGGAGAAGACGTGACCGTCACGCTCCCAGCGATCCATCAGGTCGGTGGTCAGCACCGTGCGGTTCACCACGTAGAAGGTGCATTGCGCCTCGTACTGCTTCAGCACGCTCGTCATGGTTTCGAACTGTTCGAGCGTCGACCAGTCGTCGTCGCTGGTCTGGATCACCAGGCTGCGTTGGCTGGGTTCCGGGTAATACCAGAAGCGGGGCTGGGGCAGCAGCGTTTCCACGGCGCGGCCGAGGGCGGCGGTGAGGATGTCCGCCTGGGGCACGGTTGCCTGGCGCGGGTCGATCTGCCCCCGGAAGAGGTCGCTCGGCCGCTGGATGCGGTCGAAGATCTCGTTCGGCATGTCGGCCAGGTCAGGGTTGCCATGCCGCAACCGGGCGACGGATTTGGCCAGGTCGAACCCGAACAGGATGACTTCGCCCTCGCCGACCCGGGCGTGCCAGATCGCCGGGGTATGGGTGAACGGGTCGCCTGGCGCGGCGACGGTGGCCAGCACGGTCGCCTCGATATCCGGCCCGGCGGTGAACGATGAGACCGGCACGATCACCTGCACCGGGTCGAGCGGGAGACCGCCAAGCACGTCGGTATCCGGGAACGACAGCACGCCATCGGTGACGTGGACGTAGCCCGGCACGAATCCAAGCTGTTTGAGCAGCGCGTTGTCCGGATGCAGGGCCACCAGACACCCGCCATGATGGACCCAGCCCGCCAGCTCGCCGACCAGGTCGATCGGCAACTGCATGCGCGGCAGCACCACGCCCCGCTCGGACGCGGCCAGGTGTTCCCCGAGGGTGTTCCGGGAGACTTCGTCGATCAGGGCAAAGCCTTCGATTGCCAGCAGTTCGCGCAGGTACCGGCTGAACCGGCTCGTCGAATCGCTCTGCTCATGCACCAGCAACATGGGTGTTGGGACCTTTCAAGGGAACGATGGGCGGCGCATTTCGGTGCTCAGCCCTTGAGGCCGGTGAACACGACACCCTGGATGAAGTAGCGCTGCGCGACGAAGTAAAGAACGATACAGGGGATGGCCGTCATCACGCTGGCCGCCATCAGCATCGCCCACTCGGTGGTTTCCACGCTCTGGAACAGGCGGAGCATGAGCGGGAGGGTATATTTCTCGGTGCTGTTGAGATAGATGAACGGCCCAAAGAAGTCGTTCCAGTGGGCGAGGAAGGCGAAGATCGCGACGACCCCGACCGCGGGCTTGGATTGCGGCAACACGATGTGCACGAAGATCTGCCAGATATTGGCGCCATCCACGCGGGCCGCGTCGTCCAGTTCGAACGGCAGGCGCATGTAGAACTGCCGCATCAGGAAGATGAGGAAGGCCGACCCGCCCAGCCACGACGGCACGATCAGGGGCAGGAAGGTGTCCAGCCAGCCGAGGTAGCGGAACAGCACGTAGCTCGGGATCAGCGTGACGTGATACGGAATCATCACGGTGGCGATGAGCACCATGAACAGGAATTCACGCCCCGGGAACCGCAGCCGGGCGAAGCCGAACGCCACGAGGCTGGCCGAGACCACCTGCCCCAGCGTCGCCAGGGAGGTGACCACCGTCGAGTTCCACCAGCCGCGCCCGAACGGGATGCGCCGGAACACCTCGGAGTAATTGCTCCACTTGACCGGCGATGGAATCCATTCCGGCGGAACCACGAAGATTTGCCCCTCGGTTTTCAGGCTCGACGACAGCAGCCAGACGAGCGGCATGGCCAGCAGGAAGCCAAACAGGCCCAGCAGCAGGTAGGTCCACCAGTACTGGCGCAGGTGCTTGCCCATCGATCCCCGCGGCTGGGAACGTCTCGGTTGCGACTGTATGTTGTCCAGATTTGCCTGCATGCGATGCTCCACGATGTTTCAACCACCAGATAGCGATGTACTTAGCGCTGGCGAGCATCGGCTTCGTAGTAGACCCAGCGATTCGACAGCCAGAACAGCAGCACGGTGAACACCAGGATCACCAGGAACAGGGCCCAGGCGATGGCGGAGGCATAGCCCATGCGGAAGTTGGAGAAGGCGTTCTGGTAGAGATAGAGCACCACGAACAGGGTTGAGTAGCGCGGCCCGCCGCCGGTCATGATCAGCGGCTGGGCGAAGACCTGGAACCCGGCGATGAGGCCGAGGATCAGGTTGTAGAAGATGACCGGGGTCATCTGCGGGATGGTGACGGCCCAGAGCTTGGACCAGGCGCCGCCGCCATCCACCTCGACCGCCTCGTAGAGATCCGAGGGGATGCCCTGCAATCCGGCCAGGTAGATGAGGGTGGAACCGCCAACGGTCCACAGGTTCATGAAGATCAGCGAGGGGAGAGCCCACTTCTGGCTCTGGAGCCAGAGCGGACCGTCGATTCCGAACCGTTCGAGGGCGCCGTTCAGCAGGCCGAACTCCGGATTGAAGATCCAGAGCCAGAGCATGGTGGCGGCGACCAGGGGCACCAGGTTGGGCAGGTAGAACACCGTGCGCCAGAACCCGATGCCCTTGACCTTCTGGTTCATCAGCAACGCCACGCCGAAGGCCAGCACCAGCCCGAGCGGTACGCTCACCGCGACGTAGGTGGCGGTGACTTCCATCGACTGCCAGAACAGCTTGTCGTTGATAAGCCGTTCGTAGTTGGCCAGGCCGGTCCAGACCGGGGGCTTCACCAACTGGTAGTTGGTGAAGCTGTAATAGAGCGAGGCGATGATCGGACCCAGGGTAAACACCAGGAACCCGACGATCCACGGCAGGATGAAGAGATAGCCAGCCACCGCCTCCCACCGCCGGTAGTTCATCACGCCGCGTTTGGGTGGTTCCTGGATCGCGATCATGAATGTGTCCTTCCCCCGGACGTGGAACTAGAAGTCGCGGAAGGCGAAGATGTCGTTCACCGCGTCGGTCGCCCGCTGGGTGGAGTTCTCCACCGTGTCTTCGCCAATCCACATCGGGCCGAATTCGTTGTTGACGGCGTTGATCCACTCGGCCGAATCCGGGGTGGTGTAGTAGTCGTGGCCAAAATTCTGGAAGTCGTTGATGACGATGGAGATGTCCTGCGGCGCGTGGAGATCGAGGTACTCCTGGCTCTCGATCACGGAGTTGTAGCCGGGCACGCCCAGTGTGAGCAGCGCCTGCGCGGCGACCGGGCCGCCAAGGAACTGCATGACCTCCCAGGACGCGTCCTGGTCGCTGGTGGTGCTGAGCATGGACCAGGCGTTGGAGCCAAGCTGCACCGAGGTGACGCCGGTGGTGGGGTGCTTCGGCATCGGCACGAAGTCCCAGTCGATGTCGGTGGTGCGGATCGCCGCTTCTTCCCAGGTGCCGCCGATGAAGTAGGCGATCTTGCCCGAGAGGAAGGGGTTGTCCTGCCCCTCGAACGCGCCGGGGGTCGGCATGACCTTGTGCTCGACGATGGCGTCGACCAGCCACTGGAGACCCGCCCGGGCCTCCTCGCTGTTGAGCGTGCACTCGTCGCGGGCATCGTTCAGCACGGTGCCACCTGCTCCATGGATGAAGGAGCAGCTCCAGTGCGGAGGGCCCAACGGGGCGACGAAGAGGCCGAACTGGCCATTGTCCGCGTCGGTGAGCTTCTGGGCGGAGGCGAGCAGGTCGTCCCAGGTCCAGTCCGCGGACGGCATCGACTCGCCAGCGGCTTCGAGCAGGCCCTTGTTGACGTAGAAGGCCTGGCCACCGGCGTACAGCAGGGCGCCGTACATGCCGCCCTCCCAGCCCCACTCCGGCTCCATGTCGTACCAGAGATCGCTGAGGTCGACGCCGTCGCGCTCGTAGAGCGGGTTGAGATCCACGAACATGCCACGCGCCGCGCCAGCCCCGGTCCATTCGCTGTTCACCAGCGTGATGTCGGGCGTATTGCCTCCGGCGAACTCGGTTTGCAGCTTTTCCCAGTACTGTTCGGCCGGGCGGAACTCGATGGTGGCGTTGGCGAGCTGGCTCTCGGCGTTGAAGGAATCGAGCATTTCCTGGATCTTGGCGTCCCAGCTCTCGTTGACGGTGTAGCTGATGATCCGCACTTCCTTCTTGTCCTGGGCCATCGCCGATCCCGAGCCGGCGGCGAGCATCCCGGCGGTGACCAGGGGAGCCGCGGCGGCGGCCTTGGCGATTTGACGGCGATTGATCCGGGAAGAGGTGCTGCTGGACATGGTGCGCTTCCTTGGTGAAGACGAACGAACGACAACCGGCGAACGTGGGAGTCGACTCCTTTCCCAGGCATTCGGGGGCGGCTTCACGAGCGGCTCTTCACGTCAGATGGCTGCTCCTTGAAGCTACCCTGCATCAGGGACATCGACCCGCCGGGTATCGCGAGACTCCCGGCGGGAGCAATGCCAGAAACGTGAATCGTGGTTTCATGTTATTGGCGCACCAAAAGGGTGTCAAGCGCCCCTGGGCGCGCGATTTCCCGCCTATTCGGAAACCGCCGCTCCTACCCGCGCGCGATCCGGTAGTCGAGCGGGGGCAGTAGTGCTCCATGCTCGGTCCAGGGTTGGTCGCTCTGGTTGACGAGCACAGTGGTGCCGTCGGCGTAGGTCGTGCGGGTCACCGAACCATCCGGGGAGAGGCGTTCGTGGTTCGTCATCGGCTGGTGGGCGGTTTGCCCATGCAGTTGGGCGATTGGCAACGCATCGCGGAGCAGGCGCTGGGTCTGCTCGTCCTCCCACATCACCCATTTGGACGCGACGGGCGGGGCGGGGCGGCTGATGACCGGGAAGTAGCCAAACACCGGCGAGACCGTGGGAGGATTGCCGGCCATGGCGTCGAAGAGCAGCTTCTGGCGAGACCAGTCGCCGCCGAGGTAGCTGGGGTTGTACGGGTCGTATTCCCAGCAGTACGAGACGATGGAGTCGTGATAGACCAGCCCCAGCAGGGGAATGTGCGAGAACGTACCGGGCAGGTGAATGGAGAGATCGGCCCGCGGGTTGTTGGAGCAGAAGTCCATCACGTCGAACGCCCAGTCGTACCCGGCCTCGGCGCCGATGACGGGGCTCCAGCTTGCCACCTCCGCCAGGCGGGCACGGCGGCTCTCGCGGTCCTGGCTCCGGGTCATTGGGTGGTCCGGATGCCAGCACTCGATCAGGTCCTTGGCGGTGGTGGTATCGAAATGGAGGGCATCGAAGGACGTGATGCGGTCCTTGAGCTGGCCGTGCTGCTCCAGCAGTACGCGGGTGCAGAGCTGGGCGTACTCGTAATCCCGGTTGAACCACCCCTCCACCGGCTTGCCGTCCCGCCGGGTGAGGAGCCAGTCGGGATCGAAATACGGATCCCAACGCAGGATGTCTTCCAGGTAGAGCCAGCAGAAGGCGGCGAACCCCTGCTCGGCGGCGATACCGGCATAGTGCGGGGCGTGAATGAACGGCTGGTAATCGTTCAGCCATTCGCCGCTGTCCCACTGGATGTGGTCGATGGGGCCGATCAGGCCGTTGGTGTAGCCAATCTCGCGGAGGCCGGCCACGATCTGGCGGAACTTCCGCTCGGAGATCGGCAGGTACCCCAGGCTGAAGTACGGCCCGCCGATGACCTGCCGGACACCTGGCCGCTCCTCGATCTTCTCGGCGAGCGAACGGAACGTTCCCATCCGCTGGACATGGCGGCGATAGGCGAGCGCCATGCTGACATAGGAGGCATCGGCCAGGGGCACCAGTCGCAGGCGGCGGGCGTAGCGAAGATGTCCCAGCGACGACCGCCAGTCGGGCTCCACGAGGACAGGTTGGCGAACGGTTTTCACGATCTCCAGGTGCGCGTCGTCCGGCGTCTCGACGATCGCGACCAGGCCGTGGCTCCCGGCGGCCATGCCCCAGAACGGCATGTTCAGGCCGGAGTGGGCGCCGATCACGATAGTGGTTGCCCAGTGATCGGCCGGCCGCGGCTCGGTCATCACGCCGTTGGTCCGGATCAGGGGCAGGGCCAGCAGGGAGATGTCCGACGCCTCGGGCACGACGGGGCCCGGAAAGGCGATACCGCCAATCTCGTCCGGCTCGTCCAGCGGCGCGATCTCGAACAGCAGGTCACGAGTCTCCCCATCAAGCCCGATGGCCAGGTGGTAGGCGTTGGCGCCGGCCCGGATTCGTGCCCCGGCGGCGAATGGCGTGTCCGCCTCCTCCCCGATCGTCTCCACCCGCCAGGAGACCGGGTTTCCGTCGGGGTCGCTGAATCGCAAATGCGTCAGTGGATCGAACCGCCACCTGCCCCCCGCCGGAAGGTCGAACGCTCCCGCGAGTGTCCGCGGATCGACACGCAGTGTGCCCGCCGGGCCGCCAACCGTGATCGTATCGCCAGGTACCGTGTCCGAATCTCGCATCCTCGCCATCTCATCCACTCTCCGCGTTACGTGTCCCGTCGATCACGTTCCGACCTGATGCTCCACCCGGTACCCCAATTCGCGGGCGGCGCCATCGGCCGCGGCCATGACCTCCATGGCGATGTCCGCGATGCCCTCCGTGGGGATTTGCGACAGCACGCCGGTCACGCTGATGGCGGCCACCACCAGACCAGCCTCGTCGCGGATTGGCGCTCCCACGCAGCGTACGCCCAGTTCCCCCTCCTCGTTCTCCACCGCGTACCCCTGGCTCCGGATTCGACCAAGTTCGGCCAGCAACGCGTCCAGATCGGTAATGGTGTTTGGCGTATAGGCGCCGAGGTCGATGCTGGCGAGGAGGGCGTGCGCCTCCGGCTCCGGCATGAAGGCGACGATGGCCTTGCCGAGGCTGCTGGTATGGATGTCGGCTCGCATGCCCGCGAACGTGGAGAACCGGATCATGCCGTGGGATTCCACCTTGTCGGCGTAGAGCAGGCTCTCGCCCTGCACCACGCCCAGGTGGGCGGTGAGTTGGGTGCGCTCGGCGAGGGCTTCCAGGTGCGGCCGCACGACCTCGACGATGTCGAGGCTGGCGAGGTAGCGGGTGCCGAGTTCGTAGGCCTTCAGGCCAATGGTGTAGCGATTGCCAGCCGAGCGCTTGACCATCTGGTACCGCTCGAGCACGTTGAGGATCATGAACGTGGTGGCCTTGGGCAGTTCGAGGCGCGTGTGGATCTCGGTGGCGGTGTGGGTGCCGGGACTATTGCCCAAGAGTTCCAGAATCGCCATCGCCTTTTCGAGGGCGGGTACGCTGTATTGCTTCTTCATCGCCTCCCCCACCTTCAGGCGGCCCACCCGGCCCTCTCCAAATCATGGAAATGACCTCCGAGCGTTTACAGCCCACCAAACCGCGTTTACCCTGACGAACAGATTGTACCTGTACTCGACTTTCCGCGGAACGGTCAGCCCATGAAACACAGTGCCCCGGTAAGCCAGGTTCGCGTCGCGTGCGAGTCGCCGCTCGGCCCCCTCGAGTGGTGGCGGCACGCCCTCAGCCACGGAGGTATCAGCCCCGACCCGCTGCCACCGGCGGTGGTGGACGGCCTCGGCCAACTCAAGCCCCGGTTGATCCGGATCTTCATCCAGGAGTTCTTCGACGTCTATCCCGACCACGACACGTTTGACTGGTCGCGACTCGATCCGCACATGGAGGCGCTGGCGGCGACCGGCGCGAACATCGTCGCGGCCATCACCATCAAGCCGAAGGTGCTGTATCCCGCGATCGACCACGCGATCTGGGAGCCAACGGATGTCGACGAGTGGCAGCGGCTGATCCACGCGCTGGTGACGCGCTACTCGGTGGAACGGCGACTGGTAACCCACTGGGAGGTCGGCAACGAGACAGACATCGGCGAGGATGGGGGATCGCCCTACCTGATCCCGGGCGCCGGGGAGTACGCCGCGTTCTACCGGATGACGATCGAGCCGATCCTGGCGGCCTTCCCGGAGGCGCGCGTTGGTGGTCCGGCCGCGTGCTGGATCGACAACGAGCCGCTGCCCGGGTTCATCGAGATCTGCAAGCAGGCGGGCACGCAACTCGACTTCATCTCGTGGCACCTCTACAGTGATGACCCGGACAGGCACGCCATGGGGATTCGCCGGGCCCAGGAGTTGCTTGAAGGCTATCCGGGCAAGAGACCAGAACTGTTCATCACCGAGTGGGCGCGGGGATTCCCGCATTCTGTCACGGCGGGTGACGCGGCCGAGCAGTACCCGCTCTCGGTTGAAGAGGCGGGCTTCGAGGGCCGGGCCGGATCGACCACGGCGGCGATCGCCCTCGCGATGCTCGATGCCGGTGTGGATTGGGCCTTTTACTACCACGTGTGGGACCAGGCATGCGATCCGGAGTCGTTTCGGCCGTTCTTCACCGGGGCGGGCGTGGCCAACATGGTGCGCCACTGGAACGAGGTGCCTCACCGGTTCGGGATGTTCGGGGTGAACGGCGCTCCCCGGCCACAGTACTTCGTGTTCCAGATGCTGGGGATGGTGGGCGATGAGCGGCTGGCGGTCGAGGCGGAAGCGCCAGGATTGCGATTCCTGGCCGCTCGCGACGATGGTGGCCATGGGGTGATGATCGTCAACCACCATGACGACGAAGAAGCAGTGCTGGACCGGGTCGTCGAACTGGAATTCGCCAACATCACGCCCGGCCGCAAGCGGATCGTGATCACGCAGATTGACGACAACCACCGCTGGCGGGAGGAACCGTGCCAACTGGAGCCGGTTGAGGTGCGCGACACCTTCGCGCAGGCGACATTTCGGTGCCAGGCCTGGTGCCCGCGGGATTCGGTGACGCTGGTGAGACTGGAGGATGTTTCGTGAACGTGGTTTCCATCATGGCCCACCAGGACGACGAGATGCGCTGCCTCGGCACCATGCTGAAGTGCAGGGAGCGCGGGGATAACCTGCACTTCATCACCCTCACCGACGGTTCGAAGGGCTTCGTGCAGCAGCCGGACATCGAGCGGGCGGAGGCGGCGGCAATCCGCGACCGGGAGATGCGCAACCTGGCCACCGAACTCGGCGCGACATACATCAACCTGGGCGAACTGGACGAGTTTCTCTACGACACCCCGGCCGTGCGCATGGCGCTGATCGAAGCGATGCGAGCCTGCCAGGCCGACCTGGTGTTCACGCATTTCGACCAGGACTACAACCTTGACCACACCACGACCAGTTCACTGGTGCGGCATTGCGCCATGCACTCCTGCCTGCCCATGCTCGGCACCGAGTCCCCTCCCCTGCCGTCTCACCCGGCCATCTTCATGGTCGAACCGCACGGGCCGTACGTATTCCCGGTCACACATTACGTCGACATCACCGAGCAGCATGACGAAAAGGTCCGCCTGCTCTCCCACCACGTCTCGCAGGAAGAAGCGATGACGAAGGGGGTCGGGTCCGGGATCGGCGCCCTCACGGCCAGGGTCGATGGCTATCGCGGTGACCAGGTGGGCGTGGACTGGGCCGAAGCCTTCGTGGCGATGCCGGCCCGCGGGGCGGTCAAGCCCTTCGGCGTGCTGCCATGAGCCAGCCCGGGATTCCGGGCCGGATGAAGGCCCTCCAATTCACCGACATCGGCCAGGTTGACCTCGTCGAGATCGACGTCCCCGCTCCCGGCCCGCGGGAGATGCTGATCCGGACCGGGGCGACGACCATCTGCACCTCCGACCTGCAGGACATCCGTGACAATGCCTTCGGAGCGGAGTTACCGCTGATCCTGGGGCATGAGGGGGCCGGAACCGTGGTGGCCGTGGGTGACGATGTCACCAGCGTGGCGATCGGCGACCGGGTCGCGGCCCACCCGGTGCATCCCTGCCTCAACTGCGACACCTGCCGGGACGGTATGGACCACCTGTGCCCCAACATACTGCACTTCGGGCTCTCGATGCAGGGCACCTTCGCCGAATACTTCCCGGCGCGGGAGGACCGGGTGCGGCGAATACCGGACAGTGTGTCGTTCAGCACCGCCGCCCTCGCCGAGCCGGTCTGCGTCTGCCTCGAAGCCATCCACCAGGCCCGGCTTTCGCCGGGGAACCGGCTGCTGATCATTGGCGATGGACCCTTTGGTGTCCTGATGGCGCGGTTGGCGGCTCGCGCCGGCACGGGCGCGGTAACGATCGCCGGCCGGCACGTGGAGCGGCTGGCGTTCGCCGGTCCGGCGAGACAGGTCCAGACGCTGCGTAACGGCGATATCCGACGGGTCCTGCGCGATGCCAGCGACGGCGCGGGCTACGACGCCGTGATCCTGGCGGTGAGCGATCGCGACGCGGTCAACGATGCCCTCTCCCTGCTACGGCCGGGCGGACGGCTGGTGGTGTTCGCGCCAATGCCTGGCCCGACCCCGGTCGACCTGTTCGAGGTGCTGGTGCGGGAACTGGAGATCATCGGGGCGGTCAACGACCGGAACCGGTTCGACGACGCGATCGCCGCGTTGGCCGATCCCGAGATCGGCATCGGCGACCTGGTGACGCATCACTTCGCGCTCGATGACCACGCCACGGCCCTTCACGTCGCCGAATTCGACCGGCGGCGGGCAATGAAGGTCGCTTTCTCGTTCGATGTCGATTCAACCGGTGGATCCGGCCTCGCCTGAACCACGTTTCACACCCAGGAGCAGAACGCGTGCGCATTACCGATGTGGAAGCCATGGTGCTGGACACCGGCAAGAACTATGAGAACCCGGACGGGGCGAGCGAGGCCCACGGCGTGCGGTTCGTGACCCTGCTCAAGATCAGCACCGACGAGGGCATCACCGGCTGGTCGGACATCGAAACGCAACCGCACACGGGCCATGCCGTGGTGAACGCGCCGTCGAGCGGCGTGGTGGGCTTCGACTCGCTGAAATCGGCCCTGATCGGGGAAGACCCGCTGGAGCGCGAACGGCTCTGGCAGAAGGCCTATCGCTCGATGGCCTACTACGGCCGGCAAGGCGTGGGGATGCACATGCTTTCCGGGGCGGATATCGCACTCTGGGACATCGCCGGGAAGGCGTTCAACCAGCCCATCCACAAGCTGCTCGGGGCCTCGTACCGGACGCATGTGAAGGGCTATGCCTCGACCCTCTTCCGGCCAACGCCGGAGGCCATGAAGGAAGCCGTAGCCGAGTACCTTGACCATGGCTTCCAGGCGATCAAGTTCGGCTGGGGAGCGTTTGGCTATGACCTGAAGCTCGATATCGCGCTGGCCGCCGCCGCCCGGGAAGCGGCGGGCCCGGATGTCGACCTGATGGTGGACGCGGGCTGGTACGGCACCACCGCCGCCAACCCGTTCCGCGCTCGCTCGCTGCGCGACTGGCAAATCCTGGTCCGCGCGCTGGAGGACCTGGACATCTTCTGGCTGGAGGACTTCCTCCACCCCGAGAACTTCGCGGGCATGCGGCAGGTGAGCGACACCTGCGCCACGTTGCGCACGGCCGCCGGGGAGCAGCATTCCGGGTACACGGACTTCGAACGGCTGGCGATCGAGGGCGGGGTGGACGTGCTGCAGCCCGACCTCTCGCGCTGCGGGGGACTGACGGTTGGCAAGCAGGTCGCCGACCTCGCCACGCGGCGGCAGATCAACTGCGTGCCACACGCCTGGCTGACGGACCTGCTCAAGGCCGCGTCGCTGCATCTCAACGCGTACCTGATGGACGCACTCTACCTCGAGTACAACGTCTCCTCCAGTTCCCTGCTGAACACGCTCTGCACGGAGCCGATCGGCATGAAGGATGGCTACATCGCCGTTCCGACCGGGCCGGGCCTGGGTGTGGAAGTCGACGAAGCGATGATCGACCGGTACCGGGTGCTGTAGCACGCGGTCCGGCCGATCGATCCGGGCCATGCGCATGGCCCGTCCCAGGTGATGACGCAAGCCTCCCCGGCCATGTTCTCGGGGAGGCTTCTTCCGTATCGGTTGCTACATGCCGCGCATCGAGAAGATGTCGTTCACGGCGTCGGTCGCGCGCTGGGTGGAGTTCTCCACCGTGTCCTCGCCGGTCCACATCGGGCCCAGCTCCTGGGAGACGGCGTTCCACCACTCGTTGGAATCTTCCGTGCCGTAGTAGTCGTGACCGACCTCGCTGAAGTCCGCCACCGGGATGCGGATGTCGCCGGGCAGGTGCGCCTCGAGGAACTCGGGGCTCTCGACCACTTCGGTCCAGCCCGGGATGCCGAGCGAGGAGACACCGGCCGCGCCATCCGGGCCACCGAGGTACTTCACCACTTCCCAGGCCGCATCCTCGTTGCTGGTGGTGCTGAGGATGGACCAGGCGTTGGAGCCCATCTGCACTGAGCGGATGCCGGTTTCCGGATGGGCGGGCATCGGCAGGAAATCCCAGTCGAAGCCCGCGTCCCGAACCGCCGCCTCGTCCCAGGTGCCGCCGAAGTAGTAGGCGATCTTGCCCGCCACGAACGGATTCTCCGCCCCAGTTTCCTGCACCATGACCGGGGCCACCTTGTGTTCCAGGGTGAGGTCGACCAGCCACTGGAGGGCCGCTCGGGCCTCCTCGCTGTTGAGCGTGCACTCGTCGCGCGCGTCGTTCAGCACGGTGCCGCCGGCGCCGTGAATGAAGGAGCAGCCCCAGTAGGGAGGGTTCGGATTGGAGAGGGTGACGCCATAGACGCCATCGGCCTCATTGGTGAGCCGCTGGGCGGAAGCGAGCAGGTCGTCCCAGGTCCAGCTCGCGGCGGGCAGTTCCTCGCCGGCCGCGGCGAGGATGTCCTTGTTCACGTAGAGCGCCTGACCGCCGGCGTACAGGAGCGCGCCGTACATGCCGCCTTCCCAACCCCATTCCTGCTCCATGTCGTACCAGAGACCGCTGAGGTCGACCGCATCTCGCTCGTAGAACGGCTTGAGGTCGACGAACATGCCGCGGGATGCCCCTGGCACCAGCCAGTCGATCTGGTTGAGGGTGATATCCGGGGCGTTGCCGCCCGCGAACTCGGTCTGGACCTTGTCCCAGTACTGGTCGGCGGGCCGAAATTCGAGCAGGACGTTGGCGAGTTGGCTCTGGGCGTTGAACGCATCGATCTGGGCCTGGATGGCGGCGTCCCACGACTCGCTGATGGTGTAGGTCGCCATCCGGATATCGGTCTTGTCCTGCGCACTCGCGGAACCAATTGAGATGCCACCAGTCACGGCCACGGCCGACGTGACGGCGAGGCCTTTGTTGAGCGTACGTCGAGAAACCTGAGAGTTGCGGGCAACCATGGAGTGCACTCCTTCGCCTGGATACCGGGAATGACCGATTGACGAATGGGTCCCTGATGCGACGAAACGCCTCCTCTCTCATGCAGCCAAGCGCGGAACGGTGATTGGCCGATGGACCGGGGCTGGCCGGCGGAACGGGTGGAATGAGAAAGGTGTCGAACCGTTCTCTCAATATTGTGAAACTGCATTTCATGCTAGGGAGGTGATTGACGCCTGTCAAGATGCGAGACGGCTCCACGTCCAGGCCTCATCCCGACCTGGCTGAATCGCCGAGGTCCGCCTGAGCAAGCGTCACGGATGGCGGCATCACCCGGCACGACGACGCCGGATCCGGGCGCTGCCCGGATCGGCGCCGCCCTCACCAGTCGCGACTGTTTGGCACCGCCAGCACGGCCCCACCAGCCTCGGCCGACTCGCGCGCCAGGATGCACGGTAGCGTCATGTCCATGGCCGCGTGCACGTCGATCGGCATCGACTCGCCGGAACGCAACGCTTCGCAAAACTCCCGCAACAACCAGTATTCGGACGTCCCATGACCAACCTCGACCGCTTCCCCGGTGAGGCGGTCGGGAATTACCTCGGCGGCCAGGTCGTCGATCGGATGCCACGGCTCGTGGCTGCTCACCCCGATGGCGCCATGCCGATCGCGCAGCCAGATCCGGCCGGTATCCTGCCCCGAGCGAGCCGACTCGTAGGCGCCATCCGTGCCCTGGATCGTGAAGTATGTCGTGGTGGGGTGCGGACGAGGCGACACCGTATCGACTCGCGTGCGAACCACCATCCCGCTGTCGGTCGTCATCTCCAGCAGGTGCATGGTGGGAATCGGCACATCCGGAAGCACGATACCCGCCGGCACGATGGTGCAGCGCACGGTGGCAACCCGATCGCCGGTGATCGCCAGCACCGGACCAAGACCGTGCGTGCCGTAGACACCAAGCAGCCCGCGCCCGCGCCAGGTCAACTCACCATCCGGCCCGAACCACAGCCCATCGCAATCGTGAATGTAGTCGCCTTCGGCAAAGTAGACGCGGCCGAATCGACCCTGCTGGTACAGGCGCCGGACGATCTCGATCTCGTCGTAGTAGTTGCAGTTCTCGGCCAGCATGTACTGGCGACCACTGTGTTCGACCGCGGCCACCAGGTCCCGCGCCTCGGCCACCGTCTGGCAGGGCAACACCTCGGAGAGGACATGCTTGCCGGCCTCGAGCGCGGCGATTGCCTGGGCGGCGTGGAACGGCATCGGTGACGCCACGACCACCACGTCAACATCCGCGGCGAGGAAGGCATCCAGGTCGGTGTACGGCTCGGCCCCAATCCGGGCGGCCACCTCCCCAACCCGAGCGGCGTCGACATCGTGCAGCGCCACCACCCGCGCCCCGCCGACCGCGTTGGCCGCCCGCAGGAAACTCTCTCCGCGCCGCAAGCCAATTACGCCAAACCGAATCTCGTCCATGAGCCGTTAAATCCCGTGAACTCCACGCCGCGGCCGAGGAAGCCCTGGCGCCCGACTGCAACCGTCCGCCGAGACAGGGCCGACCGATCAGGGCATTCCTGGCCGGTCGGCACGTGGAATGATCGATCTAGAGCATGCCGCGGCGCGAGAAGATGTCGTTGACGGCATCGGTGGCGCGCTGAGTGGCGTTCTCCACCGTGTCCTCGCCGGTCCACATCGGACCAAGCTCCTGGGTCACGGCGTTCCACCATTCCGCGGCGTCCTCGGTGGGATAGTAGTCGTGGCCAATCTCCTGGAAGTCCTTCAGCGGAATGGAGATGTCCTGCGGTTCGTGCAGAGCCAGGAACTCCTCGCTCTCGATCACGGACGTGTAGCCAGGAATACCGGCGCCCATCGAGGCTTTCGCCCCATTGGCGCCACCGATGTACTTCATCACCTCCCATGCCGCGTCGGGGTTGGAGGAGGAACTGAGGATGGACCAGGCGTTGGAGCCGTTCTGCACCGAGCGGAGGCCGGTTTCCGGGTGGGCGGGCATCGGCAGGAAGTCCCAGTCGAGCCCCGAACTCCGCACCGCCGACTCATCCCAGGTCCCGGCGAAATAGTAGGCAATCCTGCCCGCCACAAACGGATCGTCAGTGCCGCTTTCGCGCACCAGGATCGGCGCGACCTTGTGGACGTGCGTCAGGTCCACGATCCACTGCAGCGCCTCACGAGCTTCCGGCGAATTGAGCGTGCATTCGTCGTAGGCATCGTTCAGCACGGTGCCGCCGTTGGCATGAATGAACCCGCAGCTCCAGTACGGTGGGTTGGGCTCGGAGAACCCGACCCCGTAGATGCCTTCGGCCTCGTTGGTAAGGCGCTTGGCGGATTCCAGCAGGTCATCCCAGGTCCAGTCGGCGCTGGGAACCGGCTCTCCCGCCGCTTCCAGGATGCCCTTGTTGTAGTAGAGGGCCTGGCCAGTGGCGTAGAGCAGCCCCCCGTAAATGCCGCCCTCCCACTCCCATTCGCGGGTCATGTCGTACCAGAGATCGCTCAGGTCCACCTGGTCGCGCTCGTAGTACGGATTCAGGTCCAGGAACATCCCGCGGGAGGCACCAGGAATCACCCAGTTCGACTGGTTAACCGTGATGTCGGGCGCGTTCCCACCGGCGAATTCGGTCTGGAGCTTGTCCCAGTACTGGTCGCCCGGGCGAAACTCCAGCTTGACCGTGGCCAACGTGCTCTGGGCGTTGAACTCGTCCACCATCTTCTGGATCATCGCGTCCCAGGCGTCGCTGACGGTGTAAGTGGCCATCCGCACCTCCGCCTTGTCCTGGGCGTGAACGGCTGGCGCAAGGCCAGTGGAGAGGGCCGTCGCGGCAAGCGCGGCTCCGGCGGCGAATGTTCGGCGAGTCGTTTTCATGGCTGTCCCTTTTCCTTCACATCGCGACTGGTTTGAATCCACCGATTGTGCTTACTCGTTCGCCCACGCCGATTCGTCGTAGCGGGCACGTCCTTCCGCCAGCTTGGCGACGCCCAGTTCGAACCGATCGCGGTATTTCTCGATCAGCGGGCGCCAGGTGGTTTGCATGAACCCCAGCACCTTCGACTCGGGGAGGTTTTGCTGGACCCAGGAGACCGTGTTCGGGAAGTTGTCGGGGGCGACATCGACACTGCCAGCGGGCACCTGGTCCCAGCCGCCAACCTCCAGGTCGCGGTAGGCATGGAACATGGTTGTCTGCTTGCGTTCGGTGGGCGGGAGGGTCAGGTCGATGCCCTGCCTGGTGGCGTTCGCCTGGTCGGTTTCGGCATCGAACATGTCGTGGTAGTACCAGTTGCTCTGGATCACCGACTTCGGCATCCGGGCCAGGAACTCGCTGGTATGAGTCCAGATCTTGTCCGACCAGATCCACGGCCGGGAGCCCCGCGACTCAACCTGCTCGACGAACCAGAGGAAGTCGCGCCACCAAAGGTCGTGGGCGCGGATCACGGCGTACTCGTACCAGCTCTGATGGTTCCAGGTTTCCTCGTCGTAGCCGATATGGAACAGGGGCGGGTTATCGAAGATGTCGATGACCTCGGCGATGAGGTCGGAACAGACTTGGTAGTAGGCCGGGGTGGAGACCATGCGATGGTAGTCGCCGAGCCACAGGTCGTGGGCGGTGGAGAAGTTCAGCTTGGGGACGAGCGTGATACCGAGTTCGGCGAGCCGCGCCTTCTCCGCCTTCATCTCGGCGGGCGTCCAGGCACCCTCCACGGCGATCTCGGGATGGGAGTCGTACCTGATGCCATCACCCAGGCTGAAGATGATCTGGTTGACTCCGGCCTGCACCATCTGGCCGACGAGGTCGTCCCACAGCTTGTCGTCCCAGCGAAGTCGGGGAGAATAGCCGATATCCGGATGGCCGGTCCATCCGCATTTTTCCGCGTCTTCGGTATAGCTGTTGTAGCTGAACTGGAAGAAGTTGGACCAGATAGGATCGCTGGCGGGACGGGACATGAAGCGGCACCTCCGCTGACGTATGTGAAACGCAAGGGGATGTGTGATCGCCCGCGAATGCCACCCAAATCAGCGCCAGGGCAACCACCTGATCCATTCGTGAATCAGGATTTCATGTTTCCACAGTGTGTCTTGCCTGTCAACGATGCATTACCTGGCCATGACCATCGCCTCTTGCCGGGTCCGTTCCCTTCCTGTATGAAGCGCACAATGGCCCGCGCCGAACCTGTTGCGGTGGCGCCGACGCCGCGGCCGAGGCGGGAACGCCCGGGACAACCAACACCATAAGGAGAACCGTGGATGAAACGACTATGCGTGGGACTGATTGGGCTGGGCGAGGTAGCCCAGATCATCCACCTCCCGATTCTCACCTCGCTGCGCGATCAGTTCGAGGTGGGGGCGATCTGCGATGTGTCGCCGGGGCTGCTTGCCGCGGTGGGAGACCAGTACGGAATCGAGCAGCGGTACGGGAAGGCGGAGGACCTGGTTGCCCAGGACGACCTCGACGCGGTGTTCGTGCTCAACAGCGACGAGTACCACGCTGACCACACGATCCTGGCCTGCCAAAGAGGCAAGCATGTACTGGTCGAGAAGCCGATGTGCCTGACGCACCGCGAGGTGGAGGAGATCATCGCGGCGCGCGACGCCAGTGGCGTAAGGGTGATGGTGGCGTACATGCGGCGGTTCGCCCCGGCGTTCATCGCCGCCTGCGAGGAGTTCCGGAACCTGGACAAGGTCAACTACGTGCGGGTGCGGGACACCATCGGGCCCAACGCGAAGATGATCGAGCAGTCGAGCAACATCCATCGCTTCAGTGACATCGGTGACGCCGACAAGGCGGACCGCGCCGAACGGGCCAGGCGGCTGACGGCGGAGGCGATTGGCGAGGTATCGCCCGAACTGAACACCGCCTACCGGATGCTGCTGGGGCTGGCCAGTCACGACCTCTCGGCGATGCGGGAGATGATCGGATCGCCGCGAAAGGTGGTTTCCGCCCGGCAGTGGAACGGGGGCCGGTTCATGTCGGCGATCTTCGAGTACGACGGGTATCACGCCACGTTCGAAATGGGTGTCGACCAGCAACGGCGGTTCGATGCCCACATCGAGGTGTTCGGCGCGACCAAGCAGTTCCGCGTGCAGTACGACACGCCGTACATCCGGCACCTGCCGACAACGCTGACGATGGGCGAGACGGTTGGCGACGCCTATGTGCAGACGGTGACGCGGCCGACGTTCAAGGACCCGTACACCCATGAACTCGAGTATTTCCACGAGATGGTGACCACCGGGGGTGCGCCGAAGACGACGCCGGAGGATTTCGCGGGGGATCTCGACCTGTTCCAGGAGATCATGCGGGTGCTGATCGCGGCGGATGCCGCGTGAGGTACAGGTGCCATTTGGGCAGAAACGTTGCGTCAGGGCAGCCACAGAACTAAGACCTCATGTCCCATCAACACTAGTCAGTGCCCTGCTTGAAGATAGTCGTCCATTTCCATGATCCGCAATAACTTCGCTTGCGTTCCCTCAGCGCCATCTCGCAGTAATTCCGGATAGTGAGTAGAGAGGGCGATGATCGCTGCCAATTCAGGGCTGATGGCATGCGTCATGTCATGGATGATCACGCTAAGTTCTTCGAGATCCCGTTTCTTCCAGATCGGTTCGTAGTGAAAGACGCGGTTGCGCAGCCGACGAATTCGATCAATCCGTCGCCAAATTTCCTTACGCTTTCGAAGGTGACGTGGTAGATGCGGGAATACAGCCTCGATAAGGGCAGCACCATTGGCATACCAGAGAACTTCCTCATAGGGCCGATTGAACATACTGTGCCAGAAGCCGAAATGCAGTTCAGCAATGATGCGGCCTGGCTCGTGGGCTTTGTTGTGTTTAGTGAGTTCTTCGCGCGCTTTGGCGACAGCTTCAGTTTGCCAGTCCAGCATGAGATCCGGTCGATCAAACCACATTGCATCCTTGAAATGATCGGTCAACGCAGAGTGGATACCATTGCGGAGTGCGATCTCAAATGCCTGGAGACTGGGATAGAGGGCTTCAGAGAGTTCCATATTCCAGAAGTAGTTGGCCAGCGTTTCAATATCACTTGCATCCTCCTCCCGATACGCTTCAAGGCGAATAGGGGAGATCGGACGCTGTAGCGCATTGAACCAGTCACGCTCGGTCATTGCCACTCCGAATATGTAATAACCCCGGGACCATCACCGGCTCGAGGCCGGGAGAGGATCACCGGGGAATTGCACTTACAATGCTAGTAATCCCACTATCGTTTGTCAACCAATGCACTACATGGTCAGTCCGGTATCCTCATTCCTCGCAGCCCCAGATTTCCTGGACTCGAAGTGATGAATCCGCCCCAACTCCGTGGTTTCCGAAGGAGAGCGTGGGGATCTCCGCCAGACGAAGATGAACTTCGCCGCTACCAGTTTCGAAGATGGTCCGATCAGAGCAGGCTGAAGTTGGAGCCGTAGGCGATGAGGCCGAGCTTGCGGGCGACCGACCGGGATGCGTGGTTGTCCCAGGTTGTGCTGTAGAGCGGAATTCGGCCCGTGTCCCGTACGGCCCGCGCCCAGGCGGCCACGACCTGAACGGCGTGGCCCCTTCCCCGGTATCGCTCCAGGGTTTCGAGGCCCGCTTCCGCCACGCGGTCGGTCAGGCGGGAACAGGCGCAGATCGAGACCGCGATGCCATCCTCCACCATCACCACGCCGGGACCCCAAGCCGTGAAGTCGTCCTCGCTGTCGATTCCGGAAGCCCAGTCCGACATTTCGCGCAGCAGGCCGCGGTTGGCGAAGGTGAGGCGAATCACGCCCTGGGCCGGGGCGGGAAGCTCGTCCGGGAAGCGGTAGGCTGGGCCGGTATGGTCGATCGATGCGGGTTGATGACGAGCGAGGGCGGCCATCATCGCGTCGAGATTTCGTGGGGGAGATTCGAGATCGCTGGATACCGGTTCGCCGGCGGCCAGCGCTTCAAGCTCTCGGGTCACGTCCGGCGGCACATTGTGGCGGATGCGCCAGGTGTTGCCTTGCGCGCTTCTTCCAAGGAAGAAGCGGGGTGCGGGGTCGCCATCCTGCTCGTTGACGCGAACGATCCGGCCAAGTGCGTCGTGGGTGAACAGCGCTTCGGCCTGGAGGTCGATCAGTGCGCGATCCGAAGGAGAGATCACGCTGTCTCCCGGAAGTAGCTCATCACATACTCCCAGGCCGGGACACGCTCCGTTTCCAGGCGATGTCGCACGGCGGCCAGGTCGTAGTCCACGAACCGGCGTTCCACGGTGTAGCCCTGATCGTCCGCTTCGAGTAGCGTCCACATGGCGCGTTTGTCGGCGCCGGGCGGGTTGCTGAGGCAGCCGAGGTTGATCACGCGGACTCCATCGACCGTGCGGTCCAGCGGCCGGTGGGTGTGACCCACGAAGACCAGCTCGGCCTCGGTTCCGGCCAGGATGCCCCGGAGTTCGTCGTCTGAATGCCTGTCCTGGATCCCGGACCCCTCGTCGGTCCCCGGCGCGGCGTGGACCAGGAGCACGCGCGTGCCATCGGGCAGCATCAGGCGTTGTTCGAGCGGAAGGGTGGCGATCCACTCGTAGTGGCCGGCGGATTTGAGCAGGTCACGCGTCCACTCCGAATCGGCGAGGACCAGGCGCCAGATCCTGGCCTCGGCCGGTTCAGCGGTTTCCACGAAGCGGTCCGTGATCTCGCGGACCACCACCGGATCGGTGGCGAGACGGCGATCGCCGTTGCCGCGCACCGCCATCAGATTGGACAGGCCGCGCAGCCGTTCCACCGCCCCGACCGGGTCGAACCCGATCATGGCCGCGTCGCCCACGAACCAGTGCGCATCCACCCCACCGGCACGTTCGATATCCGCCAGCACGGCGTCGAGGGCGAGGGTATTGCCGTGAACATCGGAGAACACCGCGACTCGCATGGGTGGCCTACACACCTTCCCAGAACGAGCGAATGTAGCGTTCGGTTGGGTGCTTCACCGTGGCGAGGTGTTCGAGCATGGCGGCGATGTCATAGGTGGCGTACTGGCGGGTGAGGGTATGGCCGGACTCATCCGCTTCCAGCAGGGTCCACATCGCGCGGGTATCCCCCGCCTTGGGGTTGGAGACACTGCCGAGATTCCAGACCCGGATATCGCCCACCATGCGATCGAGCGGGATGTGGGTGTGCGCGATGACGACGAGGTCGGCATCCGCGCCCTCCAGCAGCGCGGCGGCCTCCTGGTCGGACGCATCGGGGAGGATGCCGTCGCCGTCGTCCGTGCCGGGCGAGGCGTGGACCATCAGCAGGCGGGTGCCATCGGGCAGCGTGACGCGGTGGTCCAGCGGCAGCGCCTCGAGCCACTCGCGATAGCCAAAAGCGGTCACGGCGCCGAGCGTCCAGCTGAAGCCGCGTCCGAAGGGCATGGAGGCGAGAGCTCCCGCGCGGTCGGTTTCGGCCCGCTTCAGGACGGCGGTGTCGGCTTCCGTGGTGTCCTCGATCAGATAGCGATCGGTGTTCCCGCGGATCGCGACGAGCCTGGGAATGGCGTCGAGCCGCTGGATGCTTCCGGCGGGATCGAAGCCGAGCGCGGCGGAGTCGCCGCCGAACCAGATGGCGTCGATGGAGCCCACCCGGTCGATATCGTGGAGCACGGCATCGAGGGCGAGGGAGTTGCCATGGACATCGGAGAAGATCGCGATTCGCATGTCAGGAGGTCCTTTCCGGGCGGTTGGGTTGGCTCGACTCAACGGTTGCAATGGTAACGGGTGGCATGCGGCGAGCGACCAGCTTCCGGATGATGAACGGCCCCACCAGCACCATCATCAGCAGGCGCATCATCTGGATCGAGACCACCATGGTGACATTCGCCCCCGTGTCGAGCGCGGCGATGGTGGCGGCGTCGATGCCACCGGGAGAGGTCGCCAGCAGGGCGGTGAGCACGTCCAGGTTCGTGGCCAGGTGGAGTCCCCAGCCGATTCCGGCGCAGATCACGATGAGGGCCACCACGAAGCCCAGCGCGAACGGCAGCAGCGCCCACAGCCGCCGGATGATGGTGCGGTCGAAGCGGGAGCCGACGCGTGAACCGAGCAGCAGGTAAGCCCCGGAGAGGACAAATCCCGGCCAGGCCAGCGGCCCGATTTCGAGCAGGCCCGGTATCAGGCCGACGATCATGGCGCCGACCAGGGCTCCGGCCGGGAGGCGGAATCGCACCCCCAGCCAACCGCCGAGACCCGCCACCAGCACCGCCAGGCCGTACCGGGCGATCATGGGCGGGCCGTCGCTCGCGGCAAGCTGCTGGGTCACCGGTTCGCCGCCGATATCCACCATCCGGGCGAGGACGGCGATGCTGACGATGACCACGACGAGGCGAGCGTATTGCATGAAGGCCACCAGCCGGGCATCGCCGCCGAGCTCGTCACTCATGGCGACCATGCCGGAGGCCCCGCCGGGGATGGTGCCCAGCGAGGCGGTGGCGATATCGAGCGAGGCGACCTTCGTGAGCACCAGGCCAGCGCCGATGCTGACCGCCAGTACCAGGACCACGGAGATGCCGATGGGCAGCCAGTGCTCGCCGAGCGGCTTGAGGGCGTCGATGGTGAACGAGGCGCTCAGGGTGGCGCCGATCACGGCCTGGACGACCGGGAAGAGCTTGGCGGTGGAGGGTTCTGGCGGGGCGCCGGAGAGGCTGAGAATGACCGCCGCGATCATGGGGCCGACCAGCCAGGCGACAGGGACGCCGACCAGGTCTCCAACGTATCCCGCCAGGACGATGACCACCCAGGGCCCTATCAGCCGGAGCGGGCCGATGGTGTCCAGTAGCTTCCGGAACCGGAGCGCCTGGTGGCGGGCGGAGCGCCTGGAGCGGGAGAGGGTGTATGGCAGGCCGGTGGTCGATGACACGCGGGGACCCTTCGGTGCGTGGTGTTTACATTCGCTTTTGGCTGGCCGCCGCTGCCCAACCGGCCCTCATTATCGCGCACCCGCCCGAGATGGCTCCTCCACGAGGGAAAACTCCCACGCTCCGCATGCACCGGGAGACCGCGCATGCCTACGGGGAAACCCATACGGCGACCAGTTCGCGCATGACACGGTGTCGTTGATTGTCGCCTAGGGTTTCCGTACTGGTGCATGTCATCGCACGATGGGAGTGACGGATACATCCCTAAAATTACGAACCAACCTCGTCATGCCGAGCTTGCGAGGCATCCCCGGACGAAGTCCTACCGCCGTTAGGCGGTGTCCATACCCGCGCCACCTCCTCACTCGCCTCGGGGTAACGGTACTGGTCTGAGTGAGCATGAAGTCAATCGGTGAACGGCGAATTGACAGGCACGAAGCTAGATGTCGCCGGTGTAGAGCAGGTAGACGGTAACCACGGTTCCGCCATCTTCGATCGCTTCCAGGACCGCGATGCCGTCGTGGTTCGAGTCGTTCAGCCGGTAGAGGCCGACCACAAGCTCGCCTTCGATAACGGGCCCGGCCAGGTCGCCACAGGCGATGTACGTTTCCATGTCCTCGACGCTGCTGTGGACGACGATCGCGTGGGGCTCGCTGAGCAGGTCCTCGATCGACGCGTCGATGGTGGTGGTCGCCACCTCCACCGCGCCGCCGGGTTCGGTGACTGCTACGGCGTTCAGGGGGAAGAGTGGCGCGGGATCGAGGTCAGCGCAACCGCCGGCGTGGACATGCGATGGGTGAGCGTACAGATCGACCGCGGGCGAGGCTTCCTGGGCGGAGCCGGCCGATATGGCGAACGCCAGGGCGAGCATGAGCGGAGCAAGAGTCGCCGCGATGCGTTTCAGGGGCATGGTGTCGTTCCTTCCGGGCCGGTGGCCCGGCGTCGATCCCAGTCCATCCACAACAGGGACATCCTGGTGGGCATGCGCTCCCTCGCCGGGGACGATGGGATACGCGATGGGCTCCACCTCATTGTGGAGGATGACGGGCCAGACCGGGGCGGCGGAAATGCGCTGGACTGACTCATGCCGGTAGCGCCATCGGTGTTCCTGAGCGTTACGAATCAGATGACATCGCCGAGGGTGGGAGTGCGATCCCCGGTGATGGTTGTATCCAGCCACACGGCGCTGGTCCCACGAACGAGGTGGCGCGGCACGTTGGTCAGGCGGCGTCCCAGTCGCGGAAGAGGATGACCGAGATTTCCAGCCGGAGGCCGGTGACGCGTTCCAGCGATTGCCGGATGGCGCCCACGTAGCGGCCGGTGGCCCGGCGGCGGGCCAGCTCATGTGGCACGCCGATCACCACGTCGCCATCGCCGCAGTCGAGAATGGCGGCGTCCCGCAACCAGGTGGAGACATCGGCCTGGCTGATGCTTCCGGACTGATGGAGGTCACCCATCACAGCCGTCCACACCTGCCGGTTGGTGAGGCCGCAGTCCTCGATCATGAAGACCGGCGACACGAATGGTTCCGCCCCGATCTCGCCGGGTTGCGGTGGCATCGGCTCGCGGGTCGACCTGTGACTGGTATCCACCTCAACTGTCACAGGTGTCATGGCTATCTGTGACGGACTGGCAAGATTCGCGACGTCGTTGGCATGCTCTTCGGGAAGCCCGTCCCGTTGCCACCGGGAGAGAATTTCCCGGATCCGTTTCGGAGCCACGAACGCGCTTCCGGCGCCGACCGCATCGTCGATCGCCATGCCCAGCCAGAGCCAGCCCGAACTACCCTGCTCGCGGGCGGCCGCGTCGAACTGATCGGCGAGTTGCCGGAGGAGGCGCCGCTCGGCGGGTGTCGACACCCGGTCGTTCGCTTCCTCGAAGAACCGGATAGCCGCGCTTTCGGCGCGAGCCTGGTCGGGAGCGTGCTCCGGTCCGAACGAGCGTTGCCCACCAGCAATTTCGTCAAATGCCTCAGTCGTTGTTGTGGTTAAAGATTGGTAATACATAGTGTTGGTTGGTTGAACACTGGTTGGGCCATCAGTGTTGGCGGGTGCAACAGAGGGTGGCGGATTTTCCTTCAAACCATTGTTGGACGGTTCATCAACGGTCGCCGAACCATTGTTGGTCTTTGCAACAGAGGTTCGCGCTGACCTTTTGGACTGTCGTCTCTTGACAGTCGTGCTGTCATTGCCACTGTCGCTTCCTGTCACCTCGGGTTCCGGCTTGTCACTGTCATTGGGCAAAGAAAAAGAGCTGGTGGCCTCATTCGTGCGTCGAGAGGCGTGACCGGCCTTGCTGCGGGCCGATGCCTTCGATTCGTCGCGGGCGGTTTTCTCGGCCAGCTTTTGCCAGGTTGGGTCCTGGCGTACCTCTTCGAGGATGCCGTGCCAGACGTTCTGGCTGTCGATGGGCGAGAACTTCGGAGAGAACATGCGGCGCACGTATCGGTACACGGCGCGGTCCCTGTCCGCCAGCGCGACCACCTTCATCACGTCCTCGGTGGTGAGCTGGAAGTCGTCGTCGTGGTCCTTCACCCGATAGAGATTGTGCGGCACCTTCCAGCGGCGGCCCTTCTCATCGGTGCGGGGCACCATCTCCTTGCGGATCTCGATCAGGTCGAGCGCCACGAGCAACTTGTTGATGGTGATGAGTTCGGCCCGGTCCTCGCCGTAGAAGTCGGCCTCGGACTGCTGGGATGGGAAGGCGTAACCGCGGTGGGGAGAGGACTCGCGCCGGTCGGTCCAGACCGTGTAGGAGTTGATCAGGCCGACACCCTTGAGGCCGATGAGCGGCGCGTACTGGGTGACGATGTTGTTCCAGTGCCAGAACCATCCGCGTCGCCGGACGTCCTCGCCGGAGCGAGTGACGGCGGCCGAGGCATCGCCGACCACGCCGGTGACGGGTGGCTGTGTGGCGCTGGTGGAACGGGTCTTTGGGGAACCGGACGTCGTCGCCGACCGCCCGGACCCACGCCCAGCGCTGGAGGATGCCTTCCCCCGCGCCGGAGCCTTTGGTTCCAGCTGATCAGTGACGATGTCCCGCTCGGGGCGGTTTTCCGGACGGCGTGGCACTGGTTATCCAGCGCTCGGCGCGGTGCCAGCGAGGCACCTCGCGTCTTGACACACCACCGGCGGCGTGACTACAATCGACTCGTTGCTTGGGTACACAAAACCCTCCCTTGGCGGGGATAGCGACAACATGCTTCGGATTGAACGCGGATCAGGCGGTTTGGCGACCGTCGGATCAGTGTCCGGAAGCCCTCACAAACAATGAACTTCGAAGAGGACTGGTGTTGGCGCACCGGTCTTTTTCGTTAAGCAGCTCGTCGTGGCTCCGAAGCGGTACGGCGTGTTCATATTGTTGGCGACCCGTGTCGCGTCGTTCGACCTCCCTTGCGATACCTCCCGCTTCCGGTTGGCGCCGGAACAGATGGTGTGGTTATGCGAGTGACCTGGCGAGAGTTGGCGCTCCTCCAGATCGATGTGTCCGGTTCCGTGTTCGGCACCGGTCGAAACCGCCGATTCCCGCGGCTTCGACCCCTGCCCATCATGGCCGGTATTCGTCCGATTCCAGCATACGTTGCCCGCGTGGGGCGTGACCGGGTGTCCGGACGCCCAATGTTGCCAGGTCGTCATCTTTCGGCCTCCCCTTGATCGTCTGGTTCGAGCCCCAGACCCGGAAGCACGAGATGGGTTTGCACCGCGTCGCTCTCCGATCGCCGGGCGTTTCGTCCCCGCCGTCGATCGCCGGATGTGGCATCGATGGGAGCCAGCGCCCGCGCCAGCGTGGTGCTGACCGTCGCCAGGCCGATGGCGATGGCTTCACGAAGCGTCTCGTGAGCCAGGTCGAGCGCCCGGCCCGGATTCCCACCGGCCGCCGAGACGATGATGCCCATCACCTCCTCCGGGATGGCTGGAAGGCTGGGCGATGCCTTCCTCGCTGATTCCAGCCAGTTGTCGACCAGGAGCCGGAGTTCGTCGGCCGGCATGGGTGGAAGCGTGCCGGTGGCCTGGACCATGCCCGAGAGCTGGCGGCGGCGGGTGATGCGGTCTGGCAGTCCCGCCGGGCCGAACAGGGCGATCTGGACGGCGGGCTGCCCATTTCCCCCGTTGGCCTCCGAGCCCGGCGCGAGGATGGCGCGCAGGATCTCCAGCCGGGAGCCCGCGAACGACGCGTCGTCCACCAGCAGGACGGGCGGCGCCGGATCGGACCTGTGGTCATCGAGGAGCGAACGCAGTTCGAGCGTGAGTTCGAGGCCGGTCCGGCCGGTCGGCTTTCCGCCGAAGGCGGCGATCGCCTCTCGCAGGAAGGCGGCGTCCGAGCGCTTGCCTTCGTCCCCGGGGATGACGCCGATGAGGCGATCCTCGTTTTCGGCGAGATCCAGCACGAGCCGTTCCATCAGGCGAGACTTGCCAGCGCCTGATGGGCCGGCAAGGATGCCGAGACCAGGTCCCTCGCCCTCAAGCCAGGTCTGGAGCGCGGCGAGCGTCGCCATTTGCGAGGGAAGGCTCGCGAATGGCGCGGTGCGCACGCCAGGCAATGCGGGTGTGCCACTCCAGTTGGCCTGTACCGGTCGTCGGGATGCCGCAACCATCGTCGCTACCATCTCCTCACCACGTCATCGCCAGCCAGCGAGAGGCCAATCACGACGACGTCTCGCCGTCTCGCCCGAGCCGGGCCAGGATGTCTCGCACGCCGACGCCGGACTGGCGCCAGGCGATGACCTGGCGAAGGACCGAGAGTTCCTCGTCGTCGAACAGCAGGTAGCCGCTCTCTGTGCGGGCGGTGGGAACGATCACGCCCTCGCGGAGGTAGAAGTCGAGGTGGGTGCGGGTCAGGCCGGTGGCGGTTCGCAGGTCGCTGGTCATGTAGAAGCGGGCCAGCGATGGCGAGTGCGCGGGGGCCTCGGTCCGGGAGGTGGATTCCTCCGCGCGCTCGGTGGCCGGTGGTTGGGTTCCAGCCTGTTCGTTGGCGGTCGACGTGTGGTCCATGATGGCTCCCGGAACGATCAATGAGCACTATGCAACTGCATAGTGCTCATTGTAGGCTCTTGGCCCGGCAATGTAAATGGGTTCTGATAGGAGTGTCCGTTCACAGTAGTCAATCCGTTCGCCGGGAGCGTCCGGCAATCTCGACCACTCAACATGGGGGACACCTTCCACGCTCCGCGTGTATCGGCAGGGCATTGGGGCTTCGGCTGCCGAGGTCGCCCAGGTGGGAAACCCATACACCGGCACGCTTCTCAGGGGGTGGCTACCAATGATGCCGGTTAGGGTTTCCGTACTGGTGCATGGCGTGGTACGCGATGGGGGCTGGTTCAAGACGGTCACGACGAAACGCTACATCCAAGGAGTCCGGACGCGCGGGTGACCACCGTTCGATGGACATGTGTGGCATACGAGTTTCCGCGATCGGATCATCCGCGACGAGGATGCCTTTGCGGCGATCGCTCGGTACGTGGAGGCCAACCCACAGCGGTGGCGAGAGGATCGCTTCTTCGGTCCCGAAACGTTCGTCCCGCTGACGGCTGAGGATGGGTTGCTTCAGTCAGTACGGAAACCCTAGCCGGGGCCCGAACCAACCATTCCACGATGAACGGACCGGTGTATGGGTTTCCCACGGGGGAGGCGGATTCGGATAGGGATCGGGGATACCCATACACCAGTCCGCCCCTGCTCGACGGTCTGTAGCCCGTGCTTTTCCATTCCTTATACGAAGGTGAGCGCGTTTGCCTTTCCCCATGGAACCATTCGGCGTGGGGTGGTGTGTCACAGTTTTCTTGGACAGTGGAAGACGGGGAATTGTGGTCGAGGAGGTGACGAGATGGGGCGACGCGGTCGGTACAGTGAATCGTTCATGCGGGAAGCGGTGGCGATGGTCACCGACGG
>JAEWEG010000083.1 GCA_023389575.1 Chloroflexota bacterium | reverse complement strand
GCCAGAGGCGGGAGAGGTCCTGGTCCGCATCCTCGCGAGTGGGGTCTGCCACACCGATCTCTCGGCCAAGAACGGCGTATTCGGAACTTCCGGATTTCCGTTCCTGCTCGGTCATGAGGGAAGCGGGATCGTTGAGCGGGTCGGCGAGGGCGTGACGAACGTCAAGGAAGGCGACTACGTCATCATGGCGTGGCGCGCTCCATGTGGCGAGTGCCGGTTCTGCCTGGTGGGCAAGCCGCACCTGTGCGCGGCCAGCCTGAACGCGCACCAGGGCATGAAGACGATGGATGGCGAGGTGCTGACGCCGATCCTGGGGATCGGGACGTTCTGCACGCACACGCTGGTGCATTCGCGCCAGTGCATTCCGGTGAAGGACGGGCTTCCGCCCGAGCAGATGAGCCTGATCGGTTGCGGCGTGATGACCGGGGTTGGCGCGGCGGTGTACACGGCCAACATCCAGCCAGGACAGTCGGTGGCGATCATCGGCTGCGGGGGCGTCGGTGATTCGGTGATCATGGGCGCGCGGCTGGCCGGCGCGACAACGATCATCGCGGTGGACCTCGACCCGAAGAAGCTGGAGTGGGCGAAGGAGTTCGGGGCGACGCACACGGTGAACCCGAAGGATGGCGACGCGGTCGCCGCCATCAAGGAGATCACTGGTGGCCACGGCGTCGATGCGTCGTTCGAGGCGGTGGGCCGCCCGGAAACGCTGGAGACGGCGATCATGTGCCGCGACCTGGCGGGCACCTGCGTGGTGATCGGCGTCGCTGATCAGCAGGCGACGCTGGAACTCCCGATCGCGAAGTTCTTCGATATCGGCGGCAGCCTGCGGGTGTCGTGGTACGGGGACTGTCTGCCGACGCGCGACTTCCCGCTGTTGGCCTCGTGGTATGAGCAGGGCCAGCTCGATCTCGATCGGGTGGTGACGCGGGTGATCTCGCTGGAAGAGAGCGAAGAGGCGTTCCACGCGATGGAGCGCGGCGAGACGCTGCGGAGCGTGATCCGGTTGTAGGTCTGGACCCTCAGGCCGGGCCGGCTGGGAGCGGTTCGGCCTGGGTGGTGACGAAGGCCTTGAGCAGGGCCAGCGTGGCCTCGACATCGCGGACATCGCCCATTTCAAACGGGGAGTGGGTATAGCGGGTGGAGACGGCGAGCAGGGCCGTCGGAATCCCCGCGCGCATGAGCGCGACCCCATCGCTGCCGAAACCCTGGTACACGCCGGGCTGGACGGTGATGTGGTTGCTGGCGGCGATGGCCTCCAGGCGGGCGATGACACGGCGGTCGTAGTGGACCAGGGAATCCTTGTAGACGATGGTCGGGCCGCCGCCGAGCTTTACCGGCAGTTCGTTCAGGTCCGTGCCGGGATAGTCGGCGATCGGGCCGTTGTCGATGGCGATCGCAAGGTCGAAGCGGTTTGGAGCACCCAGCGACGTGGCCCCGACCAGACCGATCTCTTCCTGGACCGTGGCGGCGATCGTGAGGTCGTAGGCCAGGTCGCCTTGTGCGACATCGGCGATGAGGTGGGTCATCAGGGCGAGCGAGACGCGATTGTCGATGGCCTTGCCCACGAAGCGGTGGCCGAGCCTTTGGACCGGTGGGTTCCAGATGACGCCCGCGCCAGGATGGACGCCGAGAGCGATGGCTTCCTCGCGCGATTCAGCGCCGATGTCGACGAACACCGTGCTGGCGGTATCAGGCAGTGATGCGCGGGGCTCGTCACGAGAGGCCAGGATGTGGCCGGTGGGCGAAGCGAAGACGCCTGGGATGTGAGCGTTTCGGGCCAGGATGAGGGCGGGATGCCCGACCGGATAGCGGTTCTGGAACTGACGGCGGCTGCCCTGCCCATCGACGAGCCACACGAAGCCGCGCTCGTCGATGGCGCGGACGATGAAGCTGATTTCGTCGGCATGGCCCTGCAGCAGGAGTCGTGGGCCAGGGCCCGGAACGTGGGCGAGCACGTTTCCGATGGGCGTGACGTCGACGGACGCGCCGAGGCTGGCCCAGGTTTCGCGGCACCAGGCGAGGACGGGTTCCTCCTGGCCGCTGGGGGCGGGGAGTGCCATGAGGTCGAGCAGGGTTTCCACGACCGAAGAGCGAAGCGACCGCATGGTGATGATCATCCTTGGTGAGTGAGATTCACGACGGAACTATCATACGGGCATGCGTTTCCACCCGGAAGGAGATTCCATGAATGATGCCGCGCTGGAATCGATCGTGATCCACCCCATTGGCTGGGTGGAGACGGAGTTGCTGGACCGCAAGGACGCGCCGCGCCAGGCTGACGAGGACGCGCCTCCGGCCAGGATCGTCCTGCGGGACGACGTGAGCGGCGGTCTGCTCCAGCTTGTCGCAGGCACCGAGGTCCACATTTTGACGTGGCTGCATCAGGCGAGCCGGGATGTGTTGCAGGTGCACCCCCGGCATGATCTCGAACGGCCGCTCTGTGGCGTGTTCGCCACGCGATCACCCGACCGGCCGAACCCCATTGGCCTGCATACGACGACTGTGGTGGAGGTCGACGGGAACTCGCTCCGGGTCGATCACCTGGAGGCGATCGACGGAACACCGGTTCTGGACATCAAGCCGGTGCTGGGGCCGATCGGCTGCCGCTAGCCCGCGGTTTCCAGCGCCAACGGGTTCCATGGGCCAGCTGTACGGGCCGTGTGTGTCCGGGCTCGTATCACAGGTGAGGGCCGGGACACGTTGAGCCTACGCGGCACATCTCCAGCATCGGAATACGATGTGGAGGTGCGTATCGACTCAACAACGAACCCGGATGGAGGCAGACCGTGGCGCACGATCCCGAGACGAACAAGCAGACCGTGATGGCGTTCTATGACCTGATGTTCAACCAGGCCAGGCCCGCCGAGGCCATCGCGTTGTACGCCGGTGATACCTACGTGCAGCACAACCCACATGTGGCGGATGGCAAGCAGGCGTTTGTTGAGTACTTCGAGCGGATGGCTCGCGAGTATCCCGGCAAGAGCGTGGAGTTCAAGCGGGCGATTGCCGAGGGCGAGTTCGTGGTGCTGCACTGCCACCAGCGCTGGCCGGGTGACCATGATTACGCTGGCATCGACATCTTCCGACTGGACGAGAACGGCAGGATCGTGGAGCACTGGGACGTGTTGCAGGTAGCGCCGGGCACGTCGGCCAACGACAACGGCATGTTCTAGGGTGGGTCTCGGAGAGATTGTTTCAGCCTATCCGGGAAGGGAGGCCCATACAGCAGCCGGGAGTCGTTCGCGTGACGTGCGATCAGTGGCTGCTTAGGGACTCCGTACCTCCGCGGGCGGGATGGGCTCGGACCAACTGGGCTGTCTGCCGTTGCGGGTCGATCTTCAGCACGGCCCCGGCGAAGTCAGCACGACCGCTCCGGCTCCCTCACTGGGAGCCCGGCTCAGCAATCACCGTCGTTGGAACCAGTGCCGGACCTAGCCGATCGGTGCGAAGTGTTCCACTGTCGGGAATGGGTCGTAGAAGTGGTGAAGGAGGGCCTTCCAGCGCTGGTATTCAGGCGAGCCACGGAAGCCGACCGTGTGGTCCTCCAGCGTTTCCCAGTCGACGAGCAGGAGGTAACGAGACGGGTTTTCGACGCAGCGCCGGAGGCTGTGACGGATGTAGCCGGGCATGGAGGCGATGATCGCGGAGGCCTCGGCGAAGGCGGTTTCGAACTCGGCTTCCTGGCCGGGAATAACGTCCAGCATGGCGACTTCGAGGATCATCGATGACGCTACTCCCACTCGATGGTGGCGGGCGGTTTCGACGTAATATCGTAGACCACGCGGGTGATGCCGTGGACTTCGTTGACGATGCGGTTGCTGATCCGGGCGAGGACATCCCACGGCAGGCGGGCGAAGTCGGCGGTCATGGCGTCCTGGCTGGTGATGGCGCGGACGGCGCAGACGCGGCCATAGGTGCGGTAGTCGCCCATCACGCCGGTGGAGCGCACCGGGAGCAGCACGGCGAAGTACTGCCAGACGTCCAGGGCGAGCCCGGCGGATTCGATTTCCTCACGAACGATGGCGTCCGCCCCGCGAAGCAGTTCGAGGTCGCTTTCCTCGACCGCGCTCATGGTGCGCACGGCCAGGCCGGGACCGGGGAATGGCTGGCGCTCGACGATGCCGTCCGGCAGGCCGAGAGCACGGCCCGCGGCGCGGACCTCATCCTTGAACAGCCATTTCAGCGGCTCGATGAGCTTGAACTTCATGTCCTCGGGCAGGCCGCCGACGTTGTGGTGGGTTTTGATCTTGACCGCCGCGCCATCGGCGTTGGTGGCGCTTTCGATCACGTCGGGATAGAGCGTGCCCTGGGCGAGGAAGTCGAACGGACCGGCCTTCTCGGCCTCGCGCTCGAAGACGCGGATGAACTGCTCGCCGATGATCTTGCGCTTGCGTTCGGGGTCCTCGACGCCGGAGAGCATTTCGAGGAAGCGGTCGGAGGCATCGACGTAGACGAGCTCCATGCCGAAGTGTTCGGTGAAGACCTCGCGGACGAGTTCGGCTTCGCCCTGTCGCAGGAGGCCGTTGTTGACGAACACGGGGGTGAGCTGGTCGCCGACGGCCTTGTGGATCAGCGCGGCGGCCACGGACGAGTCGACGCCGCCGGAGAGGGCGAGCAGGACCTTGCCATCGCCGACCTGGTCGCGGATTTGCTGCACGGCCTCGTCGATGAACGATTGGGACGACCAGTTGGGTTCGCAACCAGCGATATTGACGAGGAAGTTGCGGAGGATTTCCGAGCCATGTTCGGTGTGGTTCACCTCGGGGTGGAACTGGATGCCGACAAGGTGATCGCGCTCCATTGCGGCGACGGGGGAGTTCGGCGAGGTGGCGACGACCGAGAAGCCATCCGGCACGGCGGAGACATGGTCGCCGTGGGACATCCAGACGTTGATGTGCTGGGGGAGGTCGGCGAACAGGGCGGCGGTTCCGGCTTCTCTATCGACCGAGATTCCGGCCGGGCCGTATTCCTTGCGGGCGCCGGGCTCGACCGTGCCGCCGAGCGCCTGGGCCATGAGCTGGAGGCCGTAGCAGATGCCGAGGACGGGGAGATTCCTCTCAAGCACCCAGCCGGGGAGTTGGGGGGCGCCTTCGGCGTAGACGCTGTTCGGGCCGCCGGAGAGGATGATGGCCCTCGGATTCAGGCCTTCGACCTGCTCCCAGGTGGCGTTGTGATGGAACATCTCGCCGTACACGCCGAGTTCCCGCACGCGTCGGGTGATGAGCTGGCTGTACTGGGAGCCGAAGTCGAGGATGACAACGGCGTCGATGGTGGTGGTGCCGTGGTCGGGAGCGGCGGACGTATCGGTCGAAATGGTGGCGGTCAAGCGTTCGATCTCCGTGGGTGGGCCGGGGAGGGAGGTGGCCGGTCAAGCGGGGGACGGCCTGTATGTGCTGAGTTTACTCGACGGCTGGGGTCCGTGAGCTAGTCGCCGTCCCCGGTGGAGTCTTCGCCATCGTCACCGTCGCCGGGTTCGCCGAGGTAGACGAAGGTCTGGTCGAAGGTCCAGTCGCTGATGGTTTCGATCTCGACCTCGAGGCGGGGGTGGAGTGGGTCGATCTGCTTAGTGAGATGGAGGTCGACCACGCGGCGGTCGTCGAAGCCGATGGAATCGCCGATGGCGTCGAGGGCGATTTTCAGGCCGCCGTCGAGGTCGCGGCGCATGGGGGAGGTGAAGTAGAAGGTGAGGTAGATGCCGAGCAGCGATGTCTGGAGCGCCTTCTCGGTGGCCTTGTCCATCCTGTCCTTCACGCGCATCTGCTCGATGATGACGCCGACATCCTTGCGGAATGCCCTCGCAGGCTTACTGAGCGCGCGCCGGTTGCCAATCGTCACGTACTGGTTGTTGACGCTCGGCGGCAGGGGGAGAACGAGCGAGAGGGTGTAGGGCCGGTCAGACATGGCGAATACTCGTTCGGCGGGGAGGGTGGACGACTCCTTCGTTCGCCATGAGAAGGTTCGTTCCGACCCGGAGGTCCACCCGTACATTGATGGTAGGCGGGAGTGGGCGATGGAGGTCACGCATGTGTCTTTCCCTGTTCGTGTGCGACGGACCATTCGCCGTACCAGCGGGACGCGGCGTCGAGGAAGGCTACGCCGGCCGTAAGGGCTTCCAGGGCGGTGGCGGTGGTTTCGCCGGAAGCGTAGTGACGCGTGACGGCGTCCAGCCATCGCGCCAGTGGGCCGCCAACGATCGGGTCGTGGGTCAGGAACGCGACGGTCTGGTGCTTGGTGTGTTGCCAGGTCCTGATCCCGTCACCGTCGACCAGGGTGGCGATGTGGAAGGCCATGGGCCAGATGTCTGTGCACATCCAGCGGACCTGGCGAAAGAGACGGGCTTCGCCGTGATTGAGCAGGGCGTTGCTCCGGTCGTTTCGGTAGCCATCGGGGTCGAACCGGGCCAGGGCTGAATGGGCCGATTCGACCAGCGATTCGCTGGTGGCCAGCGGAACATCGCGATCGCCGAGGGCGACGTGGTAGGTGCCGGGGATGAAGCCAATGCCCTTCGGTGAGCCGTGGGGATAGATATTTCCCTGGAGGTACAGGAACGGCTCGGGATCGATGCGGGCGAGGCCGGCATGAAACTCGACCACACGCTCGAATGGAAGTTCACCGCCGGCGGTGAGCAGGCGGGGCTCGACGATCATGACAAAGTCGAGGTCGCTGGAGCCGGGGATGACGCCACCCTTCGCGGCCGAGCCGTGTATGACGAGCGTGCGCAGACCAGAGCTGAACTGGCGTTGGCAGAGGTCGGTCAGGCGCGAGACGAGCTCCCTGGCTTCTGGCTGAACATCCGGGAGGCTGGCGGCTGGATTCCCGCGGTCGTTGGGCGAGGCGTTGGGCGTATCAGTCATCGGTCTCGCGGAGGATGCGGTCGATCTCGCGATCAAGCGACCAGACATTGCAGTCCTGGTTGGCGAGGAGGATCACCGCCACGTCGAGATCCGGCAGGATCTCGGCATTGCTGGCCACGCCGGAGTTCTGGCCATCCTTGCCCCAGGCCGAAATCGTTCCGTCGTCCTCGACATCGATCTGGGTGGCGTAGCCGTACCAGCATGAGCCACCTGTCTCGTAGATGTGCGATTTCACCTGTGGGGTCAGCATCGTCCCGGTCAGCTCCGGGCCCAGCAACCGTCCACCGCGAAGCGCGCGGAGAAAGATATCGAGATCGCGGGCGGTGACATTCGCGCCGCCAGCGGGATCGCCGACCGGTGGGTAGGCGTAGATGTTCTTGCGCCAGAAGACCTCGCCGCTGTCGCCTTCCAAGCGCCGGTAGTGCTCGGCCAGGTTGTGATTGATCTCGTCCAGCGCCAGGAAGTCCGCGCCGTCCATCCCGGCGCGTTCGAAGACGTGCTGGCGCACGTAGTCGTGATAGGTAAGGCCGCTGGCGCGCTCGATCATCAGGCCCAGCAGCAGGAAGCCGCCATTGTTGTAGCGGGCACCCTCGCCCGGCGCGAAGTTCGCGGGTTTGTGCACGAAGTGCGGGAGCTGGTCGCCGGTTTCGCGGAATCGGTAATTCGGGGTATCCACGAAGAGGAGATCGTAGTCCTCGCCGGCCTCCTCATCGGCGTCGTCGGCGATGCCGGAACTGTGGGTCAGCAGGTGGCGAACCGTCACCTCGTCACTGATCGCGGTTCCAGTGAGGCCGAGGAAGGGAATGACCGGGGTGTCGAGCGTGAAGTCGCCACGCTCGACCAGTTGCAATGTGGCGACCGCCGTGAAGAGTTTCGTGATGGACGCGACATCGAACCGCGTGGTGGGGGTGTTCGGGATGGCGAAGCCGCGATGGGCGAACCCATGACCCTCTTCGAGCAGGGTGTTCTCGCCATGTGTGACCAGCGCCACGCCGGAGAACTCGCCGGCCTTGACCGCGGTTTCAATGGCGGCCCGGATGCGTTCGATCCGGGCTGGGGGAACGGGGACTGGCATCGGGAGGGCTCCTATGGCTCCAGGCGTCGCAGGTGGGCGACGATCTCGACATGGTGGGTTTGCGGGAACATGTCGAAGCCCTTCACGCTCACGACCTCATAGCCGTTCTGCGTGAGGTCGTGGATATCGCGGGCGAAGGTGGCGGGATCGCAGGAAACGGCGGCGATGTGAGCCGGCTTCAGCTTGGCGAGGTTCTCCATGGTGGCCTTGCCGGCTCCGGTGCGAGGCGGATCGAAGACGGCGAAGGCGATCCGGCCCAGCGGTGAGCGGTCGCCAGCGAGCCAGTGCTCCACCGGGGCGGTGACGATTCGGCCGTTGGTGAGTTTCGCCTCGCCCAGGTTCTCCTCGGCGAAGGTCGTGGCGGGCTCGAAGCTTTCGACACCGATCACGCGACGGAACCGGCGGCCGAGCGGAATGGTAAAGAGGCCGACCCCACAGTAGAGATCGAGCGCGATGCCTTCGGCCTCCTTCGCCTCGTCGGCGATGCGCAGGACCTCGGCGAGGAGGTCTCGCGTAACCCCGATGTTGGCCTGGAAGAAGCACTCGCCGGAGTAGCGGTAGGTTTCGCCACCAATCTCGCGCATCACCGCGCGGGACTTGGGCGTGTTGGTCTGCTCCAGCACGCTACCCAGGTCGCCGGTGACCGCCCGGTATTCCGAGGCGCTTTTCGGGACCAGGCCGGCCTCGAAATCGTCGCGGAGGGTGGTGAGCAGTGCCTGCGTGTCCAGTGTCAGGACCGGGCTCTCCTCGATGTCGACGACATGGTGGCTGTTGGGCGCGAAGTAGCCGATGGCGCGCGATTTCTGGTCGATCTGGAACTCGGCGCGGGAGCGATAGTGCCACTCGTTCTCGGAGGGAACGACCTCGACTTCCGGCACCGGGTCCAGCTTGGCGATCCGCCGCAGGGCGTCGGTGATGATCCCGGCCTTGATCGTGACCTGGTCGGCGTAGCCAATGTGCTGGAGATCGAGCCCGCCACTGGCGTTGTAGTCGGCCACGCGCGGTTCGATGCGCATGGGAGACGGCTCGATGATTTCCTCGATCGCGGCGTGGATCACCTTGCCCTGGCGCCGGGTGACGCGGGCTCGGAGCACATCGCCGGGGGCGGAGCGGGGCACGAACACGGCCAGGCCGTCTTCATCGAAGCCGATGCCGAGCCCGTCGCCGACGATGCGGTCGATGCGGAGGTTCTCGACGAAGCGTTCGGGCAGGTCCTGCTGCTGGCGAACCTGTCGGCGATTGGCGCGCTGGGCTGGAGGCTTGGGGCCAGGGCGGCCGCCGGGACGGCGGGTGCGATCGGGCTTGCGGGCGGGGCGGTCTGGTCGGCGTTCCTGGGTGTCGGTCATGCGAATGTCTTCCTGTCGCGGGGTGGTGTTGAAAATGGTTCGGGTGCTTCTCGTGCCAGGGAGGAGATGTTCACTGGATGTGGCGCGGCCGCATCGAGCGGGCGCAATGGCTAGCGTTGACGGGCGCCATGCATGGAGAGAGGGACACGATGGGGATTCCACCTGGCGTGGGTGCCCGGCGAAACCGGGGAGAGTGGGTGTGGACCGCTCTCCACAAGCGACATCATCGGGGTATCCTTCCCGGACCAGTGCGATCCAACTGGATCGATGCTTCCTCATTGTAGCCGCCATGTGAAGTACACACCCGAGGTGCCCGTTGCCACGACCGGAATCGACCCCCTGGAATCTTGGCGTGCTGCTCTCCGGGGCGGGCCGGACCCTCGAATACCTGCTGGCGGCGATCGACCAGGGAGAGCTCAACGCGCGGATACCGGTGGTGATCAGTTCGGTGCCCGGGGTTCGCGGCCTGGACGTGGCCGAGAACGCGGGTATTCCAACGGTGGTCATCAGGCGAAGCGACTTTCCGTCGCTGGCGGCGTTCAGCGCGGAGATCTACGACGTGCTCGGCGCGCACTCGATCCATCTGGCGATCATGGCCGGCTACCTGCGCAAGATGATGGTCTTGCCGGAATGGGAGGGGCGGATCCTCAATATCCACCCCTGCCTGCTGCCCGAGGCCGGTGCGTACGCCGCCGGCAAAGGGATGTTCGGCGAGCGGGTGCACCGGGCGGTGCTGGCACACGGGGACCGGGTTTCCGGCGCGACGGTTCACGTGGTGACGAACGACTACGACGAGGGGCCTCCCCTGGCGACGGTGGAGGTTCCGGTGCTGGACGGCGACACGCCGGTGACGCTGGGAACGCGCGTGTTCACCGCCGAAAAGGCGCTGTATCCGGCGACGATCCGCTCCTACATGGATGCGCACCCGGAGCTCGGCCTGGGCTGACCTTTAGCGACGCCGGTAGAGATGGTCTCCAAGCGCGATCGCGGCGGGCGAGGGGAAACCCTCGGCCAGCGTGGCGTAAAAGCCCCGCATGCCGTGGTCCAGGAACTGGAGCGTTTCGGTGATGGCGCGATCGGATTTGCGGTCGAGGTCGTAGTCGGCGCAGAACCGGCTGAACTCGACGCAAGGCGGCGCGGACTGCACGGCCGAAAGCTCCACCGGGCCGTTGGCGGTCAGGATGACGACGCCGTCCCTGAAATCCGATTCCGAGAGGACGCGCTCGGACTGGACCAGGATGCTCTCGGCGGCAATGCCGTCGGCCAGGTGGTCGCCGAACCGCGCTCGCATCCGTTCATAATGGCCGGTGAAACCGATCGACACACCGTTCTCCCCGCGGAATCGGGAGTGCGGATGGGTGCGGTGATGAACGTCGGGAACTGGGACGCCATCGAAGCCAGTCACGCCCCCCTCGTCGATATGGACACGGGGAACGGAGCGGATGGGAGAGGGATCGTACCAGCTTCCTGGCCGCTCGCCCTGCTTGAGCGAGGAGGTCTGGACCTGGAGGCGAACGATGGGCCCGATGAGTTCCAGGTCGGCGGCGACATCTGGAGCGGGCGCGGTTCCGGTGGACTGGGACATGCGGAATCCTTCGTTATGGATTAAGTGGCCGGCGGACGCGCGGCCGGGGAGTCGAGTATGGAAAAGATCGACCTCAAGAAGACCCTGAAACCACTGTACACCGCTCCAACCGGTACATTCGTCAGCGTCGACGTGCCAGTGATGCGGTTTGTGAAGGTGGACGGTGAAGGCGATCCGAACACGGCTCCAGCTTACCGCGAGGCGGTCGAATGGCTCTACGGCGTGAGCTATGCAATGAAGTTCGCCGCGAAGGCAACCCTTGGCAAGGACTATGTGGTGCCGCCGCTGGAGGGGTTGTGGTGGGCCGACGATCCCAGGAGTTTCGTGACGCGAGAGAAGGACCGGTGGCGCTGGACCATGATGATCGCGGTCCCGGATTTCGTTGGCGATGACCTGTTCGAACAGGCGGTGGTCAAGGCCAGCGGGAAGCTCGGCGATCATCCACCGAGCCTGCGCTTCGAAGCCTACGCTGAGGGGCCATCGCTTCAGACCCTGCATGTCGGGAGCTACGATGACGAGGGTCCGGTGCTGGCGCGACTGCATGACGAGGTGATGCCGGAGAAGGGGGTCACCTTCAACGGCCCGCACCACGAGATTTACCTGAGCGATCCGCGCAGGGTCGAACCGACCAAGCTCAAGACCATCCTCCGCCAGCCGGTGCGGCCCGCGACGTAGTCAGTCGGACGGTCGTTGCCGGTCGCGAAAGCGACGGACCCTTTCGACGGCTCCGCAGCCGGTCGACGTGCAATAGCGGCGGCTGCCGTTGCGGCTGGTGTCCAGGAACACACGCTGGCATTCCGGCGCGTCGCACTGGCGCAGGCGGGCCAGGCGATCGGAGGTGAGGAGCCGTTCGGCCGCCAGGCTCGCCTCCCAAAGGATCCGGTCGAGGCCGATGGGCGCGGTCCAATCCCACTCCAGCCCACTGTCCCTGGCGATGAGGTGTCGGGCGCCCTGGGCGTGGGCCACTTCCTGGTTCAGCATCTCAAGATGGTCGGCATCGGCGTCCCTGCCGTCGATTATGGCGAGGACGATGGCGTACGTCGCTTCGCGGAGGGCGACCATGCGCCGACGGATGGCGGCGGCATCGCGTGGGTTCCTGCCCGCGACGAGCAGAAGCCGGCGCGCTTGCTGGGCATCGAGCACATTGGCGTATTCGAACCAGTCCACGACATTGGCATAACCGGGGGAAAGGTCATCCGCCGCGCCAGGGTCGCCGTGGCGGTCGGTGGTGTTCGCCAGGTCGAGGCTGAGATCGCCGCCGATGAGCGGTCCGAACCGGGTGTGCGAACGGGCGCGGGGCAGGGCTTCCTTGCCGTACAGGGTGGGTGCGCGGGACATGGGGACCTCGGAGCGTAACGAGTGAATCAGCGTTCGCGCGTAATGATGCCCCACGCGGACGATGGTCGCAAGGCGCGCCGACGGTCCACGCTTGGCGCTGGAATGGCTCGCCATCGGCAGGGCCGTTCAGGTGAAGGCGGGACCTGTCAACCCCGTTCGTGCAGGCTGGTACACTTTTCCTGATATGTGGCCGGGACGAGCCCTTCAGGGCGGGTTGTTCCGGCGAAAACCTGGCAGCACTGGAGCCCACCATCCTCGTAACGACTTCCGATTTCCTCAACTACCGGACCTGTGCCGGCTACGCCTGGCTTGCCAAACACCAACCGGCGGACGTGCCTCCCGATACCGACCCGGGCAACCGGCGGCGCGCGGCCGCGGACGCCGAGGTGCGATTGCTGTCCCGGGAGATCTTTCCCGGCGGCGCGGCGATGGAACTCGATGACCTCGAGGCGGCGGCCGAGGCGACGATAAGTGCCATGTTCGACGGCGCGGAGACACTGTACGGCGCGACCGTGGCGACAGGCCGCGGGCTGACCGGCGTGGCCGACGTGCTGGTGCGATCCGGTGACTCCTGGGTTTACTACCTGACCCGGGCGTCCACGTCGGTCAAGAGCGAACATGTTATCGAGGCCGCCCATGGGGCGCGGGTATTCGCCGAGGCCGGGATCGACATCTCGGCGGTTCGCCTGGTGCTGTTGCGGAAGCAGTACCGGCGAGATACGCGGCTCGAACCAGACCAACTCCTGGTGATCGAAGATGTCTCGGCGCGGGTCGCGAAGGTGATGGCGAGTGTCGCGCGGGACCTCGATGCCGCGCTGGCGATTCTGGGCGATCCCGGCAAGCCGGCCGCCTGCCGATGCGAACTCGGCACCCGTGGGCAGCGCTGTCCCACCTTTGGCTATTTCCATCCTGGCATTGGCGGTGGCGCCACCGTCTACGATCTTGGCGGCGTGAGCGCTCGAAAGCTGGACGTGGTGCTGGGACGCGGGATTGTGCGGCTGGAGGACTGGCCGGACGACGTGGAGGTGACACTGCGCCAGCGCCGGCAGATCGAGGTGCTGCGGCGTGGGGAGCCGTTCGTGGATGTGGAGCGGCTGGAGGCGTTTCTCGGGCGACTGACCTATCCGCTGCATTTCCTTGATTACGAGACGTTCCAGACGGCCGTGCCGCTATTCGAGGGCTGCCTGCCGTGGAGCCAGATCCCGTTCCAGTACTCAATCCATGTCGTCGACCGGGATGGCGGGATGACGCATCGCGAGTTCCTGTGGACCGAGCGGGAGCGCATTCCAGTGCCGTCGCTGGTTGCGAGGATGATGGAAGACGTTGGCGAGACTGGCTCGGTGATTGTGTGGAACCAGGGGTTCGAACAGTCGCGCAACCGCGAAATGGCGGAGATGTTGCCGGGGGCGGCTGGCTTCCTGCACGACCTGAACGCCCGGATGGTTGACCTGATGGAGATCGTGAAGGACGGGATCTGGGTGCATCCCGACTTCAACGGGAGCGCCTCCATCAAGAAGGTCCTGCCTGTGGCGGCGCCCGCGCTGTCCTACGACCAGCTCGACATCAGCGATGGGATGACGGCGGCGGAGCGATGGGTCCAGGTCGTGTTGCGCGAGGCTGACCTGACGTCGGACGCCGAGCGGAATGAGGTATTCGAGGCGCTTCGGGTGTACTGTGAGCGGGATACGCTGGCGATGGTGCGGGTGCTCGATCACCTTCGATCGCTGGTGGATGCATCCAGGGCCGTGGCGGTGGCTGGTTGACCTCATTGACGACAGGGGGCGGGCATGGTCGATGACCGGAATTGGACGGGGCACGCGGGCGGCGTGGCCGGACCTCAAGGCACCCTGAGGTTCGATGTCGCCTATCCAGAACGTCTTTCGCGGCTGCTGATCTTCGTCAAGTGGCTGCTCGCCATCCCGCATTTCTTCATCCTGTATTTCCTCAACATCGCGGTGAGCGTGGTGTCGATCATCGCCTGGTTCGCCATCCTGTTCACCGGTCGCTACCCGCGCGGGATGTGGGATTTCGTGTTGCTGGTCGAACGATGGCTCACGAACATGACCGCCTACCTGTACCTGTTGCGCGACGAGTACCCGCCGTTTGGCGAAGGTCCATATCCGGTGAGGCTGGAGATGGAGTATCCGGAGCGGCTGTCGCGGTTGCTGATCTTCGTGAAGTGGTTGCTCGTCATCCCTCACCTGGTCGTCCTCTGGTTCCTGGGAATCGCCGCCGGTGTGGTGTGGCTGATCTCGTTCTTCGCGATCCTGATCACCGGCCGGTATCCGCGAGGCATGTTCGACTTCATGGTGGGGTTCGCGCGTTGGAGCCTGCGGGTGAACCTGTACCTGCTGAACCTGACCGATGTGTATCCGCCGTTCTCGCTGGAGTAATCAGCGGTTGGCGGGCTTGCCCTTCCTCTGACGAACCTCCCTGTCACTTGTGATGCATGGGGACCCCACCTCAATCGTGGAAGGTTGCGTCGTGTGCCCGGCGTGGATCGGTCTTGGTCGGTTCCCGGTAACTCGCGCGACAGAATGGACTCAGCGTTCTCACAGCGAGACAGCTCAAGGGTTGAAGTTCCAACGAAACCGAGTCGATTCGCCGGTGCGAACATCCACGAAGGCGCGGGGAGGGTGATGTGCCAGACGCCCGTTCAATTTGGCGCCAGCCGGGATTCCTGAAGCTGTGGACGGCGCAGACCTTCACGCAGTTGGCCGCGCAGATGTCTTTCCTGGCGGTGCCACTCGTGGCTGTCGTGACGCTTGACGCAACACCCTTCCAAATGGGTATCCTGACCGCGCTCGCATCTCTCCCATCGCTCCTCGCCGGCCTCCAGGCAGGTGTTCTGGTGGACCAGCATGCCCGTCGCCCCATCATGATCGGGGCCGATCTGGCGCGTGCGTTCGTGCTGGCGTTGATCCCCATTGCGTGGTGGCTGGACCTGCTGTCGATGCCGTTGCTGGGGCTGCTGGTGGTGCTCGCCGGAGCCGCATCGATGCTGTTCGACCTTGCCTATCAGGCGTTCCTGCCGAGCGTTGTGAGCAGAGATCGCCTGGTGGATGCGAACAGCCAAATGGAACTGAGCCGGACAGCATCCGAGTTGGCGGGGCCGGGGATAGGCGGGCTGCTGTTGCAGTTGATTGGCGCGCCGCTCACGCTCCTGGTGAATGGCGGTCTTCATGGGCTTTCGGCCCTCGCGATTTGGATCATACGCATCGTCGAGCCCCCAACCCAGCGCGAACGTGACCAGCCGCCGTCGCTTCGGGGGCAGATCGTGGAGGGGCTGGAAGCCGTCTGGCAATCTCCGGTGCTGCGCGCCACCATCGGCGCCCGTGGACTGCTGGGGTTCTTCAACGCTGTCCTCGAAGCCGTGTTCGTGCTGTATATCGTGAGGGTCCTGGATGTGGAGCCAGTCGCGATCGGCGTGGTGTTTGGGATCGGCGGGATTGGATTCCTGGTGGGAGCGTTGCTCCCTTCACGCACGAACCAGCGACTTGGATTTGGGACAGCGACGACGCTTGGCGCGCTAGTGATCGCCGCGAGCGATTTTCTGGTGCCGCTCGCCGAGGGAACGGGATGGTTGATCCTGCCGCTGCTGGCCGCCGCGCAGTTCTTCTTTGGCATGGGCATGACCGTATTCAATGTGAATGGCGCGAGTGCTCGTCAGTTGACGGTCCCCGGACATCTTCAGGGAAGAGCCAGTTCGATCAGTCGATTCGTGGCGATGAGCGTGGTACCGGCCGGAGCGTTGCTGGGTGGACTGCTCGGTGACGTGATTGGGCTGCGCGAAACACTGCTGCTGGCGGCCGGTGGCGAACTGATCACTGCGTTCTGGCTGTGGCGATCGCCACTGCGGCGGGTACGATCTCTGGTGGACACTGGCCAGCCACCAGTGACGCTTTCGACTACCTGATGACCCGCGAAGGATTCAGCAGACACGATGAATGCAAGAAGACGGTCGCGAGAAATGGGCATCGCTCCCGGCTCGCTTGAGCCAGGGCCGCACAACGCGATCTCCGACGTGCCGGGAGTGTTGGTGGGGCAGGTGACGCTCGACAATGGCGCCGATCTTCATACGGGCGTGACGGCGATCGTGCCGGAGCAACTTCGAACGCGGCGGACGTTGCCGGCCGGGCTGTTCGTGGGCAACGGCTACGGGAAGCTGGTGGGCGCCACCCAACTGGTGGAACTGGGCGAGATCGAGACCCCGATCCTGCTGACCGGGACGCTGTCGGCGTTCAAGGTGGCTGATGCGCTGGTGACCTACATGCTGGGGTTGCCGGGCAACGAAGCGATGACTTCGGTGAATCCGGTGGTTGGCGAGACCAACGACGGCTATCTCTCGGATATCCGCTCACGCCCGATCACGGAAGCGCACGTGATGGAGGCGCTGGCGAGTGCGTCAGGCGGTCCGGTGTCCGAAGGATGTGTGGGCGCCGGGACCGGGACGACCGCGCTGGGGTTCAAGGCGGGTATCGGGACATCGTCGCGAGTGGCGCCGTTGGCTGAAAGCGGCGAGGCCGCGACCGTGGGCGTGCTGGTGCAGTCCAACTTCGGCGGCATGTTGCGGGTGGACGGCATCGCGATCGAGGCTGAGGCGGCGCTGGCGGGTATGACGAATGGCGAAGAGCCGAGGGACATCGAGCGGGGAAACTCCTGCATGATCGTGGTGGCCACGGACGCGGCGCTCGATTCCCGTCAACTGACGCGCCTGGCGACGAGGGCGGTGTTCGGCATGGCGCGGGTTGGCGCGAGCTATTCCCATGGCAGCGGTGATTACGGGATTGCGTTCTCGACCGCGGATGGGCCGGCGGTGACCGGAGCCGGGATCGATCGGTTGTTCACGGCCGTGCAGGACGCGGTGGAAGAGGCGTTGCTGAATTCGCTATTCATGGCGACGACCACCGTGGGAGTGCGGGGGCGAGTGCAGCATGCCCTGCCGCTGGAATACGTACGGAAACGCCTGTCAACGCGACCGATCTGAAAGCGATTGTCTCGATAGAGACGCGCATCGGCGGCCATCGCGTTCGAAGCTGATCTTTCCTTCCGCGACCAGATCATCAATA
>JAEWEG010000077.1 GCA_023389575.1 Chloroflexota bacterium | reverse complement strand
ACCGGCTCAAGCAGTGGCGAGGGATCGCGACGCGGTTCGATAAGCGGGGCGTCAATTATCGCGCCATGGTCGTCGTCGCCTCGCTCATGATCTGGCTCGGCTCATGATTTGTCAGACACGCCCTAATGTCGCCGAAAACACACACCACCCCGCATCGCCGTCACCTCGCGCCCATCAGCCTCGGAAACCGTCGTCATTTCCAGTACCCAGGCACAACAAAACGGGCCCGTTCATGTCGAACGAGCCCGCTGTCACATCCCAAATCCCATCCGGCCGTCATCGTGTCGAACGGCCGGCCACGGTCACGTCCCCGAGCGCAGCACCCTGTCGCCCTGGGCCAGCAAATCGTCCACCTCGCGCATGTGCGGCACCGACTGCGCCCCTACATCAGACAGGCTCAATCCGGCCACCGCGTTCGCGAACGTCCCCGCCTTCTCGGCCGACACCGTCCGGTCCGACGCCTTCAGGAAGAACGCCGCCGCGAACACGTCGCCCGCGCCCGTAAGATCCTTCACCGGAACCTTGAACCCCGGCAGTTCGAACTTCTTGCCGCCCGCCGTGATGCGCGCTCCGTCCGGACCCTGCGTCACCACGCCAAGCCGTCGCTCTCCCACCCGCTCGATCACGTCGCGGGCGTAGGCGATCTCCTCGATGCTCACGATCGCGCAATCGATCCTGCCCAGCAACTCACCCGGCAACCGCAGCGGAATGTGGTTCACCCGCCCACCGTTCTGGCGTGGCCAGTCCCGCATCCACCCCTGCGGCGTCACCCCCAGGAACTCGGTGGTCAACCCGGTGCACTGGCGCGCGTCCAGCTCGTCGGCGATCGGCCCCAGGTGCACCACCTTCGCGTTGCGCCAGTGGGGCGGAAGCCCGCGCAGGTCGATCTCGCCCGCCCAGTGCGGAAGCGTCTGCACCCGGCGGTCGGCCTGGTACACGTTGATGAAGGTCGTCGGAATCGGCGATTCCTGCACCACCACCTGGATACCCTCGTCAGTCAGGATGTCCAGGTTCGGAATCTTCATCCCCTCCACCTGGGTGCCGTAGACGCCGCGGGTCAGGATCGCCACTCGCGCGCCCAGCCTGGCGGCGGTCAGCGCCGAATACAGCGCCGTGCCGCCCAGCACCACCGAGCCATCTGGCTGCAGGTCGGCGCAGATGTGGCCGATGAGGAGGTAGTCCGGAGTCTTCGAAAGCTGGAGGCCCTTCCGGCCGGAATCGCGGAACGGCTGGCGCTGGTACCCCTTGGGCCGGTTGCGGGAGCCGCCGTCTGGGGTCTTCTCCGAAGCATTCGCGCCGGGGGCGCCGTTGGATTGTGGATCGCGATCACCGGTGGTCATGCTTCCTGCCTTTGCTGGTACGGGTTGTCAAAGTTCACGAGGATCAGGGGCGTGTTCCCCCTGATCCTCGCCTTCCGGCCGGGAATGATACCAGCCAACGATGTCGAATCAGGCGCGGGGTTCCACCGTGATTCGGCGCTGGTTCCCCTCGCCGGAACTGTGGGTGGCCACCTCGGGATGGTCGCGCAGCGCGATGTGGATGATCCGCCGCTCGTTGGGCGGCATCGGCTCCAGCGCCATCGGTCGCTGGCTGCGGGCCACCTGCCGGGCAACGCGCTCGGCCAGGCCCATCAGCGACTCCTCGCGCCGCGAGCGATACCCCTCCACATCCACGATCACGCGGGTATACGTCTCGATATGCCGGTTCACCAGCATGCTCACCAGGTACTGCAGGTGCGAAAGATGATCTCCCCGCCGGCCGATCAGGTTCCCCAGGTCGCGTCCCACGATGTCGAGGAAGATGGTGGGGGGCTCGTCGGCGTCGGGCGGCACGGTCGAGGGATTGTCCACCGCCACCACATCGGCCGATACACCCATCCGCTCCAGCAGTTCCCTGGTCAGGTCCCGGGCCACGATCTCGTCCTCGGTTGGAACGTGATCGGAGGCGGGGCGCTGGGGCGGCGCGCCCCGTCGCGAGGGCCGGTCTCCCGGCCCGGATCGTCCCCCGAGCCAGTCCTGGTTCCCACCCCGGTCGCCACGACCCCGGTTGCGAGGGCGCTCGCGGCGCTCCCGCTCGCGATGCTGCCCGCCCCCGGCCGCCGCGGCCTGCTGCTGGGCCTTCGGAATCGGCTGGGAGGCCATTCCCTTCGCGGTGACCCGCACCAGGGTTTCGGCATCCTCGTCCGGCCCGGCATCGGACAGGATCTCGATGTCGACGTCGTCGTGGGTGAGTCCCAGTTCCTCCAGGGCCAGCCGTGTCGCTTCCTCCACGGAGTAGGCCTGGATTTCTACGCTCGTTCGTTGCTGCATACTCGGCCGACCTTCTGTTGCATCCAGTGCCCGCGCTGGAGAAACCCCAGGCGTATCAGGGGAAACGGGTTCCCCGGCATCGAATCATCCTTGCACCGTCATGATGCCAGATGATACCGCACCGGAACACCAATCAGGAGGTCGACCCCTTGGCGCGGCGCGCCTTCTTCGATGCCTTGGAGTTCGGGTTCGGATCGGAGCCCGGTGGCGTCGCGCCGTTTCCGGTCGTGGCCGCGGCCGGCTTCGCCTTGAACTTCGTGGCGGCGTCCACCCGGTCCTGGTAGCTCGTTCCCTTGCGGCTGGGTTTCGTGGTCGATTCGACATCGATCACATCGCCATCGGCGTCGCTGGTCACGGCCTTGCTGGTGCTCGCCCTGGACGATCCGCCCTTGCCTCCGGCCTTCTGGTCCTTCATGGCCTGCTGGCGAGCCTCGGCGTTCTTCTGGGCTTCCTGCATCTTCCGGTTCATCCAGCCAGAGAAGCCCTTCTGCTCAACCGGCTGCCCGCTGACAACGGTGATGTCGTTGATGTCGCGCGGCGCCTGGTAGCCAAGTCGCCGGTGCTCCGGAAGCTCGGGAAGCCATGGGAACCACTCGCCGAGCGCGCCCCAGCCGGTGATGATCCACTGCTGCGCCACCGAATACACGCTCTGCGTCGCCCAGTACAGCACCGGCCCGGCCGCGAAGTTCCACCCGAACATCACCACCATCAGCGGCATGAAGTTCATCATGGTGTTCATCATCTTCTGCTGCGGATCGGTCACCTTCTGGTTGGCCGGCCGCATCATCCGAGACTGCACGAACTGGAAGAGGCCCGCCATGATCGGCAGCACATGCCAGGGGTCGGGCGAGTTGAGGCTGTCCATCCACATGAACCCATCGGTCCAGTGGCCCACGCCCGAGCTGTTCAGGTTCACGATGGCCCGGTACAGGCCGAAGAAGATCGGAATCTGGATCAGCATCGGCAAACAGCCGGCCATCGGGTTCACGCCGTGCTGCTGGTACAGCGCCATCGTTTCCTGCGAGGCCTTCTGCCTGTCCGAACCGTACTTCTTCTGGATTTCCTTGATCTTGGGGGCCAGCTCCTGCATGTTCTTGCTGGAGCGAATCGACTTCACCGTCAGCGGCAGCAGGATCGTCTTGATGATGATCGTGAACGCGATGATCGCCAGGCCACCATTGTTGAACAGGTTGGCCAGGCTATCGAGCGACCACTCCATGAAGTCGACATACTGATCCCACACGGGGATCGCGGCCGGCGCGAGGGTGTGAAGGGACTGGTTCAGGAGCGACGGAAGCTGGGCGACCGGTCCGAGTACATCCAGAAGCACGTAGGGAGGCCTCCTCCCGCCTTTGCGGGATGGTTGGTGAGCGGGAAGTTGGGCGGCGTTATGCCACGAGGGATTCGGGAATCAGGCACGGAATCATGGAACAGGGTCCCAGCCGCCCTTGCAGAACGGGTTGCAGCGAAGCAGGCGCCAGGTGGCCAACCGGCCACCTTTGATAATACCGTACTTCTCAACCGCCTCGTAGGCATATTCGGAACAGGTGGGATGAAACCGGCAGGCCGGTGGCAATCCCGGCGATATGCGTTCCTTGTAGAACTTCAGCAGAAACAGGACGGGTCGTTTCATCCGGCCTCTCCTTCATCTCCAGCGTCGGTTGGCTGCTTCCAGCCACTGGACACCGCGTCGCCTGGCCGCGGGATATCGCCCGTTTCCGGGTCGAACAACCCCGCTCGAGAGAGAATCCGGTGGAGGGTCGCCTGGGCCACCTCCAGGGACGGCAGTTCGACCCTGTTGCCCCGAACCACGATCGCGATGTCGTGGCCGGTCCGCAAATGGGGGTGATACCCCCGCAAGGCCTCCCGGGTCAGCCGCTTCAACCGGTTGCGCTCCACCGCCTTGCCGCACTTCTTGCCGGCGATCACGGTATAGCGGTTCTGGGGCGGCTCCAGGTCGTTTGGCAGCACCCTGGCCACCAGGGGCCCTTGGGCGAACGCCTTCCCACGCGAGCGAACCCGTCGCACATCGGCTTCCTCACGGAGGCGATAGGCGCGGGCTACCATCGAGCGGCGTCGCTGGCTGGAATCGGAAACGGCGAGGTGGTCATGGGATCAAGGCCGGGGTGCGCGGGGACGGGAGAAATGCCAAAAGGCGAGGGCTGTCGAATCCGGGAATCCGGGTGACAGGCTCCTCGCCCCTGGAAAGTGGATCGAGGCGAGCGAGCGCCTGGCGACCCTACTTGTTCTGCGTGAACTTGCCCTCGTTGGATACCGTCAGCGCGTGTCGTCCCTTGAGGCGACGCGCGGCGAGGACCCGGCGGCCACCCTTGGTGGCCATGCGCGCCCGGAATCCGAAGCGGCGCAAGCGAGGAATTCGCTTTGGTTGATAGGTGCGCTTGGTAGACACGCCAATACTCCTCGATCCATCACGGATCATGTTGTGGCTCGCGATGTACCGGCAACGCGAGCGTAGTGCGCCGGGTCTGGCCTGGCGCGTAGGTACCTGCTCGAATGTGGGCGGAATCGGCAATCCGGAACACCGTCTGGAGACGCGTGGAACCAGGGGAACCGCTGGCGCGGAGCCAGGCTCTGGATTGCGGGTCATCACACACACAAAGACCGTTGCCCACCGGTGATCGGTTTCGACCACGGCGCAACGGCGCACATGAGACAGGGGAGTATAGCCATTCCCGTGACCGCGCGTCAAACGCGGGTCACGTCGCCTGTCGAGGCCCTGCGTCGTTGCGCCGTTGGCGGTGAATGCCCGTCAGGTGGCGACAGGCGAGGCGACGGGAGAGGCGGATGGCGTGGCCGCTCCGGCTTCCACGTTGAACCAGAAGCACGACAGGGTTCCCCCGGCGATCGGCTCGACCTCGATGGAGTTTCCGTTCATCACCGTCATGATCGTTGGGTCCATCCCATCTCCTCCGATGACGTTGGCGGAGCAGTAAACCACCGGTTCACCCATTCCCTCGGGAAGCAGCTCGGTCTGCGTCATCAGGCCGCCGGTCGGCACGTCCGCCAGCATGATCATCCCGCCCTTGGTCTCGACGGTCTCTTCAACCCCATCGACATGCGTGATGGTGAACGTGACGGCGGGCGCGTCTTCCGCCAGCACGCAGGTGTCCTTCAACTCCTCGGGGGTGGCGCCACGAACGTCGAATCCCGGAGGGCAGGCGCGCATCGCGATCACCACGTAGGTGGTGTTGCCCTGGGCCGTCGCCGGACCGGTCATCGCCCCGATCGCGGAAAGCACGAGCGCGATCGCCAGCAGGACAGGGCGGGGAATTCGAATGATGGTCATGGGTGCTGCCTCCCTAATGGGTGAACGGGGTCTCCATCGAACGGCGACATGAGTGACGGAGACGGGCCGCTGGCGGCCGGTAGACGTGCGAACGGGCCGGCCCCCCTCCCGGATTTGCCTGAAAAGCTGGTCTGTTTCCAACTATAGGGCCCTCACCATGGGTGCGGCCTCGGTGATTTCACCGAGATTGGCTGGGCCTCGACATCATGGCGATGCGTGAAATGCGGAGCGCTTGCCCCGCGGGCCTGATCCGCGGCGACCATGGCAAGGTCAGACTGGTTCTTGTGCGGTATCTGGGAAAGCGAGAGGTCACCCTGGAACGGAGCCCCGCGTTGACACCCCGCGCGGGTCTGGAATACTGCCGGGAGATGACCTGAGACTTGGTTGAGCTGGAGTTGATGCCTCGATGAATCCGTATCAGTTGAATGACCCTGGTGCGTCGCGGGTTGGATTGGGCTGCGCCTCCATTAGTAGAGAAGGAACCACCGACGCCCAGGCCGAGGAAACCATCCTCGCCGCCTGGGAGAACGGTGTCCGCTACGTTGATACCGCCCCCATGTACGGCAACGGGCTCTCCGAACTGCGCGTGGGACACACGCTCGCCGGAATCCCCCGCGATAACTACATCCTGTCCACCAAGGTCGGCCGGCTGGTCGATGACATCCGGGCCGATGGCGTGGGCCGGGGATGGCACTTCGACTTCACCGCCGATGGGATCAAGCGGTCGGTGGAGGCAAGCCTGGGCCGAATTGGCGTCGACCGCGCCGACATCCTCTTCATCCACGATCCCGACCAGCACTGGGAAACCGCCTTCAACGAGGCGCTGCCGGTGCTACAGGACTTCAAGCGCCAGGGCGTGGTGCGCGCCATCGGCGCGGGGATGACCCAGGCGCCGATGCTGGCCCGGTTCGCCCAGGAAGCCGATCTCGATATCTTCCTGCTGGCCGGTCGCTACTCGCTGCTGAACCGTGACGCCCTCAACGAGTTGTTTCCGCTCTGCGAGGAGCGCGGCATCTCGGTGCTGGTCGCCCAGATGCTCCACGGCGGCCTGATCGAGGGCGTGCCAGACCCCCAGATCTTCTATCGCCCGGTGGACGACGCCACCCGGAAGCGGGTCGAGCGGATCGCGGAGGTCTGCCGCCGGTTCGCCTTGCCGATGGCGGCGGCCGCGATCCAGTTCCCGCTGGCCCATCCGGCCGTGACCGGGGTGTTGACCGGTCCATCGACCGGCGACCAGGTCCGGCAGAACCTCGGCTGGCTGGAGACATCCATACCCGATGAGCTGTGGACCGATTTGAAGGCGAATGGTCTGCTGGAACCGGACGTTCCGGTTCCAGGCGAGGAGGCACCCCAATGACACGCGCGATCATCCTGAGCGGTTCGGACCGGTACGACGGGCGCTGGCACGATCATGCCGCCACCTCCCACCGAGTTGCCCTGGCGCTGGCGGATATCGGCATCGAGGCGCACATCCGGGGAGCGCACCCAAGGGCGTTCGGGGACCTGGCCGAGGCCGACCTGCTGGTGGTGAACGCCGCCAATGGCGCGATCGCCGCCGACGATGCCTCCGATGAGGACTGGGCCGGGGCGTTCGACCTGCTGGATGCCTACCGCCAGCGTGGCGGTCCGCTGCTGGCGCTGCACCTCTCCAGCGCCGCCTTCGTGGGCGAGTATCCCGGCTGGCGGGAGTGGCTTGGCGGCGAGTGGGTGGTGGGAACCTCCATGCACCCTCCCATCTCCCAAACCACGATTGCGGTGAAGCGGGATGCTCATCCGATCACGGCGGGAATGGGTGACCTGGAGGTGTTCGACGAGCGCTACAGCTATCTGGAGACTGAGCCCGGGAATATCGTGCTGGCCACCCACCTTCACGACGATATCGAGCACCCCATGGTGTGGGCCCGGGAATCCGGGAACGGGCGCGTGGTCTATGACGCGCTCGGCCACGATCTGAGATCCTACGACTCGGCGGACCGGATCCGGCTCCTCCAGCGATCCGCGTTGTGGCTGACCGGCGCCGGAGACGAGGCCATCTCGGCCGTGTAAATCGATCAGGGCCAGGGTTCCATTCCGACAAAGTATCTGTAGAATCGAGAGGCTGCCCGGATTCGCCGGGCGGCCAGTACGCTGTCCCCCGGCCCGCGAGCGCGGGCGTCCTTTCGGGGTGACGGCATGGGTCACCAGGAGGTGCCAGATGAACAACCTCATCGATTGGAGCGATCTCCTGGAGACTTCGCTCCCTGTGCTTCGCAGCGAAGGAATCCCATGTCTGTCACCGAATCCGATATCCCCGAGGTCTTCTTTACCGACGGCTGGATAAGCTCCGTCGAGTACCTGGTCAGCAGCGGCAAGGAAGGCACCGTCTTCTGTTGCCTGGCCGAACCCCACACCGGTTACGAGCGGCTGGCGGTGAAGATTCACCGGGGCCGCGACCAACGATCCTTCAAGAACGACGCGATGTATCTCAGCGGCCGCGCGATGGGCGTGTCGCTCAACGGCGCGCACGGCGTGAAGTCGAGCGGGATGCCAGATCGGCGGCTGGAGCGAGCCGTGGCCAAGCGGTCGAGGCGTGGCATCGCGGCGATCGAGCATTCCTGGATCAACCACGAGTACAACACCATGCAGGTGCTTCACGAGGCCGGCGCGCACGTGCCGAAGCCGCTGGCGATGCACGGCCACGGGATGCTGATGGAGTACCTCGGAGACGAGGATGGTCCCGCCCCGAAGCTGAAGCACGTGTCGCTGACGCGGCCAGAGGCGGTTGACATCCATGCCACCCTGATGGACCAGATCGAACTGTGGCTCGCCTGCGAGCGGATCCATGGCGATCTTTCGCCGTTCAACATCCTGGTATGGGACGGGAAGGCGACGGTGATCGACTTTCCGCAAGCCGTGAATCCTCATGAGAACCCGGACAGCCTGAACCTGCTGGAGCGGGATATCCGCAACGTGTCGACCTATTTCCAGGAGTTCGGCATCGCGGGCGATCCGGCGCGGTTGGCGCGGGACCTGTGGTTCCGCTTCATGCGCGGGTACCTGTAGGCGAATCCACTCCGGGTGGCTGGGCGGACAACAGTCGAACCAGATGTGTTCCGGCGGACGGTCCGCCCCCGGTTCGACAGGTCCGCCCGTACCCGACGGAGAAGCCGCATGTCGATGGGACGATGAGCCAGCCTCTGGTCACGCTTCCTGCTGGAGAACTTTTTTCCAGGCGCCACTGTAGGCGACCGCCTCGAAGCCGACGGCTTCGTTGACGTCGAGCATGGGGCGGTTCTCTTCCGCGTTGTCGGTCAGGATGAAGGGCGTTTCCGGGCTGAGCGCGGCTAGTTGCTGGATATTGACGATCTTGACGATGGTTCCGAGGCGACGCCCGCGATGCTCCTTCAGCACCAGCGTATCGCTCTGGTGGGCCGGTCGCGAGTGATCGTCGGAGATGGTCATGGCGCTATAGGCGACGAGCTTGCCGGTGGGGATGTGTTCGACGGTGGCCACCAGGCCGGTGCGGTTCGCCCTGGCCCGCTGCTCGTCGCGCTGGCGAACCCGCTCGGCGTCCCACGGCTCCTCCTCGATTTCGAGATTGCCGGCGGGGGCGTCGGTCGACATCCGGTTCATGAGAACGGCCACGTCGTCTTGCCATCGCGAGGGAGTGGGGCCGGCCCAGCGGTGGATGCGGTAGTCGTTGCCGGCGTGGACCTGGGCCTCGACGAGGCGGGCGGAAAGGATTTCGGAGGCGACGGGCAGGCGGAGCAGGCTGACGCGGTAGACCTGTTCCAGCGAATACCCGTGCTTCAGCAGGAAGCGAACGACGGGGTCCTTGCGCGGAAGCTCGCCGAAGCCGGTGGGCGATTCCAGCCGTGGGCCGGAGAGGTTGACGTGGTGTTTGCCCCCGCCCTGAGCGATGGGGCGGCCATCCTGGCGGGAGATGGCTTCGAGATGCTCGATGAGGGCGGAGCCGATGCCCCGGTTACGGTGATCCGGGTGAACGTTAACCTCGATCCAGGAGACGCGGGTGTCGGGTTCGACTGCCCAGGCGAGCCAGGCGCTGGCAACGACGGCGTCCTCGTGGCGGACGACGAAGAGCCGATTACGCTCGTAGGTCTGGTTCACGATGCCGGAGAGGAGTTCCTCGACCGTGCTGGTGACGTTGGCGTCGCCGAGGTACTCCGCCACGATCTCGTTCCGGAGATCGGTGATGCGCTGGAACGTGGGGAGGTCGGCTTCGGCGGCGGTGGCCGGGATGGGAATTTCCTCGATCGCGATGGGCGTGCTCATGGAGCTTCCTTTAGGTAAACCCGGTATCAGTCGAAGGTTTTCTTCCAGGCGGCCTGATAGGCGACGGGTTCGAAACCCACCGCCTCGTTGACGTCCAGCATCGGGCGGTTCTCCTCGGCGTTGTCGGTGAAGATCACCGGTGCTTCCGGATTGACGCGGGCCAGGTGCTGGATGTTGGCGATCTTGACGATGGTTCCCAGGCGATGGCCCCGGTGCTCCTTGAGGACGAGGGTTTCGGCCTGGTGAACGGGGCGGGCGGGGTCGGTCGCGGACATGGAGAGCCCGTTGTAGGCAACAAGCCGACCTGATGGGATGTGTTCGACCGCGGCGATGAGGGCTTGTCGCCGCGCCTTGACGCGGCGTTCATCGCGCTGGCGTACCCGCTCGGCGTCCCATGGCTCCTCCTCGATATCGAGGTCTCCGTGTGGGGCGTCGGTGGACATGCGGTTCATGATGATCGCGATGTCCTCCACCCATCGTTCGGGAGTCGGGTTCGTCCAGGTATGGACGCGGTAGTCACTCCCCGCGCGTTCCATGGCCCTGGCGAGCTGTCCTTCCAGCGTTTCCGGCGGTACTGGCAGATTGAGAACACTCATCCGGATGATCTGTTCCAGCCGGTAGTTCCGCTCAAGGAAGAACCGGACCGCCACTTCCTCCCGGGGGAGCGACCCAAAGCCGGTTGGAGATTCCAGCCGGGGGCCAGGGACGTTGGAGTGATGCAGCTCGCCGAGCTGGAGAATGGGCCGTTTCGAGGCACGCGCCTCGGCTTCAACGTGGTCGTAGAGCAGCGTGGCGATGTCCGGGCTGTAGTGATGGTCTGGGTGGAAGGCGGGGTCGAGCCAGGTGACGCGGGTATCCGGCTCGGTGGACCAGACCAGAAAACCGTAGGCGACGATTTCTCCATCCTGGCGGACGGCGAACAGCCGAATCCGTTGGTAGGTGCGGTCGGTGATGCCGACGAGCAGTTCGTCGAGGGCGGTTGGGTCGGCGGCGTCGCCGAGGTGGGCGCGGAACATGGCGTTCCGGATATCGATGAGGGGTTGGAAGCTGGCCCGGTCCGCCGTTTCCACGGATTCGGGAACGTCGATTTCCTCGATGGTGAGCGACATGGGTCTTCTCCGGACGTAGATGGGCGTGCATGTCGACGGGTTGGTTGATGGTTATCCGAGTGTTTTCTGCCAGGAGCCGTCGTAGCCCACGGGACGGAAGCCGACGGCTTCGTTGACATCCAGCATGTGGCGGTTTTCCTCGGCGTTGAAGGTGAACACCAGCGGCGCTTCCGGCGCGACGCGGGCGAGTTCCTGGAGGTTGGCGACCTTGAGGAGCATGCCGAGCCGCCGGCCGCGGTGGTCGGCGAGGACGAGGGTGTCTTCCTGTCCCACCGGCCGGGTGTGGTCCAGGGAGACGGAGAGTTCGTTGATGCCGACGAGTTTGCCGGACGGGATGTGCTCGACGGCCGCGACGAGCATGGGGCGGCCGCCGGCGACCTCTGCTTCGTCGTGCTTCACCACGCGGGCCTCGTCCCAGGTTTGCTCCACGACCTCCAGGCCGGCCAGTGGCTCGTCGACGCTCATGCGGTTCTTGAGGAAGGCGACATCGGTTCGCCACCGCTCAGGGGTGACGCCTCGCCAGGTGACGACGCGGTAGTCGGAGCCGGCCTTCGCTTCGGCTTCCTGGCGGTGGCGGGCAAGCAACCCGGGGTCGACCGGGAGGTCGAGGAAGGAGACGCGGCCGACCTGTTCCAGCGCGTAGCCACGCCGGGAGAGAAAACGGGCGCCGGGATCCGAGGCCGGAATATCGCCAAAGCCAGTGGGTGGAACGATCCGTTCCCCACCGGCGATGGTGGTGTGGATGGCGTCGGTCTGGACGATGGTGCGGCCGGATTCGCGAGCGAGCGCCTCCAACTGGTCCCACATGGCCCCGCCGATGCCCCGGTTGCGGTATTCGGGGAGGACCTCCACGAAGATCCAGGTGATGTTCGCGCCTTCCTCGTTGGACCAGGTGTAGATGGCACGGGCCACGATCCTGCCGTCGAGGCGCGCCACGTACAGGTGACGGGGCTCGTAGTCCTGGTTCTGGAACACCGGCAGGAGTTCCTCGGTGGTCACGGCCAGGGCCCAACTCCCGATGGCGTGGGCTTCGATGGCGTTGCGGGCTTCGACCATCTCGCTGAAGTCGCGGTATGCCGGGTCGGAGGTCGATTCCGGGATGGGGAGGCGTTCGATGGTGAAGGCGGAGGTGGCGGCGGGCATGGCGGATTGGTTTCCCTCTAAGGTGGCGGTTCCGGCTGTTGGCACATCAAGAGGAACGTGCGTGGTGGGGGCCTGGTTCCCGTCGCCGGGGAGTTCGGTGAGGCCGACCTGGATTTCGACGTGGTTGTCCGGCGATTGCGGGGTGGTCCAGACGTGATAGACCTCGCGGATTTCGCCGGTGAGCGGGATGCCGGACTGGAGCACCTGTTCGAGCAGGGGGGTATAGCCGCCTTCGAAGATGCCCTGGAGCGGGCCTCTGTAGTCCAGCGTGGCGCAGGGCAGGGGTGGGAGCGCTTCGAGCGCGTACTCGCCGTGATAGTCGCCGGTTGGTTCGACGGCGCGGCAGATCATGAGGGAGAAGGTGGTGGTGGCGTCCTGCGGCAGGTTGTGGGAGACGAAGATCCAGGGGCCGGTGAAGGTGAGGCCCTGAGCGTGGGCGTCGGCTTCGAGACCGGGGATGGCGGCGGCGCTGAAGGTGCTGACCTGGGGGATGGTGAGGGTGCGGGAGGTGGCGAGAACGAGGGTTTCCGGCGTGGTGGCGGTGTGCACGGGTGGTCTCCTGGAGTGGGCGAGGGAGTTTTTTCGTTGCGAGTATAGAGGGTGGACCGGGCGGCGTTCGGGTGGTTTCGGGCGCGGGATGACCGCGAGGGGGATGTGTGTTTTCGCCGACATTAATCCATTAATCCATGTATTCCCCTTCGAGGGGCGATTCGGCCCGAAACGACGGGCATTTTGGGTTGGGCATTAATGTCGAGCTTCGGAATTAATGTTGGCGCGGTAAAGATGTTGTCGTGTTTGGCGAGGTGGGTCATGGCGGGAAAGCGCCTTTCCGAAGGGGCGATGGGCAAGGGCTGAGCAGGAGGAACCCGAGGAAGGGCCATACACCGGCCATTGACCGCTGAAAACGTTCGTTCGGGGGCCGGTTAGGCCCTCCGTACTGGTGCATGTGGAGATGCGCGGATGATGTGTGACGCGCGGGCGATAGCTATAGGTACATGTCTTACCCATTGAACGCATCGAGCGGCGGGAAACCCGCCATCTCGGTGGAGTCCTGGGGCAAAGCCGCCCATTGGGGGCGTCGCGTGGGGGCGTGAAATAGGTGGCGGCGAGGGGCGTCAGGGTGTGGCATGGGACGCTGAGCATGGGCGGTTGTTGTAGAGTGTAAGAGGGTTACAAAACCGTAGCTCTGGTTTGTGCGTAGAGAGTGTGATGGCGCCACCCGGATATGGGCCCGCAGGCAGGATGGACATGCGGGAACCGGGTGGCTTGTTTTTGCATTGGAGGGTCCCGAATTGGTTCAGAAGTTCAGTCGCCTCACCAGTCGCCGTAGCCTGGTGGCGGGAGCCATTGGTTCGACCGTGACAGCCGTGGCCGTTGCGTTGCCAGCCCGTTGCAGTGGCAATGTCTATCCCGGCACGACCGTTGGTGGACTGGATGTTTCCGGGATGGACCGATCCAGTGGCGAGCAGTTCGTCCGCCAGGCGTTCAGCGCGATGGAGGCCCACGCGGTCACCTTCACGTTCGAGGAGCAGGCCTGGACGGCCTCGCTGGCCGAGCTGGGTATGCGGATCGACTACGCGGCGATGCTGGACGAGGCGATGACCCAGGGGCGGGACGGCACGCTTCTGGACCGGTATCAGTCCCTGGTTGGGCGAGGCGAGGAACTTCAGGTGGCGTTGAGCGTGAGCCAGGACCGGCCGGTGCTCGATTCGTATCTCGATGGGATCGCCGCGAAGATCGCGACGGAGCCCCGCGATGCGCGGCTGGTGCGGCAGGGCGACCAGATCAGCATCCGGGATCACGCCTATGGCCGCCGCCTGAATATCGATCGGGCCCGGGCCGACGCGGTTGCCGCCGTCAGCTCGGGCAGGACGACGACGGTGGCGCTTTCGACCATCGCCGTCGAACCGGAGATCACCACGACCGCGTTGAGAGGCGCCCAGGAGCAGGCGAGCCGGCTGATTGGGGAGCCGGTGGTGTTTACCCATGAGGGCGATTCCTACCCGATCGACGTGGAGGCGCTGACATCGGCGCTGGTGATCGATCGCGATGGGACCGCGACATTGCGGGCCGATCGGATCGCGGAACGGATCGATGCGATCGAGCGGGCGGTGTACGTACCCGCCCGGAACGTGATGCTCGGTTGGGATAGTGGACTCTACGTCGTCGAAGACGATGTGGAAGGCGTGGAACTGGACCGGGAGATGCTGGCCCAGGTCCTGACCTCGACCGCGCTTTCGGCGACCCGGGTGGCATCGCTGCCGATTGTGCCGGTTCGGGCCGGGGCGCGGACGGACAATGTGGACGAGCTTGGCATTGAGCAGCACCTGGCCTATGGATCGTCGGTGTTCGCGGGGTCGTCGGAGACGCGGGCGACGAACGTGGTGGTGTCCTCGAACAACATTTCGTACAAGCTGGTTGGGCCCGGGGAGTCATTCTCGTTCAACGAGCTGATGGGGCCGATCACGCTGGACAACGGGTTCGTCGAAGGGTCGATCATCCAGGGAGACTGGACGGCCAGCGATCTGGGCGGGGGTGTCTGCCAGGTTTCCACCACGGTGTTCCGGGCGGCGTTGTACGCAGGGTTCCGCTTTTCGGAATGGCATCCGCATAGCTGGCGGCTGGCCTTTTACGAGGCCGATGGTTCGGCGCCAGGGTTGGATGCCGCGATTTACCAGCCGAACCACGATGGCGAGTGGGAAAAGGATCTCATCTTCGAGAACCCGCTCGATTCCTGGCTGCTGCTGATGATGGTGGTTGACGGTGGCACCGTGTCCGCTCATTTCTATGGCCGGGACAATGGCTGGACCGTGGAGGTGTTCGAGTCGCGGGTCAGTGAACCGAAGCCGGTGGGCGATGCCGTGGTGCGCGAGAACGCGGCGCTGGCGCCGGGTGACCGGCGGATGGTGCAGCAGGCGCGGCCTGGCTACGAGGTGCGGGTTCGCCGGAAGGTGACGGGGGCAGGTGGCGAGGTGATCTCCGACGGGGACTTCGTGTCGGATTACCGGTCGCAGCCGGAGGCTTGGGAGGTTGGACCGGCGACGTGACCGGCCGTTTCGTGGCCTTCGGAACCACTCTTAATCTTCGTTTATAGAAGGTATTGACTTTCTGGCACAGGCATCATAAGGTGTTCGTACAGACAGGACGTCACCTGACTGACGTTGATACAGGAGAAGATCGAAACAGGGGTCGCGGAAGAGCACGTGACCGCCGCTGGAACGGGACGCAAGTTCAGGGAAGGTGGCCCGGTAAGGGACTGTGAAGACCGGTGATCAACCCTTCGGGGTTGGGAGGTCGATCAGCGACCAGGCTGGACTGGGACGGACTCGCTCGGTATCGATGACGACAGCGGCGTTGGGTAGACCTTCAGGGGAGAACTTCGGTTCGATCCAGGTATGAAGATGCACTCCTGACGCACATGGGAACTGGTGATCCCCAAGAAAGCCAGACGCTCAACCCATTAAGCGTAAACAACGACCTGTCACGACGACAGAGAGCCCAGTGGTTGCGAAACCGGTGGGCTTTTCTGTGTCCGCGAGATGGTTGGAGTGGTGTGGTTGCGGCTTGGACGGATGGCCCAGGCGTCCGCTAGACAGGGCCGACACGAGGTCGGCCCCTACCAAAAGGTGTCGTATTTCAGCGGAAGCGCTTGTTTAGCCTCTACCGGGGGATTGGTGGGCAATTTCGGTGGTGTCCGTTTCCGGGGAGCCTGCGGTCATGGGAGTCGCGCTTCGATGCTTCGAGCATGGAGGCTGGCGGTCTACGCGGTGGAGGTTGGATCGGTGGCCTGGGCGACGACGGTGATCCAGCCAGCCTTCTGGCGGTAGAGCTTTCCGGTGTGCTCGGTGACCTCGACGCCGGTGAAGCGGGGTTCGAGCAGGACGCGGGCATAGGCCGGGTCGAAGAAGTGGCGGACCTTTCCGTGGAAGTCGAAGAGGTTGGATTCCAGTTCCACGCCCTTGCCATACGCGGGATCGGCCGGTGATTTGCAGGCGAAGAGGAGCAGGCCGCCCGGTTTTAGCACGCGGTGAACTTCCTTGATGATCTCGTGGGTTTTCCGATGGGTGTAGTAATGCAGGGTGAGATGGGCGTAGACGGCGTCGAAGGTGGCGTCCGGGAAGGTATACGGTTCGTCGATGCGCATTTCCTGAAAGGCGAGGGTGTTCAGCGCGGCGTGGCGTTCACGGTTGGCCTCGATGACGGCGGGGACGAAGTCGGTGGCGGTGACGTGGTGGCCGGCCGCGGCGAAGGTGGCGGCGTCGGTGCCAGAGCCGCAGCCGAGTTCGAGGATGTGGCTACCTGGCGCCAGCAGTCGCAGGCAGGTGGCGACGAAGGCGGAGGGGCGTTCGGCGGGTTGAGGGTGTTCGCCATAGTTGGCGATCCACAGGTCGCGCTGGTCGGGTGGGGTGGTCATGGGTGCTCCTGGGATGATGGACGGTCGCGACCGGAATGGTTCCATTGTGGCGGATGAAGGCGGAACCTGTAGCGGGGTTTCGGTCTCAACTATTTCGATTGTTGCGAATAATGCATTTACGGGATAGGCTGGGGAATAGCCAGAGGAGGCCCCAATGCGTCACTTGACCCAACCTCGCCCCGCGCCTTCCGTTCAGGAGGCTGACCTTGCTCGCAAGTCCAGCCACGTACTCGCGCAGGTCGCCGACCAGCACCAGTCGCTCACCCTCCAGATTGAAGACACCGAGCAGGACCGGGTGCTCGAGCTTCCGCCCATGGCCGTTTCGTTGTTGCTGGACGCCCTGGAAGCGATGGCGGCCGGACGGTCTGTCTCCCTTGTCTCGGAAGAGGCTGAGCTGACGACGGTTGAGGCAGCCCGCGTGCTGAATGTTTCCCGGCCGTACCTGATTGGACTTCTGGAGGATGGACGCATTCCTTATCGGAAGGTGGGAACGCATCGCAGGGTTCGCCTGGCGGATGTGCTTGCCTACAAGGCGGAGGACGATCTGGCACGCGACGCGGTGCTCGATCAACTGGCGCGGGAAGCCCAGGATCAGGACATGGGCTATCCACGGTGACGGATGGGCGGGTGGCCTTGCTCGATGCAAATGTGCTCTATCCGGCGCCGCTGCGGGATCTTGTCCTGCAATTGGCGGTGGGAGCACTGTTCAGGGCCAGGTGGTCCGCGGATATCCATCGAGAATGGATCGATTCCCTGCTCCGGAACGAGCCCTTTCGGCGCCGGGAGGATCTTGAGCGCACGCGAGACCTCATGGACCGGGCTATACGCGATTGCCTGGTCACCGGGTATGACTCCCTGATTCCCACGCTTGATCTGCCAGACCCAGGAGACCGTCACGTCCTGGCGGCGGCGATTGCTGGTGGATGCGACCTCATCGTGACGCACAATGTGAAGGATTTTCCGGGGACCGTTCTCGCCCAATATGGCATCGAGGCGCGCAATCCAGATGACGTTCTTCTGAACCTGCTCGATCTGGCGCCGAATCGCTTTTGCAATGCGGTTTCCCAGGTTCGGGCTCGCCTCCGCAATCCGGCCTACAGCGTGGACGACTATCTCGAAACGCTTCGGTCGGTGAGGTTGATCGCGACCGCCGAGGCGTTGGAGCCGTTCACGTCCCGGCTCTAGCGTCGGAGCAGGCTGGAGCGGGAGGCGGGGATTTCGTGACATATGACACGATCTGGAGCGGCGCTATCGGCTAGGATGCATCGCTGGTGGCCGTTTGGGCGACGTTCGTTTTGGTGGGGTGAGCACGTGGATATCCGGCAATACATGGCGGCGGTTCCGGAGATGGACCGGTTCCTGACGGTGGACGAACTGAACGCGGATTTCGAACGGATTGCCGGGGAGTATCCGGAGATCGCGACGCTGGAGCGGGTGGGATCGTCGCAACTGGGCGAGCCGATCAGCATGCTCTCGATCGGCAAGGGCGAGCGGAACGTGCTGCTGTTCGCGTGCCCGCATCCGAACGAGCCGATCGGGGCGATGCTGGTGCACCACTTCGCCAGGCTGCTCTGCGAGGATGCCGATCTTCGCGATGAGCTGGGGTACACCTGGAACCTGATCACCTGTGTCGATCCGGATGGCACGCGGCTCAACGAGGGGTGGTTCTCCGGGCCGTTCACGGTGGACAACTACGCGCGCAACTTCTACCGGCCGGCGAGTCACAAGCAGGTCGAGTGGACGTTCCCCAACTTCTACAAGCAGAACTATTTCGACCAGTCGCTGCCCGAGTCGGAAATGCTGATGCGGGTGATCGACCGGTTGAAGCCGGTGCTGATGGGGTCGTTGCACAACGCCGGGTTCGGCGGGGTGTACTACTATCTCTCGCGAGATGTGCCGGCCTTGCATTCGATCTTCCACGAACTGCCGGAGTGGGAAGGGCTTCCGCTGAGCCTGGGCGAGCCCGAGGTGCCGTACGCCGTGGAGTATGCCCCGGCGATCTTCGAGTTGATCACCACCGCGCAGAGCTACGACTACATGGAAGCCAACGGTGGCGACATGTCGGACTTCAGCCAGGGTGGGTCCAGCGCGGAATACGCCGCGCCGCACGGCACGGTGACCCTGGTGATCGAGATGGCGTACTACGACGATCCCCGGGTGAACGACCAGACGGTGACCTCCACGAATCGTCGGGAGGCGATCCTGAAGGGGCTGGACGAAGCCGACGCGGTGTACGCGGAGATGGATCGACACCTGGAGGCCGTGCGGGACGACGCGCGCACGAAGTCGTCGTTCGAGGTGGCGCTGCGGTCGTTCGTGAAGATGCAGCAGCGGTTCATGGGGGCGCAACGGCAGTGGGCCGAGAGCGATCCGGAGACCGATCGGCCGGCGACGGTGGCGGAGCTGTTCAGCAGCGACCAGGAGGGCCGGTTCTACCGGCAACTGCTGTTCGGCATGCTGCTAAGGATGCTGGACGGCGAGGTCGCGGTGGGCAACGGGACCCCGGCGATCCGGAAGGCTCTGGCCGAGGCCAGGGCGTCGTTCGAGCGGCGGGCGAGCGCGCTGGACGCGGATCTGGATGTGCGGGCGGTGCCGATCCGGAAGCTGGTGGCCGTGCAACTCGGCGCGGTGCTGGCGGCCGCCCAGGAGCTGGCGGGTTCCCAGGCGTAGGACCGCGGTCGGGCAGTCAATGGCGCGGTATCTGGTAGCGGTCGAGTTCATCTCGACCTGGCGGTGATCCATGCGGAGGCGCTCGCTGACCCGGAAGGTGTGTGCCAATCGCGGGCGAAGACACGCGATTCGCCGCTACCAGGTAAACGGAGCGTTCCGGACCACCGCCGTCAGGCCTCGACGAGGTTGATGGCGCCGATGTTCTCGGTGGCGATGAGCGCCTCGATCAGTTGCACCTTGTTCAGTTCGATGTGCTCGTGCATCAGGCGCTCGGCGGTGGCGGGATCGCGGCGGCGGATGGCGTCGATGATGGCGGCGTGCTCGTCGTACGTGGCGTTGACGCGGTCTGTTTCGCGGGCGACCTGGGGCAGGAAGAGGATGCGCTGGAGGTCGTCCAGCGAGGCGCGGGTAATGGCCGCCAGCCGGTCGTTGCCCGTGCCTCGGGCGAGGGCGACGTGGAAGGCGTTGTTGGCGGCGCGGTACGCGGCGGCGGAGTAGGGACCGTCCTGGATGCGGCACTGTTGGTTGATGGCGTCGAGTTCCTCGATGAGGGCGGGATCGGCGCGGCTGGCGACCTGGCGGGCGGCGGCGGGCTCGATGACGAGGCGGACGCCGAAGACATCTGTGACATCCTTGAAGGTGATGGGGGCGACCTGGTAGCCGCGCCGGGGCATGGCGATCACCAGGCGTTCGTGGCGGAGGCGGGTGAGCGCGGCCCGCACGGAGGCGCGGCCGAACCCGCTGGAGGAAACCAGTCCGTGCTCGGTGATGTGCTCGCCGGGCCGGAGTTCCCACTCGATGATGGCCTGGCGGATGGCCTCGTAGGCACCGGCTGCCTGGGACGCGGATTCGCTCGAGTTGTCGTTCGCCATTCGGTAAGCTCCCGCCGGGGTGTCGTGGTCTGGTTTGGTGGCACAATCCAGCATCTGGACGTTTGTAAACATCTCATAAGGCCTGAATGCGACCGATCTGAGATGTCACAGATATACCGTGAAGTCGTGCTGTTGACCAGCATGGGGCTGGTGATATGCTGAACACCACTTAACGGCGGGGACGAAGGTCCCACACCCCTTCTGGAGCAAACGGATTTGGACATTCGCGCCTACGTGGCCGCGGTACCGGAGATGGACCGGTTCCTGACAGTGAACGAACTGCTGGCCGCATTCGAGCGCCTGGCCGGGGAGTATCCCGATATCGCGCGGTTGAAGCGGGTTGGCACCTCGAAGCTCGGGGAACCGATCCCGATGCTCTCGATTGGCTCCGGTTCGCGTCACCTGCTGATGTTCGGTTGCCCGCACCCGAACGAGCCGATTGGCGCGATGCTGATCCATTACCTGACGGAGTTGCTCTGCACCGATACGGACCTGCGGGACCGGTACGACTACACCTGGCATTTCATTTCCACGGTGGACCCGGACGGCACGCGGTTGAACGAAGGCTGGTTTGGCGGGCCGTTCACGCCCACGAACTACGCCCGGCATTTCTATCGCCCTGCCGCGAAGGATCAGGTGGAGTGGACCTTCCCGATTTCCTACAAGGATCTCTACTTCGACGCCACATTGCCCGAGACCGAGATGCTGATGCGGGTCATCGACGAGTTGAAGCCCGACCTGATGGCCTCGCTGCACAACGCGGGATTCAGCGGGGTGTATTACTACTCCTCGGAGGGCGACCAGGCGTATTACGACACGCTGCATGCGCTGCCAGCCTGGGAGGGCCTGCCGCTGGCGCTGGGCGAGGCCGAGGTTCCGTGGGCGACCCCGTTGGCCGAGGCGATATTCCCCCTGCTTTCGACCACGCACGCCTATGATTACCTGGAGGCGAACGGGGGCGATCCGGGGGAGCGAGATTCCGGCGGCTCCAGCTTCGATTATTCCCGGCCGTACAACACCTTCAACATCGTGACCGAGGTCGCCTATTTCGACGACCCGCGGGTGAACGATCAATCACCGACGACAACCAACCGGCGCGAGGCGATTTTGGCCAGCCTCGACGACCAGGACGCATCGCGCGCCATGATGAAGGCGCATTGGGACGCGGTGGCGAAGGACCTCAGCGCCGATTCGCCATTCCGCCGGACGGTGGACTGGTGGGTGAACGAGCTGGGGACCAACGCCGACGCCGAGCGCAACTGGGCGCGGGAGAATCCCGACACCGACCGGCCTGCAACGGTAGCCGAACTCTTTAGCAGCCAGATCATGCCGCGATTTTTCCGGCTGTGCTGGCAGGGACTCATCGTGCGTATGCTGGAAGGCGAGGTTGGGATCGGCAATGGAACGCCGGCCATCCGCCGCGAACTTCTGGCGGCACGCGACACGTTTGAGCGCTGGGGCGCCCAGCTGGAAAGCGAGCTCGATTTCCGGACCGTTCCGATTCGCAAGCTGGTGGGGGTGCAGTTTGGCGCGGTGCTCGCCGCCGCTGACTACCTGGCGCGCCAGCGAGCCACATCCGCGTAAACGGCCCCGAACCTGGGCCAGCGATCAGTTACCGTATCTCCTCGAAAGGACTCGACCGTGACCTCACACCCCGCCCTTCCCACCCGGCCGCTGAGCCGACGCTCGATGCTGCAAGGCTCCGCCGGCATGGCCGCGACGGCCGCCCTGATCGGTGGCATGACCTTCCCGAAGTCGGTGGTGGCGCAGACGCCGGTCGCCGAGATTCCCCCGAAGGAACTCAATGGCACCGCGATCCTCGCCATCGCCGGTGAGCCGCTGTCGTTTAACCTCAACGCCGTTGCCGATGACAACCTGTTCCCAATCGCCAGCAACATCTTTAACTCGTTGTTCTCGCTGGACAACGACTTCAACGTGATCATGGAACTGGCGACCGGGTACGAGGTCGCCGACGACGGCATGTCGATCACCGTGACGCTGAACCCGCTGGCGACCTGGCACGATGGCGAGCCGGTGACGGCCGCGGACGTGAAGTTCAGCCTGGAAGCGATCGTCAACGAGCCGACCTCGACCGCCGCGGCCCTGATCAGCGCGCTGGATTCCGTGGATGTGGTGGACGACCATACCGCCGTGCTGAACCTGAACCGGGCATCGTCCTCCATCATCGGGTTCCTTTCGTGGTACGGCGTGATGATCCTGCCGGCCCACATCTTCGACGATGGCACCAACTGGCTGGAGAACCCGGCCAACATGGCGCCGATCGGGTCCGGCCCGTTCAAGTTCGTTTCGTACGAGCCGGGCGCCACGATCGAGCTGGAGGCCAACACCGAGTACTTCGGCGAGGGCCCGTACCTGGAAGGCGCGATTTACCAGATCATCCCGGACCCGAACACCGAAGTGCAGTCACTGCTGAACGGTGAGATCGACGTGGCGGCGGTGCCGACGGCCCAGGTGCCGACGGTGGAGGCCAACGCCGACTTCGTGCTGGCGCCGAAGATGTACCCGAGCCCGATCTACCTGGGCTTCAATACCCTGCGCGCGCCGCTCGACAACCTGGATGTGCGCAAGGCGATTGGCATGGCGATCGACCGCGAGCAGATCGTGGCGACCGCGCTGGCTGGCTATGGCGAGCCGCAGTACGGCTACTACCCGACCGTGATCGAGTGGGCCAGCAACCCGGACAGCCTCGCCCCCGCCTACGATGTGGAGGGCGCCAACGCCCTGCTCGACTCGGCGGGCTTCCCGCTGGACGGCGATACCCGCTTCAGCCTGAAGTACTACATCTTCACCGGCTGGCAGGAACTCTCCGACACGGCCACCGTGATCAAGGAGCAGTTGGCGGCGATCGGCGTGGATGTCGAGATCGTGACGCTTGAGTTCGCGGCGTGGGACGAGCAGCTCGCCTCTGGCGACTTCGATATGGGCTCGATCGGTGGGTTCCAGGGGCCGGACCCGGCCAACCTGGCGCTGCGCTGGGGCTCGGCTGGCACGCTCAACCACTGGGGCTTCGAGAATCCCGAGTTCGATGAGCTGCTGGTGCAGGGCGATTCCGCCCCGACCCCCGAGGATCGCGCGCCGTTCTACTTCGAGGCGCAGCAGATCCTGGCCGACAACGTTCCAGGCGTGCTGCTGGCGCTGCAGAGCTTCCACACCGCGTGGACGAACCGGCTCTCCGGATTCTGGCTGGACCCGAACGACCCGGCCTCGAGCCTGGTCGGCATGAACCGCCTCACCCTCACCAAGCTCGAGGGCTAGGCCTCGACCCGGGGACCGGAGCGCCATGGCGCTCCGGTCCCCGGTGCTTCCTTTATCACGGTTGACCATTCCGGGAATCATCGCAACGAGGCCTCATGGGTCGGTACATCGCTCGCCAACTCGCTTCCATCATCCCCACGATCTTCCTGTCGGTGGTGCTCAACTTCGTGCTGCTGCACTCGGCGCCGGGCGACCCGGCGCGGGTGATGGCGGGCAGGGACAGTCCCACCCCCGAACAGATCGCGGCGATTCAGGCGCGGTATGGCCTGGATCAGCCACTGCCGGTGCAGTTCTGGCGCTATATCAAGCAACTGGCGCAGGGAAACCTGGGTGAGTCGATCACGCTGAAGCAGCCGGTGCTGGACGTGATCATGAGCCGCCTGCCCGCCACCCTGCTGCTGACGGTGACGGCGGCGATCCTGGCGCTGGCGATCGGCACCATCCTGGGGGCGATCGCCGCGCAGAAATCGGGCGGCACGACCGACACGGTGCTCTCCTTTTCCAACTACGCGATGTTCGCCGTGCCCTCGTTCTGGCTGGGCCTGGTGCTGATCGTGATCTTCTCGTCGCAACTTGGCTGGCTGCCGACCTCGGGCATGCGCACCGTGCGAGCCGACTACACCGGCTGGCGCGACACGCTGGACGTGGCCGAGCACATGATCCTGCCGGTGGCGACGCTGGCGCTGGTGCAAATCCCGGTGTATTTCCGGATCACGCGGGCCAGCGTGGTGCAGCAGCAACGCGAGGATTACGTGACGACGTTCCGGGCGGCGGCCGTTCCGGAAGGGAAGATTTTCCGCCGGTACGCGTTGCGCAACGGCCTGCTGCCGACCGTGACGGTGTTTGGGCTCAGTCTCGGGTTCCTGTTCACCGGGGCGGCGCTGGTGGAAATCGTGTTCTCCTGGCCGGGCATAGGCCGGTTGACGCTGGACGCGGTGCTGCGGCGTGACTACCCGCTGCTGCTGGGGATCTACCTGATCCTGGCGATCACCGTGTCGCTGGCGGTGCTGATCACCGATATCGTCTATGCCTTGCTCGACCCCCGGATCAGGCTTCGCTGATGGCTGTTGAAACTCCCCTTGCTTTTGAAGAACTGTCGGCGCCGGCCCCGAAACGAAGCGGCCGGATACGGGATGTGTGGCGGGCCTTCGTCGCCAGCCGGGTTGGGCCGGTGGGCCTGGCCATCCTGGCGTTCGTTGGGCTGTGCGCGATCTTCGCGCCGCTGATCGCCCCGGATGGCCCGTTCGCGCTGGGCGGGCCGCGTCTGGCCCCGATCGGCACCGAAGGGTATCCGCTGGGAACGGACCACCTGGGGCGGTCGGTGCTGGCGCAACTGGTCTACGGAGCGCGGGTGTCGCTCTCGATCGGGCTGGTGGCGGCGGCGATCTCGATGGTGATCGGCGTGATCATCGGTTCGCTGGCCGGGTTCTACGGCGGCTGGACCGATATCCTGCTCAGCCGGTTGACCGACATGTTCCTGATCATCCCGGCGTTCTTCCTGATCATCGTGATCGTGGCGACGTTCGGCTCCGGCATCTTCTACGTGATGGTGGTGATTGGGCTGACGGCCTGGCCGACCAGCGCGCGGTTGATGCGGGCGCAGGCGATTTCGCTGCGGGAGCGGACCTTCGTCCAGGGATTGACCGCCCTGGGCGAATCGAAGCCGCGCATCCTGTTCCGGCATATCGTGCCGAACGGCATCCAGCCCCTGATCGCCAACGCCTCGCTGGACGTGGCCGGCGCGATCCTGATCGAGGCCGGGTTGTCGTTCATTGGGTTGGGCGACCCGAACAAGGCGACCTGGGGACGGATGATCTTCGATGGCCGGACCAGCATCACCACCGCCTGGTGGGTCTCGGTGTTGCCGGGCATCGCGATCGTCATCACCGTGCTGGGGTTCTACCTGGTGGGTGATGGCATCTCTTACGTACTCAGTCCACGCAGCCGGAAGGTGAAGGCATGAGCGAGCAGGCGCCCCTCCTGGAACTGCGCAACCTGGGGATTTCGTACAAGACCGACCGCGGGCTGGTTTCCGCCGTGGACGATGTGTCGTTTTCGGTGCCGAAGGGCGCGAGCATCGGCCTGGTGGGCGAGAGCGGTTCGGGGAAATCGACGATCGCGCTGGCGATCCTGCGGCTGTTGCCGGCCAACGCGCGGGTGACGGGCCAGATCCTCGCCAACGGGACCGACCTGGTGCGGCTTTCCGACAACGAGCTGAACCGGAACTGGCGGTGGAGCACGCTGTCGATGGTGTTCCAGAAGTCGCTTTCGGCCTTGAGCCCGGTGCACCGGATCGGCGACCAGATGCACGACATCCTGCGGACACACGAGCCGGGACTGGGCGAATCCGGCCGCAGGGAACGGATCGCTTCGGTGCTGGCGGCGGTGCACCTGCCGGACCGGGTGTTGCGGAGTTACCCCTTCGAGCTTTCGGGCGGGATGATGCAGCGGACGATGATCGCGCTGGGGCTGGTCTGCAACCCGCCGTTCGTGATCTTCGACGAGGCGACGACGGCGCTGGACGTGATCACGCAGTCGCAAATCCTGGAGGAGATCGCCCGGCTGAAGCAGGAATTCGACCTGACGACGATGGTGATTTCGCACGATGTGGGCGTGATCAACGCGGTGACCGATATCGTGGCGGTGCTCTACGCCGGGCAACTGATGGAGGTGGCGCCCCGGGAGGTGTTCTTCTCGGACGCGCGGCATCCATACTCGAAGGCGCTGATTGGGTCGATTCCGCGCCTTGGCGGAAAGAAAGAGCGGATCCGGGGGATTCCGGGCTCGTTGCCCGACCTGACGAACCCGCCCGTGGGGTGCAGGTTCGCGCCGCGCTGCCCGCACGCGACGAAGGGCTGCATGACCTCGACGCCGCCGATGGTGGAGGTGGCCCCGGGCCACGCGGTGCGGTGTACGGAGTTTTCGCTGGCGAGTGAGGTGGCATCGTGAGCGAGGCGACACCATTGCTGGAACTGGAAGACCTGCGGTGCCTGTTCCCGCTGCGGCGCGGCCTTTCCGACATGGTTCGGGGAGAGAAGCACCACGTTCACGCGGTGGACGCGGTGTCGTTTTCGATGCGGCGCGGGGAAATCCTGGCGCTGGTGGGCGAGAGCGGCTGCGGGAAGTCGACGCTGGGCCGGATGCTGGTGCGGTTGCAGGACCCGACCGGTGGGCGGATGGTGTTCGACGGCGAGGACGTTTCCGACATCGGCGGCGGTGAGTTGAAGGCCTTCCGGCGGCGGGCGCAGATCGTGTTCCAGAACCCGTTCGAGGCGTTCGACCCGCGGATGACGGTGGGGGCGTCGCTGATGCAGGCGATGCGGATTCATGAGATTGGCGACCCCGCCAGCCGGGAAGCGAAGATCATCGAGGTAATGGAAGAGGCCGGACTGGCCCCGGCCCGGGACTTCCTGGCGCGCTACCCGCACGAGCTTTCGGGCGGGCAGTCGCAACGGATCGCGACGGTGCGCGCGATGTTGCTGTCGCCGGAGTTCCTGGTGGCCGACGAGCCGGTGTCGATGCTGGATGTCTCGGTGCGGGCGGACATCCTCAACCAGTTGCTGGACCTGCGGGACCGCGACGGGATGTCGATCGTGTTCATCACGCACGACCTGTCGGTGGCGCGGTACATCGCGGACACGATCGCGGTGATGTACCTGGGGATGTTCGTGGAGGTAGGTTCCTCGGAAGAGGTGATTTCCGCCCCGAAGCATCCGTATTCGCGGGCACTGCTGTCCAACACGCTTCCGGTGGGCGACGAGGAACGGCCGGGCGAGCCGATCGAGATTGGCGGCGAAGTGCCGACGCCGGTGGACGTGAAGCCGGGCTGCCGGTTCGCGAACCGCTGCCCGTACGTGTTTGATCGCTGCCGGGTGGAGACGCCCGCGTTGCGGACGGTCGAGGGTGGTAACCGGGTGGCCTGTCACCTGTACGAGGAGTAGCCAGGGGTGGCGGACATAGAGAGGCGGGTTCCCGTGGAGGGGCGCCCGCCTCTTCGTTTGTGGGTGTGGCCGTCGATGGTACCGGTCATACCAAGGCCGACACGAGGTCGGCCCCTACGAATGAGGCGTGAGGCGGGCGGCCCGACTGCGGTGTCGAGACCTGTCGAAAGGACAGCCACACGCTCGCCCGCGGCTCGCTGGGCTGTCCCTACAGAAGAACGCGATGTGGGGACTGGCATAGACCCAATCATTCGCTCTGATGGTCGAGCACCGTGGGCAGTTCGCGTTGTGTAGTCTCGAGCCATCACCGTCACTCAGAGCGAAGCGATGAGTCGCCGGACGAAGTCCTTGGCGGCGAAGCCGCCTCTCGGGCAACGCACCGTCACACGTAGGCCGAGAGAAGCATGGCTCGGCCTTGGACTCCGCCTGACGGCGGAAGGACTTCGTCCATGGATGCTTCATGCCCCTCCTCTAGCTCCTCCCCGACACGGGGAGGAGAACCGTCGCTCAGGACGACGGAAATGGGGTGCTCTGGCGCAGGGGAGCGGTGAAGACCGGAGGGGCACACACGATCGGGTGTAGCAGGATGACTACGGTGCCCCGGCGTCGATCGGCCCCGCGATGATGATCGGGTCGCCCTCAACCCAGTCGTGGGTGCCTTGCTGACCAAACGCGATCGCCCGCTCGGTGGACTCATCGGCGCCCGCCTTGTCGGCGAAGACCCCGACCGATACCCAACTCCGCTGCTCCTCATCGGCCACCACGAAATAGCTCACGAACCCCGGCACCTCGCGCACGATCGGCACGAATCCCTCACCGACTTCCAGCGCCAGGGCGGTGGCGGAAAACTCGGGTCGCACCTTTCGCACGCGCACCACGGCGTAGGCACCGACAAGTGTCGATTCGGCGACCGGCGTGGCTTCGTGTGCGAAGACCTTGCCGCCCATCCCGGCCAGGCCGAACAAGGCCAGCGATCCCCCGCCAATCGCGCGCAGGGCATCTCGTCGTGTAGCTTCGGAGTCAAACGTCACGGTGCGTACCTTCTGTATAAGCGATTCCCGCAAGATTCCGCTTCAGATTATATGGGGAACCGCAACACAACGGATGCCGGCAAACCAGGCATACACCTTCGAAATGGTCATGCGTGGGAGTGGACCATACCCCGTTCGCCGCTGCCCGCATGCCCTGCGCGTCGTGTCGGCAGCCTATCGATGGCATCGTGGTTGTGCCGTCACGTTGCTGATGGACTCCCTGACTCGGTTCATTGGGGGCGGATGCCGGTAGTCAACGACGACATGGAGCGGGTATGGAGCACCGCCTGACGGCGGAAGGACTTCGTCCGGCGATTCATCGGCTTCGCCTCTGAATGACGACATCTTATGGTCGGTCTGGAGTGAGCGACGGGGAGAGTTGGGCATGGCCGATCGTTCGCCCTTCCCTGACAGTAAGGCGGTGCGTGGGCGGGTCGACACAACCGCCTGCGTTGTCCCGGGCAGCGGGTCACCGTTTTTCGGCGGCAGGATCGACCCCTGCGACGGGTGCGGTTGGGCCGCGGTTAGGTAAAGCGCTCGGTGAGGTGGATCGTGACCTCGTCGCCGGCTTGCTTGCCGATCTTCTTGCGAAGCGGGGCCTTCACCGGGATCATCTGCACGCCGTCACCCCAGGGCATGATAGTCGCGGCGAACGGCTCGCCATCGACCGTTCCGGCGACCTTGGCTGGCTTCCGGGTGCCAAGCACATCGACCACCCCGGGCAGGGGGAGGATCGTCCATCCGCCAATGGAATCGTCTGATTCCAGGGTACCGGTCAGGGTGAAGTCAATCGGCCGGGGTTCAGCGACAGGCATGCAGGGTTCTCCAGGTTCCAGTTCTCATGCACCGAACACCTCGATGCACGAGAACTATCACATGGCGCTCGGCGCGGAGCTTCTTGTGCCTTGCGGCAAGCGGGGTCAGGTTGAGCGGGAGTACGTCAGGCAGATGACGTTGGGCAGCACGGTTTCGACGCTGGCGAGGGTGAAGGCGGATTGCTGGAAGCCATCGGGGTAGATGCTTCGGCCGCCTCCCACGGTGACCGGGAAGATCATCAACCGCAGGTTGTCGACAAGGTCGGCGGCGAGCAGGCTCTGGGTGAGCGCCATGCCGCCATGAACCATGATCGGACCGCCGTCCTGTTGCTTGAGCGCGGTGATGCTTTCCACGAAGTCGCCTTCCAGCAGGGTGCTGTTGTTCCATGCGAGGGGCGTCTCCAGGGTGGCGGAAACCACGTATTTCGGTATCCCATTGATCAGGTCGGCGATGTCGCCGGCGCGATCGGGCCAGGCGTCGGCGAAGCTCTCGTAGGTCACGCGACCGAGGAGCAGGGCACCCGCCTCGCGCATTTCGGCGGTCTTGTATTCGATCAGTGCGTCACCGTGATAGGGGAACACCCAGCCGGTGTTGGGGTGGCCGGGTTCGCCACCGGGTGCTTCGGCGACGCCATCGAGCGATATGAATTCGGAGACCATCAGACGGCGCATGGGCTGTCCTTTCGGGACGCGTCGGTCCGATCAGTTCACTTCGGTGGTGAGGGGTTCGCCCGTTTCAAGCAGTGTCTTGAGGCTGGAGATGATGGACGGCCAACCCTGGGAGACGCCTTCGAAGATGACGCTGCCTTCGTCGGCGTCGTCGTGGCTGACGGTGAGCTTCATCATGTCTCCCATCGGTTCGATGTCGAAGGAGACCCGGGTGCGGCGTTCGGCGTTGGCCTTGGCAAAGAACTCCTGGTCGTCCATGCCGTAGTGATCCATGAACTCCTGGGTGACTTCGTGCCAGGTGTAGCTGAGGTGTTTGGGCGGGTCGGCGGCGAGCACGACCTGGTTGTCGCCGTCGATGGAGACCTTGTCGAGCCGCCAGACGATGGGCGAGCCAACCTTCCAGTCGGTGATGAGTTCCACGCCCCAGTAGCGTTTGGTGAAGGCGGGGTCGGTGAGGGCGGTCCAGAGCTGCTCGGGGGTAGTCTTGATGTAGGTGGTGTAGACGAAGGCGTTGTCCATGGGCTGGTGCTCCAGGGTGTGTTTGAGATCGGCCAGGGCGATGGTCCGATCGCGGTCGAACTGGGTCATCCACCGTTCGGCGATGGCGTTGATCGGCACGGGGTTGAGGAAGTGGAGTTTCTCCCGCCCGCGCGGTCTGGTGCTGACCAGGTTGGCGCCTTCGAGGATGGCGAGATGCTTGCTGACGGACTGGCGCGTCATGGCGAGCCCGGCGCACAGCTCGCGCAGGGTCTGCCCATTGCGCTGGTTGAGCCGGTCGAGCAGTTGCCGCCGGTTAGGGTCGGCGAGTGCCTTGAAGACGTCGTCCATATCCGTGGTCATGCATGCCATCCACTAAAGGCAGCCGATCGGTTGCCTTTTTCATTATGCAGCCGAATGGCTGCATGTCAAGTCGTGGGGCAGGGGCGGATGATAAGCCGGAGGGCACCGTCGTAGAACGGCTGGGTGCGGAGGTGGCCGTGCTGGCGATCCCACTCGCCAGAGGCGAGGTCGGCGGCCAGGCGTTCCAGGGCGCGGTCGACGACCGGGCGGTCGACGAAGGTGAACGAGGACATGGCGCCGATGGCACCAGGATCGAGGAAGCGTTCCGGGCGGCCGTAGTACGCCTCGGCGAACCCGTCGGTGCAATCGAACGGGATATCGACCTTCTCGACGCGCGTTCCGGGTCCGAGCAGGGTGGTGAGGGTGGCAATGGGAGGAAAGCGCCCGGCTTCTACCTCGAAGGCTTCCGGGAGATACCCGGCCATCCAGTAGTCGAACAGCAGCGCGGGGTCGGAGGCAAGGATGACGATGGGGCCGCGGGTGACGCGGACGAGTTCGCTGATGCCCCTGGCGAGATCTGGCCACTGGTGGACGGTGGAGGACGCCATCGCGGCATCGAAGGCCTGGTCGGGGAAGGGGAGGTTCTCGGCGACGGCGTCGATGGCTGGTGAGAGGTCCGCCGGGCGTTGGGCGCGCATGGTGGCCGACGGCTCGACGGCGGTGACCTGGCGGTCGCGGGGTTCGTAGGAGCCGGCCCCGGCGCCAACGTTGAGGACCGACTGGGCGTCGCCAAGCGCGGCCATGATCTGGCGGGCGATGTGGGGATCGGGCTGGCGATAACGGGCGTAGTCGACACCGATGGCGCCGTAATCGGCGTCGCCGGCGCTGCCATCGAGGAACGGTGATATGCGCACGAAGAAGACCTTTCTGGTCGATTGACGATGGCATGGGCGGGTAGCCATGCGTTGACAGTTCCCAGCGTATGGGAGACGGTTCCATAAGTGAAGACGGTGTTGCTGATGTGTTCCATAAGGAAATGTTTGGATGGGATCGGTCAATCTCCAGAGCCTTCAGTTGTTCACCGATGTGATCTCGCTGGGGAGTTTCACGGCCGCGGCGGAGCGGAACGACCTCACTCAGCCCGCGGTCAGTTTCCACATCCGGCAGCTTGAAGAGCGGTTCGGGGTATCGCTGGTGGAGCGGGCGGGTCGCAAGGCGGTACCGACAGCGGCCGGCGCCGAGTTGCTGCGGCATGCGGCGCGGATCGATGCGGCGGTGGGTGACGCTGCGGTGGCGATGGCGCGGTTCGCGCCGGGCAAGGCCGGGCGGTTGCGCGTTGGGGCGGGAGCGACGGCCTGCATCGCGCTGTTGCCGCCGATTCTGCGGGCGTTGCGGGAGACGGTTCCGGCGCTTGAGGTTTCCGCCGTCACCGGGAATTCGCTGGAGATCGTGCGGGCCATCGGGGACGACGAGATTGACGCGGGGATCGTTACGATGCCGGTTCCGGGCCGGATGCTGGCGATGGAGCCGTTGTTCGAGGACGAGATCGTGCTGCTGGGGCCGGGTTCGCTCCCTTTGCCGGACGCGATAACCCCGGCGGTGTTGCTGGATCATCCGCCGATTCTGTTCGAGCCGGAAGGGGTGACGCGATCGCTGATCGATGGATGGTTCGCGCGGGCCGGGCTGTCGTTCCATCCTCCGATGTCGCTGGGGAGCGTGGAGGCGGTGCGGGAACTGGTGGGGATGGGCCTGGGGTGCGCGTTGTTACCGCGCATGGTGTTGCCGGCCCACGAGGAGGACGCGGGCCGGGTGGTTCGCGGGCTGACGCCCCGGTTGCAGCGGACGATTGGGGTGGTGACGCGGCGGGACCGGCCGCGGAGCGCGGGGCTGGAGGCGTTTCTCGATGCGCTGCGGCGGGAGTGTTCGCGGCGGGGCGAGGAGCATTGACCTCCCGGCACGATCAGGAAATCATCTTCCGACCCGGGAAGCGACCGATGGAGTGGGATCGGGGCGGGGGATGTCGCGGAGGGTGGGGACGGAGAGGGCCACAAGCGGCAGGGCCAGGTTGGCGACCGTGAACACCACGAGCGTTGGCTGCAGTCCGATGCCGGACATCAGGAAACCATAGGTCACGACCCCGATCGGCAGGGCGCTGGCGCTGATCGCCGCCTGCGCGCCGAACACTCGGCCGCGCAGGCCGGGCGGCACCTGCTCCTGGGCCACGGACATCCGCATCGGGTTGATCGGTTCGAGGGCGATGGCGCCGATCACGATGGCGGTGGCGATGATCCACCAGGGCGGGCTGAGGATCATGACCGACAGCATGACTGCCCGTATCGAAAGGCCCCCAATCAGGAGCGTGCTTCGCGACAGGCGCGGGCCGATGCCGGCATAGAGCAGGTTCCCGATGATGGAGCCGACGCCGAGCCCGGCGAAGATGAATCCCAGCTGGGCGACGCTGCCAAGCACCTCGTTGGCGTACACCGGGAGGATCACGCTGTAGAGCGGCTCGACCAGGAGACGTCCGGACGCGAGGACGATCAGGAAGGCCAACAGGAGCTGATTGCCGAAGAGGTAGAGGAAGCCGCCACGAACCTCCTCCAGATATCCCCGGAATCCCCCACTCGACCCGGCCGGGGAGGTGACGGGGGTATTGGGCACCAGGAAGCGGATGACCAGCGAGGATATCCCGAAGGTTGCGGCGTTGACCCACAGCAGGTTACTCGCCCCGAACATGGCGATCAGGATGCCTGCGAGCGGCTGCCCAATCACGGTGGCGACGCGGGAGGTGAGGGCGTAGCCGGTGTTGGCTCGTTCGAGCGGGGTGTTCGCGCGCTGGGCCAGTTCCGGGAAGAGCGCTTGCCGGGCGGTGATGCCGGGGCCATCGAAGAATGCGCCGAGGAAGACGAGGACCAGCAGTTGCCAGAAGGCGAGCCCGACGGTTTGGTGCAGGAGCGGGATCAGGAGGACGGAGAGGCCGCTGAGCAGGTCCGCGATGATGCTGGCCCGCTTGTAGCCGATGCGGTCGACCACCGCTCCGCCCAGGATACCCACCAGGATGAAGGGCACGATGCCGACCGCGACGGTGATCCCGGTCTGGCTGGCGCTGCCGGTGGTGGAGAGCACGAACCAGGGGATGGCCAGGGTGCTGAAGGTGTTGCCGAGTTCGGAAATGGTGTTGGCGGCGAGGAGTCCGACCATCGGGCGGCGGTCGGCATCGCTGGCGGTGGAATCGAACGTCACGCTGGGGCCCTCGGCTCGCGTCCGGGGAGCGCCATCGCCGAGTTGGTCATGGGCGATGGCCCGAATCTCCATTATGGCGAAGCGGTCAATCGATTGAGACGGGGAGAGAACTGGTAGACGGAACAATGCACCTCGTTTTCGCCGGGGTTCGATGGCGATGTGCCGTCAGGTGAGACAGTGCTCACCTGACGGCACTGTGCATGGCTACACGCCTCGGGGTACAGCCAGCGGTTCGTCGCAGTCCCCGTCGTCCAGGCGTTCGATATAGGCGTCCGCGAAATCGTAGGTGAGGTCGGCGAGGGGCTCGTTCGAAGGGCCGAGGAACACCGAGAAGACCACGTTCTCCACAAGGACATAGGTGACGGTGGACAGTGAGCCGCTGCCGCCAACGTAGGTGAACGTGCGAGCGGCATCGCCCAGGGTGGGGACGTCGTCCAGTTCGGACAGCTCTTCGCGACCCTCCTCTTCGAGCACCTGCTCCAGGTCGTCGATGTAGGCCGCCGCCGAGTCATCGTCCTCGAAGGTGCGAGTGACCACGGTGTAGTAGAGCAGGCCATCGGTGGCGCCGACCTCTGTTCCAGAGATGCGCTGGCGGACACGATAGCGGTCGACCATGCCGTGGTCGGCGGCCAGCGCTTCGGTCTCTTCCATCGTTGCATAGGTGTCGAACCAGACGCCGAAGGCCTTGCCATTGAGCTGGACGTAGTCATCGTTGAGGGTGACGACATCATCGCCGGCGAGGCGTGGGGCACAGGTGGAGAGGCTGGGCTGGTAGAGATGCTCGGCATGTTCCAGCCTGGTGAGCTGGAATTCCATCAGCCGCTCGATCACGGCGGGGTCTGGCTCGGTGATTTCCGACGCATCGACGCCGGAGATCGAGACGATGTAGGTGTCGACCAGCACCCAAAGCGTGATGACCGGGATGGATGGACTGCCCCAGTGATCGGACTGGAAGGACCACATGGCCGCTTCGTCACCGAGCCTGGGTGCGTCCAGCTCCTCGATATCGCTGGCCTGGGCGACTTCGGCGAGCGGATCGGGGTCGTTGAACGCCTCGAAGGCGAGCGCGGCGCCGTCAGGGGATTCGTACTCCTCGATGGAGACGCCGATGCCATTGATCCACGAGCCCTCCATGCTCGATTGGCGCACCATGAAGGCGTCCACCGTTTGGACCCATTCCGACTCATCGAGCAGGTCCGCGAGGTCGACGGTGTCGGATTCGGCGGGGAGGAAGCCACCTCGTCCGCGCGCGTAGTAGGGGCTGGCGATGACCTCTTCGACCGTCGTGAAACGGAGACTGACATCGGTGATGTGCGGGGCATTGTCGAGTTGCCCCTGAAGCTCCTGCTGATCGACGATCCAGTCGAGATCGTCGGAGTGCATGATGACCGCGGCCAGTTCGATGGACGCGTCCTGGGCCGTTGACGGACGCGCGGACGGCGAAGCGACCAGGCATGAGGCCACGAGCGCGGCCAGGAAGAGACGGGCGATCAGGGTGCGGATGGGATCGGACATCGTACAGGCTCCCCGACTGAAGCATGCGAACTGATCGTATTCCATTCATTCGGATCCGATGGTGTGATTAAGTACTGGAACGGTGATTATGAACGGATGGTTCCCGGCTCAGGTCGGGGGAACTCGCGGGCAGGAAGAGAGGCGGGGAAATGACTTCCCCGCCTCTCTTCGGTGGTGCCTGATGTCTGGGTGAAGGGGCTAGATCGTCGAGGACGATTGCGCTTCCTTGGCCTTCGACGCGAAGTCCCCATCGGTCTTGCGGACGGAATCCATCCGGTCGGCGAACCCGGGGAGGTTCTGGTCGAGCGTGGTCTTCAACTGGTCGGTGAGGCTGCCGATGAGGGCGGCCGCGGCGTTGGAAACCGTCTCTTCCAGGCCGGTCTTCTGGATGGCGGACCGAACCCCGTTGGACATGCCTCCGCCCTGGTGGCTGGACCCGGACGAGGCGTGCTGGCTGGAGTACGGCGAGCCCGCGTACGGGGTTCCGGAGTAGGAGTAGCCGCCCTGCGGATACCCACCGGAGTGCTGGCCACGGTGCTGGTTTCCGCCGCCGCCAGTGATGCCCCCGAGGACGAATCCGCTGACGAGGGCCACGCCCAGCGAGAGGAGCGGCCGCTGCTCGATGTGCTGACGGATGTCCATCGACTCCTTCACGGATTCGACCGTGTCATCCACCGTGGTCTTGACCTGGCCGATGACCTGGTCGGCCGTGTCCTGCACGCTGGTGCGCATACCCTCGGCCGTATCCTGGACCTGGTGCTGGAGCTGGTCGATCTTCTGGGCGGCGCTATCGCGGTTCTGGTCTATTTCCCGACGGATTTGATCTGCTGACTGGCCCATTCCTGATCCTCCTTGATCGAATCGATGGTTCTGGTCGGTTTCAGCGACGCCGCTGACAGCTTGTTCTTCCCGCTCATCACAAGGATGGCGCCGATGATGAGAAGCGCGAGGCCGACGATCCCGGCCGAAATCCACATCTCAAGCGACTTGTTGAGCAGGTAGGTGACGCCCAGCATCAGGAAGATGAAGCCGACGAGGGCGACCATTGCCCCGGCCGCGAGCGAACCGGCGGCCTTGCCGATGACACCCGCGTCTTCCTTCAGTTCGGCCTTGGCGAGGGCCACCTCGCCCCGAACGATGCCCTGCAGGTCGGCCAGGATCTCGGAGATGAGCGTGCCGAACCCTTCCGGCGCTGGCTGGGCGGGGTCTCGTTGGCCCGTGCCGGGCGGGTGTAACGGTCTTGAGGAGGGAGTTGCTCCACTGGTCATGGTTCTGCCCCTTTCAGCGCGGCGACAGGTGGCCTATCCGAAGAGCTTCGACAGGACGAACCCGACGCCGGCCGCGACGAGGACGGATTCGACCGGGCGCTTGCGAACCAGGGCCTCGAGATCGGCCATTACCTGGTCGGTGTCCTTCTCGTGCAGGTAGGCGCTGGCCGATTCGAGCGTATCGGCGGTGGTGGTGGCGGCCGTGCCGATGGCGCCCTCGCGGCCTTCACCTTGCTGGCGAAGCATGCTGGCGGCCTGGTCGAGCCCGGACGCGGCGGAGTCGATGCCCTTGTCGCTCATGGTGTGGGCCTGCTCACCGACCTGGCTGGCCTTCTCCTGCACCTGGCCCGTTACCTCTCGTGCCTTGTCCTGAACCTGCTCGCCCACCTGGGTTGCCTTGTCCTGGACCTCACTGGCTTTTTCCCTGGCCTTCGTGGCCATGTCGTCGCCAGACTGCGAGTTGTCCTGGTTGGTGCCGGAGAATGGAGGATCGAGATGCGCGTCGGTCCGTGGCGGGAGCGACTCCTCGAGGTCGGGGTTGAGCGGATCGGCCACGGGATCGGTCGAGCCGAACGGCTGCGTGGGGTTCGTGGTGAAAGGGTCTCGGTTACTCATGGTCATTTCCTCCTCGTGGAATGGTCTTGAACGGGTACCAATACTGCTGGGGAGCGGAAAGGCCTGTGATGACCCTCGCCTGGGTGTTCCTTCCTTCCAGTGAAGCTGGTCCGTGGACCCGGATCGGCCGTTCCGAGCCCGGTACCGGGACTGAATCCCCTGGTAGAGCACCAACCCTACTCCCGTTGGAAATACATAACCATTCACTTCGGGGAATACACGGGAAATGCATACATGGCGACCGGGCCCGTTTGGGCTGGCGAAGGAATCGCCAGGAAGGGAGCCCAAACGCGACCACCGGCACGGGCTGGCGGGCCCGTGGCGGTGGAGATGAGGTCTGGTTCAGGGGCGTGGTGGCCGCGGGAGGTTAGCCCTTGAGCGAGGCGAGGATCCGCTTCGGCACCTTGCAGATCATGGTGTAGGCAGGGTCGTAGACGTTGCCGACGTCGTATTCCACGCACTGGCCGAGGAGGGTGCTGGCGGCGACGGCATCGAGCCCGTAGTCCTGCTTCAGCCAGCGGACCATTTCGGTGGTGGCGTGCTGCAGGGCCTGGTCGAGCGGGCGGGCGTTTCCGGCGGTGAAGATGTACTCCGCGTTTTCGCCGCGTGGCCAACCGCTTTGCTTGCCCTTGATGAGGTCGACGGTTACCTGCACGTCCATCGAGATTTCGATGCCGGTGCCGGAGATTTCACCGCAGCCCTGGGTGGCGTGGCCGTCTCCAAGGTGGAAGAGGGCTCCCGGTTCGAAGACCGGGAAGTAGGCGGTGGCGCCTTCGGTGAAGCCCCGGTAGTCCATGTTGCCGCCGTGCTGGGCGGAGGTGGCGGTGGAAATGAACTGGCCGCCCCGGGCCGCGACGCCGAAGCAGCCAAGCATGGGTTCCCAGGGAAGGACGAGGGATTCGAGGCCGGGGATGGGTGTTTCGGGGGTAGCGGTATGGTTCTCGTGATCGATGGTCCAGGTGATGGTGTTTTGGGGAGGCAGTTCGCGGACGAACTCGGGATCGACGACGTTTTCGGCGAGGACGGACGCCGACCAGCCGGTGGCACGGTTCGGCAGCAGCTTTTCGATGCGGACGACGAGGGTGTCGCCGGGTTCGGCGCCCTCGACGAAGAAGGGACCGGTTTGCGGGTTGCCGCGCGGGGTGATCTGTTCGTCGGTGTGGTCGCGGCCGCGGGCATCGACGGTGGTGGTGGCGATGGTGTCGCCGGGCTGGACCGTGAGCACGGGCGGGTGGGCGCCCATGGTGGTGAAGTAGTGGTCTGGCTGGAAGTTGTGGGTGGTCACGACGGGCAATCCTCGCGGTGATGACGACAGGTCGAAGGGAGCCATCGTAGCCCGAGTGCCTCGCCTGGGGAAGGGGCCCGAGGGCGGCGATGCCGGTCCGGAAGGAAGGACCGGCATCGCCCATGGTTCTACGTCTTCGTCAGCGCGTTTCCATCGACCCAGCCGGTCGTCCCGTCCGGTGTGGTCACCGGCCACCAGGTAATGCCTCCCGTTTCGGCCGGTTCCCCGGTGATCTCGACCATCATTCCCGCCGGGAGCGTTTCGATCACGCTGCCGGCGGCGAGTGGCGCGGCTCGAAGCGGGGTTTCGGTCACGACCACGGCCGTTCCTCCGACCTCCGGAGACGGCAGGTGTGGCGTTTCCGCCACGATCGCGTGAATGCCGTATCCGTCACTGACACAGATCGTGTCGCCAACGGGAACTGGCGCGGAGTAAGACGTTCCCTCCAGTTCAACGCGCCAGCGTTCGACACCGGACTCGGAATCGACGGCGTACAGGTTCGTGGTTTGGTTGTCCCCGATGTAAATGGTGCCGTCGACGACCAGCGGCGGCGCCATGATGGAGCCGGTTGCTTCGTATCTCCAACGCTCGGTGCCGGTTAGCGCATCCAGCGCATAGAGATTCCCGTCGTAGCTGCTGAGAAAGACCGTCCCCTCTATTTCCGCTGGCCGAGAGGGAAACACCTGAGCCGCGATGGGAAATCGCCATCGTTCGGCGCCGGTGGCCGCGTCGAGTGCATACACGGCGAAGTTGAAGTCCTTGGCATACACCGTGCCATTGGCGAACGTCGGTCGGTCGGTCATCTGATCTTGCAGGGCCGCTCGCCAAAGCTCGGTCCCGGTCACCGCGTCCAACGCATGCACATACGCGTCGTCGCCTCCGGTATAGACCATCCCGTCAACCACGGCCTCGGGAGTCACAAGGCGATTTCCCGCGGAATATCGCCAGAGCTCGGTTCCGGTGGTGACATCCAGCGCATACAGGGTGCCACCGAAACAGCCGGCGTAGAGGGTGCCCTCGTGGATGAGCGGGGCGAAGACTACCCCGCCTGACAACGTGGCGCGCCATTTCTCCTCTCCCGTGAGTGGATCCAGCGCGCACAGGGCGTATCCGTCCTTGCCGAGGTAGACCGTGCCATCGACTTCGGTCGGTTCGAACAAACTTTCGGAATCGGACTCTATGGCCCAGCGCTCTTCCCCTGACGCGATGTCGATCGCGTACACGGTTGCGTAGTACCTACTCGCGGTCACGCCATAGACGGTGCTGGCTCCGAGCGCTGGGAACACATGCGTTTGCCCCTGGGCTTCGACGCCCCAACGTTCCGAGCCAACCCGCCAGCGTTCGGCTCCGGAACGGGCATCCAGGGCGTACAGGGTGGAAGCCCCCATCGTGTACAGCGTGTCGTCCTTTAGCTCCAGACCAGACCCCCCGACCTCATCGGGCGTGAACGTCCACCGGATCGAGCCCGGGCCGCTGTCCTGGGCCGCACCGGCGCGAGGGAGTAGTGAGATTCCAGCCAGGCCTGCTGACAACGCGGAGGCCGCCTTTAGGAGGTAACGTCGATCGAGCATGTGAATTCCTATCGTGCCTATCTATGGCAGGCCGTTTAGCGTTGAGCCATCGACCCAGCCGGTACTGCCATCAGGTGCGATCACTGGCCACCAGGTAATGCCGCCGGAGTGAATCGGATTGTCGGAGATGTAGACCTCGGTCCCGACTTCGAGTTGGGTGACCACGTCGCTTGTCGCGAGTGCTTCGGCGCGAATGAAAGTTTCTGTCACGATTACCGCCGCGATGCCCGCGCTGAGCGGTGGTGATACGGTAGGAAAGGCATACACCGCTCCGTCCCAACTTGTGACATAGACAATGTTGTCAGCCACGGTCGGCGGCGACGTGACCGGTGCACCGATGTCGTAGCGCCAGTGTTCGGTTCCAGACAGTACGTCCAGGGCGAAGACCGTGCCATTGTCGCTCGCCACGTACACCGTCCCGCGAAAAATGACCGGCGTGGTGGACATCATGTTGAAGGTCGAGTACTCCCAGAGGGTGACTCCGTACGTTGCGTTGATGGCCAGGACCTTCCCGATACCACCAACAAACAGGACGCCATCGCTCATGGTGACCGGCGATGCGAGCGTCTCACCCCACGATCCCGAACCGACTTCGTTGCGCCAGTGGATTGTCCCGGTCGATGCATCGAGAGCGTAGAGACCCTCCCAGTTAACGCCAACATATACCGTGTCTTCGATGACCATTGGCGGTGTGTACACCCCAAACTGAGAGTCGAGATACCAGTTTCCAGCGGCGGATCCAGTGAAGAGTGTATAGAATTCGCCGCTATCGGTTACCACCAGAACAACATCGTCAGTAACACTGAGGAATTTGACAGGGTCCACGGATGTATCAAAGGACCAATAGTCGATCCCTGAACCAGCTCCCATCGCAGAGATCATTCCGCTGCTGGCCACATAGACGGTGGAGTTGATAACCACGGGAGAATCCACCAAAGTTCCTTCGGCATCAAACCTCCAGAGTTCGGTTCCATTCTCGGCATCGGCCGCAACCACGCCGTTGTCGTTGCTGAACATTATTTCGTCCCTGTAGACAATAGGGAGTCTGCTTATGGAGGAGCCAGTTGGGAGGCTCCATGCTTCTTCTCCAGAAGTGGCATGGAGCGCGTATGCCGTCCCATCGTTACTGCCAAAGCAGATGATGTCATCCACCGAAACTGGTGATGTGACGACGCTGCCTTGGGTTCGAAATCTCCAGGACTCTTTTCCGGTCAGTCTTTCCAGTGCATAGACATGACTATCGCCACTGCCAACATAGAGCGTGCCATCGACCACCAGTGGAGCCGCCTCGATTGCCATGTCAGTCGTAAACCGCCAGCGCTCGTCTCCGTTCTCGTCAAGCATGACGATAATTCCATCGCCGCACTTCCAGAAGAGAGAACCATTCGCCACGACTGGGGAAGGACCCGCGGTTTGACCGGTAGCGAACCGCCAGCGCTCCTCTCCATTCCTGGCGTCCAAGGCAAAACCGTAGCCCTCGTTGCCGAAGTAAAGCACGTCGTCGAGCAGAACCAACCCCGACGGAACCACGCCTTCAGTCTGAAACCGCCACTGTACCGAACCACTTTCAGCGTCGACCGCGAAGACAGTTCCTCCACCACTACCGACGTACACCACACCTTCAGACAAAATGGGAGTTGTCCAGACTTTTGTGTCCGTGGCCAACCGCCAACGTTCTGAACCGGTGCGAATATCCACCGCTGTCAGATAGCGTTGCTGGTCGGCGCCGTCGCTGATGAAGAAGCAGATGTCATCCGCAGATGTCAGGAATGGCGAAGAGGAGCCAAAATTGAGACGCCAGCGGGGGCTACCGGTTGCCGCATCCAGCACAAGCAGATACCACTCGCTGTCGTAGCCCTCGATCAGGACTGAGGTATCGACCGCGGTTTGCACCGAGAAAGTACCGCTGCCTTCATAGCGCCACTGCTCGGCCCCAGTATCGGAATCCAGCGCGAAGGCGGTTCCAATGGCTCCATCGAATGTGTCGAAAAACGCCAGTCCGCCGGCCATTGCCCTCGGGTGGATTTCTCGCGACTCAGGTGAAGCGGGGTCGGGAACAGACCGCCAGCGTTCATTGCCCGTCTCCGCGTCAACGGCATGGCAGGTGCCACCACGAGCACCGATATAGACCGTTTCCCCTATCACAACCGCTCCGGACATGACGCCCGGTACCGTGACGCGCCAGCGTTGAGCCCCGGACCTTGGGTCCAGGCGCGCTATTCCGCCATCGTCAAGAAATACTCCGCCGTCAACGATGAATGCCGAATCGTTGACGTTCACTTTCTCTCGCCAGACATGGTTGCCAGAATCAGGATCGAGCGCAAACACATAGCCGGAATAGATCAAGACGGCGGACTTCTTCCCGGCACCAGGATCATGTTTTCTGTGCCAGTCGCCCGTCTGGAACTTCCACAACAACTCGACCTCGTTGGAGTTCGACTGGGCGGCAACAGCTTGCTGGCTATCGGGAGAAGCCGCGATCAAGACAAGTGATGCAGCTCCAGCCGCCGTCGCGGCGACCAGTGAACGGCGTGAAAGTCGAGATGATCCCGGGGACATGGAGGGCTCTCCGATGGGGATTGAGCGTATGGTTCATTCATTGTGACCTAGCGGAGAGTATAGAGGGGGGCGGCAGGCTGAGCAATCCGGGGGCCATCGCCTCCACCCATTGGGGCATTCGGCGCGCGGATACAGCGCCCCAGGCGCGGCGATGCCAGTCCGGAGGGGAGGACTGGCATCGCCGCGCGGGGAATGGGAGTGGAGGACGCTGATCTAGCGGGTGGCGTTCAGCCAGTCGAGCAGGACGGGAGCGAGGTCGTCGAGGTGGAGGTCAACCTGCTCGATGCTGGCGAAGGTGACGATGCCACGGTCTGGCGATGCCCAGGCAATGAGGCCTGTTGGATCGGAAAACGTGAAGCCGGTGGTGTCCTTCACCTTCGCGCCACGGTGGAGGATGATCTGGATGCGCCCAGGATGACGGAGGTTGAAGGTGAGGCGGTCATTATCGAAGCTGAAGGCTGGTGCCTTCCATTTGACGCGCTCGGTGATGGCGGGATCGAGGGCGAGAATGGCGTGGCGGATGGTCTCGATTCCGGGGTTGAGCGGATGGTCCAGCGAGGCCATGAACGCCGCCACCTCACCGGTCTCGCTTGCCTGGGGTGATCCGGTCATGCGGCCTGGGCGGCCTTTTCGAGTTCAGCGACGTCGAGCTTGACCATCTCCATCATGGCGGCCATGACACGGCCAACCTTTTCGGGGTCGGGATCGGACACCAGTTCCAGGAACTGCCTTGGCACCACCTGCCAGGAGAGGCCGAACTGGTCCTTCAGCCAGCCGCATTGCGTGGGCGCGCCTCCACCGGCGAGCAGGGCGTCCCAGTAGCGATCGACCTCCGCCTGCCCGTCGCAAATGATTTCGAAGGAAAACGCCTCGGTTTGGGGGAACATCGGGCCACCATTGATGAAGGTGACGTTCTGCCCTTCGATGCGCATCGAGACGACCAACGCCTTGCCATCGGGGCCGCCCGGCATCGTCTCCGTGATCTCGGCGTCGTCAAAGACGGAGACGTAGAACTCGGCTGCCTCTTCGGCGTTGTTGTTGAACCAGAGATTCGGTACCACCTTGACCATGGTCGCTCCTTCGGATTCATGCCGTGGCACGCATCGTCGTGCCCCATGAACAGGGTATGTTCTGTGCCCGATGCGTGCTTCTTCCCTGTTGCGATGCGCCGTTTCAGGCGGGTGGGCGGGCGATGATGAGGTGGAAGATGCCGAGGAACCGGCTTTCGTGGTGATCCACCTGGAACCCGAGTTCGCCGACCAGGCGGTCGGTGCGGCGATCGAGGTTGCAGCCCATGGCGCGCCGCTGGATGGGGGCGACGAGCTTCAGGCCAAGGGCGACGATGGGGTTGGGGGCGAGGACGTGCTCGAGGATGGCGATGGTTCCGCCTGGTTTGCAGAGGCGCGCCATTTCGCGGAGCGTGCGGGCGGGGTCTGGCACGGTGCAGAGCGTCAGGCTGGTGGTGACGGTGTCGAACGAGGCGTCAGGAAAGTCGAGGTGATCGGCGTCCATTTCCCGCAGGGTGACCGGGAAGGGAACCGTCTCGACGAGGGGCCGGGCCTGGTCGAGCATGCCGGACGAGAGGTCGGTGCCGGTGAACGAGGTGACGCTGGTGTTGCCGGCCAGGTGGCGGAGAGTGACGCCGGTTCCCGTGCCGATTTCGAGGACATCGCCATGCAGCCGGTCGGCGAGGGTTTGGCGCATGGTGTCGCCCAGCATCCTGTTCTCGGCGCGGCCCTGACGGCCATCCCATTCGGGGGCGATGCGGTCGTAGATCTTCTGGACCCGGCTGGTTTCGGTGGATTGATTGGGCATGGACAGGCTCCGGAACTGAACGGCTATGCTGGTGGCAGTGTCTTCGGACTTCGGACCGTATGCCAGCGAGGATGACGATGCCAGCACGAGAACCGCGATCACCAGCCAGGAGGAAGATGCCCCGCGAGAACGTGCGCGATCGGCTCGACGCGCTGGCGGCCCTGGCTGACGACCCGGATGGACAGGCGGCGCTGGCCGAGGAGTTTGTGCGGTCCTCCACCAACATGGAGGTGGTGCGTCCGGCGCTGGCGGTGCTTCAGGAGCGGGCCGACCCGGCCACGCGGCCAGTGCTTCACGACAAGTATGCGTGGTGCGAACAGGCGCCGGAGCGCAACGACTCGGGCGGGATGGTGCGCGCGGCGATCATCCGGGCGTTGCGCCCGATGGTTCAGCCGGGAGACATGCCAATCCTCCAGCGGGCGCTGGTGAGCTACCAGATGGTGGGGATGTACGAGGTTTGCGCCGAATTGCGGGGGGCGGCGCTGCTGGCGCTGAACGACCTCGATCCGGACCTGGCGGGCCTGTACGCCGCGCGATTCCTTGGCGATCCTCGGAACGGGAACTCGGGTGAACCGGCGCTGAGCGCGATCAAGGTGCTGGTGGCGCAGCAGAACATGGCGCCGGTGTTCGCCTATGCCTCGTGGCAAGGCGGAACGGGCGAACTGGTGGGGGAGGCGTTGCGGAGCCTGGTTGACCTGCCGGAGTCGCTGGTGCCGTTGCTGATCGCGGCCCACGCCGAGAGCGAGGACGAGCAGGTGCTGCTGGGGCTGTACGACCTGCTGCTGGGGCATCCGGCGCGGGTCACGTGGCGCGGGGTGATCGAGGACTTCATGAACCGCACCCGGTTGCTGGACCTGTACGGGCTGGTGGCGATGCAGATCGTGGTGACGCGGGATGGTGACCTGATCGAGATGCTGCGGGACCTGGAAAAACACGAGCGCGACCCGTTCAAGGGCCAGATGCTGCGCCAGGCGCTGGAGCACGCCTGAGCGGACCCTCAGCGCCGGGAACCACCCTGGGCAATGTTCGTCATGTCCATCTGGTCGGAGAGTGAAGGGCTCGATTCACGGGCGCGTTCCAGCAGGAACTCCAGCACTGGAATGACGTCGTCGGTGGCATACGAGCCATCGGCTCCGACGAGGTCGTCGATGACCTGGCGGGCATCGAGCCGGAGTGACGTTGAGAGGTGCCCGAGCATGCCGGGGTGGGGAGAAACCAGCGTGCGCCGACGGTCGGCGGGATCCGTGGAGAGCGAGAGCAGGCCCCGTTCGGAGAGCCGGGCGATGAGGGTGGAGATGTAGCTCTGGGCAAAGCCGGTGCTTTGCCGCAGTTCCCCAACGGACACCGGGGCATTGCGATACACCTCGCTGAGCAGCAGCATCTCGACTGGGCTCGCCATCACGGCCTGCCGTGGGTCCGGTTGCAGGTGCGTGAGCACCAACCGTTCCAGCGCGCGGGTCAGCATCATCAGTTCCGTCATGTTCATCCACGTACTCCCAGCCTTCCGGAATGGGCTAACCATACACCTCCCAGAGATACATCGTTGACAGATGCATCTCTAGCGATATAATTTCTCCACTGGCACAGGATCGCGCATGTGCCGTTCTCCGCCCTTCTTCACGACAAGGTCATGTACCCATGCAGGGATCGCCCGATGTCCCAGCTGGCCGCCGCCTGGCCAGGCTGTTTGTTTTCCCGCTGCTGATGGCGCTGATCATGATTGGCACCTACATACCCGCGATGCGGGCGCCCCAGCCCAACGGGGTCGAGATCGCCGTCGCCGGAGCCACGGTGGCGGAGCAACAGGTGATCGACGCCTACGCGGAACGCGAGGGCGACCGGTATACCTTCGTGCCCGTGCGGGATGCCGAAATCGCTCGCGGGCAGGTTCAGGAGCAGGAGGTCGCCGCCGCGCTGGTGCTGCACCCGGACGCCGGTGATTTCGAGGCCGGGTCGGGGTACGCCTCCATCCCATCCGTCGCCGACGAGCAGCTACCTACCGCTGGGGTGGCCTACATCGCCACGGCCGGCGGGAGCACCCGGGCATCGGGCGCGCTGTTGCCGGTGCAGAACCTGGCGCTGGAGCTGGGGATGCCGCTGGAGGTGCGCGACATGGTCACCCTGAACCCCGGCGACGGAGCCGGAATTGGGGCGATGTTCTTCGGGATGGCGGTGACCCTGGCTGGATTCCTGAGCATCACCACGCTGTCGTCGGCCGCGCCCGAACTGATGAAATTGCGCTCGCTGGCGATTGCCCTGCCGATCTTCGGGCTGGTGGTCTCGCTGCTGACCTGGTTCCTCACGCACGTGGTGGTGGGAGCGGTTGATGGCGCGTTCCTGCCGCTGATCGTGACCGGTGTGCTGACGGTGATGGCGGCCGGATTCGGGGCCGCGTTCTTCAATCGCCTGGTGGGACCGATGGCGATCCTGCTCTCGATGTTCGTGTTCATCGCGCTGGGGATGACGGCATCCGGGGTCTCGGTGCCGATGGAATTCGCGCCGGAGCTGTATCGCGTTGCCCACGAGTTCCTCACCTTCCCGGCGACCACCCAGGCCGTGAAGAGCGTGATGTATTTCGACAACGATGGCCTGGGATCGTACTGGCTGGTGCTTGTTGGCTGGATCGTGGTGATGGGCATTGCCTTCGACCTGATGAACCGCCGGTGCGACCGTCGCGCCCGTTCGGGCGAGGAAGCCGCCTCCACCGATGCATCCCTGCCCGCCGCCGTCTAGTTCGCCCATGGCATTCCAGGAGTTTTCCTCATGATCGCGACCGCGCGGAGCTACGTGCGCTCATACCTGAAGTTCTTCATCTATCCAATCCTGCTGATCACCGTGTTGTTGCTGACCTACCTGCCCGCGATGCGTTCGCCCACCCCGAATGACATCCAGATCGGGATGGCGGGTCCGGCGGAGATGGTGACGCCGCTGGCCGAGGCGTTCGAACAGGGCGCGGCCGGTGCGTACGAGGTGGTGATCCTGCCGGATGCGGCAACGGCCCGGGCGGCGGTGGAGGAACGGGACCTGAGCGCCGTGCTGGTATTGACCGCTTCTGGCGAGGACCGGGCGGCGGGCGATCCGTACTGGAACTCCACCACGCTTCCCGAACCGATGCAGGAATCGGCCGGGGTGATCTACATCGCGGCGGCGGCCAGCCCGGTGCTGGCGACGGCCGGGATGGTGCCGTTGCAGAGCCTGGCGGCCCAGATGGGGCTGCCGGTGATGGTGCGCGACCTGGTGCCGCTGGATGACAACGACCTGGCCGGAAATGGCCAGATGTGGTTCACGCTGGCGGTGACGATGGCCGGGTATGTCGGGGTGACGATGTTGGGCTCGATCGCTCCCGACCTGCTGCGGTTCCGCACGCTGATCAAGGCATTGCCGGTATACGGCCTGGTGATGGGAGTCATCACAAGCCTGGTGCTTGGATTCGTGTTCGATTCGCTCAGCATGAAACTGCTGCCGCTGGTGATCACGTCGGTGCTGAATGTGACCGCGGTGGGACTTGGGGCGGCGCTGATCACGCGAATCGTTGGCGGGCTGGCGACGCTGGTGGTGATGTTCGTGTTCATGGGGATCGGCCTGACATCGTCGGGCGCGGCGATACCGCACCAGATGGTGCCCGCGTTCTACCGCTTCTTCAACCCGATCATGCCGTACGGGGCTACCAGCCGGTCGGTGCGTGACATCATGTATTTCGACAACGCGGGGCTCTGGCAGAACTGGCTGGTGCTTGCGGCCTGGATCGTGGCGATGTCGGCGGGGCTCCTGCTGCTGAACCGGTGGAAGCCCGAGCCGGAGCCGGGTCCGACAGTGGTGAGCGAGCGCGGCGTTTCCGCTGTTCCCGTCGCCGCCTGACCTCACGCCCAGCGCATGGACCAAACGAGCCTGCCAGTGCCCGAACGTGGGCCCTGGCGGGCTCGTTTGCTTTGGCTGTTGACGGATTGGCAGGCCGCTAACCTGATACAATTCGGTCAATCACCTCTGCGGCGAGAATCGTCGCGTGCCGGGTGGCGTTCTTGCTTACCCATTGAGAGTGCAGCCATGGCTTTGGATGTGCAACATCGACCAATCGACCTACTCGAAGATCTGGCCGAGCACCTTTCCGACAACACGATCAAGGCGACCGCCCGCCTGTGGCGAGCCGCCAGCGAGCATCGGGACAAGGGCGCCTCGGTGGCGAGGATTCTTCATGCCGTGGCCTGGTTGACCGAGGAATCCGGGACGCGAGCCATGAGTGACGCGGCGGGGGCGGCTTCGGACTTTGGGGTGCTGCTGGGCTTGCTCGAGCAGCCCGAGGTGCTCGATGCCGTACGCCGTCAGGACCCGCTCGCCCCGGCCCGGATTCGCGGGTTTGGCATGAAGCAGTCGATGCTGACCGCCGAGGGAGGAACCGTCTCGTCATCGGAGGTCGCCGCCACGTTGGGCGTGTCGCGGCAAACGGTGGACAACCGGCGAAAAGCGGCGAAACTGTTGGCGGTTGATCTCGAACGCCATGGCTATGCGTATCCTGTTTGGCAGTTCACCAGCGACGGGGTGCTTCCCGGCCTGGATCGGGTGCTTCCGGAATTCGATGAAACCGATTCGTGGCCCACGGTGGCGTTCTTCCTGAGCGGCAATGCCTGGCTCGATGGCGATCGACCATTGGACGTATTGCGACAGGGAAACATCGAGCCGGTGGTGCACGCGGCGCGCATGCATGGCCAGCAGGCGGCGGTCTAGCCACTGGCCTCCTCCGCTCGTGCTACTGAGGAACCTTGCCTTCATGGCGAACACCCTGCACGCCCCGCCGGACAACCTGGATGCCTGGCAACTCCCGTTGATCGAGGTCGACCGGGCGCGCGGATCGCACTGGTACCGGCTGCACAGGATAACCAGCGCCTATTCGCCGGTTTCCTATAACTTCGGCGCGATTGACGACCGGTTCAACGCCCCCGCCGGCGAGTACGGGATTCTGTACCTCGGTGGCGACCCGTACTGCTCGTTCATCGAAACGTTCGGCTCGGCGGCGGTTGGGGGTGGCTATCGCATGGTGTCCGATCGGCGGCTGTCTGAAAGCTGTCTTTGCCGGATCGACCTCGCGCCAGGTTCCCGACCGCTCCGCCTGGTGAACATCGCGACCGGGGCAGGGCTCAGCAGGCTTGGCCTCGACGGCAGGATCAGCACGTCGAAGGAACGAGCCATCACCCGCGAGTGGGCACTGGCGCTGTGGCGTCATCCCCAGCGACCCGACGGCCTGCTATACACCGCCTGCAATGATCCGGCGCGAACCTCAGTGGCGCTCTTCGACCGCTGTGGCGATGTGCTGGTGGCGGGGTGCGACCGGGAGAACCTCCTCCGCGACCGCGACCTGCTGGCGAAGCTGCTCGATCATTACGACTACGGACTGGTCTGAGAAGGATCAGCGGAATCCCTGGAGGCTGTCGTGATGCGCCGTTGTCGCGCGTTTGGCACGTTGCCCGAGGGGCCTTGTTTCCCATGGACATAAAGGTTTGTCGGGCGGAGGATGGTGTCGGGTCACGAACAGCAGGTCGACGTTTCACGGTGCGAGCGTGGTGCTCGCATGGAGGCGGCAAGATGTTGGTCCGACGCGATATCTGGACTCTGTCCGATGAGGATCCCTGGCACCCGATCATCCTCGCCTACGCCAACGCGGTTGGAGTGCTGCAACGACGCCCCCCGAACGACCCCACGAGCTGGACGTACCAGGCGGCACGGCACGCCGGCGGCCAGGTGCCCGGGGGCACCAACCAGCAATGCCAGCACCGAAGCTGGTTCTTCCTGCCCTGGCACCGCATGTATCTGTGGCGCTTCGAGCAAATCCTGCTGTCGGTGATGCCGCAGGTCAATGGTCCAGACGATTTCGCCCTGCCGTACTGGAACTACGCGCGAAGTCCCCAAACGGCCTGCTTGCCACCGGCGTTTCGCGAGCCCACGCTGCCGGGAGGTAACCAGCCAAATCCCCTGTTCGTCGATCCTCGTGACCAGGCGGGCAGGATGAATGGGGGACTGCCCCTTTCCCCGGAGGTTGTTTCGGCGGAGAAGGCCTTCCAGGCGCCCCGGTTCGAGGCTGGGGCGCGGCTGGGCTTCGGGGGCGGGCAGGCGGCCAGGGCGCATTCCGGCGCGTCCTCGGGCCAACTCGAACGAACCCCGCACAACGACATCCACAATCAGGTGGGCGGCCTCATGCGCAATGCGACGACCGCCGCGCTCGATCCGATTTTCTGGCTTCATCACGCCAACATCGACCGGCTGTGGGTCCAGTGGCGATCGGCGCCGAGAAACGGCGACCACCCCACCAGCCAGGCCTGGAAAGACGAGGCGTTCGAGTTCCATGACAGCTCGGGAACCCTGGCGCCGCCGACAAAGGTGCATGAGGTCGAGCAAACGGACGCGGTACTGGGGTACCGGTACGACGACCAGGTGGGGGCAGTGGTGGATAGCGACGCAGGCGACGCGGGCGACCGCGAATTCGAACCAGAAGCACTGGAGCCGCCACAGTTGGCGGGTTCCTCCGATCAGGGACTGGAACTGCGGGGCGGACGTGCCTCGGTGCGCGTGACGGTGCCGGTGGAAACGCGAGACGCCGTGGAGCGGGCGGTGGAAACCCAGCGCGTGGTGTCGGTGCGTGTGGAATACGTTGAAGCCGTGGCCAATCCCGAAACCGTGTACGGCGTGTACCTGCAGGGACCGGAAGGCGATCCCGTGCATGTCGGGAACCTCTCGCTGTTCGGGATTGAGCTCTGGAATGACCTGAACCGCGACGAGCACGGCGAAAATGGCTTCCAGTTCGAATATGACGTCACCCAGGAGGTCGAGGACCTGGCGGCGCGGGGTCAATGGTCGACCGACGCGATCGACGTGATCTTCGAACCGCTCGGTGGAGAACCAACCGCGCTCGCCGACCAAACGGAACGGACTGTGGAGCCCGTCCGGATCGGGCGTGTCAGCCTGTTTGTTGGGTGAGCGGCATGGCGGTATCGCTGTCGCTCTCGCGACCCGGCTTCCTGCATCGTCAACGGCGCCGCCACCCCGAGTGGTGGGTGATCGCCATCGCCGGCATCGCCTGGATCGCCCTCATCGCGCTACATGTCGACGTAGGCTCTGGCGGCGCTCCATCGGCCACCGGCGAAAGCGGCGGCTCGCATGTCCACCATTCCTCCGCGATTACCGAGGCGCCGGTGACGGAAGGAGTGCTCTGGTCCATGGGCGCGTGGCTGCTGATGGTGGTCGCGATGATGGCGCCCCTCGCCCTGGCTGGCGCGCGGCATGTGGCGTTCAACAGTTTCGCCTCGCGCCGCGGCCGGTCGATGACGATCTTCCTGCTCATGGCGTTGGCGGTCTGGATCCCGTTTGGGGTGGCGGTGCTGGGCTTGCGCGGCCTGCATGACCGCGTCGCCCCCGATCTGGACGCCAGGTGGCTGTTGGTCATCGCCCTGCTGGTCGCCGCCGTCTGGCAGCTGTCCCCATGGAAGCGACGAGCACTCAATGCGTGCCGGTTGGTGGTGCCGCTTCGTCCGTTCGGGCGCCAGGCCGATCGCTCCTGCGCGGCCTTTGGCGTTCGGCATGGGTGGCGGTGCCTGGGAGCCTGCTGGGCGATGATGCTGGCGATGGGCGTGGCCCACGGCGGCCTGCTCCTGATGATCGGGCTGAGCGCCGCCGCCATCGTTGAAAGCGAATCGCACTGGCGGAGGCGCACGCTGACCCTGAATGTCTCCGCCCTGGCCATGGTGGGAGCGGCGGCCCTGGTGGCGATCGGAGTGCCCCTCGCCTGACGATGTCGACTGGGTGCTACTCGGCGGGCTCGCTGGTGGCAAGCGAGGCGTCCAGTTCCTTCACCAGGCGCTTGGGGGCGATGAGGCGAAAGCTGTCGTCGATTGCGTCGGCGACGGCTTCCCATTCGGGAGGCGTGGCCTCGGCGGAAAGCCAGACACCGATCCAGCCCTTGGGCCCGACGTACGGCGGGCGGAAATAGCGATCGGGCTCGGCGGCGATGAGCGCTTCCTGCACGCCGGGCGCGGCCTTGCACCAGACGGAGACGCGTCCATCCATGGCGCTGACCATGGCGAAGTTCTTGCGGCGGACCTGGAAGGCGGGCGTGCCGAACGGCTCGCCCTCGGCGGCTTCCGGATAGGGCAGGCAGATCTCGCGCAAGGGGGCCATGATGGCGGGATCGATCTCGATGCGGGGATGAAGGTCGGTCATTCGGGCTCCTGCTGGCGAGTGGCGTCGAGTTCCCTGATCTGGGTCTTGCTGGCGGTCATGCGCCAGGAGTCCTCGATCATGTCCTCGAGTTCGGGCCACGGGGTGACTTCGTTCAGCCAGGTTCCGACCCAGCCGTTGTGACCAACGTAGGGCGGGCGAAACCACCGGGCGGGATCGCTGGCGACGAGCGCCTCCTGGATGCCCGGTGGCGCCTTCAACCAGAGCGACGGCTGGTCTTCGTGGGGATGCTGCATGACGAAGATGCGCTTGCGGACCTTCCAGACCGGGTCGCCGACGCTGCCTTCGGTGACTTCCTCGGCGCCGGGGAGTGCGGCGCAGATGGCGCGAATCGGGTCGATCAGGTGCGGTGGTGGCGGCATGGACAAGCTCCGGAACGGTTGGCGAACGTTTGTTCGCATTCTGCCGGAGGATGGCGCGGTTGGCAAGAGGGCCGCCGCGATCGGCTACAGCCCCGAGAATCGGTGCCGAACGTGGGGCTGGACGATCACGCGCACGGACTGGATGTCGGTCACGCCGTTGAGGACAAGTTGCGCGGTGGAAAGCGGTTCCTCGCTGGTGATGTGGTCAATTTGTCGCCAGGCGTGGAACGCCAGGATGGCGAACACGGCGAGGCAGGCGCCCGCCAGGATGATGGCGTTCGGGAAGGAGAGCGTTCCGGCGTCCCAGGCATCGGCGATGAAGAGCGCGACGGTGAGGGCCGTTCCGGTGAATGCCCAGACCGAGAGCGCGATCGAGAGCCAGAACAGCCGCCACGTGCCCATGATGGGCGGGGTGGTCGTGCTTTCCCCGGCCACCAGCGTGTTCGAGTCGGCGGGATTCGTGGTCATCCCGTAGATCATTGGCGCGATGAAGATCATCAGGGCGAAGAGGACGCCGAGGATCGCGAATTCCCCGCCCGGCAGGATCGTCGACTCGCCACCCAGCAACTCCTTCAGCAGCGGGGCGCCGATGCCGGTCGCCACCGTGACGGCGGTTGCCCACCCCTTGAGCGACGGGTTGTCCACGATCGGGCGCTTGCGCGCGCCGTGCAGCGAGACCTTGCGGCTGGCGGTGAAGACGACGGCGACCAGGAGGCTGGCGGCGAGGATGTGCCAGACCGCGACCGTGAAGGTCTCGTGCGTGAGCGTGATTGGCCGGATGGCCTGTGCCTGGCCGTCGATGGTGGCGACCAGATACCCGGACAGGTCGATCTGCCGGCCAGCCTGGGTGATGGTCAGGCGAACCGTGGAGACGGAGTTTGGAGCAAGGACACCGTCGTCGCCCGCGTCGACCGTGACCGGTGAATCCGCGCAGGTCGCGTTCGGCGTGCGTTCGAGGAAGCAGAACGTGACGGTCTGCTGGGTGGAGGAAAGGTTCCGCAGGGTGATGTCGACGGTGGCCGGGGTGTCTCCCTGCGGGATCGTGAGATCGAGGCCGCTCGATTCGACGAACTCGATGGACGCGCCGGGCGTGGTGGCCGGAGAGGCGTCCTGGGCGGTCGTGTCGTGAACGGCGAGACCTCCGAACAGGCCGAGGAGGACAAGGAGCAGGAACGGAAGTGGGTTCGAACGCATGGGAGGAACTTTTCTAACGGAGATTCGTGATAGGAGCCCAAAGGTCCCATATCAATCCTAGTCCGAAAAGCCCCTGACTTCAATTGGCGAAGGTTCTCGTCCCGAGGCGGACTGGCCCGTTGGGACGTGGTGAGCGCCGGTCAGGATGAGGCGAGAGCGGCCGCCGAGGCCTCGCGGCGACTCCAGAGGTCGAGGCGCTTGCGGGCGGAGACGGCCCAGAAGACGATGGCCACGCCGAGGAGATTGAGCCCCACCTGGCTGAATTCCGTGTACTCGCCGTTGACGGTGGTGGAGGAGGAGACGCCGGCGAAGAAGTCGGCGAGCTGGGTGGTGTAGTTCTGGCCGTCGGCGGTGGCGTAGAACGGTACTTGCAGCACGCCCCAGACCAGGATGGCCTGCATGCCGTCCTTGCCGTGGTTGCGCCCGCTCCAGAACAGGGCCGCGGCGACAAGCCCGACCACGGCGATCGCCACCCGGCAGAGGGCGTAGGCCTCGCCGTCCGCCACCGCTCCTGCGTTCATGACGATGGTCGCGAGGCTGGCGATAACCGTCCACGCGCCGAGGATGGTGGTGGAGTAGCCCATGGCGTTGATGCGTTCGACGATGTTCAAGCGGAGTGCTCCCGTGGACTGAGCGAGGTAGTTGTTCCGATAGTGCGTGCGGTGCCGTTGAGGAATAGACGCGGATCACGGGCCGAAGGTTGCACCCGGAGGCGACCAAGTGCTTCTGGAGCGCGAGCATGATGTGGCTGCCCGTGGAGTTCGTGAACGGTCCTGCCTCACTTGCCTTCGCTTAGCGAGAGATCGTCGAGAATGTTCGACGCTTTCTGGTCGATGAGTGCCTGGACTGTTTCCGCAATCTGACGGGGATCGTTTGCTTCGTCAATCAGGGTTGCTGACGGAACATCCCCCACCTGAAACCTTGCCATGTGAGTTTCCTTGTGACTGAAAATGTGTCTGGTGCGTTGACACGACACTCCCCTGTGTTGCGGAGCACACCGGCAGTGTGTCGCAGATGGCTACAGACGGAGCGGCCCTGCAGCATGCTGCATATAGGTCCAGCGCGGACCATAACGTTTCGGCTTATGGGCTAGTTATCCAAAGGGATGCTCCGATGAATACCGCTTGCACCGCCGATGCTCCTTCCCCCGTGCGTCGCACCCTGTCCAGTCTACGTGCCGCTGTCCTTGCGCTACTCATCGCGCTGGTTGTTGGGTCGGGACTGGCCATCATGCCATCCGCTCCAGCCGTGGCTTCCCACACGACTAACGTGAGTGGTTGTTTTCTCAAGCCAAACGGCGCCGTGGCCGCTAACTACCCAGTGACACTCTACAAATGGAACGGGTCGCAATACATTAAGTACAAGAGTGGACGACTGAGTTCGGCTGGGTGTGCCACCTTCGTGGGCATGCCGGGACACAATCACTATTACATGTCTTCCTTTTACTCCACGGAGAAAAGTAACTACTTGCCAATTTACGGCTTTAGCTGCTGGACCGGTGTGACCCATTCAGGCAACACCTATGCAGGAACAGCCACAGGCACCTCGCTCAGACTAGGGACATATTATCTGGGGGCGTACTACTACAATCAGCCCCGCTGTTAGTGGTCAAGGATTTCATCTGATCCAGCACGCACCCGCAGGGCGAGACTCCTGCGGGCGCGTGTGGCGTCACATCGACGCCGGCGACCAGAGGGAGGCAGTGGCTGTTCGGCAGGATCCCTCGAAGGTCTCGATCACTTCCATTTGCTTTTGTCTCACAGCCCACTTGGTGAGATGGAAAAGGATTAGCCAGTGAAACGCATCCGACTGCCCCAACTGATCCGCGTGGTTACGATTCTCTGTCTGTCTGGCGTGTTCATTGGTCAGTCTTCGCCCGTCCGAGCTGAAGACGGCATTCAGTTATGGCTGGATGATGGATGTCTATACTATCTGTCACTTTCATCAATGTCACTCACCCAAAATCTCGGATGCGATCCGGCAACATATCATCGCCTCGATCCCATGTCTCCGACCTGCTACGAGCACTGGAATGGTTCTGCATGGTTGGCTGCCGGATGCATACAGATGAGTCAGGGTATAGGCGCCGGCGATCCGATATTCTTGGTCGGATACACGTCTGGACACTGGCTGCAGTTCTCATTCTCTGAATTGACGTGGTCCTACTATTACAACCCAATTATCACTTACAGTGACGGGTCAATCTTAGTAGACACCGAAGTCAGGAGCGATACTCACGTTTATTGGGGAGGCCGGTGGTGGGAGTACAACACCTACTGCATCGCGTCTCAAGAGTGCGAGAGCTGGACCGTGTCGATGGGCGGCGGACCTATCGTGCCACAGCTTTACTGCACAGATTCGGCAGGCAATACCTCGGCCTGCGCGGCTCCCGCGACTGGGTATGGCGCATGCATGATGCTCAACGATTCCGGCAGAGACTGGGATTTAGACGGAGTCGTGGGAGTCACCGAATTGTCCGGCTATTGTTCGGGCAGATAAGAGAGACCGCCAATGAGCAGGGAGGACAATACCTTACTGTTCAGTCGATGACGAGTTTTTCGTGTCATTGGCAGCAGGTCCGCCTGACGGTAGTGAAGAGGATGTCCCCCATTGCCGGTCACTCATAGAGTGACCGGCAATGGGCATCATGGGAGGCGGCGGGAGGTCAGTCGGCGTGCCCTGCCATAACGGATGCTGGCGCGCTGGATCAGACCGCGCGTGACCACGATGGAGATGAGGCGAATACGGAAGAGGTTGGCGGGTTTCGTGGCTTCGATGCGTTCCCTGGCTAGGAAAATATCGCCCACCCTTCGGAAAGGACCGTTCACCATGACCATCGTATGTCCCATTGTCATGGCCTGACGCATGATGCCACCAGGCACGCGCGCACGAAACCGCCAGCCGCCCTCTCCTTTCCGGACCAAATGATCAGGATTTGGACTTAATGGATTCCTGAATAAGTGTGACCGATAGATCCACCCACCCGCGAAAAGTCTTCGGAAATCGCTCATCAATCTGTTAAATAACTCTCATCCTTCTAGCAGATGTATACAGCGCTACCTATCTGAGTTCATTCTTCAGAGATAGTTCACGTTCCCGAGGATTGGTAACCGCGGCTGGCGCGGTGCCAGATGCGCAGGGCGACCAGGAACGCGCAGAGGCCGACGAGTGGGGCGAGCCAGGCCAGCCAGCCGGGGACGATGAGGTCGCCGGCGCGGTCGAGCAGGGCGGAGGCCGGGAACCAGGCGACGAAGGCGACCGGCAGCACGAACGTGAGCCCGTATTGCAGCGCGGTGGGGAAGATGCGCTGCGGGTAGTTGCCGTACTGGTTGAAGATCTCGTTGGCGGTGGTCCGCACCGCGAGGGCGTTCAGGAACCGGAACGACAGCGAGCTGAGCGTGATTTGGACCGACCCCTCCACCAGCGCGCCGCCGATCACCGCGAGGATGAGAAACGCGATCGAAAGCGGCCCCCAGTCGATGTCCACGCGGGGCGCGGCGGCGATGAGCAGGGCGGTTCCGCCAATCAGGTCGCCGAAGCAGTTCACGCGCAGCTTGCGGGTGAAAATCTGCAGCAGCGGGTGGATGGGACGAACCAGGAAGCGGTCGAACTCGCCGCTGATCAGCACCCGGTCGAGGTCGAACAACTGCGAGAAGCAGAGGTAGAAGATGCCGTGCGAGGTCAGTCGCATGCCGTAGAGGAAGGTGATTTCGGAGAGCGACCAGCCGCCGATGCTGTTGAAGCGGTCGACGATGATGAAGACGACCAGGAAGCCGGTGAGTTGGTACAGCATGCCGCCGATCACGCTGCTGATGGCGTTGGCGCGGTACTGGAACTCGGAGCGGAGCGACGCGGCGGCGAGCGCGAGGGTGATGGCGATCTTGTCCATGCTCAGCCTCCCTGGATCACGGTGTGGTGGATGGCGCGGCTCCACACCCAGCGGATGACGAGCACCAGGATGCCGGCCCAGGCCGCCTGCAGTAGCAACGCCGACCACAATGCTCCCGTGGCCGGCTCGCCGACGTAGATGGACACCGGCACGAAGGCGATGGCCTGGAACGGGAGCAACTCGATGACCGCGCGAAGCGGTCCGGGCATGAACCAGAGCGGGATGAGGGCGCCGGTCGCGAAGTTTCCGACGAGGTTGTAGATCATCCGGAACCCGTTCATCTCCACGGTCCAGAAGCTGACGAGGCCGATGAGCAGGTTGAGCAGCATGGCCACCACCCACGCCAGCAACAGGGCGGCGGCGTAGCCGAATCCCGCCTCCACGCTGGAAGGACCGCGCAGTTCTCCGGCGATGTAGGCGATCGGGAAGGCGACGGCGAGCATCGGGAGCTTGCCGATCATGTCGCCGACGGCCGCGGCCATCAACTGGCTGGGGTAGCTGACCGGGCGGGTGAGGTCGAAGCTGATCTGGCCGAGACGGATGCGCCCCTCGATGTCGCCATCCAGCTCCTGGCGGAGGAAGTGAACCTGGAGGTTGGCGAGTGTGAGGTAGACCAGCAACTGGCCGATGGCGATGCCATCGACCTCGGCGCGGTCGCCGTAAGCCGCCTTCCAGACCACCGTCAGCAGGTAGATCTGCAGGCCGATGAAGAAGACGCCCATGAAGGCGTTCAGGCGATAGGTGAAGTGAAAGCGAATGCTGGCGCGGGCGATTTCGGCCAGGGCCGGGAGGTCGCGGAGCGTGATCATGACAGCAGGTGGCCGTTTTCGGTGATCTGGCGGACCACGCCTTCGAGATCGGGTTCGACGATGGAGATGTCGGAGACGGCGTGCTGGGCGAGCACCGCCTGGATCAGGTCGGCGACGGCGACCTGATCGGGGTCGAACCGCACGGTGAGGCGGGCGTCGTCCTGGGCGGTGACCGTGGCGCCGGGGAGGTCGAGCCGGGTGGGGGTGGGCTCGGCGGTTTCCTCCGGCGCGAGGGTGATCACGAGTTCACGGTAGGGAGCGAAGCGGCGCTTGAGTTCGTTCACGGAACCGTCGTACAGCACCGTGCCCTGGCTGATGAAGACGATTCGCTTGCAGAGCCGCTCGACATCGGCGAGGTCGTGCGTGGTGAGGATGATAGTGGTTCCGCTGTCGCGGTTGACCTCCTCCACGAACTGCCGGGTCTTCTCCTTGGCGACCACATCGAGCCCGACGGTGGGCTCGTCGAGGTAGAGGATGCGCGGTTCGTAGATCATGGCGGCGGCCAGGTCGCCGCGCATCCGTTGCCCCAGCGATAACTGGCGGACCGGGCGATCCATGAACGACGCGAGGTCGAGCAGGTCCACCAGGCGCTCCAGGTTGCGGGTGTAGCGGGCGGTGTCCATCCGGTAGAGCTTGGCGACCAGCCTCAGCGAGTCCGCCAGCGGGAGATCCCACCAGAGCTGGGTGCGCTGGCCGAAGACGACGCCGATCTGGAGCGCGTTTTGCTCGCGCCGCTCCCAGGGAACGAGCCCCCCCGCTTTCACCGTGCCGGAAGTTGGCACGAGGATGCCGGAGAGCATCTTGATGGTGGTCGATTTTCCGGCGCCGTTGGCCCCGAGATAGCCCACGAGTTCGCCTTCGTCGATGGTGAAGGAGACGTTGTCGACGGCGCGGGTGGTGACGGACTGGCGGGTGAGCAGGGTTCGCAGGCCGCCGAGGGGACCGTCGAATCGCTTCGGGCGGTGAAAGTCCTTGACCAGCGAGTCGACGGTGATGATGGGCGGCACGACGGATCCTTGCCGGGCATGATGGCGACGCGAGCAGCTACAGGCGCCAATGCTGCCACGCCGTGGCCGACAGGGCAATGCTGGGATTGTTACTGGTTGGCTATTTTGCCCAGGAGCCAGAGCATGACCAGGGGGATCAGGGCGGCGATCCACATCACCAGGGAGGTGGTGGCGTTGCCATCGAGCAGGGAGGTGACCAGGATGAACCCGCCGAGCAGGGTGGCGATCAGGGCCAGCCACTGGGCCACTTCGAGCATGGTTCGAGAGGCGATTCCGGCGACGAGGGGGAGGAACCCGAACGGCGTCAGTCCGAAGCTGGCGATGCCAAGCATCAGCACGCAGCGGCGATAGGGTGGGCGGTCGTTTTCGCGCCAGGGGAGATCGAGCGCGCGAATCTGGTGGACGCTGGCGAGGGCGATCCAGGCACCGGCCAGCATGATGACGCACGGCCCAACGGCTCCGATCGGCCCCGGGTTCTCCAGGATGCGAATGCCCTGGAGGATGCCCATGCTTCCCGCCACCACGGCGGCGTAGGCATCCATTTCGATCGCCATCGCGGCCACCAGGAACAGGAGCATGGCGAAGACGTACCCGCCGATCGGGTCGATCACGAGCCCGACGAGGTAGAGGGCGCACAGCAACGCGGCGGCGACGGCGGTGGCGATGGCGACCGCGAAGGTTCGGAAACGCGGGATGTCCACCCGGTTCCGCGGCGATTCCATCACGTCGTTCGTCATCGCGTCTGTCCCAGTCATGGCGATTGCCGCGCCCCCTTTGCATATGCCTGTCCTGGTAAGACGAAGCGGTCAAGCCGGTGGTTCCAACTTCGTGTCTGGCGGGCGGACGCGGTGGTGGAGGATGGGAAGCGCGGGGAACGAGTGGCGCGGCCGGGGCGTTGTGGGTAGTGACACGCCGAAAGGAGTCAGGTCATGCATCGTCGTCGTTTCGTTGCCGCCGTGGTCGCCGGATTGACCGTCGTTCCGGCCATTTCCGTCCATGCCCAGACGCCCGACCCTGGGTTCGAGGCCCGAAGCGTGGCGCTGGTTCTCTATCGGGCGGATGACGACAGCGGCATCAGGTCCATCGTCTCCCGGGTGTCGTTATGGGACGACGAGGAACGAGCGGCCGCCTTCCAGGAATTCGTGATGGGAAAGGCGGGGAGCGATCTGCCAGAAGGCGAGTTTTACGAGTCGGACCACGTCGAGTGGGCGATTTCCGGCCTTCCCGATGACGTGACGCCGGCGGCCATGGAATGGCACACCACCATCGGGTTCGCGGCCTATCGCACCGAATGGGGCCTGTACACCATGCGCAAGGACGCGATGGTGTGGGACATCTGGATCAGCGGGGCCGAGCGCGAGCAGGTTCGCGACACCGCGGTCGCCATGCTGGCCGACCCGCTCACGCATCTCGATCCCGATTGCTGGTCGGGCGAGGCGACGGATTTCCTGCCGCGCGCCGACGTGATCCCGAACGAGGTGGAACGCATCGAGGGGGAGGTCGCCGATGATGACCTCGACTTCCCGGTGGTGCCGTCGATCGCGACGCCATTGCCAGTAGCCACTCCGGCCACGCCGGGCTGCGGCGATCCCGCATCCCGAGGCCAGACCATCTCCTCGTAACGAATGCAGGGAGGACACTCATGAATCGTCGACGATTGATCGCGGCAGTCTTGGCTGGATGCATTTCGATGCCGGTGACGCACGGCGTGGCCCAGACTCCGACGGTGGAACGGGGAGCCCTGGATATTGCCTGGAACGGGTACGGCGCCAGCGCCGATGACATGGTCAGGTCAGTGTTCACCCGGGTCAGCCTGTGGCCGGACGAGGATGATGCCGCCTGGTTCCAGCGACATTTGGCGGGGGAGGCTGGAAGCGACCTGCCCGCTGGTGAGTTCTACCAGTCCGAGGTTGAAGAATGGGCCGTTCCCGGCGTGCCGGACGACCTGGTCGTGATCGCGATGGAGTGGAGCACCACCGTGGGAGTGGCGGCCTATCACACGGCATGGCTGCTGTTCACGATGCGCCGTGGCGCGCAGGTGTGGGACGTGTGGATTAGCGCGGCCGGACGCGAGCAGGCACGTGATCTTGCCAGCGACCTGATGGTGGAGTTGGGCGAACGAGTTCCGCCTCCGTGTGGGACGCTGGAACTTGAGGAGTACCTGCCAACACCGGAGGATGTGCCCGCCGGAATGAGTGTCGTGGGCAATCCGGCTGAACAACCGCGGGAGGACGATGAGTGGCTGGATATCCCGGTGGCGCCGATGGGACCCTCCGCCACGCCGGTCGATAGCGGCTGCGGAGCCCCGGGATGATCCTGACCCGGCGGCGGTTCGCCGCGATTGGGCTGGTGGGCGGCCTGCTGGCGGGCGTGGATGCGACGGTGCGCGCCACGCCGGTGGCCCCCGGGCACCATTCGCCCGAGGACTGGGTTGGACGGGTGTTCGTCGACGAGCGCGCTGGTGCGGACGTGCGGTCCATCACGGTGACGGTCTGGCGGTATGCGTCCAGGGACCTGGCGAGTGCCGGCCGTGGGGCGCTGGCCGACCAGGCCACGGCGCCGGACCTCGCCGATGACATCTCCATCCTTGAGGTCGAGGAGTTTCCCCTTTCGAGCCTGCCGGGTTCGCTGAAGTCGTGGGTTGAGGTGGTCGGCGATGGCGTGAGGGAGATGCTGTTCGCGGGCGGGTTCTTCCATCAGGACCTGTTCGTGTGGAGCATCGTGACGACCGGTGAAGACCGGGACGCGATGTACTCGCTGATCACGGAGGTAGGCCACGACCTGCTTTCGCGAGGCATGCCGGCCACGCCGGAGGTGGAGCATCCGTTCGTGGGTGGGCTGTGGGACCTGCTTCCGACCGAGGACGACCTGCCCGGCGAGTTTCGCCTGTACCAGATTGTCGAGCAGGACAACCGGTACACGCCCGAGGGCACCCCGATCCCGCCGTTCGAGTAGATGGGGCCGTTCGGGAACCAGCGGGGACGGGCCGGCGTTCCTCCTGCTGGGAAATGGAAAGACTCGCGGGGATGATGTGATGCCGGAGGTTCTTTTCGTTGCCGCGAAAGGAGTCTTCGTCATGGAACGCCGTCACCTCGCCCATCGCTTTATTCCCTGGCTGATACCCATGAAGCACCGCCCCCGGTCGTTTCGGGCGGCTGGTCCCCGGATGGCGGGCCGGGCCTTCGCCGGGACCGATGCGAGCCTCGACTACCTCACCGTCATCGCCTGGAACGAGGCATCGTCCATCGCCGCCGAGAACCGGCGACTGGCGTTGCTGGACGACGCGGGACGGACCTCGCCGGGCATGGGCATCGGCGTGTTCGCCATGCGGGGACACACCCCGCCACCCGAGCTGGACGGTATCCCAGGGTCGGTGATCTCGTGGCTGACGCGCGGTCCGGACCGGGCCAGCGGCTGGGCGGCGGGCTTTTTCCGCCGGGGCCGGGTGACCTGGGAAATCGTCGTTTCCGGCCGGGACGTGGACCTCCTGGTGCGAATCGTGATGGACCTGGCGACCAATCTCGCGCGCCGGGAACCGGCGATCCCGGCGGATGGTGGCACCCTGTGGGACCTCCTGCCGGTGGCCTCCGACCTCGACCCGCCGGTGACGCTGGAAACCACTTTCGAGGATCCGATGGTCGAGGCGCCGCCCGCCGCCTGATCTTCTCATTTCGCGCCCGGGAGTTGACCACTGGGAGACGGAAGAGACCCCGCCGCGAGGGGAGGGATCTCGAGATTCCGCGGATTCGACTGTGCGGAGGACGATCAGACGTTGCGGGCCGCTTCGGCGAGAGTGGGGATGAAGGCGTCGATCATGTAGGGGATGGAGAGCACCGAGAAGGCGGAGCTGGCCATCACCAGGTCCTCGCCGATGATCGGGGCGAAGCTGCCACGAGCCACGGCCGGAATCTGGCCGAAGGTGGGCATTTCAAGGGCGGCGTCGTACTCCTCCTGGTTGGTGAACCAGAAGACGACGACATCGGCCTCGAGGCTGGCTGCCTCCTCGTAGCTGATGGGGGCGTAGTAGACGGCCTCACCGGCGAGTTCGTCCACGCTCTTCGTGAATTCGCTGGGCTCCAGGCCGATGCTGGCGAGGAAGAGTGACCGGGTATCGGTGGTGGTGTAGATGTTGAACGACGAGGTCCCGTCGCCCATGTTGCCGTAGATGAAGGTCTTGCCAGCGATTTCGGGATACTGATCGGTTTGGGCGGCGATCAGGGCCTCGGTGTCGGCGACCAATTGTTCGCCCTCGGCGCTGAGGCCAAGGGCCCGGCCGGTGATGAGCTGGACATCCTGCCACGAGGTGCCCCAGGCGACCTCGGGGTAGGCGACCGTGGGCGCGATCTGGCTCAGCAGCCCGTACTCGTCCTCGGTGATGCCGGAGTACGGCGCGAGGATGATGTCCGGCGCCGCGCCCGCGATGGCCTCGAACGGAAGCTCGGTGGTGTCGAGCAGTTGCGGCAGCTCACGGTCACCGAGCGCCTCCCGGGTCCAGGGCAGGAACCCTTCGCCGTCGCCGCCCCAGTCGTTGCGCGGCATGGCGACCGGGTCGATGCCAAGCGCGATGACGGCATCCTGCGTGGACCAGCCGATGGTGACCACGCGTGCCGGTTGCGATTCGATCACGGTTTCGCCGTAGACATGGGGAAGGGTGACCGGAAAGGTATCGGCCGCGACCGGGCTGGCGGCGGGGGATGCATCCTGGGCGAACGCGCCCCGGGGCAGCGCGGCCAGCAACGCGGCGGCGGTCGTTCCGCTGGCCGTGCCAATCAGAACCTGACGACGGGAGAGAGATCGGGTGTCCACGGGCGATGCTCCAGTATGGCGATGGTATTGCGTTCCAGCGGTTGAGGCTCGCGGCGCGACGGGTGCCGAGAGCAGGGACCCAGCCGGCAGTATATCGAATATCCGAGTATTCCACTAGGGTATCCGCGAGGTCCGGGAAGTGAGCTGTTCGGACTGGGGCAGGGCGGCGTGGCGGAACCTTTCGGGGCCAAATGGTGTTGAATATGGAAGACAGGTATCGGGCCGCCCGCCACCGTGCCCGCCCGTGCCCAGCGAAAGGACCCCCGCCAGCCCATGTATGCCCTTCCGCGCTCGCCCCGGCGGCGTGCTCGCTCGATGTCAATGATGCTCCTGGCGTTGCTGTCGTTCCAGATGGTGACGGCGCCGGCGACGGATGCCGCCTTCTGGCAGCGGGAATTCGAGGCCCGGCAGCAGGAGGATGCCGGGTGGGTGGCGACCGATGTCGTCACGTTCGAGGCCGAGGGGTACGCGCCGGCGCTTTCGCCGGATGGACGCTGGGTGGCCGGGGTCGATGGCCTTGAAGACCGGCGGATTTGCGTGTGGCGGGTGCGAACGGGCGAGCGGCGTTGCAACGAGGAGTCGTCTCGCGTGGCCGAGGCGTCGATCGCCTGGTCGCCGGACAGCAGGCAGGTGGCGTTCTCGCAGAATGGGCACGAGCTGGACAGCGATGTGTTCGTGCTGGATGTGCGAAACAATTCGCTGACCAACCTGACCGAGGACGAGGTGGACGACCTGAAATCGGCCGATACGGCGGGCCGGTTCGTGATTTACGACCAGTGGCCGGCGTGGTCGGAGGATGGCTCGGAGATCCTGTTCCTGCGCATCCTCAACCCTCGCGACGACAACGGGCAGCGGCAGATTTCGGTGTCCCGCGTGATCCTGGAGACGGGCCAGGTGGTTCGCGGGCGGGACCTGGAGACCGACGAGCCGCTGGCGTTCGTGGCGGAAGCGGTTGGCGTGATCACCCAGATGGTGTGGACGCCAGATGGTATCGCGTACTTCGCGCTGCGTGGCGGCCGCGACGTGTCCGGCGTGTACGAAGTCGATCCCTCGACTCCGCTGCCGGAGCTGATCCAGTCGGACCCGGCGATTCCGGTGTCCAATACCCCGGTGTTGACCGGCGCGACGCCCGATGGCCGGCTTCTCAGCTTCTACTGGCTGTGGGGGGACCTGGCGATCGACGGCGAGTTTTACACCTACGGCTGGTTCGACCGCGAGACGGGCGAGATTAATCCGATCGAGATCGAGGTGCCAGCGGATATGGTGGTGGCAGCGCCGCCGCGCCTGTCGCCCGATGGCACCGCCGTGGTGTACGGGATTTCGGCGGATCTGCAGACCCACCAGGATTCGACGATCATCGTGCAGGACCTGGCGACGGGGGAGACATCCGAGGTCGCGACCGGCGTCGATCTCCAGATGTGGGAGAGCGTGACGGGGATCGCCTGGAACGAGGCGAACCAGATTGTGCTTCGGCTCGACAACGGCGAGTTCCAGGTGGTGACGCTGGAGCAGGTGCCCTGAGGACATGACGCGCACCCCCGGATAGGCCCCGTCGCGGTTATCCGCTGGGCAGCCCGGCCAGAATCGACGACCATGAAACCATCAGGGCGCCCACCGATGGGCGGTGGGCCTGGATGATGAGGTGCACGTGGCGAGATTCTTGCGGGTGGCGGCGGTGGCCGTTGGGGTGGTTGGCGCGGTGATCGTGGCCGTGGCGATGCTGGCGGGGCCGTTGTCGGACGACCCAGGACCGGACACGGTGGAGCGGTTCGTAATCTTCGCCTATCCGATCTGCCTGTTGCTGGGCGGGATATTCGCGGCGGTTCGAGTCCGGATCGGGCTGGTCTATGGCGGGCTGGCGATCGTGTTCGCGGCGCTCTTCGCGGTGATGGAACTGACTGCGGACGATGCCGGGTGGGATGGGTTCGGCGAGGCGGTGGTGTTCACGATGCTGGTCGTGGGCCCGGCGCTCATCCTCACCAGCCTGTGCTGGAGCGTCATGCGAGAAACCGGCGAGAGCTTCTGAGCCGGGTGGAGTCGCTGGCCGAAACCGGTATGAGAGACGGGCGGTCCGGATTGTCCGGATCGCCCGCTTCTTTGGCTCCAGCGAACCAGGTGCGCATGGGGGACCATTGGGTGGCGGCGGGTATGCCGGATGTCCGCGTCGAGGTCTCCGATGCCGGGGACTATCGGGTGATTCAGTTTGCCCGCGCTGACTTTTACCGTGGTGGTACGCCGTATTGGCATGGGACCTCATCACAATTCAGCCAGACAGGGTAGGCAAGACGGAAGCGGTCGCGAAAGAAGCGTGCCGTTGCGACGCGCGAAGCGCCCGGATTCTCGCGATCCTGTGTCGCTGGTTCGTGCTGGGGCCGCCAATGTGCAGCGTGTGACAGGCCGAAGCGCGTCGCCGGGGTGGTGGCGCGCCGGCGAAAACCTGGGAGGAAGAATCGTATGGGTTCCCTGCGTCAGAAGTCCGCGATTGTACTCGTATCGCTCATTAGCCTCCTTGGAGTATCCGCGTCCACGGGCCTGGCCCAGGATGCGACCCCGGCGGATGCCGGTGAGTGTGCCACCACGACCGTTGAGGAAAACGTGGCGTTGGTCGAACAGTTCCTGGCCGCCGTGGAAGAGCAGGACGCGGAAACCATTCACGCCCTGCTGGCCGATGACCTGGTGTACGAACTGGACCGCTTCGGCCTCGAGGTGGACCACACGAGCAACGATGACGAAGTGGCCATGATCGCCATGCAGGCGGAGGTCTATCCCGGCGTGAGCCACGTGGTCGAGGAGATCATCGCCCAGGACAACCATGTCGTCGTCCACCAGGTGCTGGTCATCGATGCCCACTTGCTGACCGGCGAGCACGTTGAGCTCGAGGAAACGCTCGAAGTCGACCAGGTCATCATCTACACCATCGAATGCGGCGAGATCACGCACATTCATGGAGTGGTGGACACGTATCAGTTGCTGACGGGTCTCGGGATCATCCAGCCGATCATGACCGAGCCGGAGGCTTCGCCCGCCGCCTGATGGCGAGCGCGTTTTCAAACGATCATCACGAAAGAGCCGGTGGAGCAACCCCACCGGCTCTTTCGCGCCTAACCACCCGGAAACAAACACGAGCGAGGAGCAAATTTGAATCTGCGGTCAGCCGGCGTTTTCCGGTATCGCTATGCGCGCTGTGTCTCGCCCAGCAATAAGCATCTCTAATTCTCGGTCAATAGCAGCTTCATCCCACTCCTCAAGAGCAAAATTGTCCTCATTGGCCCCAGCTCGAGCAATGCTCCTTTCATTGGCCATTTCTGCCTTGAGCGCTTGCAGGGCGAGGTCATCCTCGATATCGTCGAGCACCAGCATCTGACCCTCCGCGGACTCAGCAGCCATTATGAGTTGTGCCTCGGCCTGCGCCTCACGCTGGGTGACGGTTCGGCTGAGCCTGTTGAGTGTGGCGTCCGATTCCTCGAAGACTTTTACATTTATTTCCTTATACACCTTCGCCGTGGCCTCGGCTCGCCGGTTGCGGGCAATGAGCATGTCCCGTCGTGCCCGGGTATCGTGGTACTTCCTGTCGAGCTGACTGAGCTGATTCTTCAATAGCTGAACAGTCTGCAGTTGGCGGTCATATAGTTCCGATACCCCGGCCAGCTCTTCCTGGGCCATGCGACTTTGGCGGAGAGCTACCCTTGCCAGGTCATCGCGCCCAGCCTCCACCGCCTTTTTCGCCCGTGCGGCGTTATCTGCCTGCTGCTTTTGGAGGCGTGCCTTGTCGGCTGCGAGGATCTTCTCCTGCGCAATCATGGCCACGACCTGATGGCGGGCCTCGGTGATATTTACCTGCATATCCCGCAGGAGCTGGTTCGCCATCTTCTCTGGGTCTTCCGCCTTGTCGAGGATGGCGTTGACATTAGCCTGGACGAGGCGGGACATGCGGCTCAAGAGACCCATGGGGGATCCTTTCCATCTGCGCGGCAGGAATCGTGGTGCGTATTGGCTATCAGGGGCCCTGAGATTTGTAGCCTTCACTGTACCGGCGGTGGCTGCGGAGCGCAACGCCTGAGCCTTGGAGTTTTTGGCCGCAGGTTGCATACTGTAATGGGTCACTAATTGATAGATGCAGAGCCCGGACGATGTGTCCGAGATGTGGCTTTGCTCCGAAGTTTTGCCAATGTCCTGGGACAAGGATGGGGGTACGTGGCTGCAGGGCTTGCAAGAACCTCGATATTGGCAATAGCGATGCTGGCCGTCATTGGTGTGCTCGTTGCCTGCTCGGCCGTGTTGTTGGACGTCTCCACGCCTATTTCTATCCTCATTGCCTTGGCGGCGGTTGGCACGGTCGCCTGGGTGGCTCTTCGGTACCTCACTCCATGGGGTCATTTTCAGGGGCGAATTGCCGCAGCCCAGAAACAAGTCCACGATCGCGGTGATGTGTCGGAATTGCTTCGCCTCAGGCTCGATCGTGCGCAGTACGGGGACGTGCGGACGACGATTACTTCCTTACTTGCCCAGGACACAACTGCGAGACAGAGCCTTGTGGATCTCGTGAGCCAACTGGAGGATACGCGTTGGAGTATCAAGCTGGTGGGAGAGAAGACAAATGTAGACCTGGGCCAGAAGCAGCTCCTGGACAGTGCCAATGACTTCATCATCGCGAAGGTTGGCCAAGCATACGACATCCAACGCCATAAATATGCCGGAACCGTGACCGAGAACGCACTCAACAAGATTTCACAACAGTCTGAGGCACTGGCTCAACACCTCCTGCTCTGCAAAACGGAGTTGGTGGCGGCTTCGGGGCGTGACTCCTGGGATGACCAGCGGCTAAGCCAGTCTCAGAAGGAAATTCGCAAGGTCGCCACGGCCGCGAGGAGCCTGAATCGAGACCCTTTCGGCGATCTGGGCGATACGGAAGGTAGTGCGTCATGAGGGCGTATTCAGGGTTTCTCGCCTTTCTTCTTGCAATCTTGATCCTGTCAGCGAGCGCCTTCATCGCGATAGCTGTCACGACAGGGCAATCGATGCGTTTTTGGGAGGATGCTGAGCCTACGCCAGTGGCCACGACAACTGTCGATCCCGTGGAGACTACGATCGACAACAAGGTAGAGGTCAACTTTGTCTTCTGTACTGAGCCAGGGGATGGCGTGGAGCTGAGTGCGGCTACCTGCTCGCCGGTCTCCATTCGGGATGACACCAAGGTCTTTATCCAGCTTGCGAACGGAGAGCCTATCACGGTAGATGGGTTCGAGACGGTGAAGACTGGATTCAAGATTGCGATCGACGCAGGGGACACCGTGATGGTTGTTTCGATTGAGAACAGGCATTTCGATGCGGTAACATTCGGCGAAGCAACCCTGCAACTAGATCAAGTCTCCGAGCCCCGGACGGTGTATTTGCCCATACCGTAGTGCGATGGGCGACGGATATTCTCGAACAGGAATATGTACCGCAGGGGAGGTGGTATTCGGAACCGGTAGACCATTGTGGAGAGTGGGACACATTCCTCTTCAGCCTTGGTCAAGTGCGGCGTTGGCATCATATCTGGGCATTGCCCTTGAGCGGGAAGCGGTGAAGCGTGTTTCAGAAAATCACCACATGGTTGGTCATAGGCATTCTTGGATTCGTCCCCTTACTGGGAGCGGCGAATTCAGTTACTACCCAGAGCGTGTCGGGATTCCCAGATGGGATAGTGGTGGATGAACTTGCATCCGGTGAGCTTCCATCCTCTGTCATGTCTCCAGGGGCTCTGACACTCGAGCGAGTGGTGATGGCTCCTGATGCGGGCCTTCCAGCTCACCAGGTGACTGACGGTGAACTTCTCTATGTAGAGCAGGGCACGCTGACAATCGCCGATGGACTCGGTTTGAGTTCGCCGCTGTCGGCAGAGAACAGCGTCCACCTCCGCGCGGGGTCAAGCTTTACGTTGATCAACGACGGCGATGGTGATGTCTCCTTCCTGCGACTGAGCATAGTAACCTATGGCACTTCCGCTACTCCAATCGCCGCGATACCCGTCGCAGAGAATTCCGAGTCTTCGGATGGCGCTGAGATCACCGTGTTGGCCGCCTATGACCTGTCGACCATTCCTGTATCGCCTACAACCTTCTTCCTGAGCCGAGCAACCTGGGGCGCCGGCGTCGATAGCGGCGAGTACACCCAGAATGGTCCGATCGGGATGCTGACCGAGTCGGGTACGCTGACAATCTCCAGTCCGTCCGGCATCGATGGGCAGTTGGGTGAGGGGAAGGCCGTCCTTCTCCCGGCCGACCAGGTGCTGCGCACGCGGAATGACGGTGCAAGCGATGCAGTGGCGCTGCTATTCGGTGTCGTCCCGACTGATGGAGGAATGGTCACGTCTTCCGCGTCAGCTCCTGAGTTGGATGTAGATCCAACCGACCTTGAAGACCTCTCGGAATCGCCAACGACTCCTAGTGGTGTACTGTATCAGGCTGATGCCTCAACCGGATTCGACGATTGGTCCAATGCCGGAGGTTGGGTCACGGTAAGCGGCATGCTGGTCAATGATGGATCGAGCGACAAGCCTATTTTCACTGCCGCGCCCATCGAGGTGCCCGGGTCTGACTACGCGATTGAAGTCGAGATCCAGTGGGCTCGGGATGGTGAGACATTCGGTGTGGTGGCCCGTGGAGAAGACGATGGAGGTTACTGGGCTGGATTTGGTGACGTGAATTGCTATGACTTTTGGGAGCTTGCCCTCTGGGCGGGTCCAGCTAATCTTGGAGGTGGCTGTGGACTAGATGCATCCAATATAATTTCAAAGAGTGACGTGAAGCTGGATACCGATTGGCATACTTACCGCATTGAAGTCCAGGGGAATATCATACGTGTTTTCTTGGATGGCACCAAAATCCTCGACACGACAGACAATCGTTCTCTTACCTCGGGACAGGTCGGCGTTTGGAGCGATGGCGCCCAAGTGAATGTTCGCCGCTTCACGGTCATTTCTCTGGCAGGCGGATAGTGCTTACCTGGGTTTTGAATCCCAAAGGCGAATTTCCAAGAGCCTAAACCATTGACAACACGAGAGGGGACCGCGACCGCCATTCGGTTCTCTCTTGTATTGTTAGTGACCGCAGCCACCTCCATGCGCTACGGTTGTAACTTTGTGAGAGACTCAGCGAAACGGCCTGTGTCTCGCTGACAGCGCTTGTCCGAGCACGTCCGTCTCGCTGATATAATGTACATACACCAATACACAACTGAATTCGGTCGAAGTAACCGACTCCTGTATGCCTGATAAGGTGGCCCTCAAAGTCAACCAACTCTCCCGCACTATCCAGGTCGAGTAGGGCGGCGACAACCTGGTCATCAACACCACAACCACCCACACGCTCGGCAAGGACGCCGGTCGGCACTTGCCACACCGGTTCCACCGGCTTTTTCGCGCGGCTCGACCGGTTCACGACGAAGACTGACACGAAGATGACATGCCCGCGCCGCATAGCGGGTCGCGATATTAACCGGATCTGGTCGACGATGGCATCAGAGGAAACTGGTCTCTGGATGCAAGGAGTTGACCGTGGATAGCAGTTTTACCGGCAAGGTGGCGTTGGTGACGGGCGCGGGCTCGGGTATCGGCCGGGCGACCGCGATCGCGTTCGGCGCTCAGGGCGCGAAGGTGATCGTGGGTGACCGCGACACCGACGGCGGTGACCAGACCGTGGAGATGATCCGGAAGGGGGGCGGTGAGGCGACGCTTGTCCTGGCCGATGTCTCCGATCCGGCGGCCGTCGAGGCGATGGTGGCGAAGACCGTGGAAACCTACGGGCGGCTCGATTTCGCCTACAACAACGCGGGGATCGAGGGCGAACCCGGATCCGTGGTGGATGGCGACGAAGCACACTGGGATCGCGTGATCGATGTGAACCTGAAGGGCACCTGGCTGTGCATGCGGGCCGAGCTGAAGCACATGCTGGCCCAGGGCAGCGGCGTGATCGTGAACTGCGCGTCGATCGCCGGGCTGGTCGGCTTTCCGGGCTCCGCGCCCTACGTGGCGAGCAAGCATGGCGTGATTGGCCTGACGAAGACGGCGGCGCTGGAAGTGGCCGAGACCGGGATTCGGGTAAACGCGATTTGCCCGGGTGTGATCGCCACGGCGATGGTGGAACGGTCGCTCGGCGACAGCCCCGAGGCGGTGGCCGCGACGAACGCCATGCAACCCGTCGGCAGGATGGGTAAACCAGAGGAAATCGCCTCGGCGGTGCTGTGGCTGTGCTCGGATGGCGCCGCGTTCACGACGGGAGAGGCGCTGACGGTGGATGGAGGGTACGTGGCCCGCTAGGGGCTTTTGCCCGGCCGGTGGGCCACAATATGGGAAGCACGGCATGGGCTGGCGTGCTTTATCGTCTTGTGACGCACGAAGGATTGGAATGAGCGAGGATCTTTCCGGGGAGCGGTACGAGGCCCTGGCCGAATTTCGATACCAGATACGGCGCTTCCAGCACTTCAGCGAGGAAGCGGCCCGGGGGGCGGGACTCGAACCCCAGCATCATCAGCTGGCGCTGGCCGTCAAGGGGTCCCCGGAAGGCAGGCTGACGATTGGCGACCTTGCCGAGCGGCTCCAGGTTCGGCATCACAGCGCGGTTGAGCTGGTTGCCCGGGCGGAAGCGCGTGGGCTGGTTTCCCGCCAGAAGGGTGAGACCGATCGCCGCAAGGTCTACGTCACCCTCACCGAAGAGGGTGACGAGGCCCTGCGCCAGTTGTCGGCCGTGCATCACCAGGAAATGCTGACCGCCGCCCCCGAACTGATCCGTATCCTCCAGCGTGTGATCGCCGACGATCCTTCGGACGCATGACGTGACCTGATCCGGTGTCTCCCTGGGCGGACCCGTGCCCGGGGAGAACCGCCACGAGGCTCCCCCAAAGTTCGCTATCTCGACCGCGCGTTCAGCGCGGTCGATGAGCGACCCCCTTCCGCACGTGACCCGCGCGATTTCACCTACATCGACCGGATGCGAGGGCGTCCGGGTTGGCGCCCTGGACTGCCGAAAGCGGGTTGACCAGCATCCCGGTCGCTTCGCGCGCGCCTGTTCCGGGGTGGGCGGCGCGCCCCCAATATGGCCCCCTGAAAAATCGATTGGCGAAACCGGGAACCGATTAATATCGCCTGGCGTTACACACTGCGGGAAAGCCACCGTGGCTCTCACCAGGGGCCCCACAACCAGACCAGTCAGGACACCCACGACCAGATGGGTGAGCCTGCGTGTGCCCAGGAGATGGGGCGTCCACCACCGACCAACGCGCCGGCACTACCAGGACTCGAGCAATCGTGCCCGCCGGTGCGCAAGAACCCGGGAGTAACGCTAGATGTACCAGGATCGTCTCGTTTCCATGCTTGAATCTCGCCTGTCGCGTCGTGTTGTCCTGCAGCGGGCGGCCGTTGCCGGCGCCGGCGCGGGGGTCGCGTTGGCGCTGGGGGGAACCCAGTTCGCCCTCGCGGGCCACAAGGCCCAGGACGCGGAGTATCCGGAACTCGTGATCGTGGCGAAGGAGATGTCCTTCGACGTCGCGGAGACCTTCGAGGGCGGCGTGGTCAAGCTGACCTTCGACAACCAGGGCGAATTGGATCATCACGCGATGTTCATGCGCGTGAACGACGACGCCACGCTTGAAGATGTGCAGGCCGCCCTTTCCACCCCGGATTTCGGCGCCGTGTTCGCGGTGTCCACCAGCCACGGTGGCCCGATGGCGGGCCCGGGCCGGAAGGCCTCGGTCATCGTCGACCTCCCGGCGGGCACCTACGTGCTGATCTGCGCGATCCCGGGCGAAGATGGCATGCCGCACTACATGATGGGCATGCAGGCCGTGGTGGAAGTCACGACCCCGGCGGCGGTGACCGCCCCGGCGCCGGAGGCCGACGCCACGATCGAGCTGATGGAAATGATGTTCCACGGGCTGGAGACGGAGATCGCCGCCGGACCGGTCATGTTCGAGGTGGTCAATACGGGCGCGGCGATTCACGAGATACTCGTGATGCAGCTTGCTGAAGGATTCACCTCTGACATGCTGCTCGAGATGGTCATGGCGCCGCCGTCCGCGACGCCGGAAGCGGCTCCGGCCGAGATGCAGGGACCGCCGCCGTTCGCCAACATCGGCGGCGTGGCCCCGATGAACCCTGGCCTGACGAACTTCCTGCCGCTGGAGCTCACGGCGGGCGAGTACGTGGCGATCTGCTTCATTCCCGACACCGAAACCGGCGCCCCGCACGCGGCGCTCGGCATGGTGATGCCGTTCATGGTGGCGTAGGCATCGACGCCTGGATTCCAGGCCAGCTCACCCCGGCCGGCCTGGACATTCACACAGATCATTCATCACGCCGTAACACCATTGTGACAATTTTCACCCGATCTCTCGGCAGACTGGAATCATTGCCGGTGACGCCCTGAGCGACCAAACCAACCGGCGACGCGCCCACGGTAGCGATGCTGGTGCCAGGACGCGGACCGGGAGCCCCAATTGGCCCCGGAGCTCCAGGGCCGGACCCACAAGGCGGATGCGAACCACCGATACCCTCCGTTCCGTCCCACCCGCGTCCGCCGCGCCGGGTTCCCTTCCTTCCTTGCACGGCCGGTATCCGGCATCCGGGCTCAACGTCGAGTTCCGGAGCCGGAACCACCGGCGTCACCGGCCCATCAGCATCTCCGCTCCCGCGGACTGGACGGCTCCTCCCTTGAGCCGCCTGGATGGTCCCCCCTGGCCGTGAACCCCCTGGCCCGAGCGGTGGGTGCTGATCGAAGACAGTTCGCTGGCGCGGCGAAGCGCCACGAAGGAGAGAGATCGATCATGCAACCATCCCCGTCACCGGTTGCCATTCCCGCCTTGCGGCGGCTGCCCCGGCAACTTCCCCGGCCTGGCAGGCCAGGCCTCATCGCACTCCAGCCCCGGCGGTCCGGACTTCCCGATCGGTTGTCCATCCGCTCCATTCATGACTATTCAAGGGTTCGCCGATGAGCTTCATTCCTTCCACAACCAAACTTGCCGAAGCCAGCGCCAGGCGCCCCTGGTGGACCGTTGGCGCCTGGGTGGTGGCCATGATCGTGGCCGTGGTGATCATGGGATCGCTCGGCATGAAAACCACCACCGAATTCACCTTCACCAACGAGCCCGAGGCCCAGGCGGGCGCCACCCTGCTCGAAGACGCGGGCCTGGTGGACAACAATCCCACCGATGAAACAATCGTGGTCCACTCCGACACGCTAACGGTGGACGACCCGGCATTCCAGGAGCGCGTTGAGGCGCTCACCGCCGACCTGCGGAGCATGCCGGACGTGGTGGCCACCGAATCGGTGATGAACTACTACGAGCTCAGCGCCGACCCGGCCACCGCCAACGTCGCCAGTTCCATCGTGTCGGAAGACGGCCGCACCACCCTGATCCCGGTGACGCTGGTGGGCGACCTCGACGAGGCGATGGAGAACGCCCCGGCGTATCTCGAACGGCTCGAAGGGTTTTCGAGCGACGAGGTCGAGGTGATCTCGGTTGGCTACGTGAGCATTGGCGAGGAGAACAACGTCATCTCCGAGGAGGACATTGCCCGGGGTGAGACGATCGGCATCATCGCCGCCATGATCATCCTGGTGGTGGTGTTCGCGGCGCTGGTCGCGGCCGGCATCCCGATCATCCTGGCGGTCGTTTCGATCGTGATCGCGTTCGGCATCACGGCGCTGATCAGCCAGGCGGTTGACCTCTCGTTCTTCGTCACCAGCATGATCACCATGATCGGCCTCGCGGTCGGCATCGACTACGCGCTGTTCGTGGTGGAACGGTATCGCGAGGAGCGACGCCGGGGACATCCGGTTTCGGAGGCGATCGGCATTACTGGCGGCACCGCGGGCAAGGCCGTTGCCTTCTCGGGCGGCACCGTGATGCTGGCGCTGCTGGGCATGTTCATCATGCCGGCCTCGATTTTCCAGGCGCTGGCGATTGGCGCGGTCACGGTGGTGATCGTGGCGGTGTTCGCCACCATCACGCTGGTGCCGGCCGTGCTAAGCCTGCTGGGTGACAAGATCGACTGGCCACGCAAGCGTGACTACTCGAAGGCGATTTCCGAGGCCGAGGATACCGACGCGGTGTACCGCGGCTTCTGGGGCCGGATCACCAGGACGGTGATGGCGCGGCCCGTGATTGGCCTGGTGGTGGCGGTGGCGCTGCTGCTGCTGGCGGCGATTCCGTACCTGGACATCAATACCGGGTTCGCCGGCGTGGAGACCATGCCGGAGGACAGCCACGCCCGCCAGGGTTTCGAGATCCTGGACGAGCAGTTCTCGGCCGGGCGGCTCTCGCCGGTGCAGTTCGCGATCGAAGGGAATCCCGACCAGGTGAACCCACAGGTCGCGGGATTCCGCGAATCGCTCATGGCTCAAACGGTGAGCGATGGCAACGGTGGGACCAAGCCGGCGTTCCTGCCCATTCCCGAGGAAGGCTGGATTCGCTGGAACGACCAGGGCACCGTGGCCCTGATGGAAGTGACGCTGAACACCCCGGTGAACGACGACCGGTCGTATGCCCAGATCGACCTGCTGCGCGATGACCTCGTGCCCGCGACGTTCGATTCGACTGGCGCGACGGTGTTCGTGACCGGCGAGACGGCGTTCAACCAGGACTTCTTCACGATCACGAGCGACTACACCCCCTACGTGCTGACGTTCGTGCTGGGATTGAGCTTCCTGCTCCTGCTGCTGGCCTTCCGGTCGGTGGTGGTGTCGGCCAAGGCGATCCTGATGAACCTGCTCTCGGTTGGCGCGGCCTACGGCCTGCTGGTGCTGGTGTTCCAGAAGGGGATCGGCAACGATGTCCTCGGGCTGCAGCAGACACCGACCGTCGAGGCGTGGATCCCGATCTTCCTCTTCTGCGTGCTGTTCGGCCTGAGCATGGACTACCACGTGTTCCTGCTGAGCCGGATTCGCGAGCACTACGACCTCACGGGTCGCAACACCGAATCGGTGGCGGTTGGCCTGCATTCGACGGCCAAGATCATCACGGGCGCGGCCCTGATCATGGTGGCGGTGTTCGGCGGGTTCGCCTCCGGACGGCTGGTGATGTTGCAGCAGATGGGCTTCGGCCTTGGAGTGGCGGTGCTGATTGATGCGACGATCGTTCGCTCGATCCTGGTGCCCTCGGCGATGGCGCTGCTGGGTGACCGCAACTGGTACCTGCCGCGGTGGCTGCGCTGGCTGCCGGACCTCCGGGTCGAGGGCGCGCCGGTGCAGGTGGTGCACACCAACGATGGCGGTCTCACGCCGCCGGTGGTTCCGGGCGGGGCGGCTGGCGAGTAGCCACCGCGACGACCTGACGGATCACACAAACGAGAACGCCGCGACCAATTCGGTCGCGGCGTTCTCGTTGTGCCATGCGGGTGATCTGGGGGACATTGGGAGACTTTTGGAGGGGGCTGGGTTGGACACCGGCACCGGATGGTGCGACAGTGATTTGGGGCAGTGCCGAGAACGACATCAACGTCAGTAACGAGAGCAGAGTTTGGGAGCATGCCCATGGATGACGTGCAATTGCCAGTTGAGGGATTGTCCGATCCACCGGGTGTCGTTCGGACACCAAATGTCGATGACCTTCCGGATGGGTACCGCTATGGAGTAACCCGCTACGCCGACCTCATCCTGCGCGAGGCGTTTCCGGAGCGGTATCGTGACCTTCGAGAGGTACTTGGCGAATATCGGATCGATATTGATGAACTGACTCGTGGCGGGGGCAGCAGGGCAACGCAGACGATCCGGTTCGACTCGCTTCTGGAGCAGCGCGGCTGGGGCAAGCGCAATATCACGATTTCGAAGCGCATCGACGACGTGCAGATCCATTCCACCCGCGGTCATGAGATCGACATGTTCGCTCCTGGAGCTGAGTCAAGCGATTATCCAGGCGTCGCGATCGAGATGGAGTGGAATAACAAGGATCCATTCTTCGATCGTGACCTTATCAACTTCGCCGCGCTTCATCGGGAAGGGGCATTGGCGGTTGGCATCATCATCACCCGGGGCCCTGAACTCCAGAAGCATATCGGCCCGGTGATCAAGACGGGTTCGGCTGCTGGCAGCAAGAAATACGGGACATCGACCACTCACTGGGACAAGCTGATCCCCCGGATCAACCTTGGCGGTGGCGGTGAGTGTCCTCTCCTTGTGATAGGTATCGAGCCCGCTCGCATTGTGGGGTTTGAGGTGATTGCTGAAGCTTTTGGCGCTCGTCAGACCCTGTGGTGAGCATCCATTTCGAGAACCATGTGATAAGATCTACTCCATAGTGATCGAAAGATCTTAAATGGAGCCAGCATGACCCAGAGCGCACCACCACTTCGCGAATCCCAGGCGCCTCCGCCGCTGCCCACCACGGAGGGTGGCTTCAAGACGATCCTGGCTGATCCCCCGTGGCGATTCTCCAATCGCACGGGCAAGGTCGCTCCCGAACATCGCCGGCTTGACCGGTATTCCACCATGAGCCTTGACGACATCTGTTCCCTGCCGGTCGCCGATGTTGCAGCGGACAACGCCCACCTGTACCTCTGGGTTCCCAATGCCTTGCTGCCAGAAGGTCTCAAGGTGATGGAGGCGTGGGGATTTCGCTATGTCTCCAACATCATCTGGGCCAAGCGCCGGAAGGATGGTGGGCCGGATGGCAGGGGCGTGGGCTTCTACTTTCGCAACGTAACCGAAATTTTGCTGTTCGGTGTGCGAGGAAGCATGCGAACGCTTCAGCCTGCCCGGCGACAGGTCAACATGATCGAAACGCGAAAGAGGGAACACTCACGCAAGCCCGACGAACAGTACGACCTGATCGAGGAGTGCTCTCCAGGTCCGTACCTCGAAATGTTCGCGCGTCATCCCATGCGTGGCTGGACCGTTTGGGGAGACGAGTCCGATGACGCCGTGGAGCCTCGGGGCAAGGTTCATGCTGGATACAAGGGAGGACCGATTGAGGTTCCCCAACTCCAGCTTCACATGAGAATCGACGATGAGCTGGCAGAATACCTGGGCGAAGAGTTGCGCCGCAGGTATGAGTCTGGTCACTCGATTCGGGATATCGCCACGGAAACCGGGTATTCGATCAACCGCGTGCGCACTTTGCTGGAGCGTGCCGATACGCCGATCCGATCCAGGGGAGCGCCGCCGGCTTCGTCGACGGAGTCATTCAACGCCGAGGGAAAGCTCGTCGCTGATTAGCCATGTACCCGTCATCGCGAATCTCCCGCTCCCCGCTCGTTCAGCGTTTGCGGGCGACCCAGATTTCCTCGCTCGGCCACTGGCGGGCCCATTCCAGGGAAACGCTCTCGACGGCGGCCGTGGCGTCTTCGGCGGGTTGGAGTTCGATCAACTGCTCGATGTCGAAGCCGCTGGCGCGCAGCAGGCGGATCATCTCGCCATGGGGCAAGTGAAACTCGACGCTGGTGTCATCCGGCCACTCGAAGCGGTGCATGCCGAACAAGGGGCGCTGGAGACATTCGTGAACAGGCGTGTCGATGGTGTCGTTCGGCGATGAACAGAGCGGCACCAGGATGCCGTTGCAGAGAAACACGAGGTGGCCGCCGGGGCGAAGGACGCGGGCAGCCTCGGGGATCCAGAGGTATGGATCGCACCAAATCGACGCGCCGTACTCGCTGATCGCCAGGTCGAAGCTGGCATCCGGGAAGGGCAATTGCTCGGCGTTGCCCAGGTGGAGCGGAAACTCGATGCCGAACCGTTGCTGCATCCGGCGGGCGGTTTCCAGTTGTTTCGGTGAGTTGTCGATGCCGACCGGCTTCGCGCCAAGCCGCGCGAGCCAGGCGGAGATGTAGGCGGTGCCGCAGCCGAGTTCGATTGTGTCCATGCCCTCGACCGAGGGCGGCAGCGCGCCGACGCCGCGTTCGGGAATGGAAAAGGTGCCCCAGGTGATCTCCTCCTGGGACCAGGCGCGCGGCGCCCACTCGGCGTAGCTGGCGGCCCAGGTGTCCCATTCCGCGCGGTTGCGCTGGACGTGCTCGGGAAGTGATTCGCTCATGCGAGACTCCATGCCGTGGAAGGTTGGGTTTAGGGCGTGTCTGACAAATCATGAGCCGAGCCAGATCATGAGCGAGGCGACGACGACCATGGCGCGATAATTGACGCCCCGCTTATCGAACCGCGTCGCGATCCCTCGCCACTGCTTGAGCCGGTTGATGCAGCGTTCCACGACGTTGCGGCGCCGGTACACCGCCTTGTCGAATCCGAGCCCGCGGCCTGGCTGCTTCCCGCGACGCGCACGCTGGTCCGCCCGTTCCGGAA
>JAEWEG010000081.1 GCA_023389575.1 Chloroflexota bacterium | reverse complement strand
ATCGAGAAGTCGATCACGTTGTCGGAGTCGGTGATGAGGTTCCAGAGGAACCCGCCCACCAGGGCCCCAACCACGCCGAGGATGATATTCCCGATCCAGCCCTGCTGGTCATTCGTCTTGTTGATCAGGCTGGCGATCCAGCCCGCCGCCGCTCCCAACACAATCCAACCAATCAGACCCATGATTCAACCTCCTCTTGTCCGCCACCGCGTTGCCGGGCGGAATTGCTGGCCCTTGCCAGGCAAATTCAACGCTGAGTCGCGCTGTCATCGACAACGGCGACCGTTCTCTCCGTCACACGCACCTCCCCACGGTACCGTGCTATTCGCATACCCATCCGGGTGCCGTTAGTCTAAACGCACTCGCCGCTCGGTGAAGGCAACCTCGATGTCGCTGAGATAGACTCGCCGTATCACGTCGGTCGAGGCTCGACGGTTTCCCGGGTATCGTCGGGGCTCACATCCCCCTCCAGCCGGTCGACTGGGACGGGGTTATCGATGTGAAGACCCGCGTCAATGATCGGTTGATCGAGTTCGTCAATCTCGGCATCGATGGGTTCGACATCCCAGCCCTGATCGAGCGCTTCGTCCCTGCTGACCGAGAGATGAACGTTCCCCTCGGACACCGTGGTGATGGCGCTGGTCGGAATGTAGTAGTCGGTGGGGAAGAAAAAGCCCTTGCTGACCACCACATGGTCACCGCGCATTCCCGCCACCGATCCGACCTTCTCGCCATCCGTGCCCAGGACGTCCATCCCACCAGTGATCGTCAATCGTTCTCCGTCGTACGACATGAAAGCCCCTTTCCCGTGAGCCAGACGGCGCCCGCGTGGCCTGATCGCGCCGTTGCGATCAGGGCATTCGGCCGCGCGCCGCCTGGTGACGATCCGTTGAGCATGACGCCTTTCGCCCGGCTTACCCATCGACTTACCGCCCTATGCGTGCAATGCATGACACCTCACCCCGAGTGTTCAGCCCACCGAAAGTGGCTTCCGACATCCTCTGTCATGCGACTTCCGGGCCCTCTCTCGACCGCTCATGCGAGAATTGACCTCGTACGAAAAGGATGAACCATGGTCTGGAAAAGTCTCTTCAAGAAAGCAGAAACCACAGCGCAAGAACCGGTGGAACTTTCGGAGAATCCGGCCGCGCCCGCTTCCCAGCAACTTCCCGGCGCGTCCCGCAATGTCCCGCCCCACCTGGCACAGGTGATCGAACGCCGCAACGCCGACAACACCGACGCCCGCCAGCTATCTCCCGAGCAGCGCCGGCTGGAACGCCTCCGTCGCCAGCGCACCGCCATCCTCTTCGATATCGAACAGGGCGAACTCGCCGTCTCCCCGGAAAACCCCTGGCTCGACCGCATCGCCCTCCTCGGTGAAGCCATGGACACCGTTTCGCAGGACGCCCGCGCCGCCCAGCAGGTCACGCCGGGCCTTTTCTCCCCGCTCCCGCCCGACCCGATCACCATCGACACCGTCGAGGACGATGGCGAGATCGCGACCGTGGCGTTCACCGTCGGCGGCGAGTCGTTCCGCTACGCCGAGGAACCCGACTGGGCCGACCGCAGCCGCGTCGTCACCAGAGGCGAACTTCAGCGCAAACAGGGCAACCCCGCCGCGCTTATCCCCAGCGCGGTGCCCGAGACGCTGCGCGATGCCCTGGACGACCACCTCACCGGCAGCCTGTTCGTATTCGCCTCCGAGCTTCGCGACAACATGCTGGACGGCGAGGCCCAGCCCGACAACCCGCGTCTATCAGACCTCGCTTCCCCGTGCCCGGTCTGTGGCGGCTGGACTGACTGGCGCCGCACCTGCCAGAACTGCGCCCGCCGAAACGCCCGCCTGATGGAACTGAAGCGGGAGGAAACCCGCCTGCTCGACGAGCGCGCCCGCGAGGCCGAGGAGCGGCGTCGCCTGATGGAAGGCCTGCCGCTCGCGCGCAAGCGCCTCCGCGACGTGGACGCGGAGATCCAGCGCGCCACGTCACCTGGCTGAGAGGGTTTCACCATCGATGTCGTACCCGCTATGATGGGCGGGTCACCATCGAACGCGGTCGCCAGTTGAATGCCAGGCTTCGAGGTCCAGCGTGAACGCACTCTCCGACCATATCCTCACCGCCATCCTCTCCCGCCAGGCCGCTGGCGTCGTCCTGATCCTCGCCTGCGCCGCGCTGCTGTTCGCCAACCGGTCCTTCATTCGCGAGGTTCGGTTCGACCAGTCCCGGTTCTGGCGGGTCATCGCCAGGCTGGCCGCCATCACCGGCGCCGCCACCCTGCTCTGGACCACGCTGTTCGACGACTGGCTGCAGATCATCGCCGAGCCCTACCGGCTCTCGATGAAGTGGAACTACCAGCGCGTCGTCCTCGACCCGGTCGATCCCGCCATCCGCGCCGTGAGTGTGGCGCTCATCGGTCTCACCCTGCTGTGGCTCGCCTGCCTGTTCGCACGGCATGTCGGCGGTTACATGCTCCAGTTCGGCACGCTCATCATCGGCGCGTTGCTCTGGATTCCGCTGTACGTGATGAACCAGCGAATGAACGCCATGGTCGTCCAAGGGGCTGAATCGGCGGACACGCTGCCGGAAACCCTCGGCCTGAGCGCGTTCTGGGTCGTGCGCATGGTTTTGGGAGTCCTCACCATCGGGGCAACCCTGCTGCCCGTCATGATGATCATTGCCCTCGTCGCCACCGTCCTGCTAGACCTGTTCAAGATGCGGATACCGCCAGCCACCACCGAAGCCGACGGGTTCTTCGGCGAACTCGGTCGCCGCGCCACCCAGCGCGAGGACATCCCGCTCAAGTACTTCTGGCGCCCCATCCGCCGCCCGCTGTAGCTCGAAATCCTCATCTGGGAGTTGAGGCGACCTATCCCGAGCGAACCTCGCGAGCCAGCCAACCAACGTCGTCATCCTGAGCGCCAGCCAAGGATCCATGGACGAAGTCCAAGGCGGCGCAGCCGCCTCTTCGGCGACACCCTCTTACCGGCGGTAGGCAACGCAATGTTTCGCGTTGGTCACCGACTTACAGCGGAAGGACTTCACCCTGGAAACCCCGCTCCGTTTAGGATGACGGTGACGGTCGGCCGGGCAAGGCACCCCATGGGACGCCATCCGCGAACAGAAAAGCGGGCCAGGATCGCTCCCGGCCCGCTTGATCATTCAGGTGAAATGTGATACCGAGTCCGCCTAATCAATTCGGCTTGCTGGGGGCCATGCCGGAGGGCCACCACCCATAGGTGGTCAGGGCGGCGATGGCCTGGGGCTCGGTGCGTAGCGTCTGGCACCGCTCAACCAGCACCGCCTCCAGTTCGTCCAGGTCGGCGAACGTCCGGTTGGCGACCGGTTCGTTGACCAGCGGCCACAACCGCTCGGCGGGCTGGCACCGGAGCCGGGAGCTGGTCGTGCCGGAAGGGATCGATCTGGTCTTCCTGCCACCGGCGTCCCCGGAGCTCCAGCCCGCCCCATCGAGCACCAGCACCACCCGGTGGGTGGCGTCAATCTCCATCTCCCGGGCGAAGGCGGCCAGCACCGTGCGCATCGCCTGGGTGTGCACGGTCGGGACCAGCGCCCACCAGGTCGCCCCCGTCTCCGGGCAGACGAAGCCGTGGACGTACAGCCACTGATAGCGCCGCTGGACCCAGGCGATCGGTCGCTGACCGCGCCTGGCCCAGACCCGGCGGGTCACCGGCAGCAGCCCGAGCCGGTGTTCATCCTCCGCCCAGACGTCGACCGACGCAGTCGGATGGGCCGCCCTCACCGCGTCCACCGCCGCGGCGAGCCCCCTTTGTTGAAGGCCGCCTGGGCGACGGGATCGGCGGTGGTGGCCTGGGTGCGCGGTTGCTGGAGGGTATAGCCCAGGCGGCGCATCGCCTCCCAGGCCCGTTGCTTGGCGACCGGGCGACCCAGCCGCTCGGTCAGCCAGGCGGCGACCTTGGGACTGCTCCAGAGGCCGCCGTCCGGAGCGGGGCCTTGCAACGTCTCGTCCAGTTCCGTTCGCAGGGCGGGGCTCAGTAGCGGCGTCTGGCCCGGATTGGCATGCCGCCGGTCGGTGACGCCGGCCGGTCCGGCGTCGTTGTAGCGGTGGACGACGGTCCGGACCCAGTCCTCGGAGTAGCCGACCATCCTGGCGACGGCGGGACAGGCGTGGCCCTGGCTGACCAGCCAGAGCATCTGCCAATGGGTGCGTTCGACCGGGTCCCGGCTGTGCCGGTAGCGAGCTTCAAGCTCGTCGATCGTGAGGTGCGGGGCGAGGGACAGGTGGCGGGGCATGGTGGGACCTCCTCATCGTCCCATCCAGCATACTCCTCCTGTCTACACGGACTCGGTATGAGGTGCCTAGACTGGCGGATCGACCACCGTGTTCTCGAACTGGCCCGTCAGGCCCAGGAGCGCAAGCACCAGCACCGCGCCAATCACCAGCGCGCCGATAATCACGGCCAGCATCATGACATTACCGAAGCCTTCGCCCCCCATCTTCTGGTCCTCATCCTGGGATGAAGCTCTGGCGTCGCCGCCAACCACGCCGATCAGGGCAATGAGATAGAGAAGCCGAAGGAACATCGTTCACTCCTGGTTGCCGGCGGGACACCTGGTTCCCGGTTGTCCGGTGTGTTCACGTTCAAAACCGACCAATGGCCATCAAGCGGCCACCGGCACGGACCTGTGCAATGAGACTGTACGAGATTCCTGGCCAATGGTCCAGACAAGCCCGGCATCGTCACCGCCTTATCGCCGCGCCAGTGTGGCTAGAGCAGCGCCGAGGCGATGAGCTGACGCAGGACGATCAGCAGCAGCATGGTGACCATGATCGAAAGGTCGAGCATTCCCATCGGCGGAATCACCTGCCGGACGGGCGCAACGATCGGCTCCGTCACATCGCGCAGGAACCGGCCAACCGGCGTGCTCAACCCTGGGTCGAACCAGGAAAACAGCGCCCTGGCCACCAGCAGGATGGTCAGGATATTGAGTATCGAAAGAAGGATTGAAGCAAGATCCATGCGGCGGCTGTCCTCGTCGTGCTGCGATGGGGAAGGATATCGACCGGTCGTCAGTCGCCCCGGCGGTGTCGATACCCAAGTATAGGCATCGCCAGGCTATGAGCGCCGCAACTCCGGGAGCAGTTCACGAGCGATTAGGCGCGCCGTTTCCCGGTGTTCGGCCGGCGGCTCCTCGAACAGGAAGTCCGTGTAGCCAACCGCCTTGTACCGCTCCACCCAATCCGCGAACTTGTCCGCCGATTCCCACACGCGCTCGTCGGTGCGGGCTGGGATGAAGGCGACCGACCGCGTCACCTCGCCCGGATCGCGTCCCGCCTTCTCGCAGGCCGCGTCCATGCGCTCGTTCCGCTCGCGCATTTCGTCCACCGTTCCCCGGGAATTCCAGATATTGGCGTGCCGGGCGGCGATCGAAATCGTGCGGGGACCGTGGGCGCCAACCATGATCGGCATTCGCGGCGACTGAAGCGGCGTGGGCCGGTTCGGGGCATCCTTCATCCGGTAGTAGTCGCCCTCGAAGGTGGTCGTGTCGTGGGTGAGAAACTCGTCCAGCAGCTTCAACGATTCGGCGTACTGGCTCACCCGTTCGCCAATCGGCGGCAGCACCAGCCCGAACGCATCGTGCTCCTCCTGGAACCAGCCCGCGCCAAGACCCAGCGCCAGTCGCCCTCCGCTGATGTGATCCACCGTCACCGCCTGCTTCGCCAGCACGGACGGGTGCCTGAACGTGTTACTGGAGACCAGCACGCCGATCCGCGCACGCTCGGTGAGGCTGGCGAGCGCCGCCAGCGCCACCCAGGCCTCGAGGAATGGCCCCGGCTTGCCGCTCGGCGGCATCAGGTGGTCCGGAATCCAGAGCGAATCCCAGCCATCGGCCTCGTACGCCTGCCAATCGGTAACCAGATTGGTCCACGGCTGGTCCAGCATGGTCTGGATTCCAAAGGTCAGTGGTTGTGTCATGACGCCTGCTCCCGCAGACCGGGGATAATCTCGTTGGCCACCCGGTCCACCATGTCGTACTCGTCAGGTTCGGGCGGCTGGAGGATGAACTCCTCGATCCCCGCCTCGGCGAACCGGCCTACGAAGTCGACGAAGGCATCGGTCGACGCCCACGGCTTCTCCTCCGGCATCTGGGCGATCACGTACAACAGCGATCGCTTCACCGCCGAGGGGTCGCGACCGTTCCTGAGGCACGCCTCCGTCATCAAGTCGTTGCGCTCCCGAACCTCCCCCGGCGTGCCCCGGGTGTTCCAGGTATCGGCGTACCGCGAGGCCAGGTCGATCATTCGCGGCCCGTGCGCCCCGATCATGATCGGGAGGCGCGGCTGCTGGATCGGAGGAGGACGGTTCGGGGCGTCCTTCAGCGTGTAGAACTTCCCATCGAAGGTGGTCGTGTCGTTGCTCAGGAACTGGTCGAGCAGCTCAAGCGCCTCCGCGTAGCGGGCGACCAGCTCGCGGGTCTCCGGGAACTCCAGGCCGAACATCTCGTGCTCGATCTTGAACCAGCCCGCGCCGATCCCGAGTTCCAGTCGACCGTTCGAGATGTGGTCGAGCGTCACAGCCTGCTTCGCCAGCACCGATGGATGCCGGAAGGTGTTGCTGGACACCAGCACGCCCAGGCGCGGCCGTTCGACCTTCGTCGCCAGGGCGCTTAGCAGCGTCCAGGCCTCCAGGTACGGCTCGCCGGGCGCGGCGGTTCGGGTCAGGTGATCGGTCAGCCACAGGCTGTCGAACCCCAGCCGCTCGAACCATTGCCAGCGTTCCACCGTCTCTGGCCACGTCCAGGTCTGGATGGTCTGCATCCCAAATTCCCGCGGCCGGGCACCAGTTGGCTCGCCCATGTCCCATCCTTTCCCTGTTGCGTCTCGTGCATCACGTCACTGGCCCGCATTGTCGCCAATCCCCGCCTACTTGCCAATTGTTCTCACACCGTCGAAACTGGGCAAACGTGAATGGCATCGTGCGTTCGCTCCTGACCTGGTCGGAATTGCTGGCGGTATCACCGCCACCGATCGCGTCGCGGCGCACCCAGATTCCCGCTCCGCTCCGGCGGCCAGCGGCCCTACCGAGAGGAATTCCTGACCATGACCACCGAGAACGGTTCCAATGGGTCCAACGGCGAATTCGACATGCGCTTCAATAGCCGCACGCTGTACGACGGCAACGACCGGGCCGGCGCCCGCGCCATGATGAAGGGCATCGGCTTCACCGACGAGGACCTGAAGAAGCCCATCATCGGCATCGCCAACACCTGGATCGAAACGATGCCGTGCAACTACAACCTGCGCCGGCTCGCCAAGCACGTCAAGGAAGGCATTCGGGCCGCCGGTGGCACTCCCATGGAGTTCAACACCGTCGCCATCTCCGACGGCGTCACCATGGGCACCGAGGGTATGAAGGCCTCCCTCATCTCCCGCGAGGTCATCGCCGACTCGGTCGAACTCGTTGGCCGCGGCCACATGTTCGACGCCATCATCGGGCTTGGCGCCTGCGACAAGACGCTTCCCGGTCTCGCCATGGCCCTCGCCCGCCTCAACGTGCCCTCCATCCTCATCTACGGTGGCTCCATCATGCCGGGCTACTGGCACGGCAAGGAAGTCACCATCCGCTCCATTTACGAGGCCATCGGCGCCAACGCCGCCGGCAACCTGAGCGATGAAGACCTCAAGTCGATGGAAGATGTCGCCTGCCCGGGCGCCGGCGCCTGCGGCGGCCAGTACACCGCCAACACCATGGCGATGGCGATGGAGTTCATCGGCCTCTCGCCGCTCGGCAGCGCCTCCGCCCCCGCCGTCGATCCCCGCAAGGAAGAAATCGGCGAGAAGGCCGGCCAGTTGATCATGGACCTTCTCCGCCGCGGCGTTCGCCCGCTGGACATCCTGACGCGGGAGGCCTTTGAGAATGCTATCGTCGGCGTCTCCGCCTCTGGTGGGTCCACCAACTCCGTGCTCCACCTCCTCGCCCTCGCTCGCGAGGCCGGCGTCGACCTTTCCATCGACGACTTCGACGTGGTCTCCCGCCGCACCCCGCTCATCGCCGACCTGATGCCGGGGGGCAAGTACGCCGCCGCCGATCTCGACAAGGCGGGCGGAACGCAGCTCGTGGCCCAGCGCCTGGCCGAGGCCGGCTACCTCCACGGCGACGCGATCACGCCGACTGGACGCACCCTGGCCGAGGAGGCCGAATCCGCCGTCGAAACCGAGGGACAGGACGTGGTCCATTCGGTCGCCACGGCGATCAAGCCGACGGGTGGTCTCAACATCCTCAAGGGCAACATCGCCCCCGATGGCGCGGTGGTGAAGCTCTTCGGCTACGAGCCGACCTACCTGAAGGGCCCGGCCCGCGTCTTCGATTCCGAGCCGGAAGCGCACCAGGCCGTCCACGACCGCAAGATCGTCGAAGGCGACATCGTCGTCATCCGTTATGAAGGCCCCGTTGGTGGGCCCGGCATGCAGGAGATGCTCGGCGTGACCGCCGCCATCGTCGGCCAGGGCCTCAAGAACGTCGGACTCCTCACCGATGGCCGGTTCAGCGGCGCGACCCGCGGCCTCATGATTGGCCACGTCGCTCCGGAGGCCGCCGTCGGTGGCCCGATCGCCGCGATCCGCGAGGGTGACACCATCATCATCGACGCCGAGAACCGATCGCTCAACGTCGATCTGACCGACGAAGAGATCGCCGAGCGCATGAAGGACTGGAAGGCACCGAAGCCGCATTACACGCACGGCGTGATGGCGAAGTACGCCAAGCTGGTCACCCAGGCCAACGAGGGCGCGATCACCAAGGTCACCTTCTAGACCCCGCTGCCGTATCGATCTCAGGAATCCGCTCCAGAGTCACCGAGGCGCCCGGAACGATCCGGGCGCCTCGGTCCGTTATGGCATCCCTGTGCTACGGTAGCCATCCAGCAACACCGGGGTCGATCTGGACCGTCGGCTGGATAGGGCCATGAACGTCGCGTACTGGATCGCTTTCACGGTAACGGTTGTCATTACGGTGAGCGCCTTCGTCTGGGCCACCCGAGGCCTGCTCGGCGTTCGGTTCACGTTCACCCGTCTCGTCATCGCCGGCGTCATCAGCTTCGCCAGCTTCTCGCCGATCATGAACGGCATCGCCGACCCGGGGGACTTCGAGGATACCGGCCTCTACCCTGGGCTCTGGTTCTTCCTCCTCGGCATGTCCATCTCCATCGTCTGCGGCATGATGTTCCTCGTCATCGCCGAAGCCCTCGTGCCCAGCAACGTCCTCCCTGGCCCTCGCTACATGATCCGGGCCGTTCGCCGCTGGCGATCGAGAGCATCCCGCTACTGGGAAATCACCCGCATCATCTTCCGCAATGGTCTCACCGCCTATATCGGCGGCGGCCGCCGCGCGGAACTTCACTCGTCCGATGGGCGACGCGAACTCGCCCGCCGCCTGCGCGTCGCCCTCAACCAGGGCGGCGTCACCTTCATCAAGCTGGGCCAGATCATGTCGACACGGCGCGACCTGCTGCCGCCGGAGTTCGTGGAGGAACTCAGCGAGCTCCAGGACCAGGCCGATCGGGTCCCCTGGGAGCAGGTCGAGCGCATCCTTCGCGAGGATCTGCGCGGAGACCTCTCCGACCATTTCCTGGCCTTCGACCGCGAACCGATCGCCGCCGCGTCCATCGCCCAGGTCCACACGGCCAGGCTTCACACCGGCGAGGACGTGGTGGTGAAGGTCCGCCGCCCGGACATCGTCTCCCAGGTGGAGCGGGACCTGGATGTGGTGGAACGCCTCGCCAGCACCATCGAGGGCCGGACCGCCTGGGGGAACAGGATCGGCGTCGTGACCCTGGCCAGGGGCTTCGCGGTCGCATTGCGCGAAGAGCTCGATCTCCGCGTCGAAGCCCGGAACATCACGGTCGTCGACGCCGCCACGCGGCACCGAAAGGACGACACCGGCCTGTCGGTTCCCCGGCTCTACCCAGACTTGTGCACCCAGCGCGTCCTGGTGATGGAGCGTATCGACGGCATTCCCCTCTCCGAGGCCAGACAGGCCATCGCCGAGCGCAACCTGGACCCGCACGACCTGGCAAGCACCCTGCTCGAATCCCTGCTGCGGCAGATCGTCATCGACGGCACGTTCCACGCCGATCCCCACCCCGGCAACGTGATGCTCACCCAGGGCGATCGCCTGACCCTGCTCGACTTCGGCTCGGTCGGTCGGATGGACACGATGCTGAGGACGGCCCTGCTCCGCCTGATCATGACGTTCGACCAGGGCGACCCGATCGCCGCGACCGATGCCCTGCTCGAACTCGTTGAACGTCCGGAGGACCTGGACGAGATCAGGCTCGAACGAGCCGTGGGCCAGTTCATGGCACGCCACCTCGCACCTGGCCTGGCGCCGGACATGATGATGATTCCCGACCTCTTCCGGATCATCGCCAACTTCGGCCTCTCGGTTCCACCAGAGGTGGCCGCCGCGTTCCGGGCCATCGCGACGCTCGACGGCACCCTCACCAACATCGCCCCCGGCTTCAACATGGTCCAGGAGGCGAGGGCCTTCGCCGCCAGCTACCTGGGCGAGCAGGTCAGGCCTTCCGCCATCAGGAAAACGCTCTCGGCCGAACTCATTTCCCTGCTCCCCATGCTCCGGCGCATGCCGCGCCGGATGGATCGCATCGCCGCGGCGCTGGAGGAAGGCCGGCTCAACGTGAATGTGCGCCCGCTGGGCAACGAGCGGGACAGGGACATCGTGGGCGGCATGCTCCACGACGTGATCCTGGCGATGCTGGCCTGCACGGCGGGGATCATGGCCGCGCTCCTCATTGGTCAGGAGGGCGGTCCGAACGTGACTCAATCCGTCAGCATGTACCAGTTCATTGGCTATGCGTTGCTTGTCGCCGCCATGATCCTGGCGCTCCGCGTGCTGGCCATCGTGTTCCGCCGCAACGGCGGCCGTTAGCGTCCCGGAAATCGACCCTGGACCAGCGGTTTGGGAAAGTGGATTGGCCAGCTCCTCTGGATCGGGAAGGCGCCAAACGGCACGAAAACCCCATCATTCCGACGAAACATGACCGTACAGTACTTAATACCTATTTGCATTGCCTACCAATGGCCCGATAAAGGTAATGGGACCGCAATTCGAAAGCATGATCTCATCGGAGCTGGCTCGACCTCTCCTCGAGATCACCGGCACTGCCTGTGCAAGGGCGTGAGGTCGACGTGTCGCAGCAAGCATTTGACCGATTCTATTTGCAGCGCTTCGCCCTGAAGATTATCCCGGTCAGTCTTGCCGTGGCCGCCGCCAGCACCGTGATGTTCGCGATGCTGGCGTTCTGGCTTGGCGGCGAGGAAGACGGCTCCCGGCTCGTCATCACCGGGCTTGCCGCGGTCGCCATGCTGATCGCCGCCCATGGCTGCCGCTACTTCGCCCGTCGCGAAAATCTCGCCGGCGCCATCGTTTCGACGCTCGGCTTTGCCCTGGTGGCGTCGACCGCCGGAAGCTGGAGCGCCTATGAGTCCGGGCGCGGGGCGATCTACACGCTTCACTTGTCCATGATGATGCTGGTGATCGGTGCCATCATCGCTCCCCGGTTCTGGCTCGTGGTTGCCAGCTGGGTGGCCATCGCCGGTCCTGTCATCTTCTTCACCCTTGCCGACCCGACACCCGTTCCCCAGCAATCGCGGATCGTTGCTGGCTTCGTGGTGACGATGGTGACATCGACATCGCTGCTCTACCTGCTGGTATCCCGGGTGAAATGGAGCTACTTCCGGCTCCTCATGGATTCCGTGCAGCGCAGCCGGACAGACCCGCTGACCGGCCTCAACAACCGCGAAGCCTGGATGGACCTCGTGCACCTGCGCATGACGTCGGAATCGCCGGCCTGGGAGGCCTCGACCGAACCGGTCCGGATTCTCTACATGGATGTGGACGACCTGAAGGTGGTCAACGACGAGCGGGGACATCACGCGGGGGACCGCCTGCTGATCGCCATCGGCGAAAGCCTGTCCAACTGCCTCGGGCCGAACGCGATCCTGGCCCGGTTTGGTGGTGACGAATTCGTGGCCTGGCTGCCCGGCCTGACCGAAGACGCGATCGCCGACATGCTCGCCCGCGTCAATGCTTCGATCATCCGGCATCGCGACGGCAATGGCGCCTCCCTCAGCGTGGGCATGGCCGAATTGCGCGAGAACGAACCCGTCGGTGACGCCCTGATTCGGGCGGACGCGGACCTGCTCGACATCAAGCGTCAACGCAAGGGCCCGCGGTTCACGCAGCCTTCGTTTGATCTCACTCTGGGTTTGAGCACCACTCCAGCCCACTGAACCGGTCCAGAAGCAGCCGTTCGAGACGCCTATCCGGATAGCCCTGGAGGAAGACGCGCGGCTCCGCGACCTTCAGCCATGCGAGGGCGCGGCCCTGACCCGGTGCCCTTATCAGCGCACCATGGTCCCGGATAACTGGCGATGGCAATTGCGCGAATCCATGCATGCCGCCTGGCCGGACTAAATGTTGCCGCGCAGGTCTTCCGGAATCAGGTCCGTCAGGTCGTCGCCTTCGGCCAGTTCACCGAGCCCGATCCCCGCCATCACGGGAATCTCCTCCAGCAGCACGGGATTGTCGTCCGCCGCGATGCGATTCGGGTCCTGCTTGCCGCATCCGACGCACTCGTGGATAAGGACGAGTTCGCCATTCCGGCGCGTCATCAGGCCGATCGGCTTCATCAACGAGCCACAGGTGCTCCGGCGGTCCCCCGGCATCGTGTCGTCGACGTGGCGCGAGTAGAGGCAGTTTGGGCAGTGGTTGCGTTGGCGCCCAC
>JAEWEG010000031.1 GCA_023389575.1 Chloroflexota bacterium | reverse complement strand
GTCCTGGAGTTCGTCCGGACCCGAGGTGACGAAGAAGGCGTAGGTGCCAGGCGGCACATCGGCAAGGACGATGATGCCCTCGCGCGGATCCTGGTCGTTGTCGCCGTTGTCGCAGGCGAACGGCGGGGTGGACATGCCGATGCCGCCGGTGGAGCCGAGTTCGATACAGAGTTGCTGGCCGCCGAGTTCGATGCCCGTGGCGTCGATCATGAGACCGGTGGTCTCGCCGGGGGCGACCGGCTCTTCCGTCGGCTCGCTGGTGGGTTCCTCCGTCGGCGCGCCCGCGCTGGCCTGGGCGGTCACCGTTTCGTCCGTCTGGGTGTTCGGCTGAACGGTTACCTCGATTGGATCGACGGGCTCGAAGCCATCGACCGAATCGACCTGGCGCAGGGTGTACTCACCCGGTGGAACGCCATAGAAGCCGGAGCGGCCGTTGTTCGGATTCTGGTCGGTGGGACCGGGAAGATCGCAGGATTCGGCGACCACGTTTTCCTCGGCGTCGACCAGCTCGAAGCAGGCGCCGCCGATCAGGTTGCCCTGGTCGTCCTGCAAGGTAACGACGAGCGCGCCCGGAGGCCCGTCCGGCACCGTTGGTTCCTCGGTGGCCTCTTCAGTCGGTTCCTCGGTGGGCTCCTCGGTGGGTTGCTCCGTGGCGTCCGCGCCGGTTGGTTGGATCGTCACTTCAAGCAGGCCATCGGTGGTGGTGATCTGGACTTCGGCGTCCGGAACCTGCTCATAGCCGTCAGGCACGGTGGACATGCGCAGGGTATAGGTGCCGACCGGAACCTCGTAGAGGCCGACCTTGCCATTGAACGGGAAGCGGTCGACGCCATCGTCGATGTCGCAGGCCTGCTTGACGACGTTCTCGTCCTGGACGAGCTGCCAGCAGGCGCCGCCGACAAGCGAGCCATCGGGCGCGTAGAGATCGACCTGGAGGTTGCCGAGTTGCGCCGGCTCATCGGTCGGCTGTTCGGTGGGTTCCTCGGTCGGTTCTTCAGTTGGTTCCTCGGTGGGCTGGTCACCGGCCGGAACCGTGACCTGTTCTTCCACCGGGTTGCCATCGCCGGAAATCGTGATCTCGCGGTCCTCGGCCTGGGTACTGCCCTGAGGGCCTTCGGACTGATGAAGGGTGTAGGTTCCGGCGGGGACGCTGTCGAAGCCCGTGCGGCCGTTCCCAGGATTGGTGTCGCCCCACTCGGCGCGATCGCAGTCCTCCTGGACCACGTCGCCATCCTGGATCAGTTGCCAACACGCGCCGGGGACGGGATTGCCCTGCTCATCCGTGATCTGGACGACCAGCGGGCTGGGAAAGCCATCGATGACCTCATCCGTGGGTTCCTCGGTGACGGGCTCCTCGGTGATGGGTTCATCCGTCGGCTCTTCGGTGACTTCCTCGGTGGGCTGCTCGGCGAACGGTACGACGACGAACTCCTCGACATCGCTTCCGTCGCCAGGGATGGTGATCTCGCGATCGTCGGCGAGGTTCGTGCCATCCGGACCAGAGATCTGGCGAAGCGTATAGGTACCCGCCGGAACATCATCGAAGCCAGTGCGACCGTTTCCAGGGTTCGTATCGCCCCGCTCGGCGGTGTCGCAATCATCCATCACGACATCGCTGTTCTGGACCAGTTGCCAGCAGGCTCCGGGGATGAGGTTGCCCTGGTCATCCTCGAGCTGCACCACGAAGGTGCTCGGGAAGCCTTCCTCCTGGGTCGGCTCTTCCGTCACTTCATCGGTAGGTTCTTCCGTTATCTCCTGGGTGGGCTGCTCCGCCACCGGCACGGTGACCTGCTCCTCGACGGGGTTGCCGTCGCCGGAGATGGTGATTTCGCGGTCCTCGGCGAAATTGGAGCCTTCCGGTCCTTCGGATTGATGGAGGGTGTAGGTTCCCGGAGGCACGACGTCGAAACCAGTGCGGCCGTTGCCAGGGTTGGTGTCACCCCGTTCCGCGCGGTCGCACTCTTCCTGAACCACGTTCCCGTCCTGAATCAACTGCCAGCAGGCGCCGGGAACAGGGTTGCCTTGCTCGTCGGTGATCTGCACGACCAGCGGGCTGGGGAAACCGTCATCGACGGGTTCGTCGGTCGGTTCATCCGTGGGCTCGTCGGTGGGTTCGTCCGTTGGCTCTTCGATGACCTCCGCGCCCTCGGGCTGAAGGGTGACGACCTGGTCGCCGGGCTGGAGATCGACCGGGGTGTCGGCCATCGGCTCCTGCCCGGACGGCGCCTGGACCTCGACGAGGGTATACCCGCCGGGCTGGACCCCTTCGGGGAAGGTCATGAGGGCGTTGCCGCCGCCATCGGCGCAGGCCTGGTTGACGAGGCTTCCGCCCCACAACTGGTAGCAGCCGCCGCCAGTCGGGTTGCCGTCCGCGTCGAGCCGCTGGACGGTGAGTGTTCCGTAGGTAAGTCCCTGGGCGTTGACGACGTTTCCGTTGGCATCGAGTGAGATCCGTGTCCAACCGGGCGAAAGCTGGGCCTGCTGTGGTTCGCCGACCGGGGCGCCAGCGGCGAGAAGCTGGACGTTCGTGCTGCCGCCCTGGGATTCGACCAGGATGTCGAGCGTGCCGCCGGATGGTGTCGGAACGTACGTGCCGAGGTCGGTCTGGACGGTGTATAGGGCGTCGATGCCTTCGGCCTGGACCGCGTTGGTGTGGGCGTCGAAGCGGAAGAATGCTCCGGCCTGACCGTCGCCGACCGAGAAGCTGAGCGGGCCACCGTCCTGCCCACCGCTCCCGAAGGTGAACAGGCTGCCCGTGCCATCGACGACGGCGAACTGCACCTGGTACGAGCCGGGCGCGAGCCCAACGATACCGCTCCAGATGCCGCCCTCGTTGCCCAGGCTGCTGGGGCCGCAGTTCGGATCCCAGTCGCCGCAGCCTAGCTGGGACTGGAAATCACCCATCGCCACGACCTGACCGATGCCGCTGGGAATCGCGTTCTGGGCCTGGGATTGCCGGGAGGTGGTGTCAAGCGGGCTGGCGAGGGCCTGGTTCATCCCGGTGAGCGGGAGGAAGAGGCCAACAAGCATGGCGATGGCGCCGAAGAGGTGGACGAACCTGGCGGCCGCGCTCAGCCGCTTCCCGGCGCGCGGCCGGCCGAATCGCCGCGCCTGGCGACGGGCGGCGCCAACCACTGGCGATATCGCCCGGTCAAGCACGGAAGGGCCTGAATGTGGTGCCTGCATCGACGTCCTCCACGGGATTCGCGACGACGAATCGCTCTTTTCGCGGCCAGCGCGAACAGTGCCGCTGGTTCCGGCGTGATCAATCTCGTTCAAGCTGTTGGATTGAGAGTACCGCCCATCGGGCCACATTGCACGCATGAGCCGTTTCACTTTCACGTACGAATGGGCACTGGTGCGCGCATCCGCGATCCAGGAAGCAGAGACCCGGCCATGTGGCCACCAGCACCCGGCTCCATCGCCTCCTGGGGAAGCGGCGGCAGCCGGGTGGCCGGTAAGAGGCTCGGCACTTTGGGAAGGGGGGTGGAATAGGAGTACTGTTCCGGTGCCTCTCACCACTTATGACGCACGGTGTCGCCAGTTGGTTACCAGGGAAACGTCAGGAATCGAACGAAAGCTCCCTGACCAGCGCGGACAGCGATTCGGCCGTGACCTCCGGCCCCTGGGCGGCGAGGAACACCTGGGTGATGCCAATACTGGCGAGGAGGCGCAGCCGCTCCCGAACCTGGCGGACGGTGCCAGCCACCACCAGTTCGGCCATGAGGCTGTCCGGGATCGCGGCGCGGGCGGCGGTCAGGTCCCCTCCCCGTCGCAGGTCACCGAAGCCTCCTCCCCTGGAGAGGATGTCCCCGGTGCGCATGGCGGCGCGGACATCGGCCATGATGCGCTCGGTGTCGTGGTTGGGGGAGACGAGGAGTTGCTCCATGCCGGGGAGGGCATGGATGGCGGCGACGGTCGACTTGCGCCGGCGGTAATAGGTTTCCAGGTCATCGGTGATGGTGACCGAGGAGCGCGCATAAAAGGAAAGCGCGGCTGGGTCGCGCCCGGCCTCGGTGGCGGCCTGGCGAACGGTGGCGATGGCCTCTTCCATGAACGAGATGGACGCGAGGTCGTTGAAGATGACGCCCTCGGTGTATCGCCCGGCCATTCGGAGGGCGATGGGACCGACCGCCGCGAGATAGATCGGCATCGCGCCGTGGAGCGGGCGGATCACGCGTTCCCACCGCTTGACGGCGAACTCGGTGGCCTCGTCATCGCTGGAGGCGCGCATCTCCGGCGACCACCACTGGTCGAGGAGGTCGAAGGTTTCGCGCAGCGCGCGGGCCGGCTTGCCAACGTGCATGCCGAGCGCCTCGCGGTACCACTCCTCCTGACCGCGGCCGATGCCGAGGAAGGCCCGGCCGTTGCTCAACAGGTCGAGCGTGGAGGTGGAAGCGGCGATCAGGGCGGGGTGGCGCAGGTAGGGGTTGGTGACCCCGGTGCCGATCCGGATGCGGGACGTTTCGCGGGCGATGGCGCCCAGCATCGCGAAGGCGTCCCAGCCGTCCGGGTCTTCCATGGCCCAGATCGACTCGATGCCGGCGGCGTCCGCCATCCGGGCGATATCGAGGGTACGTTCCACCGCGGCGCGGATGGCGACCGGATCACCTCCGCGAATGGCGGGCGCCCACGACCCCGCCGAAGCGTCGAGCGCGAACCCGAGTGGCATGCTGAATGTCCCTGCTGCCCGATTCGGGCCTGGCGGAGTGCGTTACTTCGCGCGGTAGTAAAGGATGGCGCCGCCCTGGCGCTCGTCGCCGTGCTGCACGACGATGCCTTCACCGCCATCGTGCATGGGATAGTCGTCGCCGCGCTCGTAGGAAGCGGCGGTATCCTTGTCGACGAGCTGGGCGAACATGTGGTGCTTGGCGCACTGCCAGACGTGATCGTGCCCCTCGACCGGGCGCATGCGGTGCTTGTCGCGGGGGTGGCGACGACCAACTTCACATGGTGGATTGGGACCGGAACTGGTGGTTCCGCTTGCCGGGGATTGCATGAGGTGACTGTTACTCCTTGTGCTGATGGAACGCGATGTTCCGTGCCGGGTCAATTATCGCCGAAAGCCGGGTATCGATGCGTTTCGGCATAATCCGGCCCGGAACCTCCAGCCCTGGGGGACGTTTGGAACACCAGACAGGCGACGACGGGTCGCCACGTATAAGGGGAGAAATGGAATGCCTGTCACACGCCGAACGCTGCTCTCCGCGCCGCTGATCTCGGCCGGGTTGACGATGCCGCTTCATGCGTTCGCGCAGGGAACGCCTGTCGCGACAACCGAGGGCGAGCCTCTCCCGCCGGAGGTCATCTTCGAGCGATTGCTTGAAAGCGAGATCACCTCGCCGTTGTTCCCGTCCGACGCCACCGGGCTGACGGTGGAGGAATGGGTGGATCCGGGCGACACCGACCTGGAGGGCGCGGTTGGAGGCGTGATGGTTCGGGCCGGAACGGGCGACGACGCCCAGCCGATTGGCGCCTACGTCGTGCACCCGACCTTCGACAGCGCCGAACGACGGTTCGCGTCCAACGGCTCACCGGAAACGACGCTGTGGTCGTACGAACTGTGGTGGTACTCGATGGAAGACATGAGCACGACGGAGGAGGACGACTCGTTCGCGGTGATCGCGACCCGCTCGGGCCTGGTGATCGTGAGCGCGTTCGCCCAGGGAGCGGGCACGCCGGGGAACGAATTGCGGACGCTGGCGAACCTGGCGGGAATGCTAGATCACCTGCACGGGGTGACGAGTGAGGCTGGACCGCGATAGACCCCGGGAACCTTGACCGACGATACAGAAAACCGGTCTCGAACTCCGAGGTCGCGACGGTGCTGGTGACGCTGGAAGTCGAGCAGCCAATCGTCGTGCCATGATCGGCCACCAATGACGTTATGTCGCGGTTAGGCGATCCGGTCGGGGCACCGCCTAACCGTCTCCCTGGCCATAGACGCCAGGCATGGGATCGTAGCTGACATCGGGGTAGCCGAAGGCGGCGGGGCCGACCGTCGCCAACGCCTGGGGTGTCCGTAACTGGGCTGGAGCGGGGATGCCGATGGCGGTCGCCCGGAGTCCATAGCGGATGACCTCGGTGGTCAGCGGGTCGCCGGTATCGGTATCGACGAGGCAGATCAGGTCGGGGACAACCGCCACCACGCGGCCATCGCCAGCGCGGGCGATCAGGTTCTCGTTCTGGAAATCGATGCGCATGGTGGCTCCGGCGTCATCGCCAAACCCGTCCAGCGCCACGACGCCCCGGGCGAACCCACCGCGCATTTCCCGCTGGACATCGCTCACCTTGCCGGTGAACAGTCGCCGGCCACCAGTAACCGCGCAAATGGCATCGACCGGGTTGGCGTGCCGGGCACGGGCATCAATCACCGCCGACCCAACCCGGATCGCCAGCGAGAGCGTGCCGGGAATGGCGGCGTCCTTCACTTGCGCGCCGCTCATGGGCGGGAAGGCGTATCCGGCCCGACCGCCCATCTGGATGGCGACGGCCCGGGCGTAACGTTCCAGCACGCGACCATCGTCGATGCGGTCGAAGACGACGGTGTGGTTGTGATAGTTGGCGAAGGCGGCCGGCGTGGGACTAATTCCCGCCATGATGAAGGTCTTCATCTGAAGTTCCGGAAATGCCCTACCCATGCCATCGGCGTCGATGACCGGGATTCCGGCCTGGACGGCGACGACCATTGGGATGGTGGAGTTGCTGCCGCCGATTTCGCTGGGCACCACGTGGGTGACCTTCCGGCCAAGATGGTCCTCCAGCGCGCGGAGGGCGTTGAGGGCTTCGTTGGCGCGAATCAGCCGCTCGAAGCTCACGGTGGGCGAGCCCATCCCGCCGACGGTGCAGACAAGCGCGTCGTCCGGCACCTCATCGAGGGTAACCACGTCGATCTGGCCGCCGTCCTCGAGGAACTTCCGCGCAATCAACTTGCCGAGATAGGGATTTCCACCGCCACCGGTACCGAGGATTCCGGCCCCAATCGCCAGCCGTTCAAGATGATCAGTGGTAACGCTCCAGCTCATGTTCCCTGTTCTCTCCAGCCCTGATCGGTGGCGGCATCGCCATTCCCTGGTCGATCGCCTTGTCCGCAACGCGTTTGTCGTGACAATGAACGAAACGACGGGCGTGTTCACTGTACTGAACGGGATGATTGAGCGCATGGCAAGAGACCGGCGGATCGGGATCGATGTTGGAGGAACGAACACCGACGCCGTGCTGATGGACGGCGCGACGGTGCTGGCCAAGCTCAAGACTCCCACCACGTCGGATGTCACCACCGGCATTTCGACCGCCATGGCGCACATCCTGACCGAATCGGGGACAGCCGCGTCCGAAATCTCGGCGGTGATGATCGGGACGACGCATTTCACCAACGCGATCGTCGAGCGCAGGCACCTCGAACCGACCGGGATCGTGCGGGTGTGCCTCCCGGCCGGACTCGACATTCCGCCAATGACCGACTGGCCGCCCGACATTCGTGACGCGCTGGGTCACCACACGTGGATGACACACGGTGGCAACGAGTTCGACGGACGGGAAATCAGCCCGCTCGATCCATCCGAAGTGCACGCCGTGGCGGACGAGATGATGGAGCGCGGGATCACGGCGATCGCGATCTCGGCGCCATTCGCGCTGGTGACGCCGGACATGGAACTTCGGACCGCCGAGATCCTTCGAGAGCGCATTCCCGACGCCCAGATCACGCTCTCGCACGAAATCGGGCAGCTTGGGCTGCTGGAACGGGAGAACGCGGCGATCCTCAACGCCGCACTGCGCCCGCTGGCGGCGAGGACGGTGGCGGCGTTCCGGGAAGCGGTCGCCAGGATGGGCATCACCGCGCCGCTGTACCTCACCCAGAACGATGGCACGCTGATGCAGGCGAATTTCGCGGAACGGTTCCCGGTGCTGACGATCGCCTCGGGCCCCTCCAACTCGGTGCGGGGCGCGGCCTTCCTCTCCGGTCGGCGCGAGGCGCTGGTGCTGGACGTGGGCGGAACGACCTGCGACCTGGGCGTGCTGGTAAACGGATTTCCTCGGAAGGCCTCGATCGCGGTGCAGGTGGGCGGCGTGCGCACGAACTTCCGCATGCCGGACGTCCATTCGTTCGGCCTCGGCGGCGGCTCGATCGTGCGGCGGGACGCCGAAGGCCCTGTACGGGTTGGCCCGCGAAGCGTCGGCTACCGGTTGACGGACGAGGCGCTGGTATTCGGCGGCGAGGCCGTGACGGCGTCCGACATCGCGGTGGCGGCGGGCTGGGCGACGCTCGGCGATCCGGGGCGGATGTCAGGGCTCGACCCGGACTTCGTGAATGGAGCCGTGGCCGCGATGCGGGAAATGGTGAACGCCGGGGTGGACCGGATGAAGACGAGCGCCGATCCGGTACCACTGATCGTGGTCGGCGGCGGCTCGATCCTCGTGCGAGAGGTGGAGGGAGTCTCCGAGTTGATCCGGCCAGACCACTTCGAGGCGGCCAACGCCGTGGGCGCCGCCATCGCGCAAATCTCGGGCGAGACGGACCGGGTGTTCGCGCTCGGCGGACCAGACCACCTCACCCGCGAGGGCGCGTTGGAGATCGCCCGGGCAGAGGCGACGGAGCGCTCGATCGCGGCTGGAGCCGATCCAGCGACCATCGAGATCGTGGATCTGGAGGACGTGCCGCTGGCCTACCTGCCGGGGAACGCGACGCGAGTTCGCGCGAAGGCCATCGGCGACTTGCGACTGAGCTGACTACTTGCCATCTTCAAGCGGCGACCAGTGAATTCGAGAAACATCTCGTCGCTCATGAAGGATGCGCGCAACCTTTACGGTGTCATCCTGTATGACATAGTAGATGACGTGACTGCCCACCGGGCGGCTTCGCAAGTCAGGGTACAAGTCCTCACGCGCATGACCAAGATGCGGATGTTGAGCAAGCCCCTTCACAGATTGCCGAATCATTCGCAAATAGGATGCAGCATGAGACCGTCCCCATTGCTGACGCGAATACAAGTAGATTTCTTCGGCATCGAGTTTTGCTTCGTCTGAGAGTTCAGGAGGTCGTCTACGCGCTGACATCGAGTCGCTTTTTCTCGGACTCCTCAAAACGCATATTGGCCCGCGCTTCTATCTCGTCCCACATCTCGTCCGAGTCAACGGTGACCTTGTCATCACGGATTTGTTGCAGGCCAACGCCGATGTCCGACCGCAGATGTTTCAACGCACGCTCCCGCTCCTTAAGGACCAGTAAAGCCGCCTCGACTACAGAGGCAGCGTCGGGATATTCACCAGAATCCACCATGGATTCAATGAGGGATTGTTCTTCGGGAGTAAGGTTCAGTCGCATGGTTCGATTCCCTGTCCTGGCCACTCAAGATATGCCGAAGAGTACATCCTACCTTTGGCCGATACCACCATCTCGCCGAACGGGCGGCTCATTTGGAGGTTGCGAATGCCGGTGGAGACAGCCGGCCCATCCGTTTTTTCGGTCACCCAATAGCTGCCTGCCGCGCTCGTGCCATATGGAACCTACCAGACCGCTGACTCGGTGATGGCGAAGCGGTTGGCGGATGAGTCGAGCAAGGCGGCGCATCCGATTGGCAACGTCTGGAGCGGGGTGGTGTGACCGGTGTCGGTATCGGCGAGGACCGGGAAGCCAAAGTGCTCCGTTCGCTGTCGGATCACCTCGTGAAGACGGACCACGTCCTCCGGGGCGTAGCCGTAGGGACGCGCGAAGACGAGGCCCTGGATGACATCAAGGACGCCCATGTTCTCGTAGTCCATCAGCATGCCGTCGACGTCTTCCGGCGTGGGGCGCTCCTCGGAGGTTTCCAGGAACGGGATCGCGCCGGTGAAGTCCGGCCAGTAACGGGTTCCGCGCAGATGCTGGAGGCTTTCGATGCACCCGCCGAGCAGGTGCCCCTCGGCCCGGCCCTCGCGCAGCCAGGTCCAGCCGGTCGAATCGTTGCGGTGTCGAGGGCGGGCGGTATCCTCGCCGGTCCCCCAGTCGAGAAACTCGTCGGTCCACCACGGCGCGGGCGAGAGATCACCCATTGGCTCGCTCCGTCCAATCGCGTTGATCGCCTGGGCGAGGGAGAAGTCCGGCATGTCCGGAAACTCCGCCCAGTCGGTGAGCAACCCTGGGCCGTTGAAGGTGACGAGGCCGGTTTGCGACCAGATCGCCACGTTCAGCACCGTGATGTCGGAGAACCCCATGAAGATCTTGGGATTCCGGCGAATGAGATCCCAATCGATCAGCGGCAACAGGTGACAGCTGTGGTCTCCGCCGATGGTGGAAAGAATGGCCTTCACCTCCGGGTCGGCGAACATCGCGTGAAGGTCGTCGACCCGGTTGCGGGCGGTGTCCGAGACGTGACCGGCGCTGTTGAAGGCATGCGGCGCCACCTTCACCCGGTAGCCCAGACTCTCCAGCGTGGCGATCCCCCGCCGGGCACGGGGCAGGAATGCCTCCCCGCCGAACCAGGACGGGCTGACGATGCCGATGGTGTCACCAGGCTGGAGCGCCGCTGGAATGAGCCGCTCCGGACGGGATGAGATGCGCGGTTCCATGCTTCCGACTCCTTGGGATCAGTAGAACTCCGTGCCGGAGAGCTTTTCGCGCCAGAGGTCTTCGAAAACCGTGAGGTCGGCGCGGAGTTCGGCGTCGGTCTGGGCCGGATTGGGTTCGAGGACTTCGAGGATGTCGAACTCGAAGGCGTCGATCCCGTAAGTAGCGATGTCCTTGCGAAGGCGCTGGTCCATGGCGCCAGGCAGGTTGGTGGATTTCGCGAAGTCCAGCTTGTTCTTCACCGATTGCAGGTTGGCCGACGACCCGAGCAGCACGCGGCCGGTGGCGGTGTTTGTGATGCGGTACACACCGGCGTCCGGCGGATTCTCGCGGTACTGGGTCTTGAGTTCCTTGCGGGTGGCCTTTTCAGTCACGGGGCTACTCCCTGGCGTGGATGCGTGGCGGTCGAGGGCGATGGATTGAAGGGCCGCCGATGGCCCGCTTGCGCGAACCTTCGGGTAGGATAACGGCATCGACCACGATCGAATCAGGACCGGAGTTCATCCATGGCCGGAACACGGAAAGTCATCATCACCTGCGCCGTCACCGGCGCGATCCACGTCCCCTCGCAGACGCCTCACCTCCCCATCACGCCGGACCAGATCGCGGAATCAGCGATTGGCGCGGCCGAGGCCGGGGCGGCCATCGTCCATCTCCATGCCCGCAACCCGGAAGACGGCTCGCCCGACGGCCGGACGGAGACCTTCCGCCAGTTCCTGGGGCAGATTCGCGACCGCACCGACGCGGTGATCAACATCACCACCGGGGGCGATCCGACCAAGCCGATCGAGGAGCGGCTGAAGGCGCCAAGGGAACTCGCGCCGGAGATGTGCTCGCTGAACATGGGCTCCATGAACTTCGGCCTCTACCCCATCGCCAACCGGGTCAAGGAGTTCCAGCACGAATGGGAACCCGTCTACCTGGAGCACTCGCGCCAGAACATCTTCCGCAACACCTTCGCCGACATCGAATACATCCTGCGTGAGCTTGGCGAGGGCAACGGCACCCGGTTCGAGCATGAATGCTACGACGTGGGACACCTCTATACCCTCGCCCACTTCCTCGACCGCGGATTGGTGAAGCCACCCATCTTCGTGCAAACCATCTTCGGCATCCTGGGCGGCATCGGGCCAAACCCGGATGACCTGCTCCACATGAAGCGCACGGCCGACCGGCTGTTTGGCGACGATTACGTCTGGTCGATCCTGGGCGCGGGCCGCAACCAGTTCAACCTGGTGACGATGGGCGCGATCATGGGCGGCAACGTCCGCGTGGGGCTGGAGGACAACATCTACCTGGCCAAGGGCCAGCTGGCCGAATCGAACGCCGACCAGGTGGCCAAGATCCGCCGGATCCTGACCGAACTCTCGCTCGACATCGCCACGCCGGACGACGCGCGAGAGATGCTGGCGCTGAAGGGCCCGCAAAACGTCGGCTTCTAGCGGTACCAGCACGCCACGGCGGGGTTGACGTCCGTACACCCGATGGGATGGAATGGACATCTGTCACCCAAACGCGCGACCTCGTGGAAGAACGGGACCCCATGTCAGTGATCGACTCTCCACTGCACCACCAGCATGACGCCGAGGATGACGGGTTCGAGACCTTCCTGCTCGAATCGGACGGGATCTTCCCGAACAATCCCGCCCTCCCGGTCATCCTGTACCGCGACGTGGTGATGTTCGAGGGCGGCGATCCGGAAGCCACGCTCGAACGACTGTTCCTCGAACACGGCTGGGATGGCGCCTGGCGCAACGGGATTTTCGGCTACCACCACTACCACGCCACCGCGCACGAGGTGCTCGGTATCGCGCGAGGGACCGTGACCGTCGAGCTGGGGGGAGACGAAGGACCGCTGCTCGAATTGATCGCGGGCGACGTGGTGGTGCTCCCGGCCGGGGTTGCCCATCGCAACGTGGATTCCTCGCCGGACTATGTCGTGGTTGGCGCCTACCCTCCCGGCCAGATCTGGGACGTCAACACGGGCGGTCCGGACGACCACCCGCGCGTGGACGAGAGCATGGCCGAGGTGCCACTGCCGCGAACCGATCCTGTCTATGGAAGCGAGGGCCCGTTGGTGAGGCTCTGGAACCAGTAGGGAGACCCGCATGATCCGGATTTCCGCCGAACGTGAGATCGCCGCGCCGGCCGATCGCGTCTATCGCATCATCGCCGATTACGTCAATCACCATCCCCACATCCTGCCACCGGCGTTTACGCGCATCGAGGTCGAGGAAGGCGGGGTTGGCGCCGGGACCGTGATCCGGTTCTCGATCAAGATGGCTGGCCGAACCACCTCGTTCCACCAGCGCATCCTGGAGCCCGAACCAGGCAGGGTCCTGGTGGAGGACGATCTCGACACCGACCTCGCCACCACCTTCACGGTGACGCCGGCCGGTACCGGCTGCCAGGTGCGCATGGAGTCGGCCTGGACACCGAAGGGCCTCCAGGGGCTGGTCGAGCGCCTGATGGCGCCCCGCATGATGCAGCCGATGTACGCGGAGGAGTTGGCCCTGCTGGATCGCTACGCCCGCGAGCATCCCGAGATCTGATCCGTGACGAGCGGTCCGCGGAGCGCGGGACCGCTCGTCACGTTTGGAGCGAGGCGTTCTACCCCTTCCAGGTTGGCTGGCGCGGATGGATCACGTCCTCGAAGACCTCCATGCTCTTCCACTCCGGCTCGACCGGCTCACAGCCGGCGGCGGGCGTGAACCTCGACGGCGCCATCACCCGCATGGTCGGAATGTAGCGTGGGCAGTTGGGGAAGATCCTCTTCACCGAGACCCGAACCATCATCTGGGCCCCAACCGTCTCCTGAATGAGCGGATCGTCGCGCCGGACACTGGCGTTGCCGAGCACGCGCAGACGATGCGGCGCGCCACCCATGGCGATGAACAGCAGCGCCACCTTCGGGTTCACCGCCATGTTGCCGAGACTGCGGAACATGCCGTTCCCGTCATAGTCGGGAAACGCCAGTTCGGACGGACCTGTCAGCCGGACGAATCCCGGCGGCCCACCCTTGAACGAGCAGTCGGGCTGACCGTCCTGGTCGGCGGTGGCGAGGAAGAAGAAGATCGAGCCCTCGATGAGGGCCCGATCGCCGTCGTCAAAGGCGAGGCGGGAGAAGGATTCCAGCCGGTCGGCGATGCGACGGCTTTCGAACTGATCCTGCAACTCGCGATGACCCTGGTGATAGAAGTTGCCAGTCATGTGCCTTCCTCACGCGTGCTTCGAATGTGAAGTTGAACGCGGACCTGGTGGCCGGACGAACGCCGGCAGGCCCGGTCGCCTCAGCCGTCCGTGATGAACTCCAGCGATCACTCGTCCCAGGCCTGGACGATCGTCTGGTCGACGATCTGGCCGCCCTCAAGCTCGAGCACGGACATGCAGAGCACCTTCGCGCCATCGGGATAGGTGCATTCCTGGGTGAAGGCGAGGTGGTTGCCTTCCGCGATGGTCAGGTCCACCCTGTGCACCATCGTCCGGCCGCAGATATCGTCCCAGAAGGCCGAGATGGCGTTCCGCCCCTTGATTTCACGGGGTTTTCCGGGTGGGTTGTTGCGATCGACGACCCGGGTGACGGCGTTCTCGGCATAGAGATCGCCGAGGGTTCGGCCATCGCGGTGCTCGATGGCGTCACGGATGGTCTCACCGGTGACCTTGACGGGTGTGATGGCCATGATGTTCCTCCAGAGCTGGCTCGTGCCGGGCTCAGACCCGGCTGGTTCAGGGACCCGGACATCTACGTCTCCGATGTGGCGGGGATCGATGTCGATAGCAGCCACTCTAGTCCCGGACGAACTCGCCTGCTTCCATCGAAAGCGCCACGAAGGAACTGGCTCCAAGGAGCCATCGGCCAATCAGGTAGCTGGCTGGCGCGCGATCAGCGCGGCGGCGGCGCTCCTGGTCGGCAGGTCCAGCTTGAGGAGGATATTGGCGACGTGACGTTTGACGGTGTGCTCGCTGAGGCCAAGCTCGATCGCGATCATCGGGTTGCTCAGGCCATCGGCGATGAGCAGGAGCACCTCCCGCTCGCGCTGGCTCAGGTGGTGAAGATCGGCCCGCGATTTCCGGCGGACGGCAGGTTCGAGGTGTTGCTCGGAAGCGAGGATCACCACTGGCAGTGGCGTGGACAAGCCCTCGATATCCAGTGGCGCAAGCGGGGTGAACCGGCTGCCAGTGCCCATCACCAGTTCGCTCGCGGTCCGCGAGAGGAAGATGTCGCCGGGGCGGGCGGCGGCCGCGATTCGCTCGGCGATGTCCCGTACTGCGCCGCCTGGCGCGCCAGCATCGACCTCGATTTCACCGACGTGGATGCCCTGTGACACCGTGATCCCATATGCGTCGGCCAGCACGCGCAGGCGGGTGGCGGCGCCGGTGGCCCGGCTGGCGCTGGTGAACCAGGCCACCATGCGTTCCGGGTTCGGCCAGTCCAGACGGCCTCCGTACTGTCTCACGATTGGCGCCGCCGAGACCCGGAAACGCTCCAGCCCCTCGTCATGGACACGGCCATGCGGCGCAGCCTGGTCCACCGGTAAGGCGGCGACCAGCAGCGCGGCGAGTTCCCGGCGAGAGGTGGCCACCGGGCGTTCGCCGGTCAGGAACTCGGCGATTTCGTCAGCGAGCCGATCCACGTCGCCCATCCAGATGGGATGCTCCCTTCCGGGAATCTGAACGAGGCGCTCGTTGGGAATCTGGTTCGCCAGCTCGAGGGCCGCCACTTCCCTTACGGCTGGATCGTCCTGGCGACGGAGGACCAGGACCGGCACGGCGATCCCGGCGAGATCGTCCCGCACATCGATGGTGGAGGTCATCCGCGCCAGGGCAGCCGCCACCGTTGGACTGGCCGAGAGCCGTTCGAACCGGGCCCACCACTCGACCGCCTGTCGATCCCCAGAGCGAGCCGGGGCGAGTCGTTCGAGGGAAGCGCCGGTTCCCCACTCGCGCTCGATCAAATCGATCCAGGCCGGTATCCGGCGGGGCTCCATCACTTGTCCGGCGAAGCGGGCGTACCCTCCATGCAGCACCATCGATCGAACGCGCTCCGGATGGATCGCGGCGAACCGAATCGCCAGGGCCGCTCCATCCGAGGTCCCGAGCAGGGCGGCCCGCGTGCTGCCGGTGGCATCCATCACCGCGCGGATGTCCTCGACGCGCTGGTCTAGCGTGGGAAGGTTGGCGGGATCGACCCGGTCGCTGAGACCGGTGCCTCTCTTGTCGAACAGGATCAGGCGGCTAAAGGTCTGGAGGCGCCGGACCAGATGACCATGGCCGGGATCCTCGGCCTGCACATCGAGGTTGGAGATGAAGCCAGGCACCAGCACGAGATCGAGCGAGCCCTGACCGTGAACGCGGTAGGCGATCGATGTGGCCCCATTCCTCGCGTAACGTGACTCGACAGATCGCATGGTGCCGCTCCGGTCGGGAAGCGCCGTTCCATCATTTCCCGCATTATAGCGATCGCGCCCGTTGCCCCGGTGTTGCCTTTCTCAGAGATCGCCCTCGGCCTTGAGTCGCGCATGACTGGCGGCGACGAGCGATTCCATCGCGGCGAGTTGTTCGTCGCTCAGGTCGTCGAAGGTGAAGCAATGTGTGCCCTGCAGCCGGTCGGCCAGCACCGGGAACGCATCGAGCAGGTCCGGATACAACTCAACGGCGAAGACGTAGAACGACACCTCCGGCGGGGTGATCATCACCGCCGCGAAGAAGAGTGGCTGGCCGTTCCTCATCCGGGTGTGGGCGTTCAGGTAAAGACCTCGCTCGTTGTCCTGGATGACCTGCATGTTCGGGATATGCGGTTCGAGGATGGGGCGAAGACGCCGGTAGATGGCGGCGAGGCTTTCGGGGGACGTGGCATGTGCGGGCATGGAGCGCCTCCGGGGGTGTCTGCATTTAATAAAGTCTTGCGATGCTCCGGGTTGGCGACAGGCCTCCCCCCACACCACAATACAGGGAGGATACCCGGGGATGGCGAACGAGGCCGACCATCCTGACGCCTGGAGCGACGAACGTGAAATCAGTCTGTATCTTCTGCGGCTCGAGCATCGGCGCGCAAGACGCATATCGCGACGACGCGGCCCGGATCGGCGAACTGCTCGCCGAGCGCGGCCTGCGCATGGTGTACGGCGGCGGAAAGGTGGGGCTGATGGGCGTGGCGGCGGACGCCGCCCTGCGAGCCGGGGGCGAGGTGCTGGGGATCATCCCGGAGTCGCTGATGTTGAAGGAAGTGGGCCACGGCAGCCTGACCGAACTGGTGGTGACCAAGACCATGCACGAGCGCAAGGCGGCGATGGCCGACGCCGCCGACGCCTTCATCGCGCTGCCGGGCGGGTTCGGCACGTTCGACGAACTTTGCGAAATCCTGACCTGGGCGCAGCTCGGCATCCACCAGAAGCCGATCGGGCTGCTCAACACCCTCGGGTTCTTCTCGCAACTCACCACGTTCTTCGACTTCGTGATGGACCAGGGATTCCTCCGCCCCGAACACCGGTCGCTGCTGCTGGAGCAGGAAAACCCCGCCCTGCTGCTCGACCAGATGGCTGACTGGACGCCAGTCAACGTCGCGAAGTGGGCGAACACCGCCGCCCGGTAGGGCATCGCAACTGGGGAGAAGCCACCGCGGGCGCGCCGGGGCATGATGGTTTCACGCCTGACGCGCCCGGCACGAGGCTGGAGTGAACGGAGGCAGGCGGGAACCCCACGGAGGAATCACATGGCTCAGACGAGCACCTACCTGATGTTCGGCGGAAACTGCGAGCAGGCCTTTACCTATTACAGGCAGGTGTTTGGCGGGGAGTTCATGACCGACCCGATCCGGATGAGCGACGCCCCACCGATGGAGGGGCAGCCGGACACGACCGGTGACTGGGCGGGCAAGATCATGAACATCGCCCTGATGATCACCGGCGACCACATGCTGATGGGAAGCGATTCCCCGGAGACAGTCGAGTTCGGCAACAACGTGTTCATCTCGCTGCATCCAGACACCCGGGCCGAGGCGGACAGGCTGCACGCGGCGCTGTCCGAGGGCGGCGAGGTCTATTCAGCGATGACCGAGGAGTTCTGGGGCGACTACTTTGGCACGCTGAAGGACCAGTTCGGCGTGCAGTGGATGATCAACACCGAGGCGAAGGCATAGCAGTCACAAGCGAGCGCGGCGGGCTGGATTGGTCCAGCCCGCCGCGCGTTCGTCAATAACCTGTCTCGCGCTATGAATCCAGAGGCGCTCCCAGCGATTCCGTAACCCGCTCGATCAGGTTCGACAGCGTGATCGCACTTCCGGCGGTCCAGACATTGGGCTCGCCGAGGTTGATGAATCCACCCGCCTGGACCCATGGCATTCCCTGCCATAGCTCGCCTTCGAACAGTTCCGTCGCCTCTTCGGTAATCTGCGGCGACAGGGCCACGAAGAAGAGCGTATCTTCCGGAAGCGTTCCCAGCTCCTCGATTGACAGCGTCTGGTAGTGAAGTCCCGGGGTCTCCGAGTTCTCGCCCGCCTGGTTAATCAACCCAAGTTGTCCAATGGTGTGGGCGATGCGGGAGTGCTCGTTGAAGAGATTGACGGAGGTGAACTCGCTGACACCCGCGTAGACGAACGGGCGGCCAGCGAACTCGGTCTGGGCCACCGCGGCGGTTCCAGCCTCGAGCAACGCATCGAACTCCGCGATGGCGGTTTCGGCCTCGGCCTGGCGGTTGGTAGCCACCGCGACCTGCGTGAGAATGTGCTTGAAGTGCTCGATCGGCGTCAAGCCCTCCGGGGCGGACATTGGCGAATAGGTTTCCAGTTGTACGGTTGGGGCGATGGACTCCAGATTTGCCAGCATCGCATCCTGGCGTGGGCTCGCCGCGAGAATCAGGTCAGGTTCGAGCCCAATGATGGCCTCGATGTCCGGCTCATCCCGTGTGCCCACGTCGACGATGCTATCAGCAAGCGGCTCCGGGAGCGGCACCCAGTTGTTGACCGATTCAGGTTCGCACACGCCAACCGGCTCGACGCCCAGCGCGACGAGATTCTCCGTGAGTTCGTATTCCATCACCACCACGCGTTGTGGCGTTCCGGTGATCGTCACATCCCCGTTTGCCGCCGCGACGGTCCTGCTCTCCTCGGAAACCTGGGGCGACGCCTCTTGCCTGGCCAGCGCGGTCTGGGACAGCCCAGCGGTGAGTAACGAGGCCCCAAGCGTGCCCTTGAGAACTGACCGGCGGTTGACGGGTGATCGGTGCGATTGATGCATTCACGGTATCCTTCTCGAAAAGTCGACCAATTTGGTAGGAATTGTCGATGAAGTCCGAACATCACGCCACAACACAAGGAAGGAATGCCTGAATGACACGTGTCCTGTCATCGCTGGGGGCGGCACAAGATACCGGAAGTCATGATGTGCTGGACGCCACAGTTTACGAGCGAGCTGGCAAGTTGCGGCTGGGGCACCGCGCGCGCCTGTTGCAGCACACAGTTGAAGACGTGGCGTGGCTCACCGATCGCCCTGGGTTCGTGTACCAGACCAGGCAGTCCGGCGGCCTCAAGCAAATGCTGGTCGATCCCACCGCCAGGACGCGAATCGAAATCCCCGCCTCCGACCTCGAAGCACTTCCGCGAAGACCGGCGTCCGAGCGATTCCGGTCGACATCGCCAAACGGGGAGCTGTCACTTGAACGGCGTGGCTACGACTTGTGGCTGGTCCGAAACGACAATCAGCTAGCGACTCGCCTGACCAATGACGGCACAACTGAACACGCCTACGGCACCATGCGCGATCCCGACCCGAACCAGGATGCCCAGCGGCCAGCCGTCGCCTTCTGGTCACCGGACAATCGCTACGTCGTAACCCAACGGATGGATTACCGGCAGGTGCGCACGGTGACACTGGTCGAATCCGCCCCGGTTGGCGGCGGATTGCCGCGGGAGCATCGGATATACGACGCCTACCCTGGGGACGCGGGCATTCCAACGGTCGAGGTGCTGATCGTCGATGCCACATCCGGCAAGGTGCTCCCTGTACAACTGCCCCCGCTGCCTTCCACCCACTCCTCACCGCTGCTCCGCAGCGACCTGTGGTGGGACCCCGCGGGAACGTCGATTTACCTCGTATCCAGTTCCCGGGACTGGCTGCAACTCACCTTGTACCGGATCGATCCGGCAACCGGCGCGGCACGCGCGCTGGTGACCGAAACGGGCAACCGGCGTATCCGGCCCTCGCAACTCTTCCATCAGCGACCCAACATCCGGGTACTGACCGATACCGAAGGCGAACCTGGGCAGGTGATCTGGTTCTCGGAGCGAGATGGATGGGGTCACATCTACCTGTACGACGCACACTCGGGCGAATGCCTCCGCCAGATCACGCGGGGCGAATGCATCGTGCAGGAGATTCTGAGGGTAGACCAGCCCGGCCGCACTGTCTGGATCAGCGTGTCGGGCCTCAACGAGGAGGATCCGTACCGGCGCACGGCCTGCAGGGTTCACCTGGATACCGGCGAGATGGAACGGCTCTTCGAGGACCCGCTCGACCACCGGCAGATGGTTCCGCCGGGCAACGCCGCGCATCACTGGTTCTTCGACATCGCGTCGACGGTGGCGATACCGCCCGTGGCCACCCTGCGCGACTGGAATGGGGCCGTGCTTCTCGAACTCGAAGCAGCCGATGCGACCGACCTCGAGACATTGGGGTGGCGACCGCCAGAGCGATTCCATGCCACCGGTGCCGATGGCGAAACGCCCATTTACGGCACGATCTACTTTCCACTGGACTTCGATCCGGCCCGGTCGTATCCGGTGCTGGACCATCTCTATCCGGGGCCGCAAATTCACCGGGCGCAACCGCACTGGGAGGACGACGAGGTGGAGCCGTTCGCGGCCCTCGGCCTGATCGGCCTGGTGATCGATGGTCGAGGCACCCCTGGACGCGGCCGCGTGTTTCACGACGCCTCGTGGGAGAACATCGGTGGCGGCTCAGGACTGGACGACCACGTGGCCGCGATCCGCGAACTGGCCCTGACCCGGCCATGGTTGGATATCGACCGGGTGGGTGTGTTTGGCCATTCGGCGGGCGGACTCGCCGCCCTCCGGGCGATGGAGCTGTTTCCAGAGTTCTACGGTGTCGGAGTCGCCGCCTCGGGCCGCTACGACGGACGAATGGTCATGGCGATGATCCTGGAAGCCTACGATCACCCCACCGACAGCGAGGCGTGGGCTCGCTCCTCGGCTGTGGAGCAGGCCGGAGACATTACTGGCAAGCTGCTCTTCGTACACGGGGAATTGGATAGCGCGGTGATCATCCAGCACACATTCCGCGCGATCGACCGCATGATCGCCGCCAACCGCGACTTCGACCTGCTGGTTGTCCCGGGAGACGATCATGTCTTCTCCCGCCACGCCGGATATGTCGATCGCCGACAGTGGGACTACTACGTCCGGCACCTGATGGGCATGGAGCCACCGAAGGGATTCAGGCTGGAGTAGTCGACATACCCGCACGCGCGAACGCGACTCGCACACGAGAAGCATGGTCAGTCGCTACAATCAGGTTCCAGGCCGGATTCGCGATGGCACTTCCTCGTGGAAGGCATCGACGTGGCCGAGCCAATCGAACGTGAGACACGCTGTGGCAAGCGCGCCACCCGGGAGAGCCCGCATGACCGAAAAACCTCACTATCCTGATCGCGCCGCGACCGAGGACGAGTTCCTGTGGCTGGAAGACATCCTGTCCGAAAAGGCGCTGGCGTGGGTGGAGGAGCAGAACGACCGCACCAGCCAGCACATCGACGCCAAGCGCCGAGAACACACCGCGGCCAGGGTGCTGGAGGTGCTCGATTCCACCGAACGCATCCCGATGGTGACCCGGCGTGGACCGTACCTGTACAACTTCTGGCAGGACGCCGAACATCCGCGCGGCCTCTGGCGGCGGACGACGCACGAGAGCTACGAAACGGACACTCCTGACTGGGACGTGCTGCTGGATGTGGACGAGCTCGGCCGGAAGGATGGCCAGAAATGGGTGTTCCAGGGCGCCCAAATGCTCTATCCGGAATACACCCGCGCCCTGGTGGAACTGTCGCCCGACGGCGGTGACGCGAATGTGGTCCGCGAGTTCGATGTCGAACGGCGCGAGTTCGTCGAAGACGGGTTCAGGCTCCCGGTGGCGAAGACGAGCCTGACCTGGGTCGATATCGATACCGTGCTGGTGTCCACCGAAACCGGCCCGGACTCGCTGACGACCTCCAGCTACCCGCGGCAGGTCCGCCGGTGGAAGCGCGGCCAGGAGGTGATCGACGCCCCGATCGTGCATGAGGTACCAGTCGATCACATGGGGCTGTTCGCCCAGCACGAGCACAGCGAAGGTTACGAACGCGACATCCTGACCGGGATGGTCGACTTCTACACCTCGAAGACCTGGCTCCTGCAGGGAAACGACCTCGTCGAAGTCGATGTGCCGGACGATGCCTACGCCCAGTTTCACCGGGAATGGTTGCTGGTGCGGCCTCGCAACGACTGGACCGTGGCCGGGACCACCTACCCGGCTGGTTCGCTGCTGGCCGCCCGGGCCGATGACTACCTGGCGGGCAGGCGGGAATTGGAGACGTTGTTCGCGCCCGACGAGCACACGTCGCTGGAATACTGGAGCTGGACGCGCAACCATCTGCTGTTGACCGAGCTTCGCGATGTCGCGTCGCGGGTGGAAGTGCTGACGCCGGGTCCGGATGGGTGGTCGCGGCGGGACCTGGGCACCATCGAGCCGCTGCAAACGGTGCAGGCCTCGGGCGTGGACGACGACGAGAACGACGACTACTGGCTGACGGTATCGGGATTCCTGCGGCCATCGACCCTCCAGATCGGAACCGTCGGCGACGGGGACGCCCGTACGATCAAGACGGCTCCGTCGTTCTTCGACGAGGATGCCTTCACGGTTGAGCAGCATTTCGCCGTTTCGAAGGATGGAACGCGGGTTCCGTACTTCATGGTCGCCCCGAAAGGCTATGCGCTGGACGGGGACAACCCGACCCTGCTGTATGGCTACGGCGGGTTCGAGATTTCGCTCACACCGAGCTACAGCGGCGGCACCGGACGCGCGTGGCTGGAACGCCGGGCAATTCACGTGGTCGCGAACATCCGGGGCGGCGGCGAGTACGGTCCGGGCTGGCACCGGGCCGCGCTACGGGAGAACCGCCATCGGGCATACGAGGACTTCGCGGCGGTCGCCCAGGACCTGATCGACCGCAAGGTGACCCGGCCGGAACGGCTCGGCTGCATGGGCGGCAGCAACGGCGGGCTGCTTGTGGGCAACATGCTGACCCACTACCCGGAGCTGTTCGGGGCGGTGGTCTGCCAGGTGCCGCTGCTGGACATGAAGCGCTACACGGCCCTCTCGGCCGGAACATCGTGGATCGCGGAATACGGCGATCCCAATGTGCCTGGCGACTGGGCGTTCATCCAGACCTTCTCGCCGTACCACAACCTGGGCGAGGGCGTGGACTACCCGGCGGTGCTGTTCTATACGGCCACCAGCGACGACCGGGTGGGTCCGGTGCAGGCCAGGAAGATGGCGGCCCGGATGCAGGCGCGCGGCATCGACGACGTGTTGTTCTACGAGAACCGCGAAGGCGGGCATTCAGGCTCGGCCGACAACGCCCAGCGGGCGCACATGACGGCGATGACCTACGAGTTCCTGGCCGACCACCTGATCGGAGACGACGGCGAGTCCTGATTCCGGCGGGTGCATCGGGGGCGATTCGCGGCGCGATCGAATGGCGCAATCTGGAAGAAGTAACGCGATCTCGCCTGATCCACACTGGTGCCGGACCACCTGTCGCGCCAACGCCGTCACGACAGGTGAAGGACGATCAGGCAGCATGTGGAGGGCACAATGGCGGAAGTAAGCACCTACCTCAACTTCGACGGCACCGCCGAGGCGGCATTCGAGTTCTACAAGTCCGTCTTCGGCGGCGAGTACGAGGGCAATGGCCTCACTCGCTTCGGCGACGTTCCGGGCGATGGACCAGTGCCCGACGAGATCAGGAACCTCGTGATCAACGTGGGGCTACGGATTCTCGGTGGGCACCTGCTGATGGGAACGGATGCGATCGAGGGCATGGGCCAGAGCTACGTTCGTGGCACCGATGTCTCCATCTGCCTTCACCCGGACAGCCGGGAGGAAGCCGACCGGCTGTTCGAGGCGCTCTCCGCCGGTGGCGAGGTCGAGATGCCGCTGGCCGACCAGTTCTGGGGCGACTACTACGGCACGTTCATCGACAAGTTTGGCAAGAACTGGATGATCAACCACACCCCAGCGTCGTAACCGGGGACCGGGAAACACAAACGGCGGGGCCGGTGTCTTTCCCGGCCCGTCGTTTTCGTGTTCGGGTCAGTGGTTGCGGGCGGAACCGGAACCGGCGATGGCGGCGAACGCGCCGAGCAGGATGTAGACCACGCCGGTGAACCGGTCGCGCTGGCGGGCGATCCGCTGGCGGGTGCTCAACCATGACCCAATCGAGCCGCTGGCGAAGGCGTAGACCAGGTCCGACATGATGGCGATGACCAGGAACACACCGCCCAGCACCAGGATTTGGGTCGTGGGTCCGCCGCGCGCCGGATCGATGAACTGGGGCAGGAAGGCGACGAAGAAGAGGCCGACCTTGGGGTTGAGCACGTTGACCACCAGCCCCTGCGTGAAAAGCCGGGAGGGCTTCGCCCGCCTGCTTGCGATCGGCTCCTCGACCGCGAGCGCCTTCGCCCGGATGCTGGCGATGCCCATCCAGATCAGGTACGCGGCCCCGGCGTACTTGACGACGTTGAAGACGATTTCAGATCTCGCGATCAGCGCGCTAAGCCCGAGCACCGCGGCGGCGATATGGAAGAGCATGCCCACCTCGACGCCGAGAGCGGAGACGATAGCCGCCTTCCGTCCCTGGTCGATGCCGCGCGTGATGATGTAGAGCACGTTCGGGCCGGGCACGATGATGAGGAGCGTCGCGGCCACGGCGAAGGTGAGCAGCGTCGGAACGGTAGGCATGAAGCGTGTCTCCCGGGATGGGTTCACAACAGACTTTCGCCATCATACGCCCCAGAAAGCGGATTTGATATGGGTTCAGTCGGCGATGCAGCCGTTCGCCAGAAGGGGAACCTCGATCGTGGCGTCACCGGTCACGGCGATCCAGATGCCTGTGTTTGCCACGTCACATGTCTCACTGGTGAGCAGGTACGTCCCGCTCCTCGCCGCCTTGGGACCGAGGTCCCGCTCGCAGAATGACATGTCGACGTGGATGCCTTCGACACTCGCGCCGTGAAGGACGAAGCAGGTGTCACTTCCCGAGGTTGCCGTGGCCGATGGGGTTGCGGAGGTGATGGAAACGGGGACCAGTGTGATCTCGCCCCGGCTGGGGTCCCACTGGTTGGGGCCGTCCTCTACCTTCACGAACGCCACCCGCATCGTGACGTCCGAATCATCGGTCACGATCAAGGGAAAGTTTCCGACGGCATGGTGACTGCCGTCCGCGGTTCGCTCGTAGCCCACCTCATAGGTTCCGGGAGGGATTGGCTGGGCGAATGTCATGCTTCCACCGCCGTTGCCATCGCAGGCGCCGTTGTTCGCGCCCTCCAGCGAGAAGCACGCGCCGGTCACCGGCTCACCGGTCTCGATGTCATAGGTCTCGAGCGTGACGATCGCTCCGGACGGTCCATTTGCTGACTGCTGGTCAGACCAGGCGCCGATAGCCACCGCTGTCACCAGCAACAGAACGGCAACTGGGATCAAGGACGAACGGGACAGCATCGAGTCATGCACCTTTATGTTGAAGCGCGGAGGACATGGTACTGCTTCGTGGCGGTCACGACCTCTACTCGTGGAAAGACTTTCTCCATCCGCTTGCCATAGGCGAGGAAGGCGTTGGCGACGATCAGCAGCGAGCCACCCTCGGTGAGATGAGCCGGGGATTCGGCGATGAGGCGGTCGGCGACGGAGTAATCGATCCCCTTGCCGCGATGGAACGGGGGGTTGCTGACGATGAGGTCATGGCGTGCATCGCCGACGGAGTCAAGGACATCGCTGGCAAAGGCGCGGCAGGCGTCGAGTCCCAGGCGGCGGACGTTCTCCGCGGCCGCCTTCACCGCCAACACATTGGCGTCCGTCATGTCGACCGCCTTCGCGCCACGCATGGCCGCGACGATGCCGATGATCCCGGCGCCGCAGCCGATGTCGACCACCGTTCCGTCCAACCGCTCCGGAAGGGCGTCGAGCAACAGGCGCGTTCCAGTGTCGACCTTCGCTCCGGCGAAGACTCCGGCCTGGGTGACGAGTTCCACCGGGCCATCGCCGGTCTCCACCGTGAACGACTCCCACGTACCGGGCGCGATACCCGGCTTCGCCGCCCAATCCGGCAACGACTCTTGACTGGTAGTTTCAGTGACGACGGCGAATCGCTGCTTCTGGCCATAGCCTTCGCGAATAGGATCGCCAAACAGCCGGGCGGCATCCGAGATGACCGAGCGGATGCCTTCGGCGTTGGCGCCCGCGAGATGGAGCCGCCCGCCTGGCGCCAACGCGGCGCGGGCTTCGAGCAGCCAACGCCGGGCAAGATCGCGGTCGGGTGGCGAGAGGATCATCGCGCCGTCAACGGGCGGAACGGCCGATCCGGGAGTGGAGATCGACACCGGCAAGCCAGCGCCCTCCGCGAGGTTTCGAACGTCAACCGGTTGCCAGTGGATCGTTGCGCCGGGGGATGCGGCGACCAGTTCGCGGACGAGGGCCGGGGGACCGCCCGGCACCAGCCACGAAGACGCGTCGTGGCTGGCTTGGGCGTCGATTAGCAGCGGGATGGCGGGGTGATCGTGGGGCATCGGTGGTGATCCAGCGGAGCGCGAGCGTTTCAACACCGTGCACCCTACCATTCCCGCGCCGTTGATGACCGGCTCCTCGGCCAGCGACTACTCGTCGAGCCAGATCGGATTGCTCCAGGCCAGGCGTCCATCGGCGTCGATCACGGTGACGCGGACGTAGGGTGTCTTCTCGCGCGGTGGGAGTTCCAGCTCGGCCGTGGTCTGACCTTCGCCGATGGCGCGGCGGGAGGTGGCGCCAGCACCGGTCACGACCACACGATTGACCGGCGAGGATTCCACGCGAATCATGTCGCCATCGATCTCGATGTTGTGGATTTCCGGGCCCGTCGAGGAGTAATACTCACCCGCCTTGAGCGCGGCGACCAGCGCATCTGGCTCAAACGACTCCGCTTTAACCTGCACCCAGCCACCGAAAGCATCGACGAATGTGCCGGCCGGGTTCTTGAAATGGGCGTCATCGGCCGCGTTGAGATGTACCCGGTGTCCCTTGTTGAGCAGCACCTCGGCCTGATGGAAGCCCCAGCCGCGCAGCGGGCCGACCTCGGAGGCGTGGTTGTAGACCTCGACAGCATGAATGATGTCGACGACCGAGAGGGCGTCCACCTCGGACACGGCATTCCAGTACGGATGGGCAAGTGATACCCAGGCACCCGCCTCATAGGCGCGGCGAGCGACCGACGGACCGGACTCCCCTGGCGCGAGTTCGGGAAAGTCGAGCGGCAGGCCAACCGCGACGAGGTGCCACATCTCGCCGTTTTCCATGGCCGGTCCATGCACCTCGGCACCGAGAATGGTGATGAAGTCATCGCGGTCGTGGGGCCGGGTGTCGGTGACCTTGATGAATCCCGGCGCTCCCTTGCGGAAGTGGGCGTTCGGCAGGAAATGGTCGGTCAGCGAGATGAAGTCATATCCCTGGGAGCGGTAATCATCCACCACCTGCTCCGGCGTACGGGCGCCGTCGGACATGGTGGAATGGGTGTGGAGGTTTCCACGATAGAAGGTACCGGGTTTTGAGAAAGGCAGATTCGTCACGCTCGTCCTCACGACTTTCAGCGGCCAAAGCGGCATCGTACACGCCAATCGCCTGTATAACGATAGCCGGACCGCGAGGCGTCAAAGGATCGTGAAGCGTGCTTATCAACCGCGCGCCATCGCGGCGGAACGACACGAAACGACGCCGGGATGCGATGATCGCACCCCGACGCCTGCTGTTGTCGCGCGCTACATGCGCCGCCTGTGGTCGCGGGAATGCTTACGCCCTGGGATGACCTTCCAGGAACGCCTGGACCGACCACTGATTGCCGTCGGGGTCCGCGAAGAAGACGAACCGTCCCCAAGGGAACTCCCGAACCCCACTGACCTCCACCCCGTGCTCGACGAGGTGGGCGCGGGCCGCGTGAATGTCGGAGACGACCACCTGCAGGCCGCGCGCCGAGCCAGGGACGGCATCGGTGAGTCCCTTGCCGATCGCGATCGAGCAGGCGGAGCCGGGCGGGGTGAGCTGGACGAAGCGGATGTCCTCGCTGACGGTGTGGTCGTGATCGGCGACGAAGCCAAGCTGGTCGGCGTAGAACGCCTTGGCGCGATCGACATCGGAAACGGGTACGACCACGAGTTCGAGCTTCCAGTCCATGACATGGTCCTCTCGTTGTGAAGGCGGAACGGTCGAGCTCGGACGCGAGGTTACTCACGTCTCGTGGCTCTATCGCAGAGTATCAAAGAAGGTTCGGACGTCCTCTACGAGGAGGTCAGGCGCCTCGAGGGCGGCGAAGTGGCCGCCACGGTCGAACTCCGACCAGTGGACGATGGTGTACATGTCCTCAGCGTACCGCCGGATGGCAATGTCCTCGGCGAAAACGGCGACGCCCATCGGAGTGGCGAGCTTCTCGCCCCAGGCGGCCCCTGCTCCGGCCTCGTCTCCAGCAGGCCACTCGGCTGCCTCTACCGGAGCGTCGTCCGATTCCCAGCCGGCGGCGGCGTGCATGTCCTCGTAGTAGCCGCGGAAGCTCGATCCGATGGTGTTGGTGAACCAGTAGATGGAAATGTTCGCCAGCACCACGTCCCGGTCGATCACCAGACCATCGGCTTGCTCGCCACCCTGAGCCCACTGCTTGAAGCTGTCGCCGATCCAGGCGAGAAGTCCCACTGGCGAATCGCTAAGCCCGGCGGCGAGGGTCTGGGGCCGGGTGGCCTGAATCTGGAAGTAGCCGTTGCCTTCGGAATTCCAGTGGTCGAGCCGGGCCAGCCGCGTCCGTTCCGCCTCGGTGAACGAAGCGCGCTCCTCGTCGCTGACCGGCCCCCAGGGAATGAAGCCCCAGGTGGCGGCGTTGAGATGGACCCCAATCACCGCCTCCGGGGTGATCCTGGCAAGGGCGGGACCGACAAACGCGCCACGATCACCACCCTGCGCGCCATAGCGCTCATAGCCGAGACGGCGCATGAGTTCGGCGATGGCCGCCGCACTCCGGTCGGAGGTCCAGCCCGGGCTGCGAACCGGCCCGGAGAAACCGCAGCCCGGTTGCGACGGGATGACGAGATGAAAGGCATCCTCCGCTCGCCCGCCGTGAGCGACGGGATTGGTCAGCGGCTCGATCACGTGAATGAACTCGAGAATGGAGCCGGGCCAGCCGTGCAGCAGCACGAGCGGGGTGGCGTTCGCCTCCGGCGATTCGATGTGGAGGAAGTGGATCGTCTCGCCGTCGATGTCGGTGGTGAACTGCGGATAGACGTTGAGCCTCGCTTCCCACGCCCGCCAGTCAAAGTTGTCTCGCCAGTAGGTTGCCAACTCCCGGACGAACGAGGTCGGGGCGCCCTGCGTCCAGCCGATTCCGTCGAGATCGGGCGCCCAGCGAGCGTTCGCGATCCGAGCCCGCAGGTCATCAATCGAGCTTTGGGGGATGTCGATGGTGAAAGGCGTGATGCTGGTACCGTCCGTCATGATTCGTGCTCCCGCGATGCAATCGGTGTGACCTGATCGCCACATTCACAGGATAGAATCGAATCAGGCACGTTTCGCTCCTGATTGAAGGACGTCATCTCGCCATGATCGAAACATCCGCCCGGCTCCTCAAACTCCTCTCCCTGCTGCAGACGCGACGCGAGTGGACCGGTCCAGAACTGGCCAGTCGGCTCGAAGTCAGCGACCGCACGGTTCGAAAGGACATCGAGCGACTCCGGAATCTGGGGTATCCGGTCGACGCGACGCGCGGAGCGATTGGCGGGTATCGGCTGGGTGCTGGCGCGGAGATGCCACCATTGCTCCTGGATGACGATGAGGCAGTGGCCGTGGCGATCGGGTTGGCGGCGGCATCGAGCCGGGGAGTGTCTGGCGTGGAGGAGGCGTCGCTCCGCGCATTGGTGAAGCTGGAACAGGTGCTTCCGGCGCGGCTACGGCGCCGGGTCGACGCGCTCCGCTCGTTCGCGGTGGCCGTGCCGCCCGATGAACCGATGCCGGAGGCGAACGCCGCGCTGCTCCAGGCCTTGGCGACCTCCGCGAGGGACCGGGAGAAGGTGCGGATGACGTACGAGCGCCACGCCGGCACGGCCAGCCGCCGGATCGTGGAGCCGCACCGGGTCGTGAACTGGGGTCACAAATGGTACCTGGTGGCCTGGGACGAAGATCGGACGGACTGGCGCACATTCCGCGTGGACCGGATCGGCAAGGTTGACCCGACTGGACTCCGGTTCGACGAGCGACCGCTGCCCGACGCGGACATCACCGCCTACATCGCCAGGAATGTGTCCCGCGCTGGCTGGAAGCATCACGCGCGCATCCTGGTCCAGGCCCCGGCGGCCGAGGTCGTGAGCCGGATCAACCCATCGGTGGGGCTCGTGGAGACGGTTGACGAGCACACGAGCATGCTCATCACCGGCGCGGACGACCTGTGGACGATGGCCGTCTACATCGGGACACTAGGCCTCGACTTCACCGTGCTGGAGCCGCCCGACCTGAAGGACCACCTGCGCGCCATTGCCGAGCGTTACATGCGGGCGAGCGACACGAATTGAACTCGCCTGCTTCCGCTCGTGGGCGTCGCAACGAGGAAGAAAAGACCTACCCCTTGCCGCGCTAGGATGGGTCGTGAGCGGTTGAATGTCGCGATCCGTCAGTCACATTCCAAAGGAAGAGCACGATGAGAAAGCTGATCACCACCACCTTCCTGACTCTCGACGGCGTGATGCAGGCGCCGGGCGGGCCCGAAGAGGACACCGATGGCGGGTTCGCGCACGGCGGCTGGTCGGTGAACCACTTCGACGAGCAGGTCGGCGAGTTCATGGACGAAATCATGGGTTCCCCGTTCGACCTCCTGCTTGGCCGCAGGACATACGACATCTTCTCCGCCTACTGGCCGCATGCGTCCGAGGAAGAGGGCGCGAAGCCGCTCAACGAGGCCACCAAGTACGTCGCCTCTCGCGGCAACCCTTCCCTGTCGTGGGAGAAGTCGGTTCTGATCGAGGGCGACGTGGCGGAAGGCGTGTCCGCGCTGAAGCAGGAAGATGGCCCCATTCTGCAGGTTCATGGCAGCGGCAATCTGATCCAGACCCTACTGAGCAACAACCTGATCGACCAAATGCGGGTGCTCATCTTTCCCGTGCTGGTGGGTTCGGGCAAGCGGCTGTTCGCCGAGGGCACCGTTCCCGCCGGGTTGAAGCTGGTCGACAGCAAAACCTCCCCCTCCGGGGTGGTGCTTGCCGTGTACGAACCTGCGGGAGAAATCGCCACCGGGTCCTTTTAGCCTCGAAGACTCGAGCCTACTCCATTGTGCACGGCGCCGGGATAGGCCCGGCGCCGTGCACCAATTCCACACCGTTGGACGTGTACGGGTTAGACGACGAACTTGCCGTCCTTCAGGAACGGGTCGCCGTCGACGGTGACCACGCCGCCGTCGCGGAGGTCGGCGATCATGTCCCAGTGGATGGCGGACTTGTTGAGGCTGCCAGTTTCCGGGTAGCCAAGCCCGACCGCCATGTGAACCGTGCCGCCGATCTTCTCGTCGAACAGGATGTTCTTCGTGAAGTTGGTGATGTCGAAGTTGGTGCCAAAGGCGAACTCGCCGAGGTATCGCGCGCCCGCATCGGTATCGAGCTGCTGGATGAGGTAATCCTCGTTCTTGGAGGCGGTGGCGTCGACCACCTTGCCGTTCTCGAACCGAAGGCGGATGTCCTCGATCTGGCGACCGGCGGTCACGACCGGGAACGAGAAGCGGATGGTCCCGTTCACCGAATCCTCGACCGGTCCGGTGAAGATCTCGCCGCTCGGGAAGTTCCGCTTGCCGTCGGAGTTGATCCAGGTCCGGCCCTCGATCGAGAGCGTGAGATCGATGTCGGGGCCCTGAAGGTGAACTTCCTTGCGACCATCCAGCCAGTCGATCAGGCGTTGCTGCTCGGCCTTCAACTCCAGCCAGGCGGCGACCGGATCGTCGCGGTCCAGCTTGCAGGCCGAGAGCACGAAGTCGGTGTACGCCTCGGTATCCATGTCGGCGTCCTGGGCATAGGCGTCGGTGGGGAACAGGGTGAGCGTCCAGTCCATCCGGCCATCGGCGGCGCGTTCCATGAACGTCTCGAACAGCTCGCGACGGGCCCCGCCAAAGAGCGCCTGACGCTTCGGGTCCACCGCCGACATCCGCCGGGTGTTGGTTTCGGCGCGGATGTTGATCACCACGTCGGCCTCTTCCCGGACGTAGCGTTCGATTGGTGAAATGAACGAAAGCTGCTCGTCGCTGCCTTCGAGCAGCAGGTCGGAGGCGGTGCCCTCGGGGGTGAGCACCGCGATCGGGAATCCGCCCCGGCGGATCACCTCACGATTGACCGCCCGCACCAGGTCCTCGGCGGCTGGTTGCCCCATGATCGCCACCGTCTGGCCTGGCTGGACCTCCACCGAGTACCCCGTCAACGCCTTCGCCCACTTCTCGATTCGCGGATCGGCCATGAATGCTCCCTTTGGATGAAACAACGTGAATAACCAATTCGGCCCGCTGGCGGGACAACCCGTGCCAGGCAGGAACGAAGTCTCCCAGCATTCTCCCATGCCCGGCGTTCGCCGGAATTCCTGACGAACCGGTTGACGCCGGAAAAACGGCGACGTCGACCATGAGTCCGGTGGTTTGGAGCGGACAGCCATGAACGTACATACATAACAAGACGTCGTCGTACTCAACCACGCTCGAAAGGTTCACATGGCCCAACGGGAAAGCCGAACGGACACCTACCCGAACCATGGGCATGCGGTTTACAGTGAGTTCCGGGAAGAGTCGGATGGCCGACTTGGCAGCCTGGCAGCCCGTGCCCCGCACGCCAGGATTGCCACTTGGGAGTGGAAGGGAGCTGGTCGAATGCTGACGCTTCGGGAAGCGCGGCTCAGGCGACGAATGTCGCAACAATCGTTGGCCGACCGTGCCGGTGTGGCACGAGTGACGGTCTCACAAATCGAGCTTGGAAAATCTGGCCCGCGTCCGCACATCGCGCGGCGACTGGCCGAAGCACTCGATTTTCAGCCGTCAGAAATCATGGAGTTCGGAGCCGCCGCCCAAAGCATGCGCCTTCCTTCCCCATCGATTCTGGCCGAACTCGAAGGCGAATCGCCCATTTCCTGACATCGCTCCCTGAGCATCGCCTTCGCATCACCATCGTCATGAGCGACCCACCGGCGTGAGCGGATGGGTCGTTTTGTTTGCAGGAGTTCCGCCGTTCCCATGTTCGAGCCCAATTCCCGGTGGCGCCATCCAGCCGTGCGCGTGATCGCGGCGATCGCCTGGATGGGCCTGATCTTCGCGCTCTCGCACCGCAGCACCCTGCCATTGCCCAAGAATGTCTCCATCACGTCCGTGATCGGCCATTTCTCCGTCTACTTCGTGCTGGCCATCCTGCTCTGGTCGGTGCTGAGCCTGTTCCCGCTTTCGACCACGGGACGATATGTAGGCGCCTGGCTGCTGGCGGTGCTGTATGGCATTTCAGACGAATGGCATCAATCCTTCATTCCCGGTCGACACCCGGATGTGCTCGACGTGATCACCGACGGCATCGGCGCGGCCTGTGGGTTGCTGCTGGTGTGGTGGTTTACGCGACGGGTGGCCGGACAGAGTCGCACGCCTGATACGGCCCGGCGCTGATCAACCCCGCCTGATCTCCGCCGCGTAGGCCGCCAGAGACCGCGGGAACCAGCCGATCGAAGGATCGCCGCTCCCCTCGCCGAGAATGACGTCGAAGAGGAGATCGATCGCCTTTCGATCCCGGCCGGCGCTCACCTCCACCAGGGCCTGGAACACCGCCAGCACCCGGACATCCGGGAACCGGCGACGGCCCTCCTCCAGCAATTCCCGCGCCTCGTCGAGGCGACCCAGGTTGCGCAGGGTACTCCCCGCCTGCACGTAGATCCGTGGCTGGTCCGCCGTGTCGAGGTGCTCCACCCCGAGGTCGAAGACGCGCCGGTAGGCGGCGATGGCCTCGGCTTCGTTACCGCTTTGATCGAGCCCACCACCATACCGGAACCACGCGATGGCATCGCCAGGGTTCGCCTCCGCTCGCTGCTTCAACCACGCGAGCGCTTTCTCGACCCGGGCCGGGGCTTCCGAATCAATCTCCTCACGGGCCCAGTCGTCGTTCACGTTGCTCTCCTGGCGATCAACAAGAAAGACCGAAACTCCGGGAACGGTAACATTCCCGGAGTTTCGGCACGAATGGACTCATAGCAGGTTTCGCCGATCCCCACGCCATCCGTGGGCCTGGGATGGGCCCCCACGATGTCGCTACTGGGCCTGGGCGCGATCGTAGGCGATGCGCGCCACGGTGGCCGCGATCGTCTCCTGGCGGGCCGCTTCCAGTTCGCCGCTGAGCGGTGCCCGCAACTCGTTCGGAATGGCGTTGGACATCAGTTCGTCATACAGGTCCCGGAACGCCATGTTCTGGACACCGGCGGTGTTGGCCATCTCCAGCCGCCCCTCTTCCGTCGTGTAGTCGTAAAACTCGAATTCCTGGCCATCGGAGAGGATTTCGTCCGAGTCATCCGCCCAGTCGGTGTAGACGCCAATCTTGGCGTCCCCGGTGACCAGGCCGAGGACGTGGAAGGGTGCGTCCTGCAGGAAGGGGAACAGTCGCGGGCCGAACTCGAAGCCATCCTCATCGGTCGCGTGCAGGGCGTATTCCCGGCCCGGGGCGGAGGCATCCGACAGGAGCGCGGTCAGGTCAAGACGGCCAGCGAGGTAATCCAATTCCGGCTGCTCGCGCCAGTCGTTGCCGCCCGAGGCGAGCGTCAGCAGCATCGGCGCGAGGTCGACGCTGGAGGTGATCTGGGTCCGGGTTTCCTCGGTCTGGGCGGTGTAGCGGCCGGTGAGGTCCTTGACCCACAGCGGTACCCTGATCCCCTCTTCGTACAGCGCGGCGCCCTTACCGCGCATGCCGTGGGACCCGGCGTATTCGCCATGGTCGGACGTGAAGACGATGACGGTGTTCGCGGCGACCTCCGGCTGGGCTTCGAGGGCATCCAGCACCCGGCCGATTTCGCGGTCGACATCGCCGTGAAGCTGAAGATAAAGATCCAGCATCTTGAGCCAGCCACGCTCGTAGTTGGGTCCCCAGTGCGGGATTTCGCCGAAGACCTGCGGAAGCGCCAACTCGGAGACGAGCTGGAGGCGGGGCTTCTTCTGGTCGACGAAGTCGTCCGGCGTCTCCCAGTTGGCCGGCATTTCGGTGAAGACCTTCTCGGGGTTGTTCTGGCCCGGAACATGCCGGGTCTGGCGCGGGTACCACTGGATGTCATGCGGGTTCACGAAGCTGACGGTGGTGCACCACGGGGCACCATCGCCCTGGTTTTGCAGCCACTCGATCGCCTGGTCGGCGATGTTGGGATCCTCGGCGGTACCTTCGCCTGGCGCGCCGTTCGGGGACGGGCAGGTGCCGCCGGCGAATCCGTACTGCTCCATGTCGCAGGAGTCGTCGTTGACGTGCCACTTGCCATACCAGTAGGTCTCATACCCCTGGTTTCGCAGGAGGGAGCCCCAGGTTGGGAAGCGAGGATCGAGGGGCGGCCACGGCGGAGCCACCTCGGCCGCGGGCGACGCTTCGTCGCCGGCGGTCGCCGCGTCCCCGCCCTGAAGGGTCGCGGCGTTGCTGCCCTGGGTCAGCACGAACCCGGTCTGGTGCGAGTAGAGCCCGGTGAGCAGGGCCCCACGCGACGGGCTGCACATGTTGGACGCGGTGTAGTGCCGGCTGAAGCGCACGGCTCCATCCTGCAGGCGGGCCATGGCGGGGAACATGGCATTGAGTTCCGCCTGGTCGGGGAACCACTGCCAGTCGCGCATCTCGTCGACGATGATGACGAGAATGTTCGGCCGGTCGGGATTCGCCGAACCGCCGACCGGTGTCGCGGATTGAGCACCGGCGAGGCCGGTGGCGCCAGCCACGGCGAGCCCAGCGGCCCCGATTCCGCGCATCGCGGCACGGCGAGAAAGCTGAATGCCGGAATCCGGCCCAGTCGACGAGGTGTCATGCTCGTTGGTCACGAGTTCTCCTCTTTGCACATGTGTGGCGGGCGCGGTTCCGCGTCAGCCGGTCGAATGTGTTTATTGGGTCCCACGGGAATTTAAGATGGCCTATTTGCAGTCTAGCAACCTGTCGCGTATCGCCCGTGGGAGCTTCGGGTCATCCAAACGGCCCAGCCCGGCCCCAAAGGGTGCTCTCGAACCGCCAATCGCCATGCGCCGGGAGTTCAGCTGCCTGGTGCCGGTAGGTCTCGCGATCAACAAGCGACGGGTCCACGACCCCTGGCGGCGGTGGGCCCAGAGATGTGGATGCCTGTTTGGATCACGCGAGGTCGCCAAATGGGCAATTCTGACACTATCTGTCCGCGAGCCACATCCCTAGTATCCGGATAGCGGCGCGTCAGGATGGCAAACAGATCACCGTGAGGCGCCTCGCCCGTATCGAGGAGTCGCGGACTCATGAAGTCGTCCTCCTGGTTCGATCTGGTGCTCCTCTCCTGTTTGTGGGGATGCGCATATCCACTCGGCAAAATCGCGATCGAGACCGCGGGACCGCTCACCGTCTCCGCGGGCCGGGTCGGAATCGCCGCCCTGGTGCTCTCGCTCGTCGTTCGGTTGCGGCATGACCCGCTGCCGCGCACCTGGTTCGAGTGGCGGTTCTTCGTGGCGGTTGGCGTGCTGAATAGTGTGATTCCGTACTGCCTGATCCTGTGGGGCATGACCCGGATCGCCAGTGGGGTCGCCGCCACCATCACCGCCATGACGCCGGTCATCACACTCGTCGCCGGGCACTACCTGTTCGCTTCCGAGCGGATGGATGTGCGGCGTGTCGTAAGCGTTGGGATCGGGATGGCGGGCATCGCCGTGATCGTTGGAAGCGATCCGGCCACGCTGGCAAGCGGCGACATCGTCGCCCGGCTCGCCGTGTTGGGCGCGACGATCTCATCGGCCCTTTCGTATGTGGTGGCGGCCCGCTTCCTGCAAGGCGGGCCCTCCATCTCGGCACCAGTCGCGTCCTGGGGGCAGATGTGCTCGGCCACGTTGGTGTTACTGCCGGTTTCGCTGGTCGTGGACCGGCCATGGAAGGCCGCGACCTGGGCGCCGGGCACCACGCTGGCGATCCTCGGACTGGCCATCCCCTGTACCGTCGTCGCCTACCTGCTGTTCTACCGACTGTCCGCGGGCGCGGGGGCCGCGAACACGTCCCTGGTGACACTTCTCGCGCCGATCGTATCGTTGACCCTGGGAATGATCGCGCTCAGTGAGCAGCCGCGCGCGTATCACCTGGTTGGCATGGCGCTCGTCGGCCTGGCGCTGGTCGGCACCGATGGCAGGGTGGTCCAGGCGCTGTTCATGAAGGCCCGCCCCGTTGGCATCCATCACCCGCGACCGCGCGTGGCGCGAAGCACCCCACCCATGAAATAGAACGCCGACGGTGAGACCGGCGCGCGCGTGCTCACTTTCTGGCCGGTGACCGACTCGTTTGGCTGAAGCTCGTCCCGGGTGATTAGGCGCGGTTTGGCGGGATGAATCCCATCGCGAGACAGGAACCCGTGCGCGACATCGGACAGTGCGGATTGGGATCGAGCGACTCACCCGGCGTTGCCGAAACTCGACACGATTGGAGCGATCGACCGCGCTTGCGCCTGGCTCACAACGAAGTACGAAAGACCGTACTGATCCCGTTGGTCGCGAAGCTGGCCCGAGATTTCGGATAGGGAACCGATCAGGAATGGCGGCATCTGGAGCACGTCGTCGACCGCGACATCATGCCATCCGCGTTCGGCGATGATCTTTCTGGCGCCGGCCTCGCGGTTGTCGCATACCTCGACGGTGATCGTCGTACTGAGTTCGAGCGCGTCGAAACGCTCGCCCGCCGCCGCCCGAATGAGGTCCACCTTGCGGCGAACCGACCCGGCCATCCAGTTCGCGGGGTCCGCGACGACCGTGCCACTGGTGGTGGTGACGGTCTGGAGCCCGACGATGTCCGCCTCGCGGGCGGCGAGCCGGAGCATCCTGTCCCCGGCCCCCGCGATGAGGATCGGCGGGCGCGGGCTCTGCCGTGGAACAGGGAAGTTGTCGAACCGCTCCACGTTGTAGTGCTGGCCGTGAAACGACACCGGTCCGCCCGCGAACAGCAGCTTCAGCAGCCGCACTGATTCCGCGAGGCGGGACACGCGGACGCCTGGCGGGTCGAACGGGATGCCGAGCGACTCATACTCCGCGCTCAGGAATCCCGCGCCGAGCCCAAGCTCGATCCGGCCGCCAGAAATTTCGTCCAGCGTGGCGATTTCCTTGGCAAGTTGCACGGGAGGCCGGAAGTCGTTGCTGATGACAAGCGTGCCAATTCGAAGCGTGGACGTGTTGGCGGCGGCCACCGCCATCGCCACCAGCGGCCCCAGCTGGTGACCGAATGGATGCTCGACCACGTGATCTCGCAACAGCAAGGTCGAGAACCCGGTCGCCTCCGCCCATTTCGCGAGGGCGATCAATTCGTCACCCGATCGCACCTCGTCCGCCATCACGCCAAACCGAATGTCACGCCTCACGATTATTCTCCCTGACGTCCACTGCACACCTGCCTTGAACGATTGGGAGCCGCGCCTGTGAGAAGGACGGCGGGGGACGATGCCACAGGTTCCGACATCGACCTGTTGGGTGTGAGGGCCGATGTGGTGCCGGCTAGGATGCTGAAACCGCTGGACAAGCGGCGAGTCGAGCGCGATTCCGTATCGCACTCGCACTCACCGCACGCGCGACTTCTGAAGGGTGAAGGCCGTCGCGCTCTGGGACGGCCTTCACGACGGGCGCTACGAGAGTTCCGGGAGCCAGCCTTCGTTGGCCACGAAGAGGTCGTCCACCATCGAGCGGATCTGGTCCAGGGTGCAGACGGCCGCCGTCAGGGGATCGAGCATCACCGCGTGATAGACGTGCTCCTTCGAGCCCTGGAGCGCGGCCTGCACCGCGAGGCGCTGCACGTTGATGTTCGTCTGGTTCACCGCCCCGCACTGGGGCGGAAGTTCGCCGAAGCGGGTCGGCTGGATGCCGTTCCTGTCCACCAGGCAGGCAACCTCCACACAGGCATCCCCTGGCAGGTTGTCGATCAGGCCACGGTTTGGCACGTTTCCGTAAATCACCGTCGGCGTGCCGGTCTCCATCGCGTTCACGATCCAGGCGCCGTATTCATGCGATGGCTTCAATTCCGCCAGCAGGCTGTCGATCAGGGTGCGGTCGCTCTGACGTTCGAGGTTCCGCGACTTCACGTTCTCGTAGTCCCAGCGACGCGGCTCGTAGTAGTCGATCAACTCATCGTTCTTGCGGAAGTACGGCAGGTATTCGCTGGCGTGCGGGCTGGACTCGGTGTGGAAGTAGCCGAAGGCGTTCATGATCTCGGTGCGAACCCGCTCCCCGCCCCAGATGCCCCGATCGCGGGTGTTGTTCACCACGTACTTCTCGGTCATGTGCGCCTGGATCGCGGGAAGCAGGTCGCGGTCTCCCTCGCGAAACTCGGTGAACCACGCCTGGTGATTGATGCCACCGCACCGGAACGTAACGTTGTCGTAGTCAACGCCAACGTTCTCGGCCAGCATCTGAGAGGTGCCCTGCACGCTGTGACAAAGCCCAACCGTTTCGATCCCCATCTCGGTGAGGTACCAGCAGTTCATCGCCATCGGGTTCGCGTAGTTGATCAGCAGGGCGTTTGGGCAGACCTCATGCATATCCCGGGCGATGTCGGCATACGACGGGATATTGCGCAGGAACCGGAACACGCCGCCAGGGCCAAGCGTGTCGCCAATGAGCTGGTCAACGCCGTACTTGCGTGGAATCTCCATGTCGTGACGGTAGATATCCGGGCCGCCGACCATGAACGTGACAATCACATAGTCGGCGTCGGTCAGGGCTCCCCGCCGATCGTCGGTTGCCTCGATGCTCGCGGCGAAACCGTGGGCGTCGACCAGTTCCTGAGCCTCGGAGGCTGTGTGCCGGGCTCGCCCAAGGTCGAGGTCCATCAGCGAATAGCGAGCGCCCTGCAACGCCGGAAATGAGAGCAGGTCGCCCATCAGCCGGAGCGGGAAGACGACCCCGCCGGCGCCGATGATGGCGATCTTGGGCTGGCGGGTGGTCGCGGTGTCGAGCGAGGTATCAGCACTCTGGACGTCAACGGCGGTCAAGGTGATTCTCCGATCAGATAAACGGTGCGAGTCATGCCAGTTCTGGTAGCCACCGGGCTTCCTGTTCAAACATGTCGTCAACCATCTGACGAATTTGAGAGAGCGTCAATAACGCCGACGTGAGCGGATCCAGCATCACGGCGTGATACACATGGTCCCGGCTCCCCTCCAGCGCGGCCCTCACGGCCAGCTCCTGCACGTTGATGTTCGTCTGATTCACGGCCGCGCATTGTGGCGGCAGCGAGCCGAGGCGTACCGGCTGCACGCCGTTGCGATCGACCAGGCAGGCGACTTCCACGGAACACCCAGCGGGCAGGTTGTCGATCAATCCCCGGTTCGGCACGTTGCCATGGATCACGACCGGCTCGCCGGTTTCCATGGCGTTGACGATCATCGCGCCGTACTCGAGCGACGGCTTCAACTCCTGCTTGAGGTCTTCCAGCAGCGCCCGGTCGGAATCCTCGGCCACGCGCGACGAGGAAAGCTCGAAGTAGTCCCACCGCTTCGGAATGAAGGCGTCGACCCGTTCGGCATCCTTGCGGAAATACGGCATGTACTCGCTTGCGTGATGGCTGGATTCGGTGTGGAAGTAGCCAAACGCGGCCATGATCGAGGTCCGCACGATTTCCGCGCCGCCCTCGTAGTCGGAGTCACCCCGGTCGGCTCCACTGTGGTCCCCGGTATCGCGGGCCAGCCCAGCCGACACCGTGCCCGCCAGATGACGATTGGCCATCACCTCCCGCAGGCGTGGGTAGAGATCCTCGTCGCCACGCCGAAACTTCAGGAACCACGCCTGGTGGTTGATGCCGCCGGTAACGAACGAGACCTCCTCGTAGGGCACGCCCAGGTGGCGGGCCAGCATTCGGGAGGTGCCCTGCACCGAATGGCAGAGCCCGACCGAGGTGATGCCAAGCTCTGTCAGGTACCAGCAGTTCATCGCCATTGGGTTGGCATAGTTGATCAGCAGTGCATCCGGGCAAAGTTCGTGCATGTCCCGGGCGATCGCGGCGTAGGCGACGGACGACCGCAGGAAGCGAAAGACACCGCCCGGCCCCAGTGTGTCGCCGACAGGCTGGTCGAGCCCGTACTTGCGCGGGATTTCGACGTCGTGCTCGTAGGCTTCGAGGCCGCCGACCTGGAAGGTGACGATCACATAGTCAGCGCCGTCGAGCGCGGCGCGCTGGTCATCGGTCGCCCAGATCTTCGCCGGGAAGCCGTAGTGCCCGGTCAGGTCCCGCGCCGCCGTGGCGGTTCGTTCGGCCCGCTCAAGCGAGAGGTCCATCAAGGCGTACTCGGCCTCCCGCAGGGCGGGGAACGAGAGCAGGTCGCCCATTAATCGAAGCGGGAAGACGATGCCACCCGCGCCAATCATCGCGATCTTCGGCCGACGATTCCCGGTTCCAGCGCTCATGCCGAATCCCCCTTCTCCATCGCGAAATGCGTGCCAGGTTGAAACCCGTTCAAGGACAGACCGCACCCGTGTTTTCACCCGCCTCCGGTTTCGCGCTCACGATGGAACGAATTGAGCGCGGCGTCAACAGAGTCAGCGCGAAGTGCCTTCGTTCAGTGCGTCCGTTTCCGGCCTGATTGCGCTACCCTGTGCGACAGGCCGCGCGCCGTCGGCTGTACAGGACCGATCGTCGCTTTCACCGACTGGGTTTTTCCATGCTGTCTCTTCGATTGGTCGACCTCGGCGTGATCCTCGTGGCGCTGCTGGCGGGAGGGGTGAACACGCTCCAGCTCGCGCTCCTTACCGGAATTCGTGGTGAACGCGGACCGCTTGGCGCGACCTGGATCTCCATGCTGGCATCACTGGGCGGAATGGCGCTCCTGCTCGGCGGCGTGCTGCTCTTTCGCGAATCGGTTCGCCTGCCGCAGCCCTTCACGAACTGGTGGGTGTTCGCCATGTTGGGCGCGGGCTTCATGGCGATGCTGTTGCTCGCCGGCTGGGGACTTCCCTGGTACCTGGTGGCAACCGGTGCGCTCTCAATTCCCTACCTTATCGCCGCGGCCTGGGCCGGACAACGGATCGGCCTGGGGGTGTACCTGGCGACGGTGGTGACGGGCCAGCTCGCCACCTCGATAGCGCTGGACCACATCGGAGCGTTCGGGTTGACGCAACGCCCAATCGATCCGTTGCGCATCGCGGGCGTACTGGCCCTGATCGCCGGAGTGGTGCTGATTCGCGGTCGCGGCTGACCGTCACGAAACCTCCCGCTCCCTTCCACTCCCCCGCATGACCGTTCATCCAAATCCCATCCGACCCCTTCGGGGAACCCCGTCAATTACCGCGCTGGCTGGGCGTCGCCCGCTTCGGCCCACCGCTCGCGCATCCAGGTCGCGGAGTGCGGCAGCGCGATCTCGTAGGCATCGGAGAGCACCGCGCCACCAGGGGAGAAGCACTCGACGCTGACGTAGCCGTCGTAGCCAATGTCCTGGAGAGCGCGGAACGTGGGGCGCATCTCCATCGCGCCGGCTCCTGGTTCCAGCCGGTTGTTGTCGGCGATGTGGACATGGCCGAGCAACGCCCCCGCCTCGTGAATCGACCCCGGCAGGTCGGCTTCCTCGATATTCATGTGAAAGAGGTCAGCCAGCGCCAGCACCCGCGGGTGGTCCACCCGGCGAGCGATTTCCGCCGCGTGCCCAACGGTGCGGAGGAACGTCGCCTCGAACCGGTTGAGCGGTTCGAGGAAGACGGCGGCCCGGCCTTCCGGAAGCCCCGCGGCGAACGCGCTGAACTCGGCGGCGGCCAGGTCGGTCAACTCGTCCACCCAGGCATCCAGCGCTGGCTTCGAGGAAAAGCCACGCGACGGCCGGATCGGCACGGAGACGACACCGTTCGCGCCGAGGGCGTCGGCCGCCGCGAGCAGCCCCGCCAGCCCGGCGAACCGTTCCGCCCGCAGGGCCGGGTCCTCCTGCAGCGGATCGTGGACGCCGGCCGTGCAGAGCGCGGCCACCGGCACGCCGCTCGCCCGGGACGCGGCACCGGCATCGCGAACGACCGTATCGAGATCGGAGTCGGCGCGAATGGCGAGCTCAACCGCGTCGTAGCCGTAGGCGTGGGCGTTGGTGAACTGTTCTTCGAGGTTCCGGCCGGGGAGGAGAAAATCCTGCACGGCGAGTTTGAGGCTGGTCATGGTTTCTCCGGATCGTGAGTCGAATGCTTCTCAAGCTCAGATACCAGCGATCCGGGGTGCCGTCAATCGGTCCGCCCCTTTTTCGAGGGCGGGCTTGCTAGAATGAGGCCAGGAGGATCGCCATGGTGACCATCGTCAAGTTCCAGCCAAGACCGAGGAAGAAATTCGCTACCTCATCGAATCATGCGGCTTCGCGAATGGCACCGAGGTCGTAATTGAAGCGGTCCGTCAACTCGCCCAGCGAGAGAAGGCGCTCGCCGACCTGCGAGCGAAGGTCCAGATCGGCATTGACGAACTTGATCGAG
>JAEWEG010000075.1 GCA_023389575.1 Chloroflexota bacterium | reverse complement strand
CGAGGATGACGCGGTTCACGCCAAACCGGTTCACCAGGATCGGGGTGAGCGTCGGCGCGAGGAACAGGTCGAGGCCCGCCACCACCATCGCCAGTCCGGTTTCGAGGGCGGACCAGCCACGCACCTGTTGCAGGTACAGCACCAGCAGGAACTGGAAGGCCATGAACGATCCGGCGAACAGCGCGGCGCTGATATTGGCGCGAACCAGCGCGCTGGAGCGCAGGATGCCGAACCGCACCAGGGGCTGGTCCGAACGGCGCTCGACGACCACGAACAGGCCGAGCAATACGAGGGAAGCCGCCGCCGTCAGCACCGTCGGGAGCCAGCCGGTTTCGGTCGCGTGCACCACGGCGTAGGCGAACACCACCATCGCCGAGGTGGCGGTGAGGGCCCCCGCGATATCGAAACCGTCCGTTCGAGCCTTCTGGTCGTGGTTGGGGATCAGCCGGATGCCGGCCAGGAGGACCGCGAGCGAGACGAGCACGGGCACGAAGAACACGAGGCGCCAGCCGAACTCGGTCAGGATGCCGCCCGCCACCAGGCCGAGCGTGAACCCGGCCGCGCCGGTGCCGGAATAGATCAGCAGCGCACGGTTACGGACTGGTCCTTCCGGAAACGACGTGGTGATGATCGAGAGGCCCGCCGGGGTCATGAACGCGGCGGCCACGCCCGTCACCAGACGGGCGATGATGATCATCCAGCCCTCGGTGGCGATGCCGCCAAGACCGGAGAAGGCAACGAACACGCCCAGCCAGAGCAGGAACATCCGGCGCCTGCCGAGCAGGTCCGCCGCCCTGCCCCCCAGCAGCATGAACCCGCCGTAGCCGAGCACGTAGGCGCTGACGACCCACTGCAGCGAACTGGTGGACATGCCCAGGTCGGACTGGATGGAGGGAAGCGCGACGCCCATCATCGAGACGTCGAGCCCTTCGAGGAAGATGGCGCCGCAGAGCACGAGCAGCATGGCCCAGGCCCGGGCGGTCATCCGGCCGTTGGAGCCCGGGGCGGCGTGGGGATTGAGTGCGGACATCGACATACTCCCAAGGGTTTCGGAGGCTAGTACAATGGAAGCGAGATACAGAACCGCATGCCAGTTCCGTTTCGTAACCACCACCGAGTATGCGGAGTCGATGCTCAATATGGAAGAAGGCACCATGAAGGAACCAGGTTACTGGGAGAATACCGCCAACCCGTCCGATCCCTTCCAGTGGGATACGCGGGAGGATTGCGAGGTGCGCCAGATCCTCGACCGCATCGCCGACAAGTGGTCGCTGCTGGTGATTGCCTTGCTTGATAACCGCTCGATGCGATTCAGCGAGCTCCGCCGCGAGATCGACGGGGTCAGCCAGCGGATGCTCACCCTCACCCTGCGGCAACTCGAGCGCGACGGCATCGTGAAGCGCACGGTCCACCCGGTGGTGCCGCCCCGTGTGGACTACGAGCTGACCCCGCTGGGATCGTCATTGCACGAAACGATCCAGGCGCTTGTCACCTGGACCGAATCGCATCAGACCGAGATCGCCGCCGCCCGCCACGCCTATGACGAGCGAGCGGCGGCCGAACAGGAACTGCTCGCGGCGAGCCGTGAAGCATAGGTCGTTACTCTCCCACCGCCGATGCGGCGGAAGGTGCTGCCTCGGAACCGGACGGTCCAAGGTCCGGCTCTGTCTCCTCGTTTCGCGCCCGCATCCTGCCCATCGTGGTGACCGCGACCAGGATGACCACCGCGACCACGGCATGGCCAAGGAAGATCCGGCCGTAGGCTTCTGGCAACCCCGCCACGCCGTTTGCATCCTCCGCCCGTTGCAGCACCACCGCCGAGACCGCTACCCCAAGCGATGCTCCCAGCTGGAAGACGATGTACATCGCGGTCGTGGCCCGGGGCACGAGGTCGGCCTTCACCAGCCGGTAGGCGCTCGCCATCATCGGGCCGACGACCAGCGCGATCGAGAGGCCGCGAAGGGCGGTGAAGGCCCCGATCCAGCCATCGGCGATGTTACGCTCGACGCCGGCCATGCCGAATGAGGACGCCATCAGCAGCACCCCTCCGGCGAGGCCGAAGCCACGAGCCGAGAAGCGATCCCCATACCGGCCAGCGATGCCCATTCCCACCGCGGCGCCGAAGCCGAACGGCGCGACCAGCAACCCGGCCTCAAGCGCCGTGGCTCCATGAACCTGCTGGTGGTAGAGCGGCAGCAGGAAGACCGTGGCGAATCCGATCGAGGCCACCATCGCCAGAACGAGGGACGTGAGCACGAACGGCCCATTGGCGAACAAGCGCACGTCAAGCAGGGGCGTGCCGGTCATCCGTAACGCGTGAACCGCATAGGCAAGCAGCAACAGAACGCCTGCCGCCAGGCTCATCACCGATTGCGCGTTGAACATGCCACCGCGTTCAGCCGAGGCGGTCAGCGCGTACTCCACGAGCGCGAATCCAGGCGGCAACAGCAGTACGCCCTTCAGATCGAACCGGTTGCCGCGCGGATCGCGTGGCGCGTCTTCCGGGATGTACTTCCGACCCAACCACAGGGCAACGATGCCCAGCGGCAGGTTGACCAGGAAAATCCAGCGCCAGTTCACCTCGTCGACGATCATGCCACCGACGATCGGCCCTATCACCGGCCCCAGGTTGATCGGGATCAGCATCAGGCTCATCGCCCGGCCGATCCGCTTGGGCCCCGCCGCCGACACCAGCATGGCCATCACCACCGGCTCGATCATGCCGCCGCCGAGCCCCTGCAGCACGCGGAACGCGATCAGGCTCGGCGCGTTCCAGGCCAGGCCCGCCAGCAGCGATCCGGCAAGGAATGCACCCGTTGCCCACAACCACACCTGGCGGCCCCCGAACCGGTCAATCGCCCACCCCGCGATGGGAATGGCGACAGCGACGGCGAGCAGGTAGCCGGTGCTGACCCACTGGATGGTCGCCAGCGACACGTTGAACTCGGTGGCGAGATGTTCGATGGCGACGTTGACGACGGTCATGTCCAGCAAGGCGATGATCGCCGCGAACACGAGCACGAGCGAGAGACGTACGAGCGGGAAGTCGATCCGGTCCGGAGCCGAGTCCGGCTGCACGGAAGAAGCCTGGGTTGACATGACGCGGACTCCCGGGGCAATGGCCTTGCACACCACCATGCAAACGATGCTGGCGGCTATCCATTACACGTGAGGTTCGAACGGAAACGTCCTCGCGGGCCCGCGAATTGGACTACTCGGTCCAAATTAGACCTGAGAGTCCAAATTGTCAACCGCCGGTGATAGACTGGAGTCAGATCGGTTCGCCGAACCACATCCCGATCGCCTGGACGTGTGGTTCGGCCCGGCACTGGAGAGGAGCGGTCTCGCCATGGCGACCGTGGTGGAACAGACAATCAGGAAGCGGTCGGGCAGTCGTCAGGGCAAACGCCAGGCCATCCTCGAAGCGGCGCGCACGGTGTTCCTGCGCGATGGCTACGAGGGGACATCGGTCGACGCCATCGCCGACCTGGCCGGGGTCTCCAAGCAGACCATTTACAACCACGGCTCGGACAAGGAGTCCCTCTTCCTCGATGTGATCACCCACATGACCGAGCATTGCGCGACCGCGGCTCGGACGTCGATCGAGGCTGTCCCCCGGCGCCAGGATTCGGTGACGGATGAACTGCTTGATGTCGCGCTGGCGCTCAACGAACGAGCGCTCGATCCGGAACCAATGGCCTTTCGCCCCCTGATGGTCGCCGAGGCCCATCGCAATCCCGAACGCGGGAAACTCTGGGCGACCGAGGGCCAGATGCCGATCATCGACGCGATCGCCGAACGGCTTCGGTTGCTGGGCGAGGATGGGCGACTGACGATCGACGATCCGGTCACCGCCGCCGAGCAGTTCTACGCGCTCACCATCTATCAAGCCGATCGCCTGTCTCTCAACGGCGTCAGCGATGTCGACATCGAGCAACTCCTGCCTGGTATCCGCACCGCTGTCGGCATGTTCGTCGCGGCCTACACCCGTTCCACCTGACTCTGGCGGAAACCCTGTCGCGACTCGCCCGCGCTACTTCGCCGACTCCGGAAACTCCCAGATTTCGATAGGCAACCCGACCGGCGTGCTCAAGTGAAGTACCTGCTGCACGGGCGATCCCGCCTTCACGTGTAGATCATCGACCAGCCCGGTGCCGCGCAGGTGCGACTCCGCCGCGTTCAGGTCAGCCGTCATGAACAGCAACTTCAGCCCCCGCATGACCGTGGCATCGCCATCGGTGGCAAGCCGGAAGCTGACATGAAAGTCGTTTCCAGGGGTGGTGAACAGCGCGTAGTCGTTCGTGAGGGCGATGAACGGAAACCCGAACACCGCGGAGTAGAATCCGACCTCCACCTCGAAATCGGCGACGGCGTACTCGAACATCTGGCGAAAGACGACGCCGTCCTGCGCGAGCGGGATCAACTGTCCGGTCACGCGCTCCGTGGCAATCGTCTCGACGCCGCTCTTCCGAAAGTGGTCGATAAGCCGTTGATCAGTCATGAGGTCCCCAGTTGGTCGTGAACGGAACTCTTGTCAGGTTGCCTTGTGCCCCCGACGCTACGCCGGTACACCGGAGGTCGCGCGGGCGGAGGCGACCAGTTCGCGAGTCGCAGGTGCGACTTCCTTGGCGAACAACTCGATGGTGCCGGCGTCGTCCGCCGTCAGCAGGAAACCCGTCACGCCGTAGCGGAAGGTCATCTCCGCCAACTCCTCCGACCACTGCTTCGGTGGTCCGACGAGCAGCGAGCGGCCATCGCGTGCGAACTGGCCCGAGATGTTCAGTAGACGTCTGATCTCGGATGGATCGCGGCCCGCCTTCTCTGCCCCCTCGTCGACGTGCTTGTTCAGCTCGATCAGGTCCGAAGGGCCGCCCTGCAGGTACGCCATGGACGGCAGTGTGCCGTCCGCCACCCGGCCCGTCATCCGCAGGATGCGCGGTTTGTAGGCACCCACCCAGATTCCGATGTCGTGCGCCGGGGCCGGACCGCGCTTGGCGCCTTTCACCTGGTAATACTCGCCTTCGCGGCGTACGCCACCACGCGTGTCCGTGTCCCAGATTTCCTTCATGATGAGGATCGCTTCCTCAAGCGCCTCGACCGACTGGCCGGGCGTGAGCCGCCGTCCGCCCATCGAGGCGATCGCGTCCCAGAAGCCACCGGCGCCAATCCCCATCTCGACCCGCCCCCCGCTGAGGAGGTCGAGACTGGCGGCTGCCCGGGCAAGGACGGCCGGCTGGCGCAACGGCAGGTTAAGTACGTTGCCGCTGACGTGGATGTTCTTCGTGCGGGAGGCCACGTAGGACATCAGCGTCCAGGTGTCGTGGAAGCCTGCGTTGTAGGGATGGTCCTGGAACGTCACCAGGTCGAGCCCGGCCTGGTCGGCGACGATCGCCATCTCGACCGCGTGCATCGGCGGCTGGACGGTGGGCGTGGTGAAGGTTCCGAAGAGCAGGTCGTGTCCGTAGTCTGTCATGTCAATTGCCTGTTCGTTGCTTGTCCGGTGTTCCGTTCCTACGTTGCCGCCGGAACGGGTGGAGCGATGTTGAAGTTGTCGCGGAAGACGTTGTCCGGGTCGTAGGTTGCCTTCACCTCGCGCAATCGTTCGAGCGTGCGGCCCGGGAAGGCTTCGTTGAGGCGCTCTGGCGCCTGGTCGGTCTCGAAGCTCAGGTAGAGGCCATCGAAGTGTCGCGCGAGCGACTCCCAGGCCGTGTTCAGCCGGTCGGGATTCGCGCCGAAGGCCACCACCGAGAAGTTCGCCTTCCGGTTGGCGTACGCCGTGGCGTCCGGATCGACATCCGACACCGCGCCGCCGACCGAGCGAATCTGGAAGAAATAGGTCGTTCCGCTCAGGATCAGCCGTTCTGCCTCCGCCGCGAACTCCGGCGTGATGTGATTGAGCAGGCCGGAACGGGTCGATGGCTCGCCCTGCCCGTTGTGGTCCTGGGCGGCGGCGTTGGCCATGATCGCCGCGTACGGCGCGATCATCACCTGCTGGTCGTACATCGGGCCGATGCCCGCCAGCGGCTGCAACTGGCTGATGATGGTATCGGCATCCTCCGACGCCACCATCGTCATCGCCTGGGCGATGGCCGGTTGGCCGCGCCGTGGCGGGCCAAGGATGATGAAGCTCGTCAGGTCGCGAGGCGCCGCCTCGACCGCCGCGCCCCACCGCAGGAGCAGCTCGCGAGCGTCGCTGGCATCGAACACGAGTTGCGCCCAGCCGACGTTGCCGGTCTCGTACACCTCGAACTCGAACGAGGTCACGATCCCGAAGTTGGCCCCGGCGCCACGCACGGCCCAGAACAGGTCCGGCCGCTCGTCCTCGCTGGCGCGCACCACCGAGCCATCGGCCAGCACCATTTCGACCGCCTTCAGGTGGTCGATGGTCAGGCCATGCTTGCGAACCATGAACCCGACGCCGCCAGCGGTGGCGAGTCCACCAACGCCGACTCCGCCGTAGTCGCCGGAACTCAGCGCCCAGCCGTGAGGCTGCAACGCGGCGGCGACCTCCATCCACGTCGCGCCTGGCTCGATGCGGACGCGCTTCGTGGCCTCGTCCAGCACCTCGATCGCATTCATCTTCGCCAAACTGATCACGATGCCGCCGTTGTTTGTGGAGCGGCCGCTGATGCCATGACCCGCGCTTCGCACCGACAGGGGCAGGTTGGGATGCCGGCGGGCGAACGCCAGCGCGTCCACCACCTGGGCGGTGTTCTCGACCCGGAACACGATGCCCGGACGACCACCACGCATGTACGTGGACCGCACCTTCGAGTAGCCGACATCGCCAGGCTCCACCACGGTGTCGAGAAGGGAGGCCGGGACATCGTCGTAGGCGATGCCCTCGCGACGCTTCGCCTTCACGGAGGCACGTCGCACGCGCACCGGTGCCATGCCAGCCGGAAGCGCTTCGCTGGCGGCCTCCCGCAACGCCGGCATGACGTTCGTCGCGAATTGCTCCAGGGTCTCCGGCTCGTCGCTGGCAAGGATCAGCGTACCGATCCCCTGCTCCGCCACCAGCGGCAGAAGGTCCTTCACCCACCGCTCGCCGGGCGCGCCGGATAGGAACCCACCGTCGGTGGCGAACGCGCCGCCGATGTTCAGCAGACGCCTGATCTCGCGCGGATCGCGTCCTGCCTCGCGGGCGGCCTCGTCGATGATCCTGTTTCCGGCTTCGATATCGCCCGGCTTCAGGTAGCTCATCGAGGGCAGCCAGCCATCGGCCTTGCGGCCGATCAGCCGCAGCATCCGTGGTTTCAGGGCGCCAAGCCAGATCGGAATGTCATGCGCCGGGGTGGGACCGCGTTGCGCGCCTCCTAGCTGGTAATGCTGGCCGCTGAACGAGATCGGCCGGGTCTGGTTGGTATCCCAGATGCCGCGGATGATGTCGATCGCCTCCTCAAGCGCCTCCACGGCCTCGCCTGGAGTATGGCGCTTCCCGCCCATCGCCTCGATGGCGGGCCAGAACGCCCCCGCGCCGAGCGCCATCTCCAATCGCCCCGCCGAGAGCAGGTCGAGACTGGCGGCCGACCGCGCCAGCACGGCCGGGTCGCGCAGCGGCACGTTCAGCACGTTGGCCGCGATGCGGATGCGTTCGGTCTGCCCAGCCACCCACGACATGAGCGTCCAGGCATCGAGGAAGGCGGGCTGGTACGGGTGATCCTGGAAGGTGACCAGGTCATAGCCGAGGTCCTCGCTCAATTTCGCCAGGGCGACGGTCTGTTCCGGCGAATCGTTGGTTGGCGTGATGAAGGTTCCGAATTCGAGCGCGTGTTGGTACTGCACGGTGACTGCTCCTTAGGTTGATCTGTCAACCATTATACACGCGATGGTTGACAGATCAACTATATTAGGGGCATGACAGTACACGAGCGCCCCGATCCACTTCCATCAACGTGGTCCAGCTACCAACGCATGCGCGTCCAGCTCGCCGCTCGGCTCAACCAAGAACTCGCCCGCGAGACAGGCCTGTCCGAGGCCGATTTCGAGATTCTCTGCGCGTTGATCGACTCCCCTGGTGAGTCGGCCCGGGCGATCGCGCTGCGGTGTGGGCTCGAATGGGAGAAGAGCCGCTTATCCCACCAGCTACGCCGGATGGAGGAGCGCGGACTGGTGAGTCGCCACATGTGCGCCGAGGACAACCGGAGCCTGGTGATCCGGGTCACGGATTCCGGCCGCGAACTCGCCCGCGACGCCCGCCGCATCCACGACCAGGCGGTCCAACGCCACGTCGGCGATGTGCTCACCAGGGACCAGCTCCAGGCCCTCGGCGACATCAGCGAAGCGATCCTCGCGAGCCTCGGCGAACCCCAGTAGCGGGCGAGCCCGGCGCTGAACGAGCCGTTACACATCCGCGCGCAGGGTCGTCGCCCCGCCACAATGGTATGGAAACCGTCGCTAGGTCTCGCCGAAGGTCGCGTCCAGCGCGTTCGAGAGGTCCGCGATGAGATCGTTGGGGTCTTCGAGGCCAACCGAGAACCGCAGGTGGCCCCACTCCCGGAACTCCGGCGGGTAGTGCACCGTGCGTGGGCCATCGCCGCCGACATGCACGATCAGCGATTCGTCGTGACCGAGCGAGACGGCCGAGGTGATCACCTTCAGGTTGCTCACGAACCGGTTCTGCGTGTCCGGATCGCCCTCTACCGCGAACGCCATCATCCCGCCGTACCCCCGCCCGCCGAACTGACGCGTCGCGAGGTCGTGCTGGGGATGGGATTCCAGCCCGGGATAGGCAACGTAGGCGATCCGGTCGTCGGCCTCCAGGAATCCCGCCACTCGCTGGGCCGACGCCATGTGCTGGGCCAGCCGGAGCGGCAGCGTGACCGAACCGCGCATCACCAGCCAGGCGTTGAAGGGCGAGATCGCGCCGCCAACGTCCACCATCGCCTCCGAGCGGATGGGAGCCAGCAGGTCGCTGGAACCGATCACGGCGCCGCCCATCGCGTCGCCGTGGCCGTTGATGTACTTGGTCAGCGAGTGCACCACCAGGTCCGCGCCATCGGCCAGCGGGCGATACAGCGGTGGGGGCGAGAAGGTCGAATCGACCACGAGCAAGGCCCCAGCGTCGTGGGCGATTCCGGCGATGGTGTCGATGTCGGCGACCTTCGTGGTGGGATTGGAGATGGCTTCGACGTGCACCAGCCGCGTGTTCGGGCGGATCGCCGCCCGCACGGTCTCCGGGTCCGCCACGTCCACGAAGGTCGCCTCGATCCCGTACTTTTCCGGGAGAAGCTGCGAGAACAGCCGCCAGATCGCCTCGTAGGTGACATCGGACACCACGACATGGTCGCCTGTCTTGAGATGGGCGAAGAAGACGCCATGCAGGGCGGCGACACCGGTCGCGAACACCACCGCGTCCTCCCCGCCCTCCATCGCCGCCAGCTTCCGCTGCAGGCCGACCTGGTTCGCTCCGGAATTGCGGGTGTAGAAGAGGCTGTCCGTGCCCGACCAGTCGAGCCCGGAGGGGTCGTCCGGCAAGGCGTAGGAGTTCGCCATCACGATCGGCGTGCGGATCGCGCCGGACCCGCCGTCGATCTCGTTGCCACCATGAACCGCCAGCGTTCCGAACGCGAGCGATTCGAGGTCATGTTTGTCCGGCCGGATGGTCATGGTGCACCCCTGATGATTCGATACGGTATCGGTGTAACCGTATGGGCATTGATCTGATCGCTTACCCGTTCCGGGCGTCTCGCCAGGCGATCAGCTTGTTGAGGTCCGAAAGATCGTAGTCCGGACCGGGCGACGCGGCGATGAAATGCGTGACGCCCGCCTCGTGATATTCGTCCAGCTTGTCGCGCTGCGCCCCGAAGATCTGGACCGACCGCTCGATCTCCTTCGGATCACGGCCGACTTTCGCGCACCAGTCGTCCAGCACGCGGCTCTTGTGGGCGATCACGTCCGGTTCGCCCTGACCGTTCCAGATCGTGGCGTGCTGGGCCACGATGCGGAGCGTCACCTTCTCGCCGCCACCGCCGATCAGGATCGGGAGCGGGTCCTGGATGGGCGGCGGGTTCAGCTTCGCCAGGCGATCCCGGATGATCGGCATGTCCCGGTCGAGGTCCTTCAGTCGTGATGCCGCCGTGCCGAATTCGTAGCCGTACTCCTCGTAATCCCGCTGGTTCCACCCGCTGCCGATGCCGAGGATGAAGCGCCCATCGGAGAAGTGATCGAGCGACCGCGCCATGTCCGCCAGCAGGTTGGGATTGCGAAGCCCCACCGCCGCCACGAGGCAGCCAATCTGAACCCTCTCCGTCACTTCCGCCATGGCGCCAAGCGCGGTCCAGTTGTCGAGATGCGTTCCGTCCAGATCGCCAGCAAGCGGAAAGAAGTGGTCCCAGTTGAACAGCGTGTCCGCGCCACTGGCGTCAACCGCCTTCCACGCCTCGCGAATCTGCTTGTAGGTCGCGTGCTGCTGGGTGATCTGAATGCCAACCCGGATCCTGCTCATGAACGGCGCCCTCTATCTCAATGCGTACCGGCGGCGGGCCGGTTTCGGGACATCTGGCGCGAGACGAACATCGCGCCGAGCGCCGGACACTGTATCAGCATCTGCGGACAGGCACTCAAACATTTCTCGTTGAATCCCCCAGGTTCTGGTGGGGAGGCGAAACCGGACCAATTGGCGGCTCGAAGCCCCACGAAGCGGGTGAAGGAAGCCTTGATGGAAGGACTCCTTCACCCACTGGCGAGCGAAGAAGGCCGGAGTGGCACGCCGAGCCTGCTCCCCATGATGGGAAGCAGGCTCGGGGGCTGGTCGTCAGCCGGGGAAGATGAACCAGTCGCAGGAGACGGTCGTCGCTGGATGGTTGACCGTCACGGTGAGCGCCCCACCCTCCAGGGAAACCGTGTCCGGCGCGCCGGCGTCGTCTCCGGTCCAACTGCTTTCGCACCAGGCGCTACTGGTGGTTCCGGCGCCAATATCTGCATACACGGTTTGGGATTGGAACTCCCAGGTGGTTGGGCCCGTGATGGTTTCCCCCGTGGTCACGCCGTCGATCGTCAACATGAACGACCGCTCTCCTGTCTCGACGCCGCACGCCTGGCTCAGGACAGATCGATCGCCCGCGGGATCGACGCCTTCCGGACAGGTCCAGAACTGGAGTGTCAGGCTGTGCGCCGAAGTGGCGGCATCGCCGTCTTCAGCGGCGCTCTCCCCTTCGGACGCCTCGTCCCCCGGCTCCTCCGGTGCATCGGCGGCCTGCGCCGCGGTCGGGTCCGTCACGAAGTAGAAGGCGCAGGTGACGCTACCCAGGCCGTCGTAGTTCAGGTAGATCTCTCCCATGTCGGCGCCCACCGCGCTGGACTGGCTCGTCGCGGTGGAGCCATCAGGATAGACAGCCGAGCAATCGGTCCTTAGTTCCAGCAGCCCGGCGGCTGGTTGATGGCGGAAGAGATAGATGCCGGGTCCCGCCTCGACGGGGATGGCGAGATCGCCATTGGCGTCGGTCACCACGGTTCCGAGGGGATTCCCGTCGACCAGGATCTCGAAGGTCAGGTCACTGGCTGGCTGGGTACAAAGCTCGTCCAGCACCACGTCCGCGCCAGCGACCTCCGGTGGACAGACCAGAGCCAGAACCGTGAGGCCCGGCGCCACCACCCCCTCGGATTCGCTTTCCGTACCGGCTTCCTCATCGTCGGTTGCCGGTGGCGCCTCGTCCGCTTGCGGTTCCGCCAGCGTCTCGTCCGGATCGGCGAGATCATGCTCGGGGACACCGGGCTCGGCTACGTCGCCCGGCTCTTCGGTGGCGGGTTCGTCTCCGGCCGCCTGATCCTGGGCCGCGTCGCCCTGCGCGGGCGCGTCAGGGGCATGCGTCCCCAGCATCATCGGGTTCATTTCGATGAACCAGGTACACCGCATCGTGTTCCCCGCGCCCATGCCGGTTTCCTGGTCCATCCGGTCGCCGCTCACCCGCACGGGCACGATCTGGAACGTGCCGTCACCAAAATCCTGGTCGCAGTAGACGGCGAGCGTCCGTTCTCCCTCGCGCACGCCGGCAATGACCCCGAACCCCCCACTCTCCGGTTCCGGCAGCTTCGTGAAGAAGACCTGACCGGCGCTCGTCGACTCGACGTTGGTGCGTCCGGTGGCGATCACCTGGTCAACATTGAGGACGCGGAACGGCAGATCGACGTAGAAGAACGGGCAGACGGCCTGGGCGTCGAACACATCCATCGACGAGGAGATCGATGTGCCGGGATTGCAGGTGCGCGCCTCGATGAAGATGTTCGGGCCGGTATCGGCTCCCTGGGCGGGAACGTTGTACCAGGCGCACTCCACCGATTCGCCGTCCTCGAAGATGGTGAACCGGAACTGGTTGCCGAACACGATCTCCTCGGGCCCTTCTTCCACCAGCCCATTGGCGAAGGCGTGATAGCACATCACGATTGGTTCGCCATAACCAGCCGGGAGCGACAACGAAATGCCGTAGGTATTGGGCGCGACGCCGGAAAAGTAGACATCGCCCGCCGCGTCGGTGGTGAGGCTCGCGACGGTCTCGGTTTCCGTCAGCAGCGAGAACGTGAGCCCGCTCGCGCGCTGGTCGCAGGCGGCAATCAGGTCATCGGTCGCCACGGTGCCCGCCGGGCAGTAGTAGGTGGAGATGGTGATGCCGGACGCCGTCTGGCCTGGATCGGCGAACACGCCCTGAATGCCTTCCCCATCCTGCTCTTCATTCGTATCGCCGGCGGTTTCTTCCCCGGCGCCGGCCGCGAAGTTGTACCAGGTGCAGTTGAGGTCATCGCCCGGCGCGACGGTGACCGTGAAGCCGTTTCCAGACTCGATGGTTGGCGCGTACTCGCGATCGCCGTTGGTGGGTGAGTAATGCGTGCAGAGCACGTAGAGTTCGCCATACCTGTCGGGCACCGATTCGACGATGGTCAACTGACCGTCCGGCACGTTCTCGAAGAAGAACGTGCCGTTGCCATCGCTGACGCTTGTCGCCAGGGTCTCCGTTCCCGAGCGAATCTCGTAGGTCACGTTGACGAGACCGTCCGTGCAAAACCGATCGAGATCGGCGTTGATCACGGCATCTGCCGGGCAGGCGGCGCTGAAGTGGGCCATGTTGACCGTGCCGGTAGGCACCCTCGTCACGTTGTACACCCAGCACTGCACCTCCTGGTTTGGCAAGGTACTGAACGTGGCGGCGCCACCGGCTATCGGCGGCTCGAAGACATCGGTTGGTCCTTCCGTGACGCGCGACCCACAGGAGATGAATTCCGTCGTGTAACCGGCTGCCGGCGCGACCGCGATCGTCAGCGATCCCGCGGGAATGGGCCCTGGAACGTCAAGGCGCACGAAATCGCGCTCCACCGCCTCGGTGGTCGACGTGAAGATGACCGTGCCATTGGCGGAAATGGTGTAGGTGAAGGGCGGCGTGCCGTAGGTGTAGCACCCGTTGGCGCGGCCCAGCCCACCAGCATCGCGAACGCCATCGGGATCGAAATCATCGTCACAGGCGAGATGGTACAGCGTGAAGCTGGCGAGATCGCCTTCCGGAACCACCACGGTTGGTTCTTCCGTCGGCGCTTCCCCTTCCCCAGGCGTCAACGGTTCCCCTGTTCTGGGATCGACCGGTTCACCCGTCTCCGGATCGACACATGTTCCAACCGCGGGGTCGAGTGGATATTCGGGCGGGCAGGGAGCCGGCTGGGCGAGCGAGGCCGGCGACAGGATGGACGACAGCAGGATGATGACGACCATCGCATGGGTCGGTGTGAACCCATGCCTGAGGGGGTTGAGTCCCAGGCGTCGAGAACGGTGAGCGCGGTGCATGGCGGATGTCCTCCCGAAGAACGGATCAGGAAGACATCGTAGGGATCACGGTGCAGGCATCATAGTGGTAGTTTTCCCCATTTCGCGGGGTGCCGAGTCTCGGACAAGGGATCCGGCACGACCTTACCCGCGACCTCGTCGCATACGCCCACGAAATGCGTACTTTTACCACTATTCCAGACCCGGGGACGTTCGCCAGACTGGGAGCAGATTCGCTCACACAGGAGGCACCGTCACATGCGCCGCAATCGCGAATTCGCGCCGTTCCGGGTCCTGACGCTCATCTTCGTTTGCCTCACCCCGCTTCTCCCGCTCATCGGTCCCGCTCCGGCGATGGCTCAGGGAGAGATGTGTCCCGAGGGACTGGTCTACCTGCCCACCGAGGATCGTTGCGTCCTCCTGGAGAACGTGCCGCCGGGCGTCGAGTTCATCGACCAGCACGCCGGTACCAGTGGCGTGGGAGAAGCCACCGATACCGAGGACGCATCCGATGGCGCCGACACGACCGGGACGGACGAGGACATGGATCCCGGCGTGGCCGACGACACGACCGACGATGAGCCCGGCATCGCCGATGATGGCACGACCGATGATGGGCCAGGCATCGCCGAAGACCCGACCGCGACAATCAGGAACCTCACCGTGCTCACCTTCGCCTGCCCCGTCAACTGGAATCCGGCCACCCGGCCGATCGAGAGTTCGCGGGAGATGTGCACCGAACCGATCCTGCCAGGCATGACCTACACCATCCTCTTCGAGGGCCAGGAGGTACTGGTCGCTGAGTTTGGCGTCGAAATTGACATGGTGAACGGTCGCAAGGACATCAACGGCGTCTCGCCGCCGCTCCCGGCCGGGATGTGGACGATCCGGGAAAACCTTCAGGAAGGGCTGGAGGATCCGTTCGCCTTTTGCGCGATCTACGCCGCCGACGGTTCGACGCGACTGACCGTGATGGAAACGGTCCGTGGCGGAGCCCTGGATATCCAGCTGGCCGCCGGGGAGGAAGTGAACTGCGAATGGTACAGCGTGGCCAGCGTGCCCGAGGTGGCCGCTCCACCCTCGCTGGGTCTCGAGGTGATGGCGTTCGGTTGTCCGGCCCCGGCCGAGTTTAGCGGCGGTCTCGATGACTGCACGCTCCCGCTCCCGGGACCAGTCACGTTCGAGGCCATCTACGGTGGCCAGGTCGTGCACACGGCCACGCTCGATTCCGCAGAGGTGGCCCATGTGGTCGACCCGGCGGCGTTGTCCGGCGAATGGACAATCCGACCGATCGTCCAGGAAGGCTGGATCGATCCTCACCTGACCTGCACCAGTGTGACCGACATCGGCGAAAACGCTGGACAAATCTCGTATTTTCCACCAGCTGACGGTAGCCTGGGCGTCACGGTCAGGCTGAACCCCGACCAACGGGCGCGATGCCACATATGGCTGTTCGCCGGCGACACGCGCGAATCCGTAATGGTGGTCACGCGGGATTGCCTGGAGGACTACGACGCCGCCACGCTGTCCCCCGGGGTCCGCGAGGCAACCTGCCCCAGACTACAGTTCCAGAGTGTCTCGGTCGCCGTCGACGGCGCGGCTCCTGTCCAGGTCGAGTCAACCCGCAATGGCGTGGCGGTATTCCCCATCCAATCTGGAACATGGCGGATCACGGTGGATACCCAGGCGGGAGTGGTGGGGCGAGCCGTCACGTTCGTGACCTGCGACCAGACATTTGCCGCCCTTGGCCAGGTCCAGACGATCGAGCCGACGATCAACTCCGACAAGCGGTCGGTTTCGATTGACATGGATGAGGGAGACGCGCTCCGCTGCGACTTCTTCTTCGGCCCGGACGCGGCCCCCGCCATGGAGACCGGCGACACCGAGGCCGTACCAGCCGAAGCCGACCCGGCGGACGATACCGGGACCGGCGCCGAGACCGATGAGCCGGAACCCGCGCCGGACGGGGATACCTTCGGTGGCGGCACGGAACATGCGAGCGGGGACACGGAGCCGGAGAGCGACGACGACACCGGCGAGGCCGCCGGCCCATCGGACACCACCATGGGCGACGAACCGCCCGGCGAGCCGATAAGCGACCTCACGCTGCAGTCCTACGCCTGTCCGGAAGGAATCGACCCAAAGGACGGAGCCGCCGATCTCGACGCCATCTGCAGCGTCGATGGCACCCCGGCGTTCACCTACACCATCACGGTCGGTGGCGATGGCCTCGGCACCCACACCCTGCAAGCCGAGGGAGGCTCACCCGGCGCGGTCTCCTTCTCGAGCGGTGACAAGCCGATGCCATCTGGCACGCTCTTGATCACGCTGACCCCGCTCGAAGGCTGGACCACCGGCCTGGTCAACTGCACCCTGACCGCCCCCGATGGCACGGCGCAACTGGTGCAGCCGCCATTCAGTGGAGAAGCGGTCCAACTTGCGGTGAGCCCCGAGGACTCCGTGTCCTGCGACTGGTTCATGATGGTCGGTATTCCACAAACGGACGCTGGAACCGGGTTCGCGCGCGGGTACATCGGTGACCGGTAGGCGGTCACCTGATGCATGGGTCGGGTTCGTGGGGCCCTCCCAGGAACCCGACCCGCGCCATGCCGGTCGGCGACAGGCCCGAAGGGCCGACGGAGGAGCGTGCCGCTACGCGGAACCCTCCTATACCGTGAAGCTATGGCGGAAAGCCGGGATCTCATGGTCGAGAACGTGCTGGAGGTGAACGACCTTCCAGCGAATGTGGTCGGCGTCACCGAGGTACTCCATGGTCGGCTCCCAGCCAAGCCGGGAATCGGCCTCGACCACCGGAATGCAGGCCTCGGCGTTGGCGATCTCGTCCCGCGCCAGCGCCTCCATCTGGTCGAGCAGGGACGCACCAGCGTCTCGGTCGCTTTCAACGAGAACTCGCGATTTGAGTTGCCACCACCGCTTGCTGTTGATCACTGTCTGGATCGCGTGCGGGATGTACCGCCCCAGGTTGAGCATCCGGGCATTGCGCCCGGCCTTGTGGGCCGGAGCCAGCGCGACCGCCTGCTCCAGCAGGGCGATGCCTTCTTCCCAGCGAGCCTTCATCCGGGTCAGGCTGGCGATCTCGGCCTCGAACCGCACCCCGCTCGCGGTCTTCACCTTCGTGCCCAGATTTTCAGGGCTGTACGGCGTCCTCGCGATGAGTTCGCCCCACATCGCGAACTCACTCACCGGCAATCGCGGTTGCTTCACGAACGAGAGCGGATAGGCCGGGCCGATCCGGAACGGGCCGTATTGGTCCTCGTTGGTCGGCACGTAGTCCGCCATCGAGTCGCTCCAGGCGTCCCAGGCGGCGACGGCGAGGTCGGCGCCATCCCCGAAATCCCGCGCGGCGAGGGCGTGGATGGTCTCCGCTGGGTCCGGCGTTCGCTCCCAGTAGTTCGCCTTGGCGAGCTCGCTGGCGATGGACGGCCACCAGCCGTAGTGGTGCCCCTCCATGAGGCCGGTCAGGTTCCAGTCGCGATTCGCCTGGCGGATTGCCTGGTGCCGCCGGTTCCACTGCTGGGGAACGGGTTGATACGGAATCACGCCGAAGTCCCAGGTCAACCCGCCAGTATTCGCCATCGCGTGGAGCCGGATGCCACGCTCCTTCGCCACGGCCGCCTCGCTGGCGAAGTACCGCCCCGGCCCTACCGAGGAGATGGTGTAGTCCACGCAGGCGTTGGTGACGCCGTCGTGGTGGATCGTCTCGAACATCTCGAACGTGGCCTGGAGCGTGATGTCCGTCGGGAGGTTTCGCAGCAGTTCCAGCCGCTCCTTCTCCGGCGCCCAGCCCCAGTTGTAGGTCCAGAACACCACATCGGCATCGGGGTTGTATTTGCGGCAGACCTTCGTCACCAGCGACACCCACGCCGGGAAATCCTCGCAGGGAAACCAGCCCGGCGATGGCTTGTCGACCGGCAGCCCGCCCGGGTTCGGATCGAGCCGCAGCCGCCCGGTCGTGCGCGGGTCACGGCTCGGAAACTCCACCGATTCGCCGACGAGGATGATACCCTTCGCCCTCGGGCACGCCTTGAACAGGGCGCCGAACGTCTCGTCGTAGAACCGTTCCGCGCCGGGATCGTCCGGATGCAGCGGTTTCTTGCCGTGCGGATAGGCGTAGAGGTAGACGTCGAGGCCATATCGCTCCGCCCGATCCACCAGCGCATTGAAATCGTTGCGCCTTCCCTGCGAACCCCGGGCCGGATCGCGATTGATGAACTCGTCCGGCGAGCGGTCGACGTCCGAGGCGAAGACGAGGATCGCGTCCATCCCGGCGTGCGCGATCTGAGCCAGGTGGCCGTCCGGGAAGTCGTCGAGTCCCCACCCCGAGTGCGTCATCCGCGGCGAGAACACCGGCCAGCGGGCTTCGTCCAACGGTGCGATGAAGGGACCGCCCCGCAGGTTGAGCCGCTCTTCCAGATAGTAGCTGGCCTGGGCCGCGCCCCGGTCGTCTCGCCCGCACAGCGTGATCCGGCCCGGTTCGGCCACGATCCTGTACCCGCGATCCTGCTCCGGAACACCATCCACGGCGGGCAACTCCGCCACGGTGCCGAGCACGATGACGTTGTCGCCAGCCAGGCCCGACAGGTCGTCAACGAACTGGAGACGGAGGTCTTCCTCCATGCTCACCCGGAAGTAGTCCAGCAGATCGTCAGCGACATCACGGACCCGGCGAGGGGCATCGCGCTGGACGGCGATCGTCCAGCCGCCATTGATCGCGATCTCTCCCTCCGAGGGGAGAGCGTCAGGATCGCGCTGGTCGGTGTAATGGACGGTTTCGAGGTACTGGCGAAACGCAAACGGCTGCTCGGCCACGGGATACTCCTGGTGTGCTCAGATACAACGAAAAGAAATGGCTCTCGGTAGCGTGTTCAACACGAGTCCCCGCACCTGATTTCGCGCCCATCCGTGCACCAGTAGGGAAGGCCTTGTCTCTATGCTGGGGGTGAGGACGGCACCCGTGGAAGGCCTGGGTCACCACGACCGCCGGTTAGTGCGGGTCCGTCCTCATCGACCGGGGGATCCGCCCTGAGTTCCCAT
>JAEWEG010000088.1 GCA_023389575.1 Chloroflexota bacterium | reverse complement strand
CCACCATCGCGATGACCGCCGCCATGGCCATCGCCTACGGTGTGGTGAACGCCTTCGGCGATGAAGGTGGCAACACCCTGCAACGCTGGTTCGCGGCGCTCACCACCAACGAACTGGTGGACCGGGTCGGAGATGGATTCGCCCTCGGCCTGATCCTCAACCTGCTCATGGGCCTGGTGTGGGCCGTGGTCTACGCCTTGTGGTTCGTCCAGCGCCTGCCGGGGACCGGTTGGCAGCGGGGCATGCTGTTCTCGTTGATTCCCTGGGCCCTGTCGCTGGTCGTGTTCTTCCCATTCGCCGGTGGCGGCCTGTTTGGCCGCGACATCGAAGCCGGCTTCCTGCCCGCGCTGGGCAACCTCATCCTTCACCTCGTCTACGGCGGCGTGCTGGGCACCCTCTACCGCTCGGAGGTTGGCTACAAGGCTGGCGAGGAAAGCGCGCTGGACCTCGACATCGACCTGGTGCCGAATGGCAGCAGGGCAACCACCGTGGGGATCGTCCTGGGCGCCGTGCTCGGCGTCATCGGTGGCTGGCTGCTGGGCCCCAGCATCGACAACATCGTGGCGCAGCCAATCGTGGCCTTCGGTGGATTGCTCACCGGCGCGGCGATGGGCATGACCCTCGGCATGCTGGCCAGCCTGGGCAACGAACCACACGACAAGGTCAAGAGCCAGGCATAGATTCACAACCCGCCAGGGAAACCAAACGGGACAGGGCAACGTCCTACCAACGTGCGGCGAGCGACGGCTCGCCAGCCTACGCGCTGTTGAAAGGCGTCCCTGTTCCATGCCATCCGCCGATCTCTCCAGGATTCCCATTCCCCGCCACCTGATCGCGGCGCTGGCCTGCGCCTTGCTGGTACTCACGCTCGCCGCCTCCACCGGAATCGCCCAGGAAGCCGCCGATCCGGGCGGGCCTTCGTCTGGCTCGACGGTTACCGCCTCGCCAGCGGTGCCCTCCACGCCCGCCACCACGGATGGTGGAGACGCACCCGGAGAAGACGACGTGGTGCTGGTCCTGGGCTACACCGCCGCGACGGTTTTGGGCCTGACCGCGCTCGCCTTGCTGGATCGCAAGCCGGATCCGGTCGACCGGGACATCGACGAGGAATAGGCGGTCAGTTCACGCGGTTGCGAAGGGGCTCGCCCGCGAACCACGCCGTCAGGTTGGACGTCACCAGGTTCATCATATTGGCGAACGACTCCTCCGTCCGGCCAGCCATGTGTGGGGTCAGCAGCACGCGCTCGGCGTTGAGCAAACGAGGCGGGATGTGTGGCTCGCCCTCCACAACATCGAGCGCGGCGCCAGCGATGCGGCGCGATTCGAGCGCATCCACCAGCGCATCGGTATCCACCACGGAACCACGGCCGGTATTGACCAGGTAACCATTGGGACCAAGCGCGTCGAGCACCTTCGCGTTGACGAGGTGGCGCGTATCGGGACCACCGGGAGCCGACACCACCAGGAAATCGGACCAGCGGGCAAGGTCCTCCAGCGTGGATTCCCAGATGTAGGGCACGCCTTCAACCGGCTTGCGATTGTGGTAGGCCACTTCCATGTCGAACCCGTTTGCGGCCCGTTTGGCGATTTCCCGGCCGATGATGCCCAACCCCAGGATGCCGAGCCGCTTCCCGGAGATGCCGGCCCGGCGATGCGGGAATTCCGGCCGGTCGCCGATCAGGGCGGCGTCGCGCTGGGGTGACGAAAAGCTTCCCCATTCTCCCCTCAACACCGCCATGTGGCTGGGCACCAGGGTGGTGGCAATGGCCAGCAGCAGCGTCATGGCATGGTCGGCGACGGCGCGGCTGTTGGTGCCCGATCCATTGGTGACCGGAATGTTTCGCGCGCTGGCGGCGTCGAGATCGATCATCTCGAACCCCGCGCCCACGGCGTGGATGTATTCCAGGTTCGGCAGCGCCTCGATCTCCGCCCCGGTGAGGCCCAGCGAGCCGTTGGTCACCACCGCGCGTGCCTGGGGATGCGCCTTCACCGCCTGGTCCCGGCCACCATGCTGGCTGGCGATGAACACCTCGAATCCGGCGTCCTCCAGGCGGGCGACAGCGGGTGAAGCGAGATCGATGATGACGAGCACCGGAATAGCCACGAGTCTGCCTCCACTGGGATGCGTTGGGTCGAGCGCGCCGGATCACGACGAGTCCGGGGCATGAACCCAAACGCCCCGAACCGATCTCACGGTTCGGGGCGAATGAGCAGGCGGATCGGGAGAACCTATCCGACCGGGGACGCTTCTGGCGAAGCGACCGGCGTGGCGCTTCCATCACCGGGCTCGATGCTCAGCGAGTTAATCAGCTCGGACTCACGGTCGATGGTGATGCCAACCCGCAGCATGGAGCCGTCGTCGCCAACCAGGGTGAAGCTGCCGTTGGAGGCGGGCAGGTCCATGGTGGTGATGAACGATTCGGGATCGATTTCCCAGGTAACGCCGCGAGACTGGAGGTCCGACAGGGTCTTGAAGACCTCGGACATCGTCGTTTCCTCGAAGAACCCAACGCTGAAATGCTCGTTGATGGCGGCGGTCGTGATCTTGCCCGGGCCAGCGTTGGCAACCTCCAGCAACCATTGGGCATGTACCCCAAGCGGGCCATCTGGGAGGATCACGCCTCCGGCCACCGGCGAGGCTTCCGGGGTCTGGGCCAGGGCCCGGCTTCCAGCCAGGGCGGCGAAGGTAGCGGATGCGGCCAGGGCCATTCCGGCGCGCCGGGTCATGCGGGTTTCAGGTGAAATCGTCATCGTTGGGTCCCTTTCAATATGCGGCAACAACGCGTGCCGCCAGCACCATTTTACGACGACCCGGCCAGCACATACGTTTCGCCAGGACTGACGACGGCGCCGGAGGCCAGGCCGGTGGCGTTCAGGAAGGCGGCGATCGCCTGAACGGCGCCAGGATCGAACGGCAGGTTGGGGTTCGCGTAGTCGATCGCCGCGTTCGGTTCGCCTTCGACAACCTTGAGCAGGTGATTCGAATTGGGAAGTTCAACGAGCGTGACGTGCTCGTTGCCCGCTCCGGCGAAGCCATCGACGAGTACCTGAACCTGATCGCTGGTCACCTGCTGGTCCTTGCTCCCCTGCAGGATGAGCACCGGCAGGTCGCCCGGCAGCGATGCGGCAAGCTCGGCTGGATGCCAGGAATCGGCCTCGACGATAAACGGCACGCTCACCGGGTTGAACAGCGGTTTCAGGATGTCCGACTCGATCTCCGAAGGCAATGCCCCGGTGGTACGGAGGCTTTCGACGATGGCGTCGAGTTCGGCCATGGTGGCATCGACTTCTTCCTGGGACAGGTGACCGTTGGCGCTCGCCAGGTCAAGTTGATCCTCGAGCTGGCCATACAGGAGGTCGAGATAGGGAACGCTGAGCGGCGCGACGAGGATGAGCGCGGCAGGTGGGGTGCCCGCGGCGGACATCTGCTCGGCCAGCTTCAGCGCGAACAACGCACCCTCGCTGTGGCCGACGAGGATGATCCGCGAGGGATCGACCCCTGGCTGCCCGGCGAGGAAGTCGACGGCGTCCTGCGCCTCCTGCAGGAAGAGGCTGGCATCGACCGAGTCCTGAGGCGAGCGCGATCCCGCGCCAGTCTCGCCCGAGCCCAGCTTGTCGTAGCGCAACGTGACTACGCCCTGGCCGGCGAGCGTGCTGGCGAGATTGAGGTTCGTGTTCATCGAGTCGAATCCACCGCTGTTGCCGTTGCGATCGGTGGGGCCACTCCCGGAAATGATCAGCGCGGCCGGAGCGGGGCTGGTGAGGTTCGCGGGCGTCATCAGCGACCCGTGGATGGTGTCGCCCTGACTCTCGAAGGTGACCTCCTCATCGCTTGGCGATCCGGCCACCGGCGAGGCTTCCGGGGTCGCTGGGGCTGGCGCGAAGTCGAACCACAGGCCGGTGATGAGTCCTGACTGGCTATCGATCACCACGGTGGTGGCGAGGCGAACGCCGCCCGCCCCGGCCAGGACAAAGCTGGCGGTGGTGGGTGGCATGTCCCGGGTGGTGACGATGGAATCCGCCTCCAGTTCGAACGGTGCCAGTTGCGCGGCGAGCCCGGCGAGGGATGGAGCGAGGTCCTCGGCTGGCAGTTCGGCGAGGAACTCCGGGCTCAGACGCGGCTCCAGCACCTCCGCCGTGATCCCTGCGGGGTCGCCATTGAGCGTTTCGATGAGCCAGGCAACCTGGTCACCGAGTGCTCCCTCGGGAAGGGCGACCGGTGTCTGGGCGCTGGCGACCACCGGGGTGAGCAGCATGGTCACCGCCAGGAACGCGGCGACCAGTGCCTTGAGCGAACGGGTCATGGGGGAAGGGCCTTTCCTGATTCGCGACGCGAGTCGAACATCCATGCCCAAGTGTATCCGGCGGATCGGCCCGGAATACTCCCTGCACCCGCCGTCAGGACACCACGCCGGTGGAGTCGCAGAACTCCACGATGGCCGACACCGCGACCTGGGAGAAAGGCAGGTCCGGATTCAGGTAGTCGACATCGGCGTTGGGCTCGCCTTCCACCGCCCGCAGGAAGTGGTTGGCTTTCGGCAGTTCCACGAGCCGGACGTTGTGGTTCCCGGCCCCGGTGAACCCCGCCACGAGCTGGTCCACCTGGGCCCTGGTCACCTGCTCGTCCTTCACGGCGTGGATCACCAGCACCGGCAGGGCGGTTGGCAGCGATGCCGCGACGACGGCCGGGTGCCACCCATCGGCCTCGGCGACGAAGCTGGCATTGAGGGGCGTGAAGATCGACGCGAGCACGCCGGAATGGATCACCTCGGGCAACCTCCCGGTGGTACGAAGGCTGTGGATGACCAGGTCGAGTTCGGCCATCGTGGCATCCGCCCGCTCCCGCGTCACCTGGCCCGTCGCGACCGCCTCGGCATACTGGGTGGCGAGTTGCTCCTCGATCAGGTCCAGGTAGGGAATGCTGAGCGGCGTCACAAGCACCAGGGCGGCGGGCGGATTCCCGGCCTCGCTCATTCGCTGGGCGAGCATGAGCGAAAACAGCGCCCCCTCGCTGTGGCCAACCAGGATGATCCGGGAGGGATCCACGCCCGGCTGGCTGGCGAGGAAGTCGGCGGCATCCTCCACTTCCTCAAGGAACATGGTGGCGGTGATGTCGCGCTGCGCGCGCGATCCCAATCCAGTCTTCCCCGAGCCGAGCTTGTCATACCGAAACGAGATCACGCCCATGTTGGCGAGCGTGTGGGCAATATGGAGGTTGGTATTGATCGAGGGAAGGTAGGAGCTGTTTCCGTCGCGATCGGTGGGGCCGCTTCCGGAGATGATGAGCGCCGCCGGAGCGGGAGCCGAGACGTTGGCCGGGGTCATCAGCGATCCGTACACGATGTCGCCACCGCTTTCGAACGTGTACTCCACATCGGATGGCCCGGTTACGGGCGAGGTGGCATCCGTCGCGTTATCGGCCGGCGCGGGAGAGAACCATAGTGCCGCGATCAACCCCGTTCCGGCATCGACCGTGATGGTGGTGGCGTACCTCGTGTCGCCCGCGCCGGCGAGGATGAAGCGGGCACGGGCGGGCGGCGATCCCTCGGCGACGAGGCTCCCCGGCTCGATCTCGGCCGGGGCGATCTCGGCGGACAGCTCGAGGAGCATGCTCGCCAGGGCGCCGGCGGGCGTCGCGGCGAGGACCGCCGGGCTGACATGGGCCTCCACCGTCTCCGCGGTGATTCCGGACGGCTCGCCATTGAGGAGGTTCACCACCCACTCGATCTGGTCGCCGAGCGCGCCCTCTGGCTGGGTTCCGGATGTCTGGGCCGTGGCGACCGGCATGAAGAACGCCGCCGCCAGCAGGAACACGGCGGCGGCGATGGGAAACGTCCGAGGCATTGCGGCCCTTTCATGTCCACCCGGGGGCGAACCAGCGATCAGGCCACATTGTAAAGGCGAACGGCTAGCGGCGATCTCCGTCTGGGGCTATGGCGGCGAGTGCCTGGCGGATTTCCGCCAGGTGAAAGGCGGTATGAGTCACCGCGCCGAACGCCCCACCAATGGTCTGCTGGTTCCACACCTCGTTCGTCGCGGCCATTTTCCGGAACGTGTCCGACGTTTCGCGCAGGCGATCCACCAGGTCCTTCCATTCAGCCTCGTCGACTTCACCCACGGCCCACGACGCCTCCCAATCGACTGGAACGAAATCCCCGGCCTCCGCATTGGCGATGATGGCGTCGAGATAGAAGCGCGTGTGATTGACCTTGGCGGCGATGTTGGCGCTGCGCGGTCCGAGGGACCGCGAGGCCTGCTCGGCGGAGATGCTGGCCAGGGTCTCGAAGAACGAGTCACCCCTGTCCAGGAAGTAGGTGGGCCCCTCCGCCGGATCGAACGCTTCGTTGAGCATGGTGATCAACACGGACCGAAACTGGTCAACCGGAATGCTGGCGGTGGTTTGTGTCGTCATGGTGACTCCTTCTCATAAGATGGCGCGCACGCGTGTGGAACTGGCAACCCCAACATCGTAGCGACAGGCGGGGGACATTCGCTGTCCGCATTCGATTCGGATCATCTCGCTCACCGGTACAATCGAGGGCAACGAGCCGGTCGTTGGACAGGCGCCAAGGCAAGGATTGGACACGATGTGGTGGCAGGACCTGCTGTGGGGTGTATGGAACGGGATTACGGCGTGGATCGTGCTGATCGTGCACGTGTTTGGCGGCTGGGAGGACATGCATATCTTCGACCCGGTCCGGAGCGCCAACGGCAACTGGTATGACTTCGGCTTCCTGCTGGGCACGGGTTCGCCGCTGCTCGGGTTCCTGAGGCGCAAGTGATGACAACCGCGAATTCCACCGCCACGACCCCGGTTCTCACGATTTCCTTCCGCATCGAAGGCTACGCCGCGCCAGGCAGCACGTGTCCCGGCCCCGACGGCGTCGGGCTCGGCATCCAGCAGGGGCGAGAGGTGGTCGGCGTGCTGCCGTCGAGCACCGAAGCACCCCGGTTCGGGGGAGACATCTCGATGGTGTCCGCCGGTGATGTCAACGACTACCGGGGTCCCTACGTGCACGGACCGAAGGGGGACAGGTTCCTGTACCTGGCCTGGCTCCATCTCAAGAGCCGGGAGTCGATGGCCCGGATCAAGCTGAAGCTCTCCGACATCGACCCGGAGATGCTGGCCAGCGCAGCACGGGACAACAAGGTGCTGGTGGGCCGGGTGAAGCTCACCAACCGGCTCGGGAAACCCGCCAGCGGCTCGGTTCGCCCGCCCGACGTGGAGTGGACGCTGGAATCCTGAGCCTGGTTATCTCCTTGAGTCGCCGACCTCGGCGTGCTCCGAATCGCTGATCGTTTCCCACACTTCCCCAATGGCGGTTCACGCGACCGGGCCGTGTAAGACGGGGGCCATATGGAAGCCCTGCGTGATGATCCACTTCGCCAACCGTGGTGCTAGAGTGGAAGCACGCCGTGGCGCAACGCGCGCCCCATGATTCGCGCCGGGTACTGAAGGTTTCGCGCGGGGTCCCTCGCGCCACCGCCAGCAGCCGCTCGCGCGAGAGCGATCCAGACCATGGCTACCTGGCAGCAAGAGGCATCGGCCACCCCGCCATCAGCCCCGCCCCTGCTCCTCGAACGCGAGTCCCAAATGGCGCTCCTGCGCCAGTATGCCGCCGAGGCCGCCGCCGGAAATGGCCGGCTGGTCTTCGTCGGCGGGGAGATGGGCATCGGCAAGACCACCCTGGTCGAACGATTCCGCGAAACCGTGCCCCATGCCAACCAGATACCGACCGTCTCATGCGATGGCCTGCACGTCCACGGTCCACTCGGCCCGCTGAGAGATGTCGCGCATGCCCTCGGGCCGGGGGTGGAACACCTGCTGGTCAATCGCGCCCCTCGCGAGGAGGTGTTCCGGGCGGTGATCACCACCCTAGAACAGGCGCCAGGATTCTCCGTCCTCGTGGGTGAGGATGTGCACTGGGGAGACGATGCCTCGCTCGACCTGCTGTACTACCTTGGCCGCCGTATCGCGAAAACCCGCACCCTGTTCCTCGCCACCTACCGGGACGACGAGATACCGGCGGCCCATCCGCTCCGCCGGGTGCTGGGCGACCTCGCCACCGCGCCCGGCGTGCGCCGGGTCCTCCTGCCGCCACTCTCGGAGGCGGCGGTGGCGACGCTGGCGGCGGGCACCGCGATCGACCCCGTGGAACTCCGCGAGTACACCGCCGGCAACCCGTTCATGGTGCGCGAGATCCTCGATGCCGGCACCACGACCCCGGTCGTGATCCAGGACGCGATCCTGGCCCGCACGAGCCGGTTGTCGGCGGAGGCACGCTCGATGCTGGAAGCGGCGGCCACCATCGGGGTGACGGTCGATCTCGACCTCCTCCGGTCGGTGCATGGACGCCCGCTCGACGACACGGTGGAGGAGTGCCTGGCGGTGGGATTGTTCCGATCCACCGGCAAGGACATCGAGTTCCGCCACGTGGCGGTGCGGGACGCGATCGCCAGCACCATTACCCCGGTGCAACACCTGGCCCTGCATCGACGGGTGTACGCGGCGATCGAGGCGGACCCACGATTCGATCGCGACCATGCCCTCCATGCGTTTCACGCCGAGGAGGCGGCCAATGGCACAGCCGCCCTCACCCACGCCGTGGCCGCCGCCCGGGAGGCCGAGCGGTACGAATCACATCGCGAGGCGGTGGCCCAGTACCTGCGCGCGCTCCGCCACTGTCCCCGGCAGCCGCCGGCCCGGCGCGCGGACCTGCTCCAGCATTGCGCGTACGAGAGCTACCTGAGCGGCGACATGGACCAGGCGGTACGGCTGCAGGAGGAACTGATCCGGATCAAACAGACCACCGGCGACAGGTTGGGATACGGGGATGCGATGCGGGAGATCTCCCGCTACTACTGGTCCAGGGGCATGACCTCCCAGGCCATGGACAACAGCAAGAAAGCGCTCGAGGTGCTGCGCGAGTTCCCGGAAAGCCGCGAGTTCGCCCGGGCGTGCAGCGCCTATTCCCAACTGTGCATGCTTGGGCACAACCGTCCCGAGGCGATCGAATGGGGCACCAGGGCAATGTCGCTGGCCACCGACCTGGGCGACACCGCCACCCTCGTCCACGCCATGATCAATGTTGGATCGGCGACATCCATGTACGAAGGGGAGTCCGGCACGTCGCTCCTGCTGGCGGCGCGCGACCTGGCCGAGGCGAACCACCTGACCGACGACGCGGCCCGGGCGATGATCAATCTCTCGTGGGACGCATGCTGGGAGGGCGATGTCAACGCGGCCGAGCGCTACCTGGCCCAGGGAATCGCCTATACCGACGTTCACGACCTGACCCAGATGCACCACTACCTCCTGGCGCTACGGGCACAGCTCCTGGTTTCGGTCGGCAAGTGGGACGATGCCAGCAGGGTCGCCCAGCACGTCCTCGACCATCAGGTGGCGATTCCCGTGGCGATGATCGTCGCGCTCGTGGCCCGGGGGCTGAGCAGGATTCGACGCGGCGACTTCGGCGGGGACGAGCTCGATCAGGCCCTGGAACGGGCAACGCCAACCCTGGAGTTCCAGCGGCTGGGACCGGTGCGAGCGGCGCGGGCCGAGCTTGCCTGGCTGGAGAACGACCCGAAACGCATGGCTAACGAAGTCAACGCGGTGCTCGCTCTCGCCCTGGAACGGCCTCACCCCTGGATCACCGGGGCGCTGGCGATGTGGCTGTGGCGATCGGGAGCGGGATGGCCAGACATCGACGATGCCCTCATCGCGGAGCCATACCGCCAGTTGCGGGCCGGGCGGTGGCGCGATGCGGCGGAATCCTGGCGCGCGCGGGGCAATTCGCTGGAGGAAGCCCGCGCCCTGTCGTGTTCGACGGAGGAGTTCGACCTGCGAGCTGCGCTGGCCATCCTCGACCGGATCGGTGCCCAACCTGACGCCCAGAGAACGTCCAGGCGCCTGCGGGAGCTTGGTTTCCGCGGTATCCCCCGGGGTCCGCACGCCGCCACCCGGGCCACGTTCGGCAAGCTGACAGCCCGCGAGGTCGATGTCCTCGCCCAGATGGCCAGTGGCGCCACGAACGCGGACATCGCCCAACGCCTCTACCTGTCGAAGCGAACGGTGGAGCACCACGTCTCGTCAATCCTGGCGAAGCTCAATGTGACAACGCGGGGTGAGGCAGTTGCCAAGGGACGAGCTGCCACGTTGCTGCCAGACTGAATCGTTACCGCCGCCAGGGAGAAAGCCCTTCCGGGGCCCAAAGTCGCCGCGGTGACCAGGGATGCCCCGCCATCTCTCACCTTGTCACTGGCCAACGATGCTCCAGGCGTGCGGCCAGAATCCGGCACTTCGAGAAAAGATGTCCGTGGTACGGCGTGGTGCTAAAGTGGAGGCACGCCGAGGCGCAATCCGCGCCCAACGAATCCGCGCCGGGTGCTGATCCGCGGCACATGGCATCGTCTCCTGTCGCTCATGGCAGCCGCTCGCGCGAGATCGATTCAGACCATGGCTATTCGGCAGAGCGAGTCCCCCGCGCCCCAGACATTCACGCGACCCATCGTACTCGAGCGCGAGTCCCAAATGGGATTGCTGCGCCAGTACGCCGATGAGGCCGCGGAAGGAACCGGCCGAATGGTCTTCATCGGCGGGGAGATGGGTATCGGCAAAACCACCCTGGTCAAGCAATTCTGCGCCACGTTGTCCGATGCCAATGTGATACCGGCCGTCACCTGCGATAGCCGTCACGTGCATGGCCCGCTTGGCCCGCTGATGGATGTCGCCTTCGCCCTGGGGCCCGAAGTGGAGCGCCTCCTGACCAGCCGTGCGCCCCGCGAGGCAGTCTTCCGTGCAGTGCTTGCGGCCCTCGAACGGGCGCCGGGATTCTCCGTCCTCGTGGGTGAGGATGTGCACTGGGGCGACGATGCCTCGCTCGATCTCCTGCATTACCTCGGGCGCCGGATTACAGGCACACATACGCTGATTATCGCCACGTACCGGGACGACGAGATTCCAGCGACCCACCCGTTGCGCCGGGTGCTGGGCGACCTCGCCACCGCGCCCGGCGTTCGCCGGATGATCCTGCCGCCACTCTCGGAGGCGGCGGTTGCCACATTGGCCGAGGGCAGGGCGATCGATCCGCTGGAATTGCGGAACTACACCGCTGGCAACCCCTTCATGGTGCGCGAGATCCTCGATGCCGGAACGACGGCCCCGGTCGTGCTCCAGGATGCGATCCTCGCCCGGGTGAGCCAGCTATCGCGGGATGCGCGCGCAATGCTGGAAGCCGCCGCCACGATCGGGGTGACGGTCGACCTCGACCTCCTCCGGTCGGTGCATGGAAACCCGCTCGACGACACGGTGGAGGAATGCCTGGCTATAGGGTTGTTCCGGCCCACCGGGAAAGCGATCGAATTCCGGCATGCGGCGGTTCGGGATGCCATTGCCCATACCATCTCCCCAATGCGGCGCATGGCGCTGCACCGGCAAACCTACGCCGCCATCAGGGCGGATTCACGATTCGAACGCGATCATGCCCTGCTTGCCTTCCATGCCGAGGAGGCCGCCCATGGGAGCGCCGCGTTCACGCACGCCATTGCCGCCGCGGAAGACGCTGTAGCCTATAAATCGCACAGGGAAGCAGCCGCACAATACGAGCGCGCGCTCCGGCATTCAGGCCAGCAACCCCCTGACAGCCGCGCGAGCCTTCTCGAGGCTGGCGCCTACGAGTACTACCTGACCGGACACCTGCATGCCGCCGTTTCCGCCCAGGCTGAGACCGTTGCCATCCGCTCCACGCTGAACGACGTGCTGGCCCATGGCACAAGCGTGCGGTTGCTGTCGCTGTATGCCTGGTTTTCGGGAGATACCGTCCAGGCCACAACCCTGGCCAGGCAGGCGCTCGATATCCTGGCGCCCTTCCCGCGAAGCCGGGAGATGGCGATGGCGCTGAGCCACATGTCCCAGCTCCGGATGCTTGCGCACGACGTCGAAGAAGCGATTCAGTGGGGCGAGCGCGCGATTGCGCTGGCGGAACACCTCTCCGATGCCCCATCGCTCGTCCACGCGCTCATCAATATCGGCACGGCCCGGTGTCTCCGTCGAGACGAACACGACACCACCGGCTACGACCTCCTGAGTCGAGCCGTCGACCTTGCGCTTCGTGAAAACCTGGAGGATGAAGTCGCCCAGGCCTATTCCAACCTGGCCTGGATGTCGTGGGACGAGCGCCGGCTGGACCAGACGCGGACCTATCTCGATGCCGGGCTCGCCTATACCGCCGACCATGACCTGTCGGTGATGCACCTGTGCATGCAGGCTCGGGAGTCCGCGCTCCATCTCGCCGTTGGCGATTGGCCGCACGCCATCCAGGAAGCCAACGCGGTAGCCCGCCATTCCCGCGCCAAGGAAATGTCGCGGATCGTTGCCCTGGAAACGGTTGGGCTGGCGTGCGCACGCCGGTCGGAAATGCCCGGCGATGCCCTCGATGAAGCCCTGAGCCTTGCCGATCGGCTGGGTGAACTGCAGTGGATCGGCCGAATCCGGGTCGCCCGGGCCGAGGCTGCCTGGCTCGCGGGCGACAACGATGCGACGAACACGGAGGCTTCGGCGGCAATCGACCTGGCCTGCGAACGCGGGGAGTCCTGGATGGCCGGACAGATGTCCCTGTGGAGGCACCGGTCGGGGCATCCATCGCCTGTGCCGGCCGGGTGCGCGATCGCCACGCCGTACCGGCTCGAGATTGACGGTGCCTGGCGGGAAGCGGCCAGCTTCTGGCGGGATCGCGGCCTGCCCGTGGAGGAAGCCCGGGCGCTTGCCAGTGGGACAGAGGAGGCAGCACTCCGGACGGCGCTCGCTACCTTCGACCAGTTAGGCGCCAGCGCGGATGCCGGGAAGGTGGCGGATAGGATGCGATCCCTGGGCTTCCGCAATATCCGGCGCGGGCCACGAGCGGCGACGCGGGCCGCCTTTGGCATGCTCACGCCTCGCGAGACCGAGGTACTGGTCCTGGTTGCTCGTGATGCGACCAACGCGGAGATCGCACAGCGGCTCTACCTGTCGAAGCGGACCGTGGAGCACCACGTCTCCTCGATCCTGGCGAAGCTGAACGTGGCGACGCGAGCCGCGGCCGTGGCGCTCGGCCGCGAGGCTGGTGTCGTGCCGGAATGACCCGGGCGGCCCGGCGAATCAATGGATGCGATCGATCGGGTCGTCCGGATCGCCCTGATCGATCCCAGCCGGGGGGTCGTGGCGGCGAACCAGGCTGAAGACGAGCGCGGCCACCACGAATACGCCAATGGCGCCGAGCCAGACGGTGCTGGTATCCGACTCGTGGGAGTGGTTCTCCCCGTTGTGGGCGAGCGCTGGAAGGGCAAGAAACAGGAAGACGACGACGGCAAGTGTTGTTGATCGGCGAATCATGTGCATGTCTCCCGTGGTTATCACACCTGCAGGGCCGAGGGCAGGACATCCGGCGCGATCATGAGGGCGATGCCCCATACGATCAGGGCGATCCCAACGACGGGGACGATGCGTCGCCCCCACGAGAACGACTTCTCGATGATCATCACCCCGGTCAGGCCCGCCATCCCGGCCAGGCTGCCAATGCCAACCGCGAACATCACCAGCATCAGTGCCCAGCAACACCCGAGGCAGAACAGGCCGTGACGGATGCCGAGGTTCCACGCGCCCTTCGTGCCGCGCCGGTAGTGCTGGAACAGGAACCCCATTGGGCTGCGGCAGGCATCCAGGCACCGTTCCTTGAGCTTGCTGAACTGGAACGCCCCGGCTGTCAGCAACACCGACCCCGCGATCAGGTGCGGGCGTTCGGCCAGCCAGGCCCATTGGCCGGCAACCGCGTGCACCACGCCATCGAAGGCGAGGGCAACGAAGGCGAACCCGGTCCACACGGCGAAGTACCCGCCGAGAAAGACGGTCATCACCAGGCGGCGATGCTCCTGCCTCCGGCTCACAGCGATGAACATCTGGATCAGCGGCAGGCTCGAGGGCAGCATCATCGCGCCGGTCATCACCTGCCACGCGGCCAGGAACAGCAGGAGGGTGGAAAGTGCGGGAACCGTGCGCCCGTCCAGGATCGAGTCGTGCGAGAGGTGGTGAGTGTGGTCGCCCGTCATCAGCAGGGCCATCAACACCCACGAAGCGATGATCAGGGCAGCCGGCAGGAGATCGGGCCGGGTGCTGGGGCTGGACTCTGGTTGGGCGATGGTCGCCATGATGTGACCTCCTTTCGGCTACCCCCGGATGGGTCCGGGGGTAGCCTGTCTGTATGCCCGTTCAGGCCTCGAAGACGAATTCACCCTGGATGGCGTTGTAACCGGAGATGTCGACGCTCGAAAGTCCGTGCGCCTCTTCGTCCCGGAAGAACCGTGAGGCCTTGCCAACGAAGGCCGGCGACCCGGGAATGGTGGAGAAGACCGATTCGTGCAGTGCGGTGACCATGCCGGTGGCGCCCTTGAATGGCGCCAGTTCGGCCAGCACGTTCTCGCCAATCGCCAGGGTGCCGGTGCCTTCCACGACATCGAACCTGATGTCGGCCCGTTCGACCGAAATCACCTCGCCGATCAGGGCGGCGAAGTCGGCGATCGGCCCGCCAAGCTGGCCGGTCCAGACCTTCAACATGGCGCCTTCCTGTGCCTCGGTCGCGCGATCGTCAACGTAGACGACCGCCCGCCAGTTACCCTCCAGCACGTTGCCGGGAATGTGCACGGAGAGGCCGAGGGCCAGCCCGGACACATCCACCCCTTCGATCTGGCCGGAATCGATCTGCCAGGCAAGGGCCGAATCGCAGATTCCCCCATCCGGGTTTTCACCGACCCAGCAGGGGCAGAGGATATTGCAGGTACACACTTCGAGCAGTCGTCCTTCAACATGGTAAGTCATGGCGGCGGGTGTCCCTTCCGTGTGCGCGGCGGATGCAACGTGCCCGGCATGCGCGGCAAGCGCGCCACCGGCGATGACGGCGCCGCCCTTCCCCAGGAAGGCGCGACGACTGGTGCGAAAGAAATCGGGGGCCCGGGTGAATCTCGAGAGGTTCATTGATGCTCCTCATCAACTCGACGGACTGGGTCCGGAGAACCTATGAAATGGGACGCATCACCCTTATAGGCCGGCAGGGGTAGGTGACACATGGGAGCGGCATACCCAAATAACGAGAGGCGATACCTACGTTTCGCGCCACCATGCCTCCCGTGCTCGCCGGTCAGATCGTTCCAGCGCGCGGAGACGATTCCCGGTGATTGCCCGCCTGGCCGAGCGGGCATTCCCGCCTCTGGCATTTGAAGTGTCCGTACACTACGCTGGGCACTGTCGATTCGACCCACCCATGGAGCGCCTCGTGAACCCGAACGGGACCTCGCCACCCACATCATCCTCGCCCGTGATATCCGTGGAACACCTGCGCAAGGTGTACGACGTGCCAGTGCGCGAAAGCGGCCTGAAGGCCGCCATCGGCAGCCTGGTCAACCGCAAGACGCGGGAAGTGGCGGCGGTGAAGGACATCACGTTCGACATCGCGCCCGGCGAGGTGGTCGGGTTCCTCGGCCCCAACGGGGCCGGCAAGACCACCACGCTCAAGATGCTGGCCGGACTGCTGCACCCAACCTCCGGCTCGGCCGACGTGCTTGGCCACACGCCCTGGAAGCGCGACCGCGCCTACCTGCGCCGGATGGCGCTGATCATGGGCCAGCGCAATCAGCTCACCTGGGACATTCCGGTGCTGGATTCCTACGAACTGAACAAGGCCATCTTCCGGATTCCGGATGCCGAGTTTCGCGCCCGCCGCGATGAACTGATCGAGATGCTGGACCTCGGCGAACTGTTGAAGAAACCGGTGCGGAACCTCTCGCTGGGCGAACGCATGAAGTGCGAAATCGCCGGATCGCTGCTCCACCAGCCGTCCATCCTGTTTCTGGACGAACCGACGATCGGACTCGATGTGGCGATGCAGCGACGCATCCGCTCGTTCGTGGCGAGCTACAACCAACGCACCGGGGCGTCGATCATGCTCACCAGCCACTACATGGCCGACGTCGAGGCGCTCTGTGAACGGGTCATCGTGATCCACCACGGCACCATCCTCTACGACGGCGACCTGCCGGGACTGGTGCGGACCTTTTCGCCGCACAAGACCATCGTGGTCGAGTTCGAGGAAGGCGAGGCGGTCGCGATGGACGACGACGCCCTGCGAACGCTGGCCGGACAGGATGGCGAACTCGTGGAGCGCACCGCGATCGGCCTCACCCTGCGGGTGCCGAAGGCGGATACGGCCCGCGTCACCAGCCAGGTGCTGGCGGCGCTCCCCATCGCCGACCTCACGGTGGAAGATCCGCCCATCGAAGAGGTGATCGAGCGGGTGTTCTCCTCCGGCGAGGATGAACCGGCCACCGCGGCATCAACCGGCGCCCCGGTCGGAGCACCGGTCTGATGGCGGTGCGCCCGAATCCCACCACCGAGCGCGAACCGTTCAGCCCGGGGGCGCTAGCCCGGTTCTACGCCGCCAAGTTCCGGACCGAGGGCGCGCTGCAACTCGCCTATCGCGGCTCGATCATGATCTGGCTGTTCTCGCTGGTCGCCTCGCCGCTGATCTCGATCGTGGTGTGGACCGCCGTCGCGCGGTCACAGGGCGGGAGCGCGGGCGGGTTCACCGAAGGACAGTACGCCGCCTATTTCATCATCGTGATGGTGGTCAACCAGCTCACGTTCTCGTGGCACATGTGGGAGATGGGCTGGAGAGTGCAATCCGGGCTGTTTTCCAGCTTCCTCATGCGGCCGATCCACCCGATTCACAACGACATCGTGGAAAACATGGTCTTCAAGGCCCTGACGCTGGTTCCGCTGGCGCCGATCGCCGTGATCCTCAGCCTGGTCTTCGACGCGGAGTACCACTGGAAGACGCTGAACATGATCACGCTGGCCCCGGCCATCGCGCTCGCCGCGCTGGTGCTCTTCCTGCTGGAATGGACCATCGGCCTGCTGGCGTTCTGGATCACCAAGACGAATTCGCTGTTCCAGCTTTACAACTCGGCCTACTTCTTCCTGGCGGGGCTGGTCGCCCCGCTTACGCTCCTGCCGAACGCGGCCCAGGTGGTCGCCAGCATCCTGCCCTTCCGATGGGTGCTGTCGTTCCCGGTCGAAATGGCGCTTGGCACCATCGGCCCCCGGCAGATCGCGACCGGCTTCGCCATGCAACTGCTGTGGATCGGCTTGATGCTCGGCATCCTGCGACTGGTCTGGGACCGGGCGGCGAGCCGCTACTCGGCGGTGGGAGCGTAGGATGCATTCGCTGACCGTGATCCAGACCTATCTCAAGCTCGGCATCCTGAACGTGATGCAGTACCGGGCGGATTTCTTCCTGCAACTGCTCTCGATCGGCATCAGCCTCGTCACCGCCCTGTTGACCATCGGCGTGGTGTTCAACCAGACCGACGCGATCGGTGGTTGGACGCATACCGATCTGGTTGCCTTGATCGGCATCCAGATGCTGGTGCGCGGCCTGATCAGCCTGGTGGTGCGCCCCAGCATGCAGCAACTGATGGAGGGCATCCGGCTCGGGACGCTCGATTTCATGCTGACGAAGCCGGCTGATTCGCAATTGCTGGCCAGCGTGGCCCAGGTGAACGTGGCCGCCAGCGCCGATGTGCTCGGCGGACTGGCCGTGCTCGGCATCGCCCTGGCGGGACTGGGCAATGCAATTGGGGTGCTGGAGGCGGTCGCCTTCGTGGTCATGCTGCTGGCCGGGGTAACGATCGTCTACTCGTTTCTGCTCATCCTCTCCACCTTCGCCTTCTGGTTCGTGAAGCTGGAGAACATCCTCGTCATCTACAACACCATGTTCGACGGGGCGGGCGGCTGGCCGATCACGATCTTCCCGGGCTGGCTGCGGTACTCGCTGACGTTCCTGGTGCCGGTCGCCTTCGCGGTGACGGTTCCAGCCCAGAGCCTTACCGGCCGGTTGACGAGCGGCTACGCCCTGGGCGCGGTGCTGCTGGCGGCGGGGTTCTCGCTGGCGGCACGCTGGTTCTGGAGGTTCGGTCTCAAGCACTATACGGGAGCATCGGCCTGAGATTTCTCACGGAGGACGCACATGAACGGACCGGAAGACATCGCACGGGGTGGACGAGCGAAGATCGAGCAACTCTGGCCCTACATCGAGCGGACATTGGATCGGATGACGGCGGTGGTTCATGGTTGTAGCGTGGAGCAACTCAACTGGCGACCACCCGCGCCGGAAACGAACAGCATCTTCGCCCTCGCCACCCACACCTACGGCAATGCCCGGATGAACATCCTTGGCGTGCTCTGTGGCCAGCCGATCGAGCGAGACCGCGACGCGGAGTTCCGAGCGGTCGCGACCATCGACAATGCCGCGTTTCCGGAGGGGGCGGTCATTCGCGACGAACTGGCGGCGGCCATGAATGCGCTGGATGACACCGCGATGGATCGGCCGTGCACGCACCCGGTGCGGGGCGAGGTCACCGGCCGGGAGGTGCTGATGCTGATGGCGAGGCATGCCGCGGAACATGTCGGCCACGCCGAGCTGACCCGTGACCTCGCGGTGGCGGCCGGGATCAGGTAGTCCTCGGCCGCGTGAACGTCGCCGCGACTGGAGACGTTCCAGATCCCGGCGACGCTCGGCACGAACGGCGATTGACTTACGGCGCCGTCACCTCGAACGAGGAAACCATTCCCTGCATGAGATGTGGCACGTCGCTTCCCGGATCCGAGATGAAGCAGACCGCGACGTACTGACCAGGCTCCGGGTTCGTTTCCATCCAGATTTCCTGGCCAGCGGAAATCACTGGCACATCGATCGACGGGCCCACGATGGAGGTCTCCGGGGAGAATCCGTCAGCCACCGGGGTCCCCATGAAGAATCCCGTCATGCCGTCGACCACTTCCTCGGCGGTGTACTGGCGATCGACCGGGAAGATCACGGCGTGATGCGGCACCGAATGGGTGTTGGCGACGTGCCAGACCTGGGGACCGGCCGTCATCGTCTCCGGGAAGGTGAACACATATTCACCCAGCTCCAGGTCGAGATCGGCGGCGAGCTCCACGTCGGCCGGCGCGTCACCAGAAACGGTCAGGGGAGCGGATATCGCGGCCAGGTCGACTTCGGCATCGGCGATCAGCATCCACTCACCGGCCGCCAGGTTGACCACGATGCTACCTGTGCCTCCCGGCATGGCCGTCGCGGCCCCGGCGGCGGTGACCTCGCTTATCCAGTCTGGCAACGATCCATCCTCGCTGTTACTGAGGGCCAGGAAGTCCTCGGCTCCAACCCCTTCCGGTAATTGAGCGGCGTCGACCAGCAGGAAGCCATCCGTCTGGTTGTTCACGTTCAGGAGAACGGGACCAGCTGCTATCTCGGCGGGGGCGTCGATACCCTCCGCCGACACGGTTACGTCAAGCGTGGGGAGCCCTAGACCAGCCAGCGGCGACTCCGCCGGCGTGCCCTCCTGGGCCGCGAGCGATGCCGGAAAGGCAACCGTGCCCATGAGAAGCACGAGCAGCATCGTCCAGGTTTGATGAACTCGACGGTTCATACACTTTCCTCCAGTTGGAATGCATGTACGGAACGACGAAAGGCGCCCTGGGAACACCGGGGGAAAGCATGCATGCCGGTACCCCCACTCCCGGCACTGTACCGGAGCGACCTTCCACGAACCTTCCATGTCGTCACCAGGGTCAGTCGCCGAGCCAACGGAAGGCGAGATCCATCGCGACGCCGGGATCGAGGCACGCGCCATGTTCCCATGCGGACTTCGCCACGGACGGGGGAAGCCCGTTCCGCGCCAGGTCGATCCGTGCCTGGTAGCGATCGGGGTGGAAACCCGGCGCCAGGGTGTCGATCTGGCGTCCGTGGGTGGCGCCGGAGGCGAACGTGACGAGGGATTCCTCCGGGCATCCAAACGCAAGCAGCAGGTTCCCCACCTCGCACAGCACGGCGGCCAGCTCGCCATCGCCGCCAATGGCCCGCACCCCGCGAATGCACTCGCGGGCATGGGCGCGGGCTTCGTCCAGCCTGCCCAGGGCGGTGGTCGCCCGCAGGCAGGTCAGGTACCCGATCCACTCGTTGAGGATGTCGCCCGTGTCCTGGAACCCCGCCAGGGCAACCAGGGCGTGCTCGTAGGCGACGCCGGGGGCATTCCGCTCGTCGGCCAGCGACGCGTGGACAAGCGAGGCCCAGGGCAACGACCGGTGATCGCCGATCAACCTGGCGATCCTCTCCCCCTCGGAGGCGGTTTCCATTGCCCTGTCGGGGAGGCCCACGGCGATACAGGCTGTGGGGAGACGCGCCAGCACGTATGACTGGAGCATGAAGCTCCCGGAGGCCTGGCCCGCGGCGAGCGCCTCTTCGAGCAGATCGAACACGGCCCGGGAGTCTCCGAGCCTGCCAAGCCCATGGGCGATGCCAACCAGGCTGAACACGATGCCCTCCACATTGCCCAGTCCGCGGAACACATCGAGGTTGGCGCGGTGGAGGTCGATGGCTTCCTCGATATGGCCTTCGAGCCCTTTCCGAGTCGCGACCGCGTGGTTGACTTGGGTCAGGCCGTTGAGGGAGCCGAGAACGGTCCACGCGTCCAGGGCATACCGCTCGAACCACCGCGCGACAACCGGATTCGCGGCCCGCCAGGCTAGCGCCGCCCCCCAGAGGGCGGCCCAGGCGCGCTCCTCCGTCGGCTCGACAGGCTCCAGGCCGAGTGCCTCCCGCAACCAGCGCACGGCGTCCGCGGTGCATCCGTGAATGAACCAGTACGACCCCAGGCCGCTGGCCAGCCGAATGGACAGGTCCGCGTCCCCGCGGGCAAGGCTCGTCGCCAGCGCGAGATGGAGATTGTCGTGGTCGCGAACCATTCGCTGGCCCCACTCCAGTTGGCTGCTGGCATCCGGGGCGGGGAAGTGCCGCTGGAAGTACGTGGCGTAGAAACGGGCGTGGGCCTGTTCGCGTTCGTCGACTTCCCCCCTGGCCCGGAGTTCCTCCCCTGCGAACTCCCGGACCGTCTCCAGCATCACCAGCCGTCGCCGGGCGAGCCGGTGGTCCCATCGCACCAGGTTCTTCTCCACCAGTGCCTCGACGCTGACCCGGGCATCGTCGCCAAACATTGCCTCGAGCACGTCAATCTCCGCTCCGCCGGCGAACACCGAGATCCCGCGAAACACCTCCTGCTCCCGGCTGGTCAACAGGTCGTAGCTCCACTGGATCGTGGCCCGCAACGCCTGGTGCCGTTCCGGCAGGTCGCGTGGGCCGTCACGCAGGACATCGAAACTGCCTTCGAGTCGGGTCAGCACGTCCTCGAACGTGCTTCCCCAGCACTGGGCCGCGGCGAGTTCGATCGCCAGTGGCAACCCCTCCAGTCGTTCGCAAATCCGGGCGATGACCGGGAGACTGGTTTGGAGGGACTCCTCGTCGAATCCGCCCCACGACCGCGCGCACTGGAGGAATAACCGAACCGAGTCCACGCGGGCGACATTCGCCTCCCCGGCCGCGAGATCGGGCACCGGCAAGGTATCGAGCAGGTACACGTGCTCCGCCCGGATCCGGAGAGGCTGGCGACTTGTCGCCAGGATCGTCAACCGGGGCACGGCTTCGAGCAGGCTGGCGACCGTCCTCGCCAGGCCCGGCAGGTGTTCGAGGTTATCCAGCACCAGCAGGTACCCGGGTCGCCGGGACAGTACGCCATGTATGGTGGTCGCCAGGTCCCGGTCGGGGCTTTCCCACACCTCCATCGAGGTGGCGATCGCCTGGTACAGCAGTTGCTCGGAGTGGATCGCCGCCAGGTCGACGAACGTGGCGCCATCGGGGAATCGTGACGCCCCTCGCCGGGCCACCTCCACCGCGAAGCGCGTCTTGCCCACCCCACCGGGCCCGGTGATGGTCATGAGCCGGATTCCAGGTTCGCCAAGCCGCTCCAACACCCGCTCGATATCCTCATCGCGGCCGATGATGGGCGATGGCGAGCCAGGCAGGTTGCGAACCAGCCCGCCAGAAATCCTGGTGATCGCCTCAGGTAGCGGATGGGGAATCGCTCGCGCGGCCGCCGCGAGGGCCTCGGTTTCCGGGTCCAGCGGCGCGCCGAACTCACGCCGAACGGCCAGGCGGCACCGTTCCACCTGTTGCAACGCCGAGGTCCGCTGCCCGCCCGCCAGCATCGCCCGGATGATCGCCCGGTGAGCTTCCTCGAAGGCCGGGTCCTCCACCAGCAGTGCTTCGAGGTGACCGATGGACTGGAGCGGATCGCCATGCTCCAGGTCGAGCCGGGCGAGCGCAAGGGCGGCCCGCGACCGCTCCGCCCGGAGCGATTCGCGGCGGGCCATGGGCCAGTCGACGTAGGGCTCATCGGCCACGAAATCGCCCCGGTACAGGTCCAGGGCCGCGCGCAGCGACTGGCGAGGATCGACCGCGCGCTCCGCCTCTCCCAGCAGCCAGGAGAATCTGGAGACATCCACCCACAGTCCATCGTGCGGAGTCAGCGCGATGACGTCGTTGCGGATATCGATGTAGGCGGAGGCGCGTCCCGAGGTGAGGCGGGGCTCCAGCGTGCGGCGAAGGGCGTGCAGAGCCTTGTAGAGCGCGTTGAGACTCTGGTCGACGTCCTGTTCGGGCCAGATCGCGTCGATCACCACCTCGCGCGGCAGCCTGTGTCCGGGGGTTCCGAGCAGCATCAGCAGGATGGTCCGCGATTGGCGACGCGGCCAGTCGCGCGGGCCAAGCACGCGATCGCCCACCCGAATATCGATGGCGCCAAGCAACCTGGCGCGGATCGGCGCGGGAGCCGGCGCAAGGGAACCGCTTTCCTCTCCCGGGAAAGCGCGTGAATGGGAAGTCTGGGACATCCGCCAGGCTCCTCGGGACTCCGTGCCAAGGGTGGCGCATCCCCGAAGAAACACTGCCCCAGTCCCGTGGCGATACGACTCCAGATACCATGGACGATACATTCACTTTACCGTATGGGTGAAGTGCCCAGGCGAGCACCAGAACGCCCCGGCCTTTCGACTGGGGCGTCTCGCTGGAGCGGTAGTCCTGTTGTCGCGGGTGGATCAGGTATCGCCGCTTGGCTTCCTCATCGTGAGCAGCACGCCGGCGGCAAGCAACGTGGCGCCTCCGATCAGGAGGAAGACGCTGGTTGGCGCGCTTGACCCGGTTTCACCATCGCCGGTTACGGGCAACGTGGTCACGGCGCCGGAGGTAGGAACACTGGTGGCCGGCGTAACCGTCACGCAGGCATCGTCGTCACCTTGCTGGAAGGCCACAATCTCCTGCTCACCGCCGTCCCCGCCGAATGCCTCCTCGATGACTTGATCAATCTGAATGAACT
>JAEWEG010000049.1 GCA_023389575.1 Chloroflexota bacterium | reverse complement strand
GGCGCGCGTTCATGTTGCGCGGATGAATGCTTCGAGTCGTCCTTCATAACCTCCAGAGACCACCATGTCGACCTTTGTCGGTGGCAAAGGGGAACCTGGCCAACGGCGGGCAAAGACAAGCTTTGCCGCTACCAGAATGGGGAAGCCCTCGATGGCGCGGCGGCTTAGCTGGTCAGGCGGGTCACCGGGTTGTGGAGCGTGCCAATACGGTCGATGGTGATGCGGACGACATCGCCGTCTTCCAGCGTGAATTCCGCTGGGGGGATGATGCCGGTGCCGGTCATGAGGAAGACTCCCTGCGGGAAGTTGTTGTGGCGGAAGAGGTAGGACCGCAGATCGTCGAAGGTGCGGTGGATCTGGCTGGTGGAGGTTTCGCCGTCGAAGTGGAGATTGCCGCCGCGTTCGATCACGAGCTGGATCGAGAGGTTGTTCGGGTCGGGCACCTCGGAGGTCAGCGCGATCCACGGGCCGAGCCCCGCGCACTGGCTGTAGACCTTCGCCTGTGGAAGGTAGAGCGGGTTCTCGCCCTCGATGGAACGCGAGGAGACATCGTTGCCAACGGTGTACCCGACGATTTCACCCCGGGAGTTGAGGACCAGCACCAGTTCCGGTTCGGGCACGTCCCAGGTGGAATCGCCCCGGATGGCGACGGTGCCACCCGTGCCGGAAACGCGGCTGGCGGTGCCCTTCATGAACAGTTCGGGCCGGTCCGCCTCATAGACGAGGTCGTAGACGTCCTTCTGGGTGGATTCCTCCATTCGGGCGTCCCGGCTGCGCGAGTAGGTAACGCCTGATGCCCAGACCTCCTGGGTGTCGATTGGCGGAAGGAGCGTGGTTTCGGCCAACGGGATCGGGTCGCCGCTGGTGAGCGAACCCTCGGCGGTGGCGACCAACTCCTCGGCGGAGAGCTGGAGCAGGGTCTCGACGGTGATCGGTCCGTCGACCTCGGTCAGGGGATGGATCGAATCGCCCTGGACATATCCGAGGCGGGGATTGGGGTCGCCCTCGGTGGCGAAACGGGCAATGGGCACGGTGAATCTCCTCCTGTGGCGTCGTGTTCGAATGAGGGCATGGTAGCCGAACCGGTGCGCTGGAGAAAGGGAGGTAGGGCATACTGGCGAGGTGGACTCGCTCAACGTACCTGGGAGGAACTCCGTGGATCGCAGGCTGGATCGTCGTTCATTGATGCTGGCGGCGAGCGTGGGCGCCGCGCTTTCGCCGGGGGTGCCGGTGGCCCGGAAGGCGACAGCGGTGGCTCAGGACGCGATCGCTCCGGTGCCAGCCGACCGGCTCGACGCCATTCGCTCCGCGATTACCTCGGCGATGGAGCAGGATGGCACTCCGGGAGCGGCGGTGTACCTGAGCCTGCCAGGCTATGAGCCGTTCGCCGAGGCGTTCGGGATCGCAGACAAGTCGACGGGCGAACCGGTGACGGTGGACATGCATTTCCGGATTGGCAGCATCACCAAGACCTTCGTCGCGACCGTGGTGCTCCAGATGGTGGACGAGGGACTGCTTTCACTCGATGACACCATCGATGGCTGGGACGTTCAGGTGCCGAACGCCGGGGACATCACCATCGGCCATCTGCTGGGCATGACGAGTGGCCTGCGGAACTACACGGAGACTGCCGAGTTCGCGGCGGCGATGGCCGCCGATCCGACCCTGCGGATCGAGCCGGAGGCGCTGATTGCGATGGCCACCGGTGAACCGTTGAGCGAGCCTGGCGAGTCATTCCACTACAACAACACGAATTACATCATCCTCGGATTGATCGCCGAACAGGTCAGCGGCCAGCCGCTGGAATCGCTCCTGCGGGAACGCGTATTCGACGCGGTGGGCATGGCCAATACCGGGTTCGACGCGGACGCCTCGCTGCCCGAGCCGTTCGCCCGTGGCTATGTCGACACGGAGCCAGCACCGCCCGGTGCGGAGCAGAACACGGCGGCGACCCCGGTCGCCACTCCAGTCGCTCCGGCCACGGTTCCAGAAAACCATCCGTTGGATGCGGACGGGCACTACGACGCCACGGACTTCGATCCCTCCTGGGCCTGGGCGGCGGGTGGCGCGTGGTCGACCGCCGGTGACCTGGCGCTCTGGGCCCCGGCGCTGGTGGAAGGGGCGATGCTCTCTCCGGACCTGGCTGCCTCGCGCATGGAGTGGATGCCGGCGGATCCCGCCCGTCCGGATGCGGGCGGGTATGGGCTGGGGATCGCCACCCAGGGTGGGCTGGTGGGGCACACTGGCGCCGTTCCCGGATATTCGAGCCTGGCGGGGGTTGGGCCGGACGTCGCCCTGACGATCGTGGTGCTGACGAACCTGTACCGGAATCCTGGCCTGGGGATGACTCCCGACATGCGGATCGCCCTGGCCGCGATCGGGGCTGGGCTCCCGCTGTTGTGGTCATGAAGCTGGAGTCCGGCGTCGCCAGGATTTCGTGGATCCGCCTGGTAATGTTTCGCGACATTGGGTCATCTGGGTAGGTTTTCACGCACGAAATCAGCATTCCTGAACAATTCCGACCGCCAGCTCACCGATACTTCTGGGGATTATTCGCTCAAGGGACCCAGGAGATTTCTCAGTGGAACGCACCATGAATCGTCGCTCACTGCTACTGTCGGCAAGCGCGGCCGCCGGATTGACGCTGATTCCGGGACGGCTCGGAGCGCAGGCCACACCGGAGGCATCGCCCATCGCGATCGCGCCGATACCATCCGAGCAGGTGGACGTCATTCGCGCGGCGATCAACGCCGTGATGGAGGAAGAGGGCATTCCGGGATCGGCGGTATTCCTCGGCTTGCCAGGGTATGAGCCGTTCGTCGAAGGATTCGGAGTCGCGGACAAGGCGACGGGTGAGGCTGTGTCCGTGGACACGCATTTCCGGACCGGCAGCATTACCAAGACGTTCGTGGGAACCGTCATCCTCCAACTGGTCGACGAGGGGCAACTGTCTCTGGAGGACACCATCGACGGCTGGGGTTTTGACGTTCCCAACGCCGATCGCATCACCATCCGGCACCTGCTGAGCATGACGAGCGGTCTCCAGAACTTCAGCGAGACCCCGGAGTTCGCCGCGGCGATGAGCGCCGATCCCACGCAGCCGATCCTGCCGGAGGAAACGGTGGCGATGGCCAGCGGCGCTCCGCTCTCCGAGCCGGGGGAGATGTTCTACTACAACAACACGAACTTCATCATCCTCGGCCTCATCGTCGAGCAGGTCACCGGCCAGGCGCTGGAGGATGTGCTGAAGACGCGGGTGTTCGATGTGGTGGGCATGAGCAACACCGGTCTGGGGCTGGATGCCACGATGCCCGGGCCGTTCGCCCATGGCTACGGCGACATCAACGTGGAGATACCGGAAGACCCAACCGCCGCGGCGACACCGATCGCGACCCCTGTCGCGCCGGTCGCCACGCCCGACGCCGATGTCTACCAGACCGACGAGGATGGGCACTACGATGCCACGTCGTTCAACCCGTCCTGGGCTTGGGCGGCCGGTTCCGCGTGGTCGACCGTGGGAGACTTCGCGATCTGGGTGCCGGCCTTGCTGAGCGGCGCGACGCTTTCGGCGGAACTGCTGGAAGAGCGCCTCGACATGGCGCCGATGATTCCGGGTCAGCCGGAGCTTGGCGGGTATGGCCTTGCCATCGCCGACCTTGGCGGCCTGGTGGGGCACAACGGGCAGTTGCCCGGGTACTCGAGCATCGCGGTGGCGGAGCCGGAATCAGGGCTCACCCTGGTGGTGCTGACCAACCTCTATCCGGGCTCGACCATGATGATGACGCCGGATATCCAAATCGCCAACGCGGCGGTCGAGGCGGCCCTGCCGTTGTTGATGGGTTGATACCGGCTCGAGGCGAGCGAGGGAGTGTTCGCCTGTGACAGGCACGAGGCCTGTCACTTCCGGGTTGGCGTGAGCATGAAGGAGCGCGTGGCGTTAGGCCATGCGCTCCTTCACACGTTCGGCGAGCAGTTCGGAGATGTGGCGGACATCGATCCGGCGGCCCGAGGCGTCGAGGCCGCCGCGCAGGTGCATGATGCAGCCCTGGTTGTCGGTCACGATCAGGCGGGTGCCGGTGGCTTCGGCGTTGCCGAGCTTGCGGTTCATGAGGCGCTCGGCGACGTCCGGATACTCGAAACTGAATGAGCCGCCAAAGCCGCAGCAGAGCGTGTTTTCCTGAAGTTCGACGAGCGAATCGCCCATCACGCCCTCGATCAGGTGTCGCGGTTCGCTGCTCAGGTTGAGCGCGTTCAGGCCCTGGCAGGAGTCGTGGTAGGTCAGTTCGCGGGCGGGACCGTTCAATGGCGTGAGACTGCCCGCCTGAAGTTGGGCGACATCGACCAGGAACGAGGTGAAGTCGACGATCTTCTTTGAGATCGCTTCGGCCCTCGGCAGCCAGGCGGGATCGTTTCGGAAGAGGTGCAGGTAGTCCTGCCCGAGCATGGCCACGCAACTGGCGCTGCCGGAGACGATGTAGTCGGCCGGCACGGCCTCCAGTCGTTCGATGGTTTGCTTCGCCATGGTCGCGGCATGGTCGATATCGCCCGAGTTGTTCGGAATCAGGCCGCAGCAATGCAGACCGGACGGGTTGACGACCCGCACCCCGAGCCCTTCGAGCACGGTGGCGACGGCCTCGCCCTGCTCCGGGTAGATGCGATCGGTCATGCAGCCGGGGAAGAGGGCGACCGACAGGCCCGCGGCGGCGTTCGGGATGAGCGGGCCGGAGTTTGGCTTCGCGGCGGGGGCGGATGGGCGGTGTTCCAGCCGGTCGCGGAGCGGGCGCTGGGCGAGGGCGGGCAGGCTTCGCCACCGGGTCTGGGACTTGAGCAGTGGCAGCTTGCGGTTGCGGATGTAGGGCTTGCCGCGCGTGACCGGCAACTGGGCCTTCGTTCCGATCTTCAGCAGGACATTCATGAGCCGGGCGTTGGAGTAGGCGGCCAGGATGCTGGCCTTGGGCTGCTTCATGCCCTTTTCGGCGGCGACCATCGCCCGGACATCGAGGATCTGGCGCGGTAGCGGGATGTCGACCGGGCAGACGGTTTCACAGGCGTTGCAGGAGAGGCACATGCTCTGCGGACCGGCGGCGGCCTCGATGCCGTGCAGGAACGGCGTGACGACGAGTCCGATCGCGCCGGAGTAGATGTGGCCGAAGACGTGTCCACCGACCTCTCGGTAAGGCGGACAGACGTTGGCGCAGGCGGCGCAGCGAATGCAGTGAAGCGCTTCCCGGAACTCCGGCATCTCCCGCATCCTGCGTCGCCCATTGTCGACCAGGACGATGTGCTGCTCGTGGCCGGGAGTGGGGCCCTGGATGAACGTGGTGTAGACGGTCAGGCGCTGGGCGGTGGCGCTGCGGCCCAGCACGCGGATCTGGGTCATGGCGTCTTCGTAGGTGGGAACAAGCTTTTCGATGCCAGCCAGCACGATGTGAACCGGCGGCAATGACGAGGTGAGGCGGCCATTGCCCTCGTTGGTGACCATCATCACCGTGCCGGATTCGGCGATGAGCGCGTTCGCGCCGGTGATCCCCATCCCGGCGTTGAAGAACACATCGCGAATGGCATCGCGGGCGGCGTGGACCTGCTCGGTCACGTCCTCGCGGGAAATCTCGCGGCCGAGCTCCTTCGTGAAGATGTCGCCGACTTCCTGGCGGGCGAGGTGGATGGCCGGCATCACCATGTGGCTCGGGCGTTCGCCGCGCAATTGCACGATCCATTCGCCGAGGTCGGTTTCCACGACATCGATGCCGCCTTCGGCGAAGCGCTGGTTCAGCTCGATTTCCTCGCTGACCATCGACTTCGACTTGGCGACGAGCTTCACCTCGTGCTGGAGGGCGATGTTGTGAACAATGGCGGTCGCCTCATCGGCGTCCGCGGCGAAGTGGACGGTCGCGCCGGAGGCTTCGGCCTGGGCCACGAACTGGTCGAGGTAGTGGTCGAGGTTGTCGATCGTGTCGGTCTTGACGGCCTTCAGGGTGGCGCGGAGATCGGTGAAATCGACCTCCTCCATGATGTTGGCGCGGTCTCGTTTCCACGATTGCTGGAAGTTCGTCAGGCTGCGGGAGAGCTGGGGATTGCCGATGGCCGTTTCGTAGCGTTCAGGGAAGGGCCGGTCCTCGTGGCCGTGCCGGTGTGTTTCCTCGTGCTCGCTGTCGATCGGGTGGTTAATCGTGGCTGCCATGACGATGGAACGACCTTTCGTGGCGGTGTCAGTTCAGGTGATCGATGAGGATTACGTGGAATTCGCCGGGGCCCTGTACGCCGACGGTGAGCTGGCGTTCGATATCGGCGGTGCGGCTGGGGCCGGTGACGAAGGTGGCGTAGGACGTACCGGACGACGCGATCTGACGCAGGACGCTCGCGGCCTCGTCGAGCGACGGGAGTAACCTGGTGGAGTCGCAGACGACGATGAGTGTCTCGGTCATCAGGGTGACGGAACGGGATTCGACGCGGGGTTCGGCGAGGATCGAGGTGCCGGTCTCCGCGATTGTGGCCTCGGCGATGGCGAGGCCCAGCGGCTGGTCTCGGACCTCGCCGGGCGTGGCCGGCACGTGAGGTTCATATCCTTGCCGTTCGAGAGCGGCGACCAGGTCTGGAGATCGCCGGCGGACTTCCTCGGAGATCCAGACGGTGCCTGAACCGGGGCCGATGGTCGTGATGGCCTGGGCGGCGGCCGCGACGTCGGGTGCGGCGTGGACATGCCCACCGACGGCGGTGAGCCGGGTGGTGAACAAATCGAGCAGGCTGGATGGGGAAGCGTTGCCGGTCATGGGCGTCCAAATGGTGGCATTGGGCGAATCCGGATCGCGGCGCCCGCGGGCCATGGTGAGCGGGCCGCGCCGTGGAGGAAGGTCCTCAAGGCACAGAATCCCCGCTCACGCGGTTGCCGTCAACGATGACCGGGCCAGATTGCGGCAGCCACACCGGAGACTACAGGGTGGCGCCGATGATCCAGGGGTTGAATTCTTCCTCGCCAATGCCGGCCGCTTCGCTCTTGCTCAGCTTGCCGGAGGCGACCGCCAGGATTTCGTCGAGAATTTCCTCGCCCATCTCCTGGAGCGTCAGGCCGTCGAGCATTTTGCCGGCGTTGATGTCCATGTCCGGTTCCTGCTTGGCGTACAGGGTGCTGTTGGTGGCGATCTTGATGGACGGGGCTGGCTTGAACCCGAACGCGGAGCCGCGGCCGGTGGTGAAGACGACGATGTTGCAGCCGCCCGCCACCTGTCCGGTGGCCGAGACCGGATCGTAGCCGGGGGTGTCCATGTGAATGAAGCCGCGACCGGTGATGCGCTCGGCGTAGTCGATGACGTCGGTCATCGGCGTGGTGCCCGACTTGGCGATGGCGCCGAGTGATTTCTCGTAAATGGTGGTCAGGCCACCGAGCTTGTTGCCGGGGGATGGGTTGTTGTCGATCGAGGCGCCATGCATGGAGGTGTATTCCTCCCACCAGTGGATCTTGTCCACGAGCTTCTGGCCGACCTCGGGAGAGACCGCCCGGCGCGTCATCAGGTGCTCGCCGCCGTACACCTCGCTGGTTTCACCAAGGACGACCGTGCCGCCCTGGCGGACGATCAGGTCGCTGGCTTCGCCGAGGGCGGGGTTGGCGGTGACGCCGGACCAGCCGTCGGAGCCGCCGCACTGGAGGGCGACGACGAGTTCGGATGCGGGGACCGGCTCGCGCTGGGCCTTGTTTGCTTCCGGCAGCAGGTTCATCACGGCCGCGATGCCGGCCTCGACGGTCTTCAGGAAGCCGCCATCCTCCTGGATGGTCAGCACGGTGGGCTGGTGGCCGTTGTCGAGGTTGCCGATATCGATGATGTCCTCGGGCTGGTTGGTTTCGCAGCCGAGACTCATGATCACGTAGCCGCCGATGTTCGGATGGTCGACGATGCCGGCCATGGTGCGCTGCAAGAGGTGCAGGTGGTTGGAGCCGTAGTGCGCGCCGCAGCCGCCCTTGGTGGGGAAGGCGATCACGCCATCGACGTTGGGGTACTGGTCGAGCACCGGATTGTCGCGGAAGTGATCGGCGACGCGGCGGACGGCGGTGGACGAACAGTTGACGGAGGCCAGCAGGGCGACGAAATTCCGGGTGCCCACGCGGCCGTCGGCCCGGCGGTAGCCCATGAACGTCCGGCGCTCGGCCTCCGGCACGTAGTCGACCGGGATCACGTTCTCGGAGAAGCCGTAGTCCAGCTCCAGTTCACCCTGATGCACTTCCAGGTTGTGGGTGTGCACGTGCTGGCCGGCGGCGATGTCCTGCGAGGCGAAGCCAATGGTCTGCCCGTAGCGGCGAACCGGGCCACCTTTCGCGACATCGTGAATCGCCACCTTGTGCCCAGGCGGGATCATCTGGGAGACGACGATGTCCCCGGATTCCGTCTGGAGCGTGGTGCGCGGCAGGAGTGGTCCCTTGGCGATCACCACGTCGTCCAGGGGATGCAATTTAACGGTGACATCGGCCAGGGCAACGGCGCCACGCTGGGCGCGACCGAGAAGGGGAGGCTGGGGAGTGGACATCGAAACTTTCCTTGATCCGCGAGCATTCCGTTGTGGGCGGCGCCGGCCGTTCGCGTTATGGCGCAGCGCTACCGGGCGGTCAAACCGCCATCGATGGTGTATTGCGATCCGGTGACAAAGCCTGACTCGTCGGAGGCGAGATAGAGCGCGAGGGGAGCGATTTCCGACGGTTTGCCCATGCGGCCGATCGGTTGCCGGGCGTGCAACTGGGCGCGGGTTTCCTCGATTTCGCCCTGGTGGTACTTCTGGAGATAGGCCTCCACGAATGGGCTTTCGACCGTGCCGGGGCAGATGCAGTTGCAGCGAATCCCCTGGTCGATGAAGTCCATGGCCGTGGACTGGGTCATGGAAATGACCGCGCCCTTGGTGGTGCCGTAGGCGAAGCGGCGCATGACCGCGAACTGGCCCGCGACGGAGGCGATGTTGACGATGTTGCCGCCCTTCGGGTCCTGCGCCAGCATCTGGTTCACGGCCGCCTGGGAGCAGTTGTAGACACCATAAACGTTGACGGCGACGAGCCGGGCGAAGTCCTCGGGGCCGGTTTCGACCAGGTTGCCGACCATGCCGATGCCGGCGTTGTTGACGAGGATGTCGAGCTTTCCGGTCCTGGAGACGACGTCCGCGACGGCGGCGTTGGCCGCGTCGAGACTGGTGACGTCGAGTTCGAGCGGGAAGGCGTTGCCGCCGGCGGCGGTGATTTCGTCCGCCACGGACACCCGGCCTGACTCGTTGATGTCCGCCACGGCCACGATCGCGCCCTGCTTGGCGAAGAGGAGCGCGATCTCGCGGCCGATGCCGGAGCCCGCTCCCGTCACGAGTGCCGATTTCCCTCCGAGGTCAAACACCGGGCATTCCCTTCGTTGAGTGATGAACAAGTCGCGCCAGAGGCGTGCCGATCGTTCCGGCACGCTGGAGAGCAAGGTCGATGATGGCCCTGTTCCTGATTGTGGAATTGTATACAACTCTCTGATTTCGGGGAATGGCCCACCTGGCGGGAGAGCCAGGATTGGCGGCGAGAAGGCTGCCCACATGGGAAACCCATACACCGGCACGTCGAGTATGGGGTATGGCCACTGCTTCCCAAGGAGCGGGGTGTGAGCCAGACCTGTCCGTACAGGAATGACGCGAGGGTATCCCCTACCTTTGGCGCGTTCCAATCGTTCTTTCTCTTTATCGAAGCTCTCTGGGCAGGGCAACCGCGTCGAACCGGAGCGAGACCACCAATACCAAATTGTGGCCGGAGCGAGTTCTTGTCGCCCGAATCCAATGTCATCCTTTTCGGCGGAAAGTTGTTGTGCCAAGGGATTGTCAGGTGAATGGCCTTGCGCTATCGTGGATGGACGTTGCGCGATATGAAAGGTCAATGCCACCCATGGCGAATCCCGATGGCGCCTCCCTGGTGCAATCCGTGGAACGGGCGCTCTCGATTCTTTCGTGTTTCTCGGACAGCGAGCCGCAGTTGCGGGTGGCGGAACTTGCCCGCCGGCTGGGCCTGGCCCAGAGCACCGTCTCGCGGATGATCGCGACCATGGAGCGGATGGGCTACGTGGAGCGCGACCCGGTGAGCGGCCTGGTCGGGCCGGGACTGGAACTGGTGACGCTGGCTGGCGTGGCCCTGAACCAGCTCGATGTGCAGCGGCAGGCGCAGGCGGAACTCTCGGCGGTGGCCATTGACCTGGGGCTGGCGGCCAACCTGGCGATCCTGCGCGACGACCGCATCTTCTACCTCTCGACCGCCGAGGGACCGAAGGCGCCAAAGCTCTACACCATGATCGGCAAGCGCAATCCGGTGCACTGCACCGCGATGGGGAAGGTGCTGGTGGCGCACCTTCCCCATGAGGAGCGGGAGGCGTTGCTGGGGAGGATTTCATACCCGGCGTTTACGCCGAACACCATCACGTCGGCGGACGCGATGCGGGTGGCCGTCGAGCAGATACGGAACCAGGGGTATGCCGAAGAGCGGGAGGAACTGGCGTTCGGCCGGGCCTGCCTGGCCGCGCCGATCCGGTCCGCCTCGGGGGAGGTGATCGCTTCGGGCAGCATTTCCGGGCCGCTCAGTGCCCTGGCGCTGGAGCAGCGGCAGGGAGAACTGGTGTCGCGCCTGATCGAGATGACGGACCGGATTTCGAGAAAGCTCGGTTGGATCACGATCCCGGCCGAAATGATGTCGGACAGGACACCGACCGCAGGAGGACATTCGTGACACGTCCGCAGCGACAGATCGTCGCCGTCGAAGCTTTCGTGCTAGGCGCGAAGAAGGATTATGCCGGGGGCGCCGGGCTGGCGACGCCGGCAGTGAGTGAGAAGCCTCGCCTCCGGGCGCTGGAGGAAGTGGGCGACCTGCATGTGTGCGCCTATCCGCCTAGGGCCCAGACCTGCCTGGTGCGGATCACGGCCGACGACGGCACCGTTGGCTGGGGCGAGGCGCACGCCCCGCTCGGACCCGCCGCCACCAAGGCGGTGGTCGAGGACGTGCTGGCGCCGATCGTGCTGGGCGAGGATCCGCTCGCGATCGAACGCCACTGGGAATACATGTATGGAAGCCAGCGGCTGCGCGGGCACATTACCGGCTACCAGATGGAGGCGATCTCGGGCGTCGACATCGCGCTGTGGGACCTGGCGGGGAAGCTGCTCGACGTGCCGGTGTACACCCTGCTCGGCGGGCCGTGGCGAACCGAGTTGCCGTGCTACGCCTCGGGCGTGCCGGGCAAGACCCCGGAGGAGCGATTCGCCAGCGCCGAGCGCCTCGTCGAGGAAGGCTTCACGGCGGTGAAGGCCTCGATCGGTCGCGGAAACGTGGCCGAGGACCTGGCCGGTGTGCAAGCGGTGGTCGACGCGGTCGCCGGCAGGGCCGATGTGCTGGTCGATGCCCATGGCGCGTACGCATCCGATCTCGCGCTCCAGGTCGGGCGGAAGCTGGAGGCAATGGGCGTGACCTGGCTGGAGGATGCCCTGCCGCCGGAGGATATCGCCGGGTACGCCCGGCTCTCGGCGGCGCTCGACCTGCTGGTGGTTGGGGGAGAGACGGAGTGCACCCGCTGGCAGGTGCAGGATCGACTCGCGGCTGGGGCATTCGACGCGATCCTGCCGGACGTCTGCCGGGCGGGCGGGATTAGCGAAGGGCGCAAGATCGCCGATGTCGCGCGGTTGCACAACGTCCGCTGGGCGGCGCACGTCAGCATGGGGAGTTCCGTGCATGTGGCGGCCGCCGCGCACCTGGCCGCCGCCAGCCCGAACTTCCTGATCTATGAGTTTCCGAGCACGCCGAACCCGCTTGGGGATGATCTGCTCACCGCGCCCCTGCATCCCGAAGGGGGAATGCTGCGGGTGCCGGAGGGCCCGGGACTGGGCATCGAGTTCGACATGGCGAAACTGGCCGAGCATCTGGAGCCAGGCGCGCTGGATGGTGGCGCGTGAGCGGGGCCACGGATGTGACCCACGGGGCCGATCTCGCCACCCTGGTGCCCGTGATGGCGCGGGCGACGGCGAGCTATCCGTTCAAGCGATGGGGGTTCGGCGAGAGCATCACCATGGAGGCGTTGCTGGCGGCGGGAGGGGAGCCGGGTGCGTTCGCCGCCGGTCTGGTGACGGATTGGGCGCTGGATCACGCGCCGTTGGCGAGCGATCCGTTGGCGCATGTCGCGCCGGGCGTGCCGCTGCTGGACCTGGTCGAGCGTGGCGGAGACGACCCGGGGCAATTACTGGCCCGCGCGAGGGAGCTGGCGGCGATTTTCGAGGAGAGCGCGGTTGGCGAGCACGGCGCGCAAATCCACCGGCCCGACCTGGCCGGGTGGGAGCACGAAGTGTGGGTCGATTGCATGCACCTCGATGGCCCGTTCCTCTCCCAGTTGGCGCTCGTCACCGGCGAGGAGCGGTACGCGGACCTGGCGAAGACCATCCTGCTCGGGCACGCCAGGATCCTGCAGGACGAGCGGAGCGGGTTGTTCTCGCATGGATTCAACGACCTTGAAGGCCAGCCGAACGGCATCCACTGGGGCCGGGGTCAGGGGTGGGCGCTGCTGGGCCTGATGGATACCGCCAGGAACCTGCCGCAAGGCGACGCGGTCCGGATCGAGGCGGTCCAGCGGCTTGATGCGCAGGTGGCCGGCATCGCAGCCCAAGAGGTGGAGCCCGGCGAGTGGCGCACGGTGGTCGATGCGCCGGAAACGGCCGTCGAGTCGTCGGTGGCGGCGTTCGTGGCGCTGGCGGTGGGCAGGGCGATTGGACATGGGTTGCTTTCCGAGCGATGGATGCCGATGGCGGACCGCGCCTGGGCGGCGACTCGGGCCAGGATCACGGTGGCCGGATTCCTGCCCGGTGTATCGGACGCGACACCGGTGGGTGTCGACGCGGCGCATTACGACAGCAGGGCGAGGGGTGTTTTTCCGTGGGGGCAGGGACCGGCCCTGCTGGCGGCGATCGATCGTATGGATACGACAACAATCAAGGATGGAATGTCGGAATGACGGGTGGAATTGACCGGATTGCCCGGGTAGAGACCTTCGTTTTGAAGATGCCGCCGGTGGGCGGAACCTACTGGGGCAAGGCCAGTTGGGAATCGACCGGCTCGGCGGCCCACAAGCCGCTCTCGGCCGAGTACCCGCCAGTGGCGCGGCGTCGGTATGTGTATTCGGACACCATCGACTGCGTGGTGGTGAGGGTGGAGACCGAAGGCGGAGCGGTCGGCTGGGGTGAGGCCAAGGCGCCGGTGGGTGCCGAGGCGACCGCGAGGATCATCGACCTTCTGCTGGCGCCGATGATCGTGGGAGCGAACCCGCTGCAGGTGCGGGTGCTGTGGGAGCAGATGTTCTCGGCGATGCGGGTGCGCGGCCACTCAAACGGATTCTGGCTGGAGGCCATCTCCGGTGTCGACATCGCGTTGTGGGACCTGGCCGGGAAATTGCTCCAGCAGCCGGTGTTCGCCCTGCTGGGCGGCGCGTTCCGGGACAGGTTGCGGGTGTATGCATCGGGGCTGCCGGGCATCTACGACGGCTCGAATCCGGAGGCGCTCGACCGGTTGAAGGAGATCGCGCTCGATATCGTCGACCGCGGGTTCCTCGGCATGAAGATGGCGATCGGCAAGGGCGAGGAGGCCGATATCACGGCGATCCAGACCGTGCGGGAGGCGATTCCCGATCACATCGACCTCTTCGTGGACGCTGCCGGGGTGTACGAGCCACAGCAGGCGATCCGGCTCGGGCGAATGATGGAGCGATTCAACATCGGCTGGTTCGAAATGCCGATCCCGACCGATAACCTGCCGGGGTACATCCAGGTCGCCCAGGCGCTGGACATGCCGGTGGCGCTGGATGCGCTGGCGAACCGGGGGCAGGCCCGCGACTACGTCAGCGGGGGCGGGCTCGATGTCATCCAGCCGGATGTCTGCCGGGCGGGCGGTATCACCGAGAGCCTGAAGATGGGCGAGGTGGCCGACCTGTGGGGCGCGGCCTGCGCACCGCATGTCAGCATCGGGTCGGCGATCCAGTTCGCGGCCAACTTCCAGCTTGCCGCGGCCCTGCCGAACCTGCTCATCTCCGAGCACTGGATTGGGGACAACCCGATTGGCGACGCGATCCTGGCCGAGCCGATGGCGGGACCGGTCGATGGCTACGTGACGATCCCGACCGGCCCCGGGCTCGGGATCAAGGTCGATGACGCGGCCGTGCGAAAGATGGCCTCCTGATGAGCGTGCGGTTCGCCGGGAAGACCGTGCTGGTGACGGGCGCCGCGACCGGGATCGGCCGCGCGGCCGCGCACCAGTTCGCGCGGGAGGGCGCGAACCTGGTGCTGACCACCAGCAGGAACCGGGCCGGGCTCGACGCGACGGTCGGGGATGCCCGGGCGCTGGGTGTCGAGGCCGAGGGCGTGATCGCCGACGCCGGTTCCGGTCCGGACATGCGAGCCGCGGTCGAACTGGCCCGGGAGCGGTTTGGGCGGCTCGACGTGGTGGTGGCGAACGCCGCCCATCAGCATCCATCCCGGCCCGCCGTCGAGCTTCCGGAGGACGAGTGGGACCGCACGGTCGAGGTTGGGCTGAAAGGCGTCTACCTGGCGGCGCGGTACGGGATTCCGGCGATGCTGGAGACGACCGGCAAGGGGGTACTGGTCAACGTCTCGTCGGTCAACAGCACTCTGCACGCGCCCGGGCTTCCCGCCTACAGCGCGGCGAAGGGTGGCGTTGACGCGCTGACCCGGCAACTGGCGCTGGAGTATGGCCCGCGAGGTATGCGGGTCAACGCGGTGAATCCGGGACTGATCGCGGTGGAATCGGTAGCGTCGTGGCTGGACGCGAACCCGGATGAAGCGCTCGCCTCGCGGGACTGCTATCCGCTCGACCGGGTCGGGGAGCCGGAGGATGTCGCGCGGACCATCGCATTCCTCGCGTCGGACGAGGCAGCCTTCATTACCGGGGTCACGCTGGCGGTCGATGGCGGGCTCTCGATCCAGTCGGCGGCGGCGATCGTCCGCCCCGGTTTGCGCAAGGGGTGGCGAACCGGGCACTGGGAGTTCCGGCCCGACGACGGCGATGTGCCGATGGGAGACGCCCAATGAGCGGCGAAGCGACGAACAGGGCGGCGGTGCTGGAGCATGGTGGCCGGCGGCTCTCGCTGGAGGTGTCCGGCGGGGAGCTGATGGCCACCATCGAGCAGCGGTCGGTTCATGGCTCCTGGTTGGCCTTAGACCGGTCCTTCCCCATGCGATTCGCCGCGCTGTTCTCGCCCGAGGCCGATCCCGTGACGGTGCGTCCGGCTTGGGAGGCCGGCAAGCCGGAGACCAACTTCGCCCAGTTCCACACCAGCACGGGTGGCGATACATACGACGCCTTCACGGCGGGTCGGCGCGTTGACCTGGCGTTTGCCAGCTTGGTCGCCGGGGACGATGGGGCGGTGGTTGCGCGGTCGGCCGATGGAGCGCTGGAGGTCACGGTCCGGCCAGGGCCAGGCTCCGCGTTCGAGGTGGCGTGGGCGTTCACCGCGCCGGAGGCTGGCTACTGGTCCGTGGCAATGAGCGCGTTTGAGCCGCTCCGGGACGACGAGGTCGGGGCGATTCTGGCTGGCCCGATGATCAACGAGCGGCGATTGCCAAACCTGAGCGGAGTGTCGGTCGAGGGCTACGTGTCCGCGCCGTTCGCCCTGGTGGAGCGGTCGGGTGACGCGCCGGTCACCGTAGCGCTCGGTGCCCATCCTGGGCTTGGCGGCTGGAACTGGCGCGATGCTGGTGAAGCCCGGTACGGGATCGGGGCGCGGAACACGGCGGGCGAGATTCAGGCGTTCCTGGTCGCTCCGGTGCTCGGCAACGATGGGTCGAAGGTCGAGGCGGGCGAAACGCTGCGATTCCAGACGATCGTCGCGGTTCACTCCGGCGGCTGGTGGGGTGCCTGGCGGGATCTGGCTGAGTACACCTACGGTCTGCGCTCATATCGCGAGAACATGTACGCCTCGCTGACCGATGCCGTCCATAACATGGTCGACCTGATGAAGGACGATGTCTTCGGCGGCTGGATGGAGCGGGGCAGGGGATTCCTGAACATCGAGCATCGAGACGGCGTGAAGCTGGCCTCGCCGGGCGCGGTGGTGAGCGCGGCGCTGGTCACGGCGGACCGCGATCTGCTCGAACGACGGGCGCGACCAATCCTGGAGTACTCGATCAGCCGGAGCCACTACGGCTTCACCTGGGCGATTGGGTCGGAAACGGTGGGCCAGGAGCACGTGCGGCAGGCCTTCGAGGACCTGGGCGGCCCGGCCTGGGACGCGCCGGTGCTGGTGGCGCTGCACCAACTCGCCCGGGGGTACACGCCCGCGTTTTACGACCTGGCGATGGACCAGGCGGACGGCATCGACGACTTCTACATCCGGCGCTCCGATTTCCAGGTCAGCCTGGGGATCTTCCACCTGACGGGCGACGAGGCGTGGCTCGGCAAGGCGAGGCGGCAAGCCGACGACTACATCGTCGAGCGTATCGATCGCCTGGCGACCGATACGCTGGAGGGACAGCGTTTCCTGATCCATATCGGCTCGGACTGGTACAGCCTGCTCGACCTGTGGGAAGCGACCGGCGAGCAGCGCTTTCTCGACGCGGCAGAGCGTGGGGCCAGGTGGCTGGCGGCGTTGCTGTGGCTGGAACCGGTGCCGGACGAAGATTCGGCGGGCGAGATGGTGTTGTCTGCCCCGTCCGAACTCGCCGCCGAACGCATGCGCGAATTTACCCGGCACATGTTCAAGGACCACACCGGCGAAGGGAGCTGGGTACGCGACACCGTTCCGTACCCTCGCGGCCACGACGATGTGCCCCAGGAAATGGCGCCCGCCTGGCTGACATCGCCGGTGGGGATGAGCTTTGAAGCGTGGTGCACCTATCGCGGCAAGATGGTGCAGAACCCCGGCTGGGCGCCATACCTGCTGCGGCTCGCCACCGCGACCGGTGACGACATCTATCGCACGCTGGCGGAGAACGCGATCGTTGGCCGGTTCACCAACTACCCCGGCTATTACATGCATCTCGCCTCGACGGCGCAGTTCCATCCTGACTTTCCGTACATGGGGCCGATGGACCTGACCTCGCTCTATTACCACCACGTTCCGCCACAGACCGGCATCGCGCTGGACTATCTGTTCACCCAGGCGGCCGATCGGAGCGGGGAGCGGATCGCCTTCCCGGTGGCGCGAGACGATTCGTATGTGCAGTTCCGGCATCACCTGCCGGGTCATGCACCAGGCCGGTTCTTCGACATCGCGGACGCCTGGGCCTGGATGCCGCGCGAGATGGTGTCTCCCGACAGCCATCTCGTCAACTGGGTCGCGGCGGTGAGCACCGCTGGCGACAGGTTCGGCGTGGCGCTTTCCAACTCGGCGGCACGTCCGGTAACGACGACCGTCGCGTTCGACCGTTCCATGCTGGGACTGGTGGACGCGGACGCACGGGCGCTGACGGTGCTGGACGCCGGTGGTGAAACGCTGTCGACCGGATCGCTCGGGGCTGTAGGGGTGACGGTGACGATTCCGGCGCGAGGCCTGGTGGCGATACGGATCGACGGGACGAGGGTTGAAGAACCACTCCACGCCTACGGGCCCGTGGAGGCGGAATCCGGACAGGCGTGGCTGACGCTGGCGGAGGACGATCCGCGACTCGGTACCGTGCGGGCGGCGGTGGTTGGCACCGGACCCGGCATGGAAGCAGCCTACGTCTACACCACGCTCGGGCCCGACCACGCCTCACAACTTGCCGTGACCTGGCAGGACGGCGATGGCGAGCATGACCTGACCTGTGACCGCTTTCCGTTCGAGGTGAGCGTACCGATCTCGACTGGTGCGTTCGACTTCCGCGTCGCGGTGACCGACCCGGTGGGTGTCCGGCACGAAACGCCGCCGGCGCGGCTGGTCGCCGCCTCGCACATCGACGAAGTCTCGAAGGGAGCCGCCCGATGAGCCACACCGCGCCCTGGCCGATGATGATCGGCGCCGCCGCGCAGCACCGGCCGCGTGAGAAACACGTCGCGCCGTTCGACTACGAGCGGATGCGAGTCGCGGGTGTCGAGTGGGTGCGCCTGGGCATTCGGGCGCCGTTCACCGATGAATCAATGTCGGCAACAACCGCCGCGTTCCAGGAGCAGGAGCGCGAGATAGAGCGGATCGCGGCGCACGGCCTCAAGGTGATGGGGTTCTCACCGCATCCCGGGGGCGATCCCGATATCGGCGGTCACTATCCCGCCTGGGGTGGGCCCGTCGGCAGCCAGGAGTACTTCGATCACTACGAAGCGGTCTGCGCCTGGCTCGCCGATCGCTTCAAGGGCGTCGTCGAAGCGTGGCAGATCGCCAACGAGCTGAACCGGCCATTCTGGGCCGGCGGCCTATCGCCGGAGCAGGCGGTGACCTTCCTCCAGCACGGGGGAAAGGGCGTTCGCGCCGGCCACCCGTCGGCCCTGATCGGCTTCAACATGGCGGGCTTCGACAAGATCGCGATGGAGATGTACGCGACGCTACTTGGGGAAGACGACGACTTCGACTACATCGGCTGCGATGGCTACATGCCTCCGGACGAATGGCCGGAGAAGTTGGCGATGCTCAAATCCATATCCGACAAACCCATCATCGTGCAGGAGTTCGGCTATGCCTCGGCGGGGATCACGCTGACGCCGGAGCAGACCCGGGCCCATCCGTTCAAGACAGCTCACGACCGGTGCCGATGGCTCGGCTGGCCGCACTCCTGGGAGGGCCACGGGCATACGCTCAAGGAACAGGCGGAGTACATCACGGCGTGCATGAGCCACTTCCTCGCCGAACCGCGCGTGGCCGGCGTCATCGTCTGGCGCTGGGACGACGCGCCCCATTGCTGGCTGTGCGGGCGTCCGAGTGACGTGTGCCCTGGTACCGGCAAGTGGGGCCTGGTCGACGAACATGGACAACCCAAACCATCACTCGAGGCGTTTCGCGGGGGAGCATCCCTGCTTCGGGCACGCGAAAAGGGAAAGGAGGCGAACGGGTCACTTCCGCGCTGAGGCGGCGCTGGCCATGGCCCGATGAGGCCCGGCCGGCATTCGCAATCGCTTCATGCGCGACAGGTTGCACTAGCCGTTCACATGTCGATTTCCATGGAGGAAACACCATGACTCGCATCAAACGACCACTTTCCATTTCCCGGCGCGCGTTGGCTGGTGGCACGGCCGCGGCCGTTGGCGCTGGCATGATTGGGGCACCGTCCGCCGTGTTCGCGGCGCCCGCGCTGGTCCGCCAGTCGCCGATCATGCTGGAGTTTTGGGGCGGAGAGCCGGAAGAAAATGGCCCTGGCGATATGGTGGCCGCGTTCAATGAGTCGCAGTCGGAAATTCAGGCCAAATACACCCGCTACGTGAACGACGATACCGGCAACACCCAGCTCGACACGGCGCTGCAGGGCGGCACTCAGATCGACGTCTACATGTCCTACGGCGTGCCTCGCACCAGCCAGCGGATCGGGGCCGGCGCGGCGCAGGACCTGACCGAGTTCATCGCGGCTGATGCCGAGGTGAAGGAATGGACCGACGCCACCGACATGTTCCGGTACAACGACACGCTGTTCAGCCTGCCGACGGTGATCGACCCGTTCGTGACGATCGCCAACAAGCGGCTGCTGGACGAGGCGGGCGTCACCCTGCCGGAATCGTGGACGGTCGACGAGTTCATCGAGATGAGCAGGGCGCTCTCCAGCGAGAACGTGTTTGGCACGTACGCGCCGCCCGACGTGGCGACCCAGATCCTTGGCCCGAATCGCTGGTACAACGAGGATGCGTCGGCATCCAACTTCGAGGACCCCGCCTTCCGGCTGCACTGGGAAACGCACCGGAACATGATCGACGAGGGGAGTTCGTACCCCTGGACCGACGTGCTTGCCCGTGACCTGAAGGTCTACCAGCAGGGCATCTACCTCACCGAGCAGGCCGCCCTGTGGGTGAGTTCGTCGTTCGTGCTGCGCTACGTCAACGACCTTGAAGAGTTCCCGCATGACTTCGTGACCGTGTTCGGCCCGGTGCCGGTGTCCTCCGAAGCCACCGATCCGTGGACGCTTGGCACCATCGGTAACGACGTGCTGATCAACCCGAAGACGGAGCACCTCGACGCGGCGTGGCAATTCCTCCGCTTCCGGCTGGTGGATGGCGCCGACCACTACCTGAAGTCTGGCAAGCAGGCGGCCTTCCCCGGCCAATCGGTCGACCAGATCGCCGAGGGCATCCTGGGGCCGGACCGTGACACGTTGTATGACGTGGAGTCGTACAAGACGGCGATCACCACGCCAGACATCTCACGCATCCCGACCGACTCGATCACGGTGGCGAGCGCCCAGATCCAGCAGATCCAGGACCAGGTCGTGGATCGCTACCTGATCGGCGAGATCACCATCGACGAAGCGGTCGCCGAGGCCACGAAGCAGGCCGACGAGGCGATCGCCCAGGCGAGCTCCGGGTCGTGAGTTCGGCGTCACGGGCCACGTCGATGAATGTCGAGGCGAAGGGGAGACGGCGGCGACGCCGCTCTCCGGAGCCACCCGGCTGGATCGGTTGGGCGTTCATCGCGCCCAACCTGATCGGCTTCGGCATCTTCACGCTGCTACCGCTTGTGTTCTCCCTGGCAATCGCGTTCGCCGAGTGGGACGTGATCTCCGGCATCGACAACATTCGCTGGGTTGGCACGCGGAACTTCACCCGCCTCCTCCACGACGACGCCTTCTGGAGCGCCGGCGGCAAAACGCTGATCTATGCCGGTGGCGCGGTGCCGCTGACCACCGTCGCGGGGTTGGCGATCGCGCTGGCGCTAAACGGCCCAATTCCGGGGCGGACGGCCCTGCGGCTGATCTTCTTCATCCCGTTCATCGTCAACTCGGTGGCGATCGCGGCGACCTGGATCCTTCTCTACGACCCGCGCTACGGCCCGATGAACCAGATGCTGCGGACGCTTGGCATCGGCGATCCTCCCATCTGGCTGGCTTCGTCGGAGTGGGCGCTTCGGGCGTTGATCGTGGTGGCAATCTGGCATGGGGCGGGGTACGCGGCGGTGATCTACCTGGCCGCGCTGCAGGATGTGCCGAAGGACCTGCACGAGGCGGCGGCGCTGGATGGCGCGGGCGTGTGGGCCCGGTTCCGGGCGGTGACGTTCCCGTTCCTGACGCCGACGACGTTCTTCCTGCTGGTGACGGGGTTCATCTCCACCTCGCAGTCGTTTGGCTTGATCAACCTGATGACCGGCGGCGGACCCGGCACGGCGACGACGGTGCTTTCGTATTACGTGTACCTGAACGGATTCCGGTTCTACCAGTTCGGATACGCCTCGGCGATGGCCTGGGCGATGTTCATCGTGGTGCTGGTGCTGACCCTCATCCTTTGGCGATTCCAGCGAAAGGGGGTGTTCTATGGCTAGCGGTCCGACAAACGTGACGCCCGCTCCGATCGTGGCGCCCAGGAAGCGGTTTCACTATCGCCTCTTCAATGGGGAGGTACGCGGCAGGCGCGGGCACATTCACTGGACCATCGTCACCATCGTGATGTGGACGCTGGCGTTGTTGTTCCTGATGCCGTTCGTGTGGATGGTGGTATCGTCGCTCAAGCGCGAGATCGACGTCTTCCGGTTGCCGATCCGGTGGATACCCGATCCCTTGACGTGGAAGAACTACATCGAGATCTGGACCGGCCGGTACCCGATCACCAACTTCATCGGCAACTCGTTGCTGGTGGCGCTGGTGCGGGTGGTGGGCGAGTTGCTGACGGCCTCGCTGGCCGCCTACGCCTTCTCGCGCCTGAAGTTCCGGGGCCGGGACATCGTGTTCGTGCTGTACCTGAGCACGCTGATCATCCCGCACCAGATGCTGCTGGTGCCGAGGTTCATCCTCTATCGCCAACTGGGTATCTTCGATACGTTGTGGGCGTTGATCCTGCCGGGAATCTTCACGGTGTTCGGGACGTTCCTGCTCCGGCAGTTCTTCCTCTCGATTCCACAGGAATTGACTGATGCCGCCCGGTCGGATGGCGCGAACGAGTTGCAGATCTACTGGCAGATCATCCTGCCCCTGGCGAAGCCGGCGCTGGCGTCGCTGGCGATCCTGGCCTTCGTCTGGAGCTGGAACGACTACGAGACCCCCTTGGTCATGCTCACCAGTGAGGACAAGTTCACGGTGCCGCTTGGCCTGACGCGGTACTTCGACGAGAGTGGTGGATTCAGCGCCGCGCTGATATCGGCGGGAGCGGTATCGTCCGTGATCCCGATCTTCGCGGTGTTCCTCATATTGCAGCGGCAGTTCATAGCGGCATTGGCGAGGTCTGGCCTCAAGGGATAGGAATCATGCGGCTGGCGATTCCGCCAGCCGGGAGGGAATCAGTACGTGCAGGACATAACAGAATCCGACAGGGTGGCTGGGCCGGAGGGGCGGTTCCGCGGCGTATTCGCCATACCGCCGACCCCGTTCGGGGAGGATGGCGGGATCGACGAGGTGTCGCTCCAGAAATGCGTCGACTTCTGCGTGGAGGCGGGCACGCACGGCATCGTGATTGGCGTGAACGCCAGCGAGGCGATCGCGCTTACCGACGAGGAGCGGTGCCGGGCCGCCGAGATCGTGATCGACCAGACGGCGGGACGTGTCCCGGTGGTGGTGGGAGTTTCGGGTATCTCCACGACGGCGTCCGAACTCTACGCCCGCCACGCGGCGAAGGCTGGCGCGGACTCGGTGATGGCGATGCCACCCTACGTGCGCCACGCGCCGGTCAGCGAAATCTTCGACTTCTACAGCGCGGTCGCGGCGGCGGCGGATGGGTTGCCGGTCTGGATCCAGGACTACGTCGGGCCGGTCGGCACGCCGATGCCCGCCTCGCTGCTGGTGCGGATGCTGACGGAGATTCCGGGCGTCGACTTCCTGAAGGAGGAGACGGCTTACGCGCCGCAGGTGATCACCGCCGTCAGCGAGCAGGCGGGCGACAGCCTGAAGGGCGTGATGGGCGGCATGGCTGGACGCTACCTGATGGAGGAGTTCGCCCGGGGCGCCTGCGGCACGATGCCGGCCTGCGAGGTGACGGACGTCCACGTTCAGGTGTGGAACGCGCTCGATCGCGGCGACGAGGCGGAGGCTCGCCGGCTGCATACCGAACTGCTGCCGCTGCTCAACTACGAGGCGATGTACAGCTTCACCATCTACAAGGAAGTGCTGTACCGGCGCGGCGTGATCGCCAGCCCGAGAACCCGGGTGCCAGGTGCGGGTACGCTCGACGCGCACAACCATCGCGAGCTGGACGCCATTCTCGACGCGCTTTCGCCGTTGATGACGGTTGGCTGAGGCGCTTCCGTCGGATGACGCGGTCACGCCCCCGGGCTGGGAGGATGAGGAACTCCATCTGTTGGAGTCGCCCATGGCCCGAGCCTGGGTGGCTCCGTTCCATGGTGGAGGCGTCATCGCTCACGCGATCGCGACCCGAGATGGCTGGCGACAGGTACTGCACGCGGGCGCCGCGTCCGAGGCGCGGGCGCGGCCGACGCGGTATGGGAACCCCGTGCTGTTCCCGTTCCCAGGGTTGGTGCGGGATGCCGCCTACCGGTGGGAGGGGCGGCGTTACCACTTGCCAGTCAACGCGCCGGATGGAACCTCGTTCGCCCATGGTTTCGCTCACGACCGTGGGTGGATGGTCGGGGAGCGAAGCGACCGGCGGATCGTGACGCGGTTCGAGACGCCTGGTTGCCTGCGCGACGACGAGCGCCGGGGCTATCCATTCCACGTGACGCTCAGGCAGGAAATCTCGCTGGGAGACGACGGCCTGCGCATCGAGTTGGTGGCGAGGAACGAGGGCGGGGAGGCGGCGCCGGTCGGACTCGGATTGCACCCGTATTTCGCGATGGCGTTCCTGGGTGGAGAGCGGTCCGGGTTGGATATCGTCCTGCCGGAGGGATCTCCGGATGGCTCAGTGCGCCTTTCCGCCGAGGGGCAGGAGCTTCGCCTCAGGACCGATCTCCCTTCTCCCACTGTGGCGGGGATGAGCGGATTGGAGGGAGAGGTCGCGCTGTATCTCGACCATGGCGTGAGCGACCTGGCCGTGTTCGCGCCGGGGGACGGGGAGTCCGTTTCGCTGGAGCCGACCAGTTGCCCGCTTTCCGCCGGATCGTTGCTTTCGGGCGCCGAAAACGTGGCGTCCACTGCGTTGCGGCTGGCTCCTGGAGACGAGCTCAGGCTGGCTATTCGCCTGGTCGCGAAGCCGCTGGAACCGATCGATTCCGTCCGGCGTTGAATAACCAGAGAGACCGGGCTAGCCAGTTCGGGAGGGTTGCCAAGGTCGAACGTTTGTTCTATTCTGGTCTCCAGTTCAGTAGTGTACGTACATGAATGAGTGGGAGACCAGAACGATGAGCGCGGCTGCCTTTTCCTTTACGTATTCCGATCTCGATGGCGGCGAAGGCCAAATCGATTTGACGGCCATGCGGAAGCTGTGGGTGGACAGGAGCCGCTCCGGAATCGTGTTCGCCGAGCCCGCGCCAGATGGGGCGGAAGTGCTGCATGAAGTCGTGATCGAGGGCGAGGACGCGATCGGCGACATGACCGAGGTCATGGATACGCTGCTCGCGGTCAAGTCGTTCGAGCGGCTGGAATCCCCGCTGCTGGATGGCGGTCGCACGCCGCTCCTGCTCGAGTTCCGCTATCCCCAGCCGCAGGTGGTGGCGCTGGCGCTCAGGGCATCCTGATCCGCGATTCCCGTCAGGCCTCGATATCGCCGATGTCGCCGGTATCGAGCGCCTCGCGCCACGGATGTCCCGGGTGAACGCGGTCGAGCGCTCCGGCCAACCAGGCGCGGCGTTGTTCGCCCAGATGTGGCAACACCGTGGCGAAGTCACGCTCGTCCTTTGGCCGGTTCGGGCGCTTCGACTTGTACAGCAACTGAATTTCGGGGGCCAGGATCGGCAGCCCACCGTCCGTCACCACGACCATTGAGTCAAGCGGGCCACGGATGCGGCTGTCGCGGCGGAACACCCACCCGTCGGCGGTCATCTCGATCACCATCATCTGGAATTCCCACGGGCCTTCGCCGCGGCGACACCAGATGTCGTGGATATGTTCCGGGAGTTCTTCGCCCTCATCCCACGGCGTGAGCGTGCCGCTGGCGCCATACAGCGACCAGCCGGGCAATGTCGCGTGGACATGCCCCAGATCGGAGCGGGCGATCAGGATGTCGATATCGGCGTGCTCGCGCGATTGCTCGCCCACGAATAGATCCAGCGCCCATCCGCCCGCGATACACCACGGACCGAGGTAGGGTTCGAACAGGCTGGTGACGTCATCAGGCGAAAGCGGGTCCCACGGAAGATCCAGCAGCGACGCCGTCATCCATTGGTTCCCTCAAGATCGATCGTGCCATCTTCGGAGTAGGCGAAGTCGGCGATGACGCGCGTCTTCATGTCCAGGATGTGATGTTCGAGCGCGTCCGCCGCCTCATCGCTCTTGCCCGCGATGAGCAGGTCGATGATCTGCTTGTGCTGCTGGAGGGCGATCTCCATCCAGCCTGGCACGTGGGTGCCGGCGCGCTGGAAGACCGAGACCTGGGCCCAGAGCCCGTTCACGATGTTGACCAGCCGCTGGTTGCCAGAGCCTTCGATCAGCCACTGATGAAACCCCTGGTCGACTTCGAGAAACGCGGTCGCTGCTTCGAGCCGCTGTTCGTCGGTCTCGGCGTCGTTGATGAGAGTTTCGGCCCGCTCGAGCTCGCCTCGCGCCCATTCGTACTCGCTGGGCTGCAGACGGGCGGCGAGGGTGCGCAGGGCAAGCGCCTCCAGCACGGCCCGGAGGTCGAAGATTTCGCGAATGTCATCTCCGGAAAACGACGCGACGAAGAACCCGCGGTTGGGCGAGTAGATCACGACGCCGTCCTGCACCAGGCGGTGCAGCGCCTCCCGCACGGGGGTGCGGCTGACGCCAAGCTCCTCGCTCAGGCGGAGGTCGGAGAGTTTTTCGCCAGGGAAGAGATCGCGTGAGAGAATCCGGTCCCAGAGCACCGAGTACACGTCGGACCCGAGATTCCGGCGGATGATCGGCGAGGTGGGACGATCGGCTTTCTGCTGGTGGCTCATTGGCCAACTCCTCACAGCGGGATCCGCCGTCGACGATACCCCGATTGACGATGCACACGATGAAGCTACACACAAATCTATTCACAACTGTATACAATAAACGGCCATTCTTGGCTACAGGCCGGTGGATGAAACAGGGTGCCGCGACACGACGGGAAACGACGGAACCACGCTGATTGTGCTCCGGGGCAATTCGGCGAGCGGGAAGAGCAGCCTGGCGAAGGCGATTCGCCAGCGGCACGGCCGGGGCATGGCGATCGTGGGGCAGGACTACCTGCGGCGGAACCTGCTGTGGGAAAAGGACAGGCCGGGCGCGGCAAACATCGACCTGATCGACACGGTGGCCCGGTTCGCCCTGGATCGCGGCTTCAGCGTGATCGTCGAAGGCATCCTGTATGCCGATCACTACGGGGAGATGCTGGCCCGGCTGCGCGATGATCACGAGGGCGCGACCCATTTCTTCATCTTGGATGTGTCGTTCGAGGAGACATTGCGCCGCCACCTCACCGAGCCCCAGGCGGTGGAGTATGGTGAACGGGAAATGCGGGAGTGGTATCGCCCCCTTGATCTGTTGCCGCTGGTGACGGAACATCGCATACCAGAGGCCACCACGCTGGACGAGGCGGTCGACATGGTGATGCGCATCGCGGGACTACACGCGCGGACGTGATCGCGGGACCAACCCGGGTCCGTCGCGCGCGCTGGCATGAAAGGACATCGAACGGATGGCAGTCAAACTCGCGGATCGAATGAGCCGCCTCGGCACGGAAACGGCCTTCGAGGTGATGGTGAAAGCCCGGGCGCTGGAGGCCCAGGGCAAGGATGTGGTCCACCTTGAGGTCGGCGAGCCCGACTTCGACACGCCGGAGAACGTTGTTGGCGCGGCCGTCAATGCCCTGCAATCCGGCTGGACGCATTACGGGCCAGCCGGGGGCGATCCCGAGCTTAAGGCGGCCATCGCCAACTACATCAACACCACCCGGAACCTGGACTACTCGGCGGACCAGGTGGTGGTGACGCCGGGCGGCAAGCCCGTCATGTTCTTCCTCATTCTCGCGCTGCTGCAGGCTGGCGATGAGGCGATCTATCCCGATCCCGGGTTCCCGATCTATGGGTCGATGATCAACTTCACCGGCGCGAAGGCGGTGCCGATTCCGCTGCGCGAGGAGAACGAGTTCGAACTCGATGTCAATGAGCTGGCGTCGCTGATCACGGACAAGACGAAGCTCCTCATCATCAACTCGCCGGCCAACCCGACGGGCGGCGTGCTGAGCAAGGACAAGCTGGAGCGGATCGCCGGGTTGGCCGTGGAGCACGACCTGATCGTGATGGCCGACGAGATCTACGCCGAGCTGATCTACGAGGGCGAGCACACCTCGATCGCCACGTTCCCCGGCATGGCGGAGCGCACCGTGATCCTCGACGGGTTCTCGAAGACCTACGCGATGACCGGCTGGCGACTGGGATACGGGCTCTTCCCGGCTGACCTCGTGCCAAGCATCACCCGGCTGGCCGTGAACAGCGTGTCCTGCACGTCGGTCGCGGTGCAACGGGCGGGGCTGGCGGCGCTTACCGGCCCGCAGGACCGGGTGTCGGAGTTCCGGGAGGCGTTCCGTGGTCGGCGCGACCTGATCGTGAGCGGCCTCAACGCCATCGACGGGATTTCCTGCGTGATGCCGAAGGGCGCGTTCTACGCCTTCCCGAACGTGACGGGTACCGGCCTGACCAGCAAGGAGTTCGCCGACCGGTTGCTGGAGGAGTACGGCGTGGCCGGTATCGCGGGCACCTCGTTCGGCGAGGCGGGTGAGGGGTACATCCGGCTTTCGACCGCAAATTCGGAAGAGAACCTCCAAAAGGCGCTCGACCGCGTCTCCGCGATGGTCAGCGACCTCCGCGGCTAAGACCGGGGTACTACTCGACCCTTGGCGCTGGGTCGCCCTGATCGCACGATCTCTCGGTAGTGGCGGGTCTTGTGCCCGCCACTCGCACACGCCGGGTTCGCTCACGTCTCGCTGGCCTGAGCAAGCCCTTCAATGCGTCGAACCGGCGCTGGCCATGGGTCCTTGCGAAACGCGTTTGGACCAAATCTCGCGGAGTCACGGACCCATGCGCCACCATCGCAAACCTCTTCGGTCTCCCGGCTTCGACTATTCAACGCCTGGCACGTACTGGGTAACGCTCTGCGTGCACCACATGGAATGCAGGTTCGGGCACGTTGACCGGGCGGTGATGCATCTCAACGACGCGGGGCAAATGGTCCAGTGCCATTGGCTGGACCTGCCCGATCACTTCGAAGCCGTCGAGCTGGACGCATTCGTGATCATGCCGAACCACATGCATGGGATTGTGCTCCTTCGGGAAACTGATCAGGTTCCACCGGTTTCTCTCAGCGCGGCCATCGGTTCGTTCAAGTCCCGCGTGATGGTCGAATACAGCGCGGGCGTGAGAGCGGGCGAATTCCCGGCATACGACCGCTCAATATGGCAGCGATCTTTCAGCGACCGCATCGTGCAGTCTGACCGGCGTCTGGAGACGTTACGGCGGTATGTCGAGGGAAATCCGGGATGGTGGCAGCAGAAACAGGATGCCAGGCCTGGTAGGTCCTGACGATCGCCGTTGGATGGTTCGCTTGTGACAGGCACGAGGCCTGTCACTACTGTGGCGGTGTGTCTCGCGTGGTGCGTGAACCGAGGGGTGGTTCGCGGCTGACAGGCACAAGGCCTGTCACTACGCTGTGCGGTTGAATCGGGCCAAGACGAATCTCAAGCCGTTTCAGGCGCGAGGCTATGTGTCAGGGTTTCGCGTCGTGCATGCTGAGATGGCCCTTGGCGACGATGGAGTAGGGGATGTCGATGCGGGGGGCGCGGCTGGGGCTGCTGGCGTTGCCAGTCAGTACGTCCACGGCGGTGCGCCCGATCAGGCGTTCGTCCTGGAGCACGTGGGTGAACCGGCTGGGTTCGAGCGGTGAGTCGTGCGAGTCGAAGCAGACGATTTCGTCGATCAGGTCCGCGCGGCCACGCTGGCGCAACACTTGTTCCAGCAGGATCGCCATGGTGTATTCGCAGCCCACGAAACCGGTGATGTCCGGGTTGTCGTCCAGATAGGCACGGATGCGCTGGAGATCCTGCTCGATCTGCTCTTCCTCGATCTTGCCCATCAGGGTGCTCTCAAGCGTCATCAGCAGGTTCGACCGATCGTAGCGCAGGCCCGCGTCTCGCAGGGCGGCGCCGAAGCCGCGCCGCCGGTCCTCGATGCTGGATGTACGCTCGGTTGGCAGCGAGACGAACCCCACGCGCTCGTGGCCCCGGTCGAGCAAGACGGATGTCAGTTGCTTGCTAGCGGTGTAGTTGTCGGTGCCGATGGAATTGACCGCGATGCCCTTCATATACCGGTCGACCAGCACGACAGGGTAGCCATCCAGCACGATTCGGAGCAGCGAATCGTTGTAGAACTCGCCGTGGACCGGGAAAACGATCAGGCCGCGGACTCCCAGGTTGACCAGCGTGGAAATCGCGGTGTCCTCGATATCGCGGCGGCCGAAGCTGCGCTTGATGACCAGGCTGAAGCCGAGTTCGCCACAGCGCTCCTCGATGGCCTGTAGCAGCCGCGTGCCGAAGACATCCGACCAGTGTGAGGTGACATACCCAACGGTCGGGCCGGCCAGCGAGGCGCGGTCCACGAGTTGCTGGGCCGGGGCGCCGCTCGATTTCGCGGGTGGGGTGATGACGCCCACCACGCCATCGGCCACGAACGATCCCTTGCCGCGAAATCGCACGATAAGGCCATCGCGCTCGAGTGTTTCGAGCGCCTTCTTCGACGTAATACGGCTGACATTGAACTGTTCGGCCAGCGACATCTCGGATGGAATTCGATCTCCGGGACCAAGTCGTCCGGATCGGATCTCATCAAGAAGATACGCCCGCAGGCGTTCATAGAGCAGCGGCATGTAGGTATCCCGGTTAGGCGGTATGGCTCATTGATATGGCAGCATATCAGACATGCCGCCATAAGCCCATACCCGGTTCCCACTTATGCCGACAGCGCCATGCGCACGTGCAGCGCGAGATGCAGCCGCAGCCGGACATCCGAGGAGTTGAGATCCAGCCCGGTGATTTCCGCGATTCGCTCCAGGCGGTAGAGCACGGTGTTGCGGTGGACGTGGAGCAGGCTCGCGGCTTCCTTGGGACTGCAATTGGCGGCGAAGAACGCCTCCAGGGTGCGAATCAGCTCGGCGCCGTGAGCCTGGTCGTAGGCGGTGAGAGCCCCGAGCGCTTCTTCCTGGAAGGTCCGTAGCTCTGGCAACTGCTCGGCGGCGTAGATCAGGCGGTACACACCCAGCTTCTCGAACTGCGTCACGTGGCCCGGACCGTTGAGACGACGACCGATCATCAACGCCTGGCGGGCATCCTGGTGCGACTGGCGGATGCCTTCCAGCCCGCCGCGAATGCGGCCAACACCCATCGACACGACTTCGGACGAGCCGCTGATGGCCAGCGAGGCGTTCAAACCATCGCGCAATTCCCGAACCACGTTCTCGAGTTCGGCGTCGTCGTTCACCGGCCAGACGATTTCCGCGCTGGTATTGCGCACCCGCCAGAGGATGCGGGCGTCGAGGGCGCGGGCCGCCCGGTTGAGCCCTTCCTCCAGGGCGGACCACCGGCCATCGCGGGCACGGGCGGGACTGCCCTGGGCGGCATCCACGCGGGCGATGATCGTGCAATGCGTGCGATCGAGATCGTGCCCGAGCCGGCGGATCTGCTGCAGGAGCGATACCTCGCTGCGCAGCGCGCCATCGAGGATTTCATCGAGCACGTTCAGTTCGATCTCGCGGCGGGCGCCAGCGGCGGCCTGTTCCCGGGTCATCGTCACCGCGCAGGCGGCCGCCCCGCGCGAAGCGTACACGCCATCCTCGACCTGGTCCTTGCCTTCCGGCGCGAAGACCGAGACGCTGCCCAACAGGCCATCCCGGCTGCTGACGGGTGAGACGACCCGCGACCACCCGGTGCGGGAGGCGTAGGTTGCGTACGGCGGTTCGGCGGAACTGGAGGCGGCGACCATCCGCAGCCAGTTGAAGGCGGGGCCGCGGGTTTCGGTCAGGAGCCCCTCGATCGCCAGCGCGTCCAGGCCACTGGAGGATGGCTGGAAGGCAAGCAGGCGACCATCGCGGCCTTCGAAGGCAACCGCCCGGCCGGAGAGTTCGCTGAGTTCGGCGGCCAGTTCGGAGAGCGGCTCCCCGGCGATGGCGAGTTCCATCAACTGGCGACCGGCCTCCTGGCCTCGCCGCAGGATTTCGCGGCGGCGCTCGGAGATGTAGCGGGAGGTGTTTCGCTCCAGCACTCCGAACTCGGCGCTGGAGGGAAGCACGATCAAGGGCATGCTGGTTTCATCGGCGGCGGCCCGCGCTGCGGCCGATGGCTCGCCGGTGAGGGCGATCGCGGCGATCCCGAAGCTGGCAAGTTGGCGGATGGCGGCTTCCAGCGATAACTGGTCGTCGAGCATTTCCAGCACGTTGGGCGGCAGCAGCACCAGTTCGCCGCCCGAGAGATGGGCGAAGGCGGGCGGGGCGGGACGCAGTCGCGATGCCCAGGTCACCTCGCGGTGGAGCCCATCGTTGCCGGCCACCACCACCGCGCCGTCGGGCAGCGCCTGGCGGAGGACATCGAGCACGGAGATCATCGCCAGGGAGCGTTCGGAGGTCCCATTCTGTCCCTGCGGCGAATACGTCGAAGGGCGGCGTTCGAGATCAGAGGTCGCCATAACGCATGTGCTCCCATGGGCTTACGTGGCGACGGTAGTCGATCCACTCGGCGCGTTTGACCGTGAGCAACTGGTCGAAGATGTAGTTCCCCAGCGAGTCGCGAATCACATCGTCGGCGGCCATGGAGTCCAGCGCCTCGCCCAGCGAAATCGGCAGGCGGGTGACTCCCAGCCGGTTCAGTTCGTCGTCGTCGTAGGCCACCAGGTTTTCGTCCAGGGGAGCGCTTGGATCCTCGTTGCGGCGAATGCCGTCGAGGGCCGAACCCAGGGTCACCGCCATCGCGAGATAGGGGTTGGTCATGGCGTCCGGGCTGCGGAGTTCGATGTCGGCCGAGGTTCCCGGCGTGAAGCCCGGCACGCGAATGAGCGATGCCTGGCTGACCCGGGCCCAGGTGGCGTGGCGTGGCGCCCGGTGGCCGTCGGCCAGGCGCTTGTATGAATTCACGGTGTTGCAGAGCACGGCGCTCATGCCCTCGGCGTGGGCGAGCTGGCCTCCTATGAAGTGGCGAGCCGTTTGCGAGATTCCATCGCCCGAGGCTGGGTCGCTCAACAGGTCGACGCCATCCGGGTAGGACATCAGCCGCTGGAAGAGGTGCATGCCGGAACCCGGGGCGTCGGGGAAGGGCTTGGCCATGAACGTGGCCCGCAGGCCGCGTTGCTGGGCGACCGAGCGAATGACCTGCCGCGTGGTGATGATCTGGTCGGCCACCCGGACGCCGCCGGCGTGGAGCAGGTCGAGTTCCTGCTGGCCGGGTCCGGTTTCGTGGTGGGCGCCGCCCGATTCCACCTTCATCGCCTGGAGCGTCGCGATGATTTCGTCGCGGGTGCCGGAGAGTACGTCTTCACCGACATCGAAGTAGCCCGCGCCGTCCATGGCCGGCAGGACCGGTGGACCGCCGGTTCTGTCCTGGGCCAAAAGGTAGAACTCCATCTCCACCCCGACCTGGTAGTCGAAACCGGCCGCGGCGGCTCGCTTCAACTGGGCCTGGAGCGTCGAGCGGGGATCGCCCGCGAAAGCCTGGCCGTCGCGGCGGACGACCCAGCAGAAGAATTGGGCGCGGCGGGGTTCACCCTCGCGCCTGGGAATGATGGTGGCCGTTTCCGGGTCGGGCGCGAGGTACAAGTCGAGTTCGACCTGCCGCATTCCGCCCGCCATCGAGGCGCCGTCGAAGCGGTACCCCTGGGTGAAGGTGCGTTCCAGCAGGTTCGCCGGAATGGTCAATGCCTTGATGCCGCCGGTGATATCGCTGAACTGAAGGTCGACAACCACGACCTGTTCCTCGCGTAGCCGACCGATGACCTCCTCGATCATGTTCGGGTCTGGAACAGTTGGCAACGCGTCGGTGAATCCGCCCATTCATGTGCTCCTTGATCGCCCCACGTGTGTGTACTGGAGGCGAAACGACGATTTCGCTTGTGACATTGTGAACAATATGTGCGAAGAATCCAAACGATTTTCGGGAATGACCACGCGGTCGGCATCAGCCATTCGGTCCGGATTTGTGCATATTGAACCATGAATCTGGCGATTCCGGGGCGTTTTCGCGCGATCGAGATTTCGAGTTCGCCCGAAATTTCGGGGTTTCTCGTCAATGCTCGTCCGGATTTCCGTTGTGCAATTGGAATTGTCGTTTGGGCACAACATCCAAAACCTGGCGACTGGATTCTTGGCGCTCTGTACCTGTGGTGGCCCTTGCGCGACCAATACACTGGAAGTCCCCACGATGGAGTGGATTCTTCATGTCCGTCGGGGCACCTGGCTTCGAATGCCACTGCCCCACCGCACTGAAACACCGGTTCCGGATTTGTGCGGAACTTCACAATTGGCCGCTGGCACTAACCGGCCATTCCATGACATCGACATCGAACACGGAAGCCCGCGCGAACACGATCGCAACGACCCGATCAAGGGAAGGAACGCCGATGGCACACCAGCCAACGACCATGACCTCGCTCCAGAGCCGAACCTCGAACGCACCGCTTTACTCCCCCGCCTACGAGCACGATTCCTGCGGCGTGGGCCTGGTGGTCGACATCCAGGGCAGGGCGTCCCGGCAAATCGTGGAGCGCGCCCTGGCTGGCCTGGTGAACCTCACCCACCGGGGCGGGGTCGGCGCCGATGCCCGGACCGGCGACGGCGCCGGCCTGCTGATCCAGATTCCGCACGAGCTGTTCGCGCCGGAACTGGACGAGGCCGGCGCGCCCGGCCTTTCCGCCGGTGACTACGGCGTGGCGATGGCCTTCCTCCCACTGGACGCCGAACGCCAGCGACTCGCCCGCGAGGTTGTTGACCGGGTCTTCGCCGAGCGTGGCTTCGAGGTCCTGCTCTGGCGCGATACGCCGATCCAGCCGGATGTGCTGGGCGAAACCGCGAAGGCGACGCTTCCGGCGATCGCCCAGGTCTTCGTTCGCCGCGATCCCGCCATCGACCTGGACACCTTCGAGCGAAAGCTGATGCTCGCCCGCCGCGCCATCGAGCGCGAGGCGGCCGCGAACGGGCTGACCGAGGCGGACATGCACCTGGCGTCGTGTTCGGCGCGGACCATCGTCTACAAGGGGTTCTTCCTGCCGGAAGACCTGGCGGGGTTCTACCCCGACCTCCAGCGGCCAGAGGCGACCAGCGCCATTGCCCTGTTCCACCAGCGCTACAGCACGAACACCTTCCCGACGTGGGGACTGGCGCAGCCGTTCCGCCAGATCGCCCACAACGGCGAGATCAACACCATCGAGGGAAATCGCCGCTGGATGCAGGCCCGGACGCCGGTGCTCCAGCTTGCCGATGGCACGCCGGCCGAGGAACTCCAGCCGGTCGTTTCGATGCATGGCAGCGACTCGCTCAGCCTCGACAACGCCATCGAACTGATCCGGCACAGCGGACGGTCGTTCGCCCACGCGCTGATGATGTGCGTGCCGGAGCCATGGGAAAAGCTGCCGGAAATGGACCCCGCCCGCCGCGCGTTCTACAACTACCATGCGGGCCTGATCGAACAGTGGGACGGCCCCGCGGCGCTGGGCTTCAGCGATGGCGTCGTGGCTGGCGCCACGCTCGACCGCAACGGCCTTCGCCCGGTTCGCTACGCAATTACGTCCGACGGGCTGTTCGTCGCCGGTTCCGAGGCCGGAACCGTGGTGATCGACCCATCGACCATCGTGGAGAAGGGCCGGCTTGGCCCCGGCCAGATGGTGCTGGTCGATACCTCGCGCGGCGTGGTGCTGCGCAACCAGGAAATCAAGTCGGAAATCGCCAACCGCGCGCCGTACGCCGAATGGCTGGAAGCGAACCGGATCGTGCTCGACGACATCGCCGAGGCCGACGAACCGCTGCCGGTGCCGGTTGACGCCGATGCCAAGACGCGCAATCAGATGACCAAGACCGACCCAGCCGTGGTGGCCAGGCAGCGGGCGTTCGGATACACGGCCGAAGACCTTCGCCTGATCATCACGCCGATGGCGGGCGAACGGAAGGAACCGACGTGGTCGATGGGTGACGACGCGCCGCTGGCGGTTCTCTCCGAGATCACCCGGCCGCTGACCGCCTACTTCCGCCAGCGGTTCGCCCAGGTCACGAACCCTCCGATCGACTCGCTGCGTGAGCGCAAGGTGTTCGCGCTGGATTCGTTCGTTGGGCCGCGCCATAACCTGCTGGCCGAGACGCCCGAGGCCGCCAGGCTCGTTCACCTCGACAGCGTGATCCTCCAGGCGGGGACCCTCCAGGCGATTCGCCAGGTCACCGACCTCAAGGTCGCGGAAGTCGAAACGCTGTTCTCGCTGGCGGAGCCGGAGGGCGCGCTGGATGCCGCGCTCAACCGCATCGTCAACGAGGTCGACTCCGCCGTTCGCGGTGGCGCGGGCATCATCATCCTGACCGACAAGGCGCTCGACGCCGACCACGCGGTGGTGCCGATGTCGCTGGTGGTCGGAGCGGTGCATCATCATCTGATTCGCGCCGGCTTGCGGTCGAACGCGGACCTGATCTGCGAGACCGGCGAGGTGTGGGACGTGCACCAGTTGGGCGTGCTGATCGGATACGGAGCGTCGGCGGTCCATCCGTACCTCGCGCTCGAGGCGTCGGCCCAGCTTTCCGGGCAGCGCGGCTACGAGCAGGTGCGACCGGCGGAACTGCGCGCCAACTACATCTACTCCATGGAATACGGATTCCTGAAGGTCATCTCCAAGATGGGGATCACCACCGCGATGGGATATCGCGGGGCGCAGATCTTCGAGGCGATCGGCCTCAGCCAGGAACTGGTGGACCGTTGCTTCACCGGCACGCCTTCGCGGCTCGGCGGCATCGGCCTGGCCGAGATCGAGGCCGACGCGCGCAAACGCCATGTGGCCGCCTTCGAGGAGATGGCCGCCCGCCTGCCGGACGATGGCCTGGTCAAGTTCAAGCGCGATGGCGAGACCCACGGCTACGCCCCCACGATGGTGAAGGCGATCCAGGCCGCCAGCCAGAACAACGACGCCGAGGCGTACAAGACCTATCGGGGCATGATTCGCGAACAACCGGTGACGACGATTCGCGACCTGCTTGAACTCAAGCCGCTCGGTCCAGCCGTGCCGCTCGACGAGGTCGAGCCACTGGAAGCGATCGTGAAGCGCTTCGTGGTGACAGCGATGTCGCTCGGTTCGCTCAGCCCGGAAGCTCACTCCACGCTGGCCGTGGCGATGAACAGGCTTGGTGGTCGCTCGAACTCGGGCGAGGGTGGAGAGGATCCGCACTGGTTCGACGACACGCCCGATGGCGACGTGCGGCATAACAAGGTGAAGCAGGTGGCGTCCGGTCGTTTCGGTGTGACGGCGCGCTACCTCGCCAAAGCCGAGGAGCTGGAAATCAAGATCGCCCAGGGCGCCAAGCCCGGCGAGGGCGGCCAGTTGCCTGGCTTCAAGGTGACCGACTTCGTCGCCCGCATGCGGCACGCGGTGCCCGGTCTTCCGCTGATCTCACCGCCGCCCCACCATGACATCTACAGCATTGAGGACCTCGCCCAGCTCATCTACGATCTCCGGCAGGTCAATCCCCGGGCGAAGATTGGCGTGAAGCTGGTGGCCGAGGCCGGTGTCGGCACGGTCGCCGCCGGTGTGGCGAAGGCCCGCGCGGACTACATCCTGATCGCCGGCCACTCGGGAGGCACGGGGGCCGCGCCGCTCGCCTCGATCAAGCATGCCGGCGTGCCGTGGGAACTCGGCATGGCCGAGACCCAGCAGACCCTGGTCATGAATGGTCTTCGCTCTCGCGTGCGGCTCCGCACCGATGGCGGGCTCAAGACTCCGGAAGACATCATCGTCGCGGCGATGCTCGGGGCCGACGAATTCGGGTTCGGCACGTCCGTGCTGGTGGCGATTGGCTGCGACATGGCCCGGCAGTGTCACCTCAACACCTGCCCGACCGGTATCGCCACGCAGCGCGAGGACCTTCGCGCCAAATTCACCGGCAAGCCGGAGGATGTCATCGGCTACTTCACGCAGATGGTCGGCGCGCTTCGCGAGGATCTCGCGGCCCTGGGCGCGCGCTCGATCGAGGAACTCATCGGCCGCAGCGACCTGCTCGCGCCGAAGGCGATCACGGGCCGGGCGGGCATGCTCGATGTCGGCGCGCTCCTTTCTGAGCCCGCCGCCGCCGATGTCCGCCGCAAGTCGATCGACATCGATCACAACGCGGAGGAAACGCTCGACACCCGCATCCTGGCCCGGATCGAGGGCGATCTCGCCGCTGGCAAGCCGGTGGAGGTCGAATCAGCGATCAGCACTGAGCACCGCACCGTGGGCGCCCGCATCGCGGGATCGATGACCGTGCTCCGGGACAGCCGTCCAACGCCGCTCGATCGCGTCAGCCTCCGCTTCCGCGGCAGCGCCGGCCAGAGCTTTGGCGCATTCACCGTGGCGGGCCTCACGCTGAAGCTTGAAGGCGAGGCCAACGACTACGTTGGCAAGGGCATGAACGGTGGCGAAATCGCGATCTTCCCCGACCGCGACGCGCCGTTCACCAACCCGCAGACCATCGCCGGCAACACCATCCTGTACGGGGCGACCGGCGGCACCGTGTTCATCGCCGGCACGGTCGGTGAGCGGTTCGCGGTTCGCAATAGTGGCGCGACCGCCGTTGTTGAAGGCGTGGGCGACCACGGCTGCGAGTACATGACGGGCGGCCAGGCGGTCATTCTCGGTCCGACCGGCAACAACTTCGGCGCGGGCATGACGAACGGCGTCGCCTGGGTCCTGGATTCCGCCGGTGTGTTCGACGGCAACTACAACCGGGAGTCGGTGCGGGCCAGCCGGATCGAGGCTGGCGAAGCGAAGGACCTGCGCGCTCTGATCGAACGGCATGTCGAAGCCACCGGCAGCACGCACGCGGCGAAATTGCTGGCGAACTGGGACGAGACGGTGAGCCGGTTCTGGAAGGTGACCCCGACGGCGGTGGTCGAACTCCAGCAGGCGATCGCCGAATCCGCCGAGGGCGCGGCTGACTAACCACGCGATCTCGCCTTCAAACCTGTAAAGAGACACGGCGACGCCGGCGGAACCTCTCCGCCGGCGTCACCGTGTCCTCCGCGCGATTGGGGCTATTGTCGCGTGGCGGAACACCTCCTACAGTGCGTGGATGCAAGGTTGACGCGAATCCAGATCGCAAGGAGTGGCGGATGTCCGGGGAAGCGAGCGGCCAGTCATCGCGGGCGCCTGAAAAATCGTCGGATACATCGCCACCTCTGTGGCGGTCGATCGCAAGCCGCGTTTGCTCCATCATGTTCGCCATCTTCGCGGCGCTGTCCGTGGTGACGACCTGGCTCGCCGCCGAAACGCTCGACACCGAGCGGTATGTGGACACGGTCTCCCAACTCGCGGCCGATCCGGCGATACAGGATCTGGTGGCTCAGTCGGCATCCACCAGGTTGGTGGATTACGCGGTGAGCGTCGTGACCGATGACACCAGGGACGAAGCGAGTGACGGCACATTCTCGCTCGCCGGGTTGACCCGGGTTGCTTCGATCCAGATCATCGAGCGTACCGTCCATGACGTGGTGCGCTCCGACACCTTCCAGCAAATCTGGGTGGCGGCCAACCGGGCCGTTCATCCCCAGGTTGTCCATCTCCTGCGTGGCGAGGAAGTCTCGGTCGTGCGCTCCACCGAAGGACAGGTGGTGCTCGACCTCGCGCCGCTGGTCGTCGAAGTGCAGGCGCGACTCAACGAGCGGGGGTTCACCTTCCTCGATGGGGTCTCGACGGAACCAGGCGTTCATACCGTGGTCCTGCTCGAATCCGAAGAACTGGCCTCGGCCCAATGGGCGGTGGACCTGATCGTGACATTGCGGTGGGTTCTGCCGTTGCTGGCGCTGGCGGCGCTCGTGATCGCACTGGTCCTCGCGCCGGATAGGGGCCGGGAAGTCATCGCCGCCGGGCTCGCGATGGCGCTGGCGATGGTGGTCGTGCTCGCCGCGCTGGCCTTCGTCAGGTCTCGCGTGCTGGCGGGCGTGGAGGCGGGAACCTCGGCCGCCGCAGTGGAGGCGCTGTTCGACATCGTGACCGGGACGCTTCGCCAGGCCGGACGATGGGTCACGTTCGCCGGGCTCCTCGTGGCGGGTGGCGCCTATCTGCTCATGCCGTCCAATCCGATTCGTTCGGCCATCGACCGGTTCGTCACCCGTTTTCGCGGGGCGCTGTACGGAGGAATCGTGGCGGTGGGCTGCCTCGCCGTCATCCTGCCCGAGCAGCCGGACGCTTCCACGTTCGCACTGGTGGGGTTCGTGGTGGTGGCCGGTTCGCTGCTCGTGTGGCTGATCTCCCGCACCGCGACGACACCGCCACCACCCACGCCGCAACCCGCGAGTTGATGGCAGCCCCAGTGCTGGTGGAGCGGAGGGCTGGTTCGCACAGCGCGTTCCCGTGAACGACAAGGCGGACCGGGCCCGAACCCGGTCCGCCTTGACTGGTGATGGTCGTTAGCGAGCGTCGGCTCGTGGCGACCAGGCGTTGAGGCGGCGCAGGAGCGATCGTTTCTTGCTCTGGTGCGTTTCCATGCGCTGGAGGATGTTGTTCAGCACCTGGATGGCCTCGATGATGTGCGGGCCCTTATTGAGCATGACGCACTCGGCCCGTTCGCCCATCGCGGCGTCGGTGATTTCCGAGCGCGAGGGCAGGCCAGTCTGGGCCAGTGTTTCGAGCACCTGGGTCGCCCAAATCACCGGCAGGTGCGCGGCCTCGGCCAGCCACAGGATTTCCTCCTGCACTTCCGCCAGGCGCTCGTAACCGACCTCCACCGCCAGGTCGCCACGGGCAATCATGATCCCGGCGCTCTCTTCGTGCATGGCTTCAAGGATCACCTCGGGCAGGCGTTCGAAGGCGCGACGAGTCTCGATCTTGAGCACGATTCCCGGACGCCGGCCACCAAGGTCGTCGAGACGCCGGTGGAGCGCTTCGACGTCGTCGGCGCGGCTGACGAACGAGTAGTCGATCATGCTGGCGTGTTCGGCCACGAACGGCAGGTCGGCCAGGTCCTTTTCGGTCAGGGCCAGGAGGTTGAGGTCGGTATCGGGCAGGTTGATGCCCTTTTCGGCCCGCAACTTCGAACCCTTGTCGAGCGCCCGGACGATCTCGACGATGAGTTCCCCTGGCGATACGTCGCGGACGATGCCGCCGATCTTGCCATCGTCGAACCAGATTCGCTCGCCTGGGCGGGCGGTATCGAACACCGCCGGCAGCGTGCAGCCGATCCGGGCTGGTTCGAGGTTCCCGGGTTCCGCTTCCCGGGCTGGTCGTCCCGGTTCGAGCGACCGGGTCAGGATCAGGGTGTCGCCGGTATGCAGCGTCAGGAAGCCGGGCCGGCTGGGGAGGGTACCGACGGCAGCGTCCATGTCGTCCCGGTCAAGGACCTTCAGGATGGTGCCGGTTCCGACGTAGGAGGTCTGGCGCGATTCACCCCACCAGCCGTCGCCTTCCCGCGCCATGATTTTGAGGGTGCGGGTCGAATCCCGCGTGTCGGTGAACTGGATCGTGTCGCCAACCGCCAACTTGCCAAGCCACGCTTCGGGCATGGGCAACGAGGCATCGGCTCCGGCGGGGGCGTCCACGCCTTCCGGAGCGAGCCAGACCCGAGCGGAGGCCAGGATGCGGCCCATGGCATCGCGCTTCGGCCGCCACTTGATGACTTCCGGGCCAGGCTCGACGGGGCCGGTGCGCAGTTTCGGACCGGCGAGGTCCATGATGATCCGGCATTCGCGTCCGGTGTCGCGCTCGGCCTGGCGGACGTTGGCGATCATCCGGGCCCAGATTTCCTCGTCGTCGTGAGCGCAGTTGATCCGAAGGATGTCCATGCCGGCATGGATCATGTCGCGGACGCGGTCAACGTCCCAGGCGAGTTCGGTGTGGGCGGTGACCATGATCCTGGCGGAGCGGTCGGGCCGGGAGCGACCCAACAGCGATTCGCTGTGCCGGGCCAGGAGGGCGTCGCCTTCGTGGAGGCCCACGGGTTCTTCCGTCGCCAGACGAGGTGTCCACTCGCGGTCGACCATGGTGTGGAGGATGGCGAGCACGGCCCGGATGCTGGACAGTACATGGGCTTCGGAGCGGCCCAGGGAGGACACGCCGAGGTCGCCGAGGCTTTCCTGGAGCGGCCGGATGTCGTGGTTGCGCAGGGCGAGGTAGTGGACGAGGTTGAGGGCGCTGCGCCGGAAGTTCGGGTGCACGAGCTCAAGCTGTGGACGGGCCGCCTCGGCCGCCTCAATCAGGTCGGCCTCGAGTGCCAACAAGTCGTCGATCAGCAGGTTGACCGGGGCAAGTGCGGGGGTGGAAATCATGGTGGATTCAGTCACTGTCATTCTCCAGCTGTGGAGCCTTGTTGGGGCATACCGAAGCCACGCTGCATCGACGCGCCCCAACTGGCTATCCTGATCGTACCCAACCAGGCATCTCGAAAGCATGACAACTTCATCAAGTTCGTTACATCATTGGTACATGCTTGTTGCCGCCGTAGCAGCCCTTCGCTCGCCAGGAGCATTCGATGCCGGACGACTCCACCATCACGCGAATCCGTCGCGCCACCGCCGCCGATGCGCCCACCCTGGAAGCCGTGCAGGCGCGGTCGTCGACTCACTGGGGCTACCCGCCCGGCTACTTCGACTGGGCGCCAAATGCGCTCGACATTCCCGCCAGCTACGTGACCGACAATCCGGTGTACGCGCTCGTCACGGGCGATCGTATCCTCGGATTTTACGGATTGACGAAAGAGGACGGTGTCCTCGTTCTTGACAAGCTGTTTGTGGACAGGGATGCGATTGGCAAGGGACACGGCCGCCGCCTGTGGATTCACGCGGTCGAGACCGCGCGGCTGCTCGGTTACCACGACATCACGATCGGGTCCGATCCGAACGCCGCCTCGTTCTACCAGTCGATGGGCGCGGAGTGGCTTGGCTCGAAACAGACACCGAACCCCGACTGGACCATCCAGATGTTTCGGTTTGCGATTCCGCCGATTGTCCTGCGAGAGGCTCGCCGGGATGAGGCGGACATGCTCCACGAGCTGACCCAACGCTCCACGATGTTCTGGGGGTATGAACCCGAGTTCCTCGAATGGGAGCCGGAGTCGATCGCGGTGACCCCGGAGTTCATGGAGAACGCCATCGTTTGGGTGATCGAGGACCAGGGCATCGTGCGCGGCTACTACGCGTTGGTGCGCAAGGACGACGGTCTCTACCTGGACAAGCTTTTTGTCGAGCCGGACAGGATCGGCACCGGGTATGGCAAACGGCTGTGGAACCACGCGGTAGCGACCGCGCGGGCCCTTGGGGCGGATGCGTTGCTGATCGACGCCGATCCGAATGCCGGACCGTTTTACCAGGCCATGGGCGCGCGGTGGGTTGGGGAGCAGGAGACCTCGTGGCCTGGCTGGAAGCTCCAGCACTTCCGGTACCCCTTGCAGGCGGCTGGCTGACATCAGAAACACAACGCAGATCTGGAGAAGCGGCCACATGGCGGCTCCCGCATGATGGATTCGTCAGCCGCATGACCTGGCGGTTGTCAGGCCATCACCGGGAGGTATTTCCCATGGTTCCCAATCGTTCGATCCGACGCGCCTTTCCCCACGAAGCCGCCACGCTGGCCGATGTGCAGAACCGCTCCTCGACGCATTGGGGGTATCCGGAAGGGTTCTTTGACTGGGCGCCCGGCGCGTTCGAGATTCCCGAGGCCTATGTCCGTGATAACCCGGTCTACCTGCTCGAAGAAGACGGGAGAATCGTTGGCTTTTACGGATTCACTGTAGAACAGGGAGATTTGCTGCTGGACAAGCTCTTCGTGGATGTGGACAGGATCGGAACCGGCTGTGGGAAGGCGTTGTGGATTCACGCGGTTGAGGTGGCCAGCACCCTTGGATACGAACAGATCGTGATCGGTTCCGACCCGAACGCGGCGCCATTCTATGCCGCGATGGGGGCTGTCTGGTTCGAGGAGAAGCCAACCCAGGACCATGACTGGACGGTCCAGATGTTCCGGTATGCCCTCGCGCCTTCGGCTTGACCGCGTCAGGACAAGGCTTCAAGGACCTCGTTCGTGGTTGCGATGGTCGCGAACTCGTCGTGCAGATTGGCGATCGAGACGGCGTGGATGGTGGCGGCGGGCCACACGGTGCCATCCGGTCCGGTCCGGTCGAAGGTGGCGCAGGCGTCCTCCACCAGGATTGGGTTGAACCCGAGATTGCCCGCCATTCGCGTGGTGGTTTCGACGCAATGGTTGGTGGTCAGCCCGGCGATAACGACATGGTCGATGTCACGCTCGCGGAGGAATGCCTCCAGGGTGGTGCCGATGAAGGCGCTGTTCACCGATTTCGCCATCAACGGTTCGCCGTCCAGTGGCGCCACGAGTGGTTGAAACTCCACGCTGGGTTGTCCGGGCCGAAGCGGCGATTTCGGCATGACCGAGCGGTGCTGGATATGGACCAGCGGCATGCCGCGTTCGCGCCAGGCTGCCAGGAGCAGGCTGGCGTTGTGCTCGGCGCCGGGGTTGTTGCGCGGACCCCACACCGGGTCGGCGAACCCCTGCTGGATATCGATCAGGATCAGCGCGGTGTTGGCCGGAACCGGCTTCATGTACCGGTTCCGTTTGGCAGTACGCAGACCTTGAGTCCGCTGCCGGACTTGTGGGTCTCCCAGGCGTCATCCCACTGATCGAGCCCGTACTGGTGGGTGATCGTCTCTCGCCAAGGGATCTGGCCGGACGCCAGCAGCGCGATCGAGCGGTCCATTGTGTATGGATTGGTATATGTTCCGCGAATCGTGATTTCGCGGCGGAAGATGTCGTAGGGATTCACGCCGACGATGTCGTGCGGAGCGGCCACGCCAACCCAGACCACCGTGCCGCCGGATCGGACAGCCGGGATCGCCGCGGCGAGGGTCGCCGGGCGACCGACGCATTCCATCACCACATCGAAGGTGTCCGCGGGGACCTCGTCCGGCGTCACTGGTGTGCCACCGAAGGTGGAAACCAGCCCCCGCCGCATGTCGTTCGGCTCGCTGACGATGACTTCCGACGCGCCAGCCGCCGCCAGCAATGAAGCGGTGAGCAGGCCGATCGGCCCCGCGCCGATGACGAGTGCCTGGTGGCCGGGCTTGATGCCGGACCGGTCGACCGCGTGCACCACGCAGGCGAGGGGCTCGGTCAGCGCGGCCGCCGTCATCGGCAGCGAGTCGGGTATGCGGTAGGCCCGATTGGCGGGGAGCACGGAGTAGGTCGCCAGGCCGCCATCTATCGTGACGCCCAGGGTTTCAGGGTTTGTGCACAGGTGCGAGCGGGCCTCGCGGCAGGCGCGGCACTGCTGGCAGGGGATGTTCGGGTCGATCACCACCCGGTCCCCCTCGCGCCAGATGTCCACGCTCGACCCGGTGGCGACCACGGTTCCCGCGTACTCGTGGCCGAGCGTCGCGCCGCTCTGGGCCAGCGGGTACTCGCCCGAGGCGATGTGCAGGTCGGTCCCGCACAGGCCGGACGCGTCCACCCGGATCACGATTTCATCCGCGTCCGGCGCTGGTACGGGCCGTTCGAGGATGGAGATGCCGGTTTCACGGTCCCAGACGACGTTGGTTGAATTCATGTGTACCTGTTCGCGGGTACGGGCCGGTTTCGGCGGCCCCGGTCAACGTTCCATGCGGACATGCTCGCCCGGCCAGATGGCGATGTCGAGTGGCCGGGCGAATGTGCATGCAGGGAGTGGCGCTAGCGCACCATGCCCCGGGCGGCCACCTTCCAGGTATCGATGATCTGGCCGTCGCGGGCGATCAGCAACTCGTCCATGAGGTTCACGGTCGGGCAGATGTGGTTGGGGATGACTTCGACCCGGTCTCCGACGTTGAAGCCTTCCTCGCCATCGGGGATCTCGCAGACGCCGTGCTCTTCGCTGAGCTTCGAGATGATGACGTTCGGGTGGCCCACGATGTAGCCGTGGCCCGGCTGGGACTTGCTTGGATCCATCGCCAGCGACTTCGAACCGGTGTCGAGCACCGCCCGGTCGGGGGCAGGGCGGCTCACCACGGTCGCCACGAACCGCGCCGCGCAGTCATCCACGCCGAGGCGGCCATAGCGGAACGCGGAGTTGTCGTTGAATACGTAGGTCCCGGGGCGCATTTCGGTGACACCGGGAACGGTGGGCGTGTAGAAAGCGGCCGGCGTGGAACCGACGCTCACGGTTGGCAGGTCGATGCCGTGGCCGCGAATGCGCTCGGCCGTGTCGACGATCGCCTTGCCGGCCTCGATCGCGATCGCTTCGATATCGGAGGGGTCGGCGCTGTTGGCGTGTCCCTCGTGGGTCATCACTCCAACCAGGTTGAGGTTCGGCATCCTGGCGATGGCGATCGCCGCCTTCACCGCGTCGTCGCCCATCAGCACGCCGGAGCGATTCTGCCCGGTATTGACCTCCAGCATCACGTCCAGCTTCCGGTCGTGACGGGAGAACGCGCTGGACATCATCGTGGCGGCGTCAAGCGAGTCGACCGCCACCACGATCCGGGCCTTTTCCATCAACGGCAGCAGGCGCCGGACCTTGGGCTCGCCGATCGTCGGGTAGGCGAGCAGCACATCCTGGATGCCGGCCTGTTCGACCATCACCTCGGCCTCGCCGACCTTGGCGCAGGCGACGCCGATGGCGCCGGCCGCGACCTGCAGACGGGCGATCTGAACGGTCTTGTGCGTCTTGATGTGGGGTCGCAGGTTCACGCCCACGCTCTGGGCGAAGGCGGCCATCGAGGCGATGTTCCGATGGAGGATTTCCTCGGAAACCACCAGCGCCGGTGTGTCGATTTCCACGCTGGGAGAGACGATCAGGTCGGACGTTTCCACTGTCATGGCCATGTGTCGCTTACCTCCGCCGCAGGGTGTCGCGGCGCTCCATAATCACGCAATCCCGTACCCGATGGATTGTTGCTGGTACGGAAAGCAATTATAGAGGGGTATTGGGTAATGCGGAACGGCCCACGCCCACGGCCCAGCGCGAGCCGCTGGTGTCGATCCACCGGCCCTGGGTCTGGGACCGGAGCACAGCGTCGAGGATTTCCTGCACCTTCGCGCCATCGGCGAACGACGGCGCGTGGTCGCTCCACTCGCCCGTCTTGATCGCCTTCAGCCAGTCCTGCATGAGCAGGATGGTTGGCCGGGTGAAGTAATGGGAGAACTCTGGCAGGCGTGCGTTGAGCCGCTCGGGAATCGGTAGCTCTCGCAGCCCGACATCGCGCCGCCTGGCGCCAAGCAGTTCGTCCTGGCCCTGGATGATGAGAATGCCCTCGGAGCCGGAGATGGTGATCTCCTCGCCGGCGTTGATCGCCGAGGTCGCCGAGAAATGGACCGAGGCGATCGCTCCGCTGGCGAACCGCAGCAGGAAGGCGAAGTTGTCGTCGGCGTCCACGGTCGCCATTCCGGAGGAATCCGGCAGGCGACGTCGCTTCACCATGGTGGCGGCCGTGCCGGCGACCTCGTGAATCTCGCCGATCCACCACCGGAGCGAATCGATGTAGTGGGAGCCGGACGCGCCCAGCATGCCACCGGCCTTGTCCGCTTCCATCAACCAGCCGAAGGGACGCTCGTTTGGATCGGAAAGCGTCGAGCGGAAGACATTCATCGCGATCGACTGTGGTTCGCCGATGTAGCCTTCGTCGATCAGTTCCTTCACCCGCATCCTGATCGGCAGGTAGCGGAACTGGTGATTGATCATGGCCACCACCCGCGCCGATTGCGCCAGCTTCACCATGTCGCGTGCCTCGGCCAGGCTGCGGGCCATGGGCTTCTCGCACAGCACGTGTTTCCCGGCCTCGAGCGCGGCGATCGCCATCTGGTGATGCAAATAGGGAGGGGTGGCGATCACCACGGCCTGCACCTTGGGGTCGCTGATCGCGTCCCGCCAGTCGGTGGAGGCGTTCGGGATACCATGCCTCTCGGCGACCGACCGTGCCCTGTCGCCGCGCCGCGAAACCACGGTCACGATGTCGACGTCGTCGAGATACTTCAGGGCGGGCAGGTGAACCGCGGCGCCGAAACCGGTGCCAAGCACGGCCACGCCAATCGATCCGGTACGGGATCGGGAACTGTCTCCGGCCGGGGGGCTTCCCGGGGAGTTCGAACGCGGATAGACCATCGGATTCGTCTAGCTCCAGTACGGCGGCCCACTCCCGGGATGGGGAATGCGCGGCCACGAGGCGTACCATGGGTTAGGGTATGCCGCCAACGCGCCCGGTTTGGTCTGGAGCTGGGGAAAGGCCGTTGCGGCAGGGTGATCGACACGCCACTATCCCATTGATGCTAACACACGGATTGGCCAGTTCAGGCCGTATCGCGGGGCCCTCCCAAACCGGCGAGGAACCCACCGCGGGAGGAATACCATGCGAATTTACACGGCCCGTGGCGACACCGGGCAAACCGACCTGCTCGGCGAGCGCGTCCAGAAGGATGATCCCCGGATCGACCTGATCGGCGCCCTCGACGAGGCGACCTCGAGCATCGGCCTGGGCCGAGCCATGGCCCACGTCGCCACCACCAACGAGCGGCTCAAGACCGTCCAGCGCGACCTCTACCAGGTCATGGCCGAACTCGCCTTCACCGACGCCACCCGCCCGGACGACATGCGACTCAAGGCCGATCGGACGGAATGGCTCGAGGCCGAGCTGGACGTGATCGGCGGTGAAATCACGCTCCCTCGCGAATTCGTGTTGCCAGGGGAAACCGTGGCCGGGGCCGCGCTGGATGTGGCCCGGACCGTCGTTCGCCGGGCCGAGCGCCAGGCGGTCGCGCTGCACCGGGAGGGCGTGGTCGGCAACGCGGAGATCGTCCGCTATCTCAACCGGCTTTCGTCGCTGCTGTTCATGCTGGCGAGGGCGGAGGAGCTGCAGGATACCGGTCATGTGGAGATCGCGAAGCAACGTCCCTGATCGCCGCGAATTCGAGCCGAAATAGCGCCGGAAATCGCGTACCCTATGGCGGTACATCTGGCGACCCGGTCGCCATTTCGTTTGCATGCTGAGTTAAGGAAGGTCGATACCCCCATGCGGATGGCACATCTCTTCGGTCGGACGCTTCGAGAGGCGCCGGCGGACGTCGAAATCCCCAGCCACCAGTTGATGGTTCGGGCCGCGATGATTCGCCCCCTCGGAACCGGCATCTACAGCCTCCTTCCACTGGGGTATCGCGTTGTCCGCAAGGTCGAGCAGATTATCCGCGAGGAGATGGACGCGATCGGCGGCCAGGAAATGCTGATGCCGTTCGTGCATCCGTCGGATATCTGGCGCAAGAGCGGCCGCTACGACAAGATCGGCCCGGAGATGGCACGCTTCAAGGATCGCGGCGACCGGGACCTGGTGCTGGCCATGACCCACGAGGAAGTCGTGGCCGACCTCACCGCCAGCGAAATCAATTCCTATCGCCAACTTCCCCAAATCGTCTATCACATGCAATCGAAGTTCCGGGACGAGCCACGCGCTCGCGGTGGCCTGATCCGGGTTCGCGAATTCACGATGAAGGACTCGTACTCGCTCGATGTCGACGAGGCCGGACTCGATCACTCCTACGCGCTCCACGCGAAGGCGTATCACCGCATCTTCACCCGCATCGGGCTGGACTACATCAAGGTCGGCGCCGATGTCGGGATGATGGGCACTCCCTTTCCGAGGAATACATGGCGTTCTCGCCGAACGGTGAGGACACGATCCTGATCGACCCGGAGAGCGACTACGCCGCCAACCGCGAGGTCGCCACCTTCCGGCGCCAGAACCCGCCAGCCGAGGACCTGCTGCCGGTGGAAGAGATCGAGACCCCGAACACCACCACCATCGAATCGCTCGCCGCGTTCCTCGATGTACCGCTTTCGCGCACGGCGAAAGCCGTCTTCTTCATGGGACAGTCCGGCCGGTTCATCTTCGCCGTCATCCGGGGCGACCTGGAGATCAACGAGACCAAGCTTCGCCAAATCACCGGCGAGAACGACATCGTCCCCGCCACCGTCGACGAGATTCGCGCGATTGGGGCAGAGCCGGGTTACGGATCGCCAGTGGGCGTGCACGATGCCTTCATCGTGATCGACGAGAGTATTCGCGACAGCCAGAACCTGGTCGCCGGGGCTAATAAGCCAGGCTTCCACCTGAAAAACGTGAATTACCCGAGAGACTTCGAGGCTGACGTGGTGGGCGACATCGCGGCAGCCGCCGAAGGCTATCTCAGCCCGGTGTCCGGCGCGCCGATGGTTACTCGCCGGGCGATCGAGGTCGGCAACATCTTCAAGCTCGGAACCGATTTCAGCCAGACGTTGAACGCCCGGTATCTTGATGAGAACGGCAAGGCGCATCCGGTGGTGATGGGGTCGTACGGCATTGGGTCGGGCCGCAACGCCGCCACCGTCGCCGAGCAGAACCACGACGATCGCGGGCTCAGGTGGCCGATTTCGATCGCCCCGTTCCACGTCTCGCTGCTTTCGCTGGGCAAGGAAGAGGATGTGACGGCGGCAACGGACAAGCTCTACGCCGAACTGACCGCCGCCGGGATCGAGGTGCTCTACGACGACCGCTCCGACCGGCCGGGCGTGAAGTTCAACGACGCCGACCTGATCGGCAACCCGATCCGGCTCTCGGTCAGCAAGCGGACACTCGCCGAGGGGGAGGCTGAGCTACGCCTTCGCTCGGAGTCCGAGTCGACCATGATTCCGCTTGCCGACGTGGTGGGCAAGGTCGAGGCGATCGTCAGCGACCTGTTCGCCGCGCTTTCCCCCGACCGCGAGTAGCAACCAGGTCCAAATTGGGAACAACGCACAACGCCGGGGCCAGTGAAGGTCCCGGCGTTTTACGTATTTCAGGTCGCTATCGTTTTGAGATAGCTGTTACAGGTCGGGAAGCAGTGGCAGGTGTCCCTCTCCACCAGTGACCGCCTATGACGCGAGTCCCTTGTCAAACGTCACGAGCGTAGCATCTTTTTTCACCGCTAAAGCGAGGAGATAGCTGTCTGTCACCATGCCACGCGATTTGAAACTCGATGGATCGATCAGGTTGCTCTAAGAACGGTCTATGTCAGCGTGAAAGTACGTGTGCCCGCCGACAGCGATGAGTTGACGTAGTGCCACGACGACGCTTGCGGCGGGGAGGTGGGAAGCGTATTTCGGTCCTGAGATGATGCGAGGCGGTGCCAACTGGGTGAAGGGGCAGGTGAGCCAGGATTGGTTTCCCACACCCATAAACCACCTCATGGCTGGGCGGTGATTTACAAGAGTTGAATCGATCCTGGCGACCAGCACATCGACGTCTGGGAGTGACGTGCTCAATTCGTCTCGTCCCGAATGCTGTTGACGAGTTCAAGCGTGGCGGGATATAGGCCAGGCCGGGCCGCTAACGGGGTGAACCCTTCAGGGTACTCAATCGGTTCCATTTCGGCTTCTTGGCCCAGGCGAACCAGAATCGATATTGCCTGGCCTACAGTGATGCCGTCTTCTTCCGCCTTTTCCCTGGCAATGGCAAGCACATCAGCGTCAAGTCTCAATGTTGTTCGCATGGTGTAAGCCTCGTGCCTTGCTGATGCAGAGGAAGTGAATCGCAGCATCGCATCGCATGGTGATGCAGGCGTCTGCGCTGGCTTTAACACGCACTCGCGCAACTACAGGAGCGGCAAAAGGAAGCATGTATCAACCATCCGAGTTAGGGTAAAGTCCGCATCATCCCAATGCCCCATGGGGCTGGAAACGGCCATATATAACTCCGCACCACGCGCGGTTCGATCGATCGGTTGAATCCATTGCAATCCGCCGGACGATACCCGCCTGCCAATGCAGGTTCCAGACTGGTTCAGTAACAGTTGTGGACGTTAGGCGGAGGGTAATACATGGCAAACGCGGTTGAGCTGCACGACGTCAGCAAAACCTACGGAACCCACCGGGCGGTCGATGACCTCAGCTTCACCATCGAGCAGGGAGAAATCTTCGGCATCATCGGACCCAATGGGGCGGGCAAGTCCACCACGGTGGGGATCATTGCCGGCCTGCGTGATGCTGACCAGGGAACGGTGACGGTTCTCGGAAGGGATGTGAGGCGCCACGGTCGAGAGCTTCGCGAGGAAGTTGGCATCCAGCTGCAGGAAGCCAACCTTCAGGACCTGATCACGGTTGAGGAGGCGCTGCGCCTCTATTCATCCTTCTACAGGAATCCCCGGCCCTGGGAACCGCTGGTCCAGCAGTGGGGGCTCGAAGCGAAACGGAAGGACCGGTTCGGCAATCTCTCGGGCGGCCAGAAGCAACGGCTCTTCATCTGCCTTGCCCTGCTGAACGATCCGAAGCTCGTGATTCTGGACGAGCTTTCCACCGGACTCGATCCGCAGGCGCGACGGGAGTCGTGGGATCTCGTGAGCGACATTCGCCACGAGGGGGCGACCGTCATTCTCGTCACCCACTTCATGGAATAGGCCGAGCGGCTCTGCGACCGCGTTGCCCTAATCGACCAGGGGAAGGTGCGCGCGATCGGCTCGGTCGGGGAGTTGGTCGGCGCCCGTGCCCGCCAGCTCCAACTGACCTTCTCCATCGATCCAACCATCGACCTCTCGTTTCTCGAAGCGGTTCCGATGGTGCACGAGGTGTTCCGCCACGAGGGGACCGTTCGCGTCACCGGCGAGGCCTACCTGATGGCGGGGGTGGCTGGTGCGCTCTCCGAGCGGCAAATCGATCCCCCTGACCTGGCCATGGTTACCGATAGCCTGGAGGACGTGTTCATCGCCCTCACCGGCACGGAACTGCGCGACTAATCCCAACCGTCAGCCGGTCCGATCTCTCGTCTGGAGGGCATCCCCATGCGCGGTCTCCTGCAATTGACACGCTCTGAAACGCGACTTTTTCTGCGCGAACCAGCCGCGGCGTTCTTTACGCTGGCATTTCCCCTGATCCTGCTGTTTGTGTTCGGTGGGATTTTTGGAAACGACCTCGACCCCGAGTACTATGACGGCGCCTGGGGAGCGGTCGACGTGATGGTACAGGGGTATATCGGCCTCATTATCGGTACCATCGTGTTTATCGGCATGCCGGTTACCATCGCAAGCTACCGGCAGTACGGGATCCTCAAACGGCTTCGAGCCACGCCGGTCACCGCGTCGAGCATCATTGGCTCGCAACTCCTGGTGAACCTGGTGATGTTCGTCCTGGGGGTCATACTCCTGCTCGTGGTGGGCTGGATCGTGTATGACCTGCGAATGCCGGAGAGCTTTGCCGGGATGTGGGCGGCATCGCTCCTCAGCTTCGTGTCGTTCGCCGCGGTCGGACTGGTGCTTGCCAGCATCTTTCCCACATCGCGCACGGCCCAGGCGGCGGGGAGCGCGATTTACTTCCCCCAGATGTTCCTTTCGGGCGCCGCCTTCCCCCGCGAGTTGTTTCCGGACGGCATGAAGCGGGTGACCGAGTTCCTGCCGATGACACAGATCAACATCCTTGTGACGGAGATGTGGCAGGCGGGGACGTGGAACGCGGTGGCGGTGATGGTGCTCCTGGCAATTGGCGTGGTCGCCGGTGTCGCCGCGATCAGGCTATTCAGGTGGGAGTGAGAACCTTGGGCGGTGACCAGCAGGTGGGCGGGACCGGCATGCAACTGGGCAGGATGGGCGGCCACGATGATGTGTGGGTCACCTGGTTCTACCGGCTTCATCGCATATTCGCGGTTGTCGGGGTCCTGATTGCGATCAGCCTGTTCGCCGCCGGGGAAGGCTCTCTTTCCTCGCGATTCCTTGGCTCCGGGTTGGCCCTGGTGCTGGGTGGGTGGTGCTGGCTGATGCTCACCCGTTTCGGGGCGATCACGTTTGGCTCGCTCGAGGGTGGAACTGTCTTCCTGGCCGTGTCGCTGCCACTCTTCATCACCCTTGGCACCATCCATCCGGCGTGGCAGATGCTCATCTTCATGGCGTACTGGCAGATCTTTTCGATTCTGCCGACCTTGCCCGCCGTGATCGTGGCCACTGGCTTTACGGTCACGAACATCTGGGCGCAACAGGGGGCTGATGCTGCTTTGCCAGCGCTGAGTCCAGGAGCCTGGACGTTCGTGGTGATTGGCATGGCGATCAGCGGGGCGATGGCGCTCTTCATCCAGGCGATCATCGTGCAGTCGCAGGGACGGCAGCAATTGCTTGAAGAGCTTGAGGCTACCCGCGATTCCCTGGCCATTTCGGAGCGGGCGGCAGGAGTGGCCGCCGAACGCCAGCGTCTCGCCGGGGAAGTGCACGATACGATCGCCCAGGATTTTACGAGTGTCATCATGCACCTGGAAGCGGCCGAGGCCCGAATCGACGCCGGCGGTTCGCCAGCCGAGCATATTGCCATGGCGCGTGAAGCGGCACGCAAGGGATTGCGAGGCAGCCGCGGGATCGTTCACGCCCTGTTGCCCGATATCCTGGAGGGGGCCGATATCGACCGGGCGTTGGTAACCTACGCGGATCGCTGGTCCCGCGAGACCGGGATCCCCGTCGTAGCTACCGTCGATGGGACGGCCATACCGCTGGACCGCCATACCGAGGTGGTGGTGTTTCGCGCCCTCCAGGAAATCCTGGCAAACGTCAAACGGCATGCCCAGGCCACCCAGGTCACGGTTACGCTGAGCTACCTCGACGATCTCGCGGTGCTCGATGTGCATGACGATGGTTCGGGGTTCGATCCGGACAGGGCCGGTGGAGGTGTGGGACTCCATGTTTCGCTGGACATTGAATCCTCGCCCGGCGAGGGAACGACGATTGCCGTTTCCGTGAAGAGTAAAGGTGACGAGAGGCTGGACTCATGAGCGATTCGCCACCAATCCGGATCCTGATCGTCGACGATCACCCGGTAGTTCGGATGGGGCTTCGTGGGATGTTGACCGGGCAGCCAGGGTTCGAGATCGTGGGTGAGGCCGAAGACGGCCAGGCCGCGCTTGGCGTCATTCGCGAGACCCGGCCAGATGTCGTTCTTTCTGACCTGCGCATGCCGCGACTCGACGGGGTCGGCATCATTGAGCAGGTCGCCCAAATGCCCGATGGCCCGAGGGTGCTCGTGCTGACAACCTACGACGATGACGCGGATATCCTGCGTGCTATCGAGGCGGGAGCCTGCGGGTATCTGCTCAAGGACACGCCTCGTGACCAGCTCTTCGCGGCGATCCGGGCTGCTTCACGCGGGGAGACGTGGCTATCGCCCCATATCGCCGGTCGCCTCGTGCGGCATATGGCGACGCCGGAACCGGCCGCGCTCAGTGCCCGCGAGATCGAAGTGCTACGGCTGGCATCGCGCGGTTCGAGCAACAAGGAAATCGCTGTCGCCCTGCACCTGAGCGAAGCGACGGTGAAATCTCATCTCGTGCGGATATATCGCAAGCTCGATGTCGCGGACCGCACCGCCGCAGTGACCGTTGCGCTCCAGCGCGGCCTGATCACGCTCGACGGAGTGTCGACCTGATGTGAGGTCGGTAGGCCAGAGACTTGATAGTGACCCGAAACGTGTCTCTACCCAGACCCCGGTGAACGTCAACGATGGTTTGACCTGTCGCAATGAGGAATGGATCCTCGACGTGATAAACTGGTCGTGAGGCTGTGAATTGTTTCACGGAATTTTAGTATGCCCCTTGACCGATTCACTGCCCTCGACCCCTGATCCACCATCGTCGTTCCGTACCCCCACTGAAAGCCGACGCCTGTGACCATCGCTGTAGACATTACGCGCCGTAGCGACCTGCGCAATATCGCCATCATCGCCCACGTCGATCACGGCAAGACCACCCTCGTCGACGGCCTCCTCAAGCAGTCCCACATCTTCCGCGACCCGGACGCCGCCGGTGTCTTGATCATGGACTCCAACGACCTTGAGCGGGAGCGGGGCATCACCATCCTCGCCAAGAACACCGCCATCGAATACGCCGGCATCAAGATCAATGTCATCGACACCCCCGGCCACGCCGACTTCGGTGGCGAGGTCGAGCGCGTGCTCAACATGGCCGATGGCTGCCTGCTGCTGGTGGACGCCGCCGAAGGTCCGATGCCGCAGACCCGGACCGTGCTGGCCCGCGCGCTGGAAATCGGCCTTCGCCCGATCGTGGTGATCAACAAGATCGACAAGAAGGCGGCACGAATCGATGAGGTCATCGAACTGATCAACGACCTCTTCCTCGATCTCGCCGTCGACACCGCCCAACTCGAGTTCCCGATCCTGTACGCTATTGGCCGCGATGGTCGCGCCGGGTTCGCCCCGGACGACCTGGCGGACGATCTTCGCCCGCTGATGGACGCCATTCTCGAAGTGGTGCCCGCACCGGCCGTGGAGATCGACGCGCCGTTCCAGATGCTCGTGACCTCGATCGACTACGACCTTCACCGGGGCCGGATCGCCATTGGCCGTATCCGGCGCGGGCACGTCGCCAACGGTGAGTTGATCACGATGCTGACCGAGGGCCGCGATCCCGTCCGGGGCCGGATCACCTCGTTGCAGACATTTGAGGGACTTGGACGCCGCGAGATCGAATCGGCCGCCGCGGGCGACCTCGTCGCCATCACCGGTTTCGCCGAGGCGAAGATCGGCTCGACGCTGGCCGATCCCGAGCACCCGGAGGCGCTTCCGGCGGTCGCGATCGAAGAGCCGACCCTGAAGCTGACATTCGGGGTGAGCACGTCGCCGTTCTCCGGCCAGGACGGCCAGTTCTCGACATCCCGGCAGCTTGGCGATCGCCTGCAGCGCGAACTGGAAACGAACCTCTCGCTCCGGGTCGAGCAGACCGATCAGCCGGATGTCTTTTCGGTCGCGGGTCGCGGCGAACTCCATCTCTCGGTGCTGATCGAGACCATGCGCCGCGAAGGCTACGAGTTCCAGGTTTCCCGGCCAGAAGTTGTCACCCGCAAGGATGAGTCTGGCGAGGTGCTGGAACCGGTCGAGCACCTGGTCATTGACGTGACCGAGGAATTCGTCGGCCAGGTGACGGAGATCACCGGCAGCCGGCGGGCCCGAATGTTGGACATGGTCAACGACGGGCGCGGCAGCGTGCGGCTCGAATTCGCCATTCCCACCCGGGGCCTTATCGGCCTTCGCAACGCGATGTTGACGGCCACCAAGGGCAATATCGTCATGTCGTCCCGCCTGATCGACTTCGAGCCATGGATGGGGCCGATCCAGCAGACGCGCAGCGGCGCGCTGGTGGCGTCCGAGACCGGCACCGCGCTGGCCCACGGTATCGCGAACGCCCAGGAGCGAGGCGTGACCTTCATCGAGCCTGGCACCGAGGTGTACGAAGGCATGATCGTGGGGCAGAACCCGCGCCAGACCGACCTCACCGTGAACATTTGCCGGGCCAAGAAGCTGACCAACATGCGGTCGAGCAACGCCGATATCTCGGTGCGGCTGACTCCGGCCGTCATCTTCAGCCTCGAGCAGGCGCTCGATTTCCTTGCCGATGACGAGCTGCTGGAAGTGACGCCGAAGGCGCTCCGCCTTCGCAAGCGGTTCCTCTCGCAGGACGAGCGGGCCAAGGCGAAGAAGCGCGCCGACCAGGCGGCCGCCGCGCTCAACTAACGCCGGTACCACGATCCACCAGGCAAACACCCCGGAAGCAATCGCTTCCGGGGTGTTTGTCGTTTGTGGGGCGACCTTCTACGACGACTTGCGCTTGCGGCCCCGGCCCTTCGTGGGCTCTTCGATTGACTCTTCCTCCGGGGTCTCGACAGGCGTGTCGATCGCGCTGGCCGAGGTGGCGAAACCGGCCAGGATCGCGAGGACCGTCGATACCCGCTCTGGTCGCAGTTCGAACACGCCTCGTGTTTGCTGGATCACTAGTCCGGCAGATTGCAGCACGTTGAGGTGATGGTACGCGGCGCCGGTGGTGCCCAGGTCGAGCGAGGTCACCAGGTCGGCGGCGGTCGAGGGAGCGTTGAAGATGGCCTTCAGCATCGCCAGTCGCTGCCGGTGGCCGATCGCGGCCAGGACCTGGGCCGCCTCGACCTCGTCGACCTCGAGCGCCGACTCGACACCGGTCTCGAGGTCCCAGCGGTACTCGCGGGATCCCATTGCGTTCCGGACCACGCCGCGAGTGATGACCAAGCCCCGGCCTTCCCCTTCGTCCTGGAGATCGGCGGCGACATCGGCGTGGTGCGTGCCGTTCGAGCCATTGGTGGCCGCGGCGGTGGCTGCCTCGAAAGTGACCTGGTCGCGCAGTGCCCATACCGCCTCCGAGAGACTCCGGAGTTCTCCGCGCATCGATTCGATTTCGGACTTAACCTTCTTGCCGCCCATGGCCACTCCTGTCCAGGAATATCGATTGTACGGAATATCGGAGCAGGATAGCACACACATAATACGGTTGGGGAAATCATGGGATTCCGGGGCTAAGTGTGCTCGTCGATCAGGCGCTGGACCTGGGCCGGGTCGTTGGTGATGATGCCGTCGATCCCAGCCTCGATCAGGCGAACGATGACGCCCGCGTCGTACGCCACCGAGAACACGCGCAGGTGGTGCTGGTGGGCGTGAAACACGAGTTCGGGAGTTACGGCATCCGGTTGGATCGAGACTCCCGAGGCCCCGTTCCATTGGGCCTCCCGGAAGTAGCGGTCGCGGTTGGCGGGGAGCCAACCGGTGTCCCGCAGCATGGTGACCCGTAGCTCGGGTAGGGCGCGGGTCGCGACATACGTATCGCGTGCTCGCTCTAGCCACAGCCAGGTGCGGCCCTGGATGCCTCGCCGTTCGATGAGCCTCAACACCGACTTGAGGGCGGCGGGATCCTTCAGGTGCAGCGCGGGTTGGACGCCGTCGGGCAACTCGTCGAGCACCCGAGCGAGCGTCGCGATCGGTTCACGTTCCGGCGCGTCGCGCAGGGGAACGCGGCTGAGCGCGAAGGACGGCCAGAGCCGGACCCATCCACGCGCCCGGGTGGTGCGGCGCAGCATCGCGTCGTGCAGCACCATCGGCGTGCGGTCCAGGCTCAGGCGGACGTCCATTTCGAGCAGGTCGGCCCCCTGGGCGGTGGCGATCGCCATCGAGGAGCGGGCGTTTTCCAGCGCGCCCGGCGCCATGGCCCGGTGCGCGACGATCAGCGGTCGGTCGATGGCGGAACCTCCTGACCTGACGGGACGCGGGCGGGACAGGATCGTCCCAGTCCGGGTCCAGCGTGGCAGGTGGATATCCTGCTGCAGCGCGGGGCGATCCGCAAGTCCACGGTCAGCCTGCGGTCACCCGCTATCTGGGTTCAGCCTGTACGGGAGCATCACGTTCGCTGGCGGGAAGCTCGCCGGTCGAGGCGCCGAACTCACCGGTCATCGCCGGGTTCCTGCCCTTGAACATCGCGAACAGCAGCGCCAGCGACGGCATCAGGATCACCGCCCCCGCCGCGTAGATGATCAGCGATGCTCGCAGCATCGCGTCCGACGCGGCCGTGTTCTCCAGTGTCAGGTCCGGCACCACCAGGTAGGGGTATTGCGCCAGCGCCCAGCCGCCCAGCACCATCGCCACGCCGCCGACCGCGCTGACCCTGGCGAGACGGAACGAGCGCTTCCAGACCGCGCCCAGCGTGACCAGGCCGAGGATCACCGCCGCCGGGATCACGGTCCACGCCTCGCGGTTCCATAGACCGTCCCAGATGACCGGCGCCTCGCTCCGGGCGACTGGCAGGGAAATCGTGCCGAGCACGCCGAAGGCCACGGCCGTTCCCAGCGCGCGGCGGCGGAAGTCTTCCCGCAGTTCGCCAGTGGTCTCCACGCAGAGGTAGACGGCCGCCAGGTAGGCGCAGGTGGTGAGGGCCAGCAAGCCGATCAGGATGGAAAACGGGTTGAGCCAGGTCGCCAGCCCCTCGGTGGTCACGTCGCCGTCGTTGACGCGGATCCTCCCGGTCGCCACCGCGCCGGCGCACATCCCGAACAGGACCGGGGTCAGCACGCTGGATACCGCGAACACCGCGCCCCAGTTTCGCTGGGCGATCCAGACATCGTGGGCGTAGGCGCGGAAGATGAACGCCGCTCCACGGAGCGTGATGCCGGCCAGGACGAGCGTCAGCGGAATGTAGAGCGCCGTGCTGACGGCCGCGAACACGGGCGGGAACAGGGTGAAGCTCAGCACAATCACGAAGATCAGCCAGACGTGGTTGGCCTCCCAGATCGGCCCGATCGCCCGGGCGATTTCGAGGCGCTGCTCCTTCGCCCGCTTGCCGGTGGCCAGCAGATCCCAGATGCCGCCGCCGAAGTCCGCTCCGCCGGTGACGGCGTAGATCACCACGCCAACAAGCATGATCGACCCGGCGATGAACGGAAGATCGACCACCACGTCGTCAGGAAACATGTGGCGCCTCCTCTCCAGCGTCGTCGATGGGCGGTTGCGTGCGCGCCAGCAGCAGGAGGAGCCAGACGGTGGTGACCGCCAGCAACGCGTAGATGATGGTGAACCCCCCGAACGACGCGAACTGGTTCCCCGTCTCGGTCACGGCGTCCTCGGTGCGCATGACTCCCTGGATGATCCATGGCTGCCGTCCGACCTCGGTCACGATCCAGCCCGCCTCGATGGCGATGAACCCGGCTGGCAGGAGCGCGACCAGCGCCCGGAGCTGCCATTTTCCAGGATCGATCCGGCCCTTGCGCCAGACCCGGAACCAGAACCAGACACCGGCCGCGACCATCGCCGTTCCGAGCCCGACCATCACCTGGAAGGCGAGATGTACCATCCTGGGTTCGGGCTGGTCCTCCATCGGGAACTCGTTGAGCCCCGTCACCGAGGCGTCCAGGCTGCGGTGGGCGAGGAAGCTCAGCAGGCCCGGAATCTCGATGCCGAACCGCGTCTCCCGCGTCTCCGGGTCTGGCCAGCCGCCAATGGTGAGCGGCGCATTTTCGGTGGTCTCGAACAGGCCCTCGATGGCCGCGAACTTCACGGGCTGGTTCTGGGCCACCCAGTGGGCGCTGTGATCGCCGGAGATCACCTGGAGGATCGACACGATCGCGCCGAGTCCCATCGCGATCTTCAGCGCGCCGAGGTGATACCGGTCCCGTCGCCCGCGCAGGATGCCCCAGGCGTACACGCCGGCCACCGCGAACGCGCTCGCGGTGTAGGCGGCGAGCGTCATGTGGAGCGCCTGCTGAAACCAGGCGTCGTTGAACATGGCCGCCACGGGGTCGATGTTGGTCGGCTCACCATCGACGATGTCGAAGCCGGCCGGGCTGTTCATCCAGGCGTTGGCCGCCACCACGAAGATGCCAGAGGCGGCGCCCGCGATGGCCACCGGAATCCCGCTCAGCCAATGGGCGAGGGGGGAGAGCCGGTTCCAGCCGTAGAGGTAGATGCCGAGGAAGATGGCCTCGACGAAGAAGGCGAACCCTTCCAGCGAGAACGGCATGCCGAAGATGCCGCCGGCGTACTCCATGAACCGGGGCCAGAGCAGCCCGAGGAGGAACGAGAGGATCGTTCCCGACACGGCGCCGACCGCGAACAGGATGGCGAACGCCTTCGACCAGCGTTTCGCCAGGGCGAGGTACACCGGGTTTCCGGTCTTGAGCGCGAGGCCCTCGGCGATCACCATCAGCAGCGGCAGGCCGATGCCGAGCGCCGCGAAGATGATGTGGAATCCGAGCGATGAACCCATCTGCGTGCGGGCGACCATCAGGTCACTCATGTTCCGCTCCCCGCTGAAGGCGGCATGCCATTTCACCAGTGTATGGCCGGTTGTCCACATTCGCCGCCGGGAAGGATTTGGCTTCGATGTGTCGTCTTGCGAGGAAAATCCTCGCCGGCAGGGGAGGAACCTCGACGCTGGTGCCCAGCCATGGTGTTTGGGGATGGTGTGCGGTAACGTCAGCGGGACACGTACAGGTGAACATCGCGACCTCCGTCGATCCCCGTGGGTGCCTGACGGCGGGCGTGGGAAGGGATGACTGGAAGTGGGTTCAGCGCATCGGGACTACGTGAAATACAACTTCGAGTACGAGCGGAAAATCCGCGTGGGATTCATCGGAGCGGGAGGCCATTCGTTCCGCAACGTCTATCCCACCTTCCAGTACGCGCCGGTTGAGCTGGTGGCGGTGTGCGACAAGGATGGCGATCGCGCGGCGGCGTTCGCCCGGCAGTTCGGTGCAACCGCCAGCCATACCGATCACCACGAGATGCTGGCCAACGAGGAACTCGACGCCGTGTTCATCGTGACCTCGTACGACGAGGCTGGACGGCCGCAGTCGACGCCGTTGGCCCTGGACGCCCTCGCGGCTGGCTGTCATGTCTGGATGGAGAAGCCAACCGCGGGAAGCGTGGCGGATGTCCGCGCGTTGATCGAGGGAAGCGAGCGGGCCGATCGCTTCGTGATGAGCGGCTTGAAGAAGATGTTCTTTCCCTCCATCGTTCGGGCCAGGGAAATCATCGACTCGGAGGAGTTCGGCCAGCCAACGTCGATGTACATCCGGTATCCCCAAAGCATGCCGCCGCTGGAGGACCGGGGCGACCTGACCAAGGTGCGGGGCCTACTTGACCACATCTACCATCCCGGCGCGATCATCAATTACCTGATGGGCGAGGTCGAATCGATGTCCTACCTTTGGGAGTCGATCACCGGTGGCAGTGTCACCAACCTGCGGTTCGCCTCCGGGGCCGTGGGGACGTTTCATATGCCCGGCGCCAATCCCGGAACCGGCCTGCTGGAGCGGCTGGAGGTGGTTGGCGAGGGAACATCGGTCGTGGTCGACAATGGCGTCAAGGTGACCTATCACCGCAAGGCGACGCGTCCCGCCTACGGGCGATCGGCGTCGTTCCTGGTCGACAATGACTCGGCCGCGCTGACCTGGGAGCCCGAATTCTCGCTCGGACAGCTCTACAACAAGAACATCTTCTACCTTGGCTACGTGCCCGAGGTGCTTCACTTCTGCGAGAGTGTCCTCACCAACACCGCGCCCACGAAGGGCACGTTGGGGCAGTCGCTGGAACTCGCCAAGCTTTTCGAGGCCTATTGCACGACCCCGGCTGGAACCGAGGTGGTGATCAACACGCCGGCCTGAGGTGTGCACGATGGCGCCACGGCGGTAGCATCCACGCATGGTCGTTTGGACGAGACATGGAGGAAACAGCGGATGAGTGGGAAACCCGAAGCGAACGGCCAGGATGTCGTGCGGAGCGTGGGCGAGGTCGAGCCGGTCCAGATGGATTGGGGCCATATCAGATGGCTCATCGGTCAGGAGGCCATGCCAGGCGCGGAGCAGACCTTTGGCGTGGTGACCATCGAGCCCGGCAAGCGAAATCCGTTGCACCTGCACCCGAACTGCGAGGAGCTTCTGTACGTCGTGCGGGGCGAGGCCGATCACAAGCTCGGCGATGAGATGTTCGAGCTCAAGGCGGGCGACGTCATTCGCATTCCACGGGGGATTCCGCACTGGGCAAGGGCGAAGGGGGATGAGCCGCTGGTGGCGGTGATTTCCTTCTCCTCCGGTGACCGCCGGACCGAGAATCTTGAGGATTCGACCGACCTCGCCTGAGCGCGGCGTGGTCAGGATGTGAGCCTGTCAGGAGGGATGACTCGATGGCGACCGTGGTCTTGCTGGGAACGCTTGATACGAAGGGAAGGGAATATGCCTTCCTGCGCGACGAGATTCGCGCGAACTCGGATTGCGATGTCCTGATGGTGGATGCCGGGGTGCTCGGCGAACCGCGAACCGGGGCGGATATCTCCCGCGATGAGGTGGCCGCCGCCGCTGGCACCACCATCGCAGGGCTTGCCGCCGCCAACGACCGTGGTGCGGCCGTCGCGGCGATGGCCGAAGGCGCGGCGCGAATCGTCACCCAACTGTTCGAAGAGGGGCGCCTGCAGGGAATCCTCGGCCTGGGCGGCTCGGGAGGATCGTCGCTCGTCACCCACGCGATGCGGGCGCTGCCGGTCGGCGTCCCCAAGTTGATGGTTTCCACGGTGGCATCGGGCGACACCCGCCCCTACGTCGGCGCGCTCGATATCACGATGATGTATTCGGTGGTCGATATCGAAGGCATCAACCAGGTTTCGCGGCGGATCATGGGCAACGCGGCGGGTGCCATCGCCGGCATGGCTGCCGCCTACGCCCGACCCCACGCGACAACCGAGGAACGACCGCTCATCGGGGCAACCATGTTCGGCGTCACCACGCCCTCCGTGACGCACGCCCGCGAGGTGCTGGAGAGCCAAGGCTACGAGGTGCTGGTGTTCCACGCGACCGGCGCTGGCGGGCAATCGATGGAGGCGTTGGCCGAAGGCGGTTTCCTGGCCGGGGTGCTGGACATCACCACCACGGAAATGGCCGACGAACTCGTGGGCGGTATCTTCTCGGCTGGTCCCGATCGCCTGGAAACAGCAGGATGGAATGGAATTCCGCAGGTCGTCTCCCTCGGCGCCCTCGACATGGTCAACTTCGGGCCCCGGAACTCCGTTCCGGAGAAGTTCGAGGGCCGGAACCTCTACGTCCACAACCCGACGATCACGCTGATGCGGACCACGCCAGAGGAGTGCGCCGAACTCGGGCGCCAGATCGCTCGCAAGTTGAGCGCGGCGACTGGCCCGGTGGCGCTGTTCATCCCGCGCGGGGGAGTCTCGGCGATCGCGACCGAGGGCGGGGTGTTCCACGATCCCGCGGCCGACGCCGCGCTCATCGACACTCTCCTGGCCGAACTCGGCGACAACGTGGAAGTGCACGACCTGGAGTACGACATCAACGACGAGCGATTCTCCACCGCGATGGCCACTCGCCTGGCTGAAATGGTGACGGAATCGCGGGGGTGAAGGCGGTTCTGGACGTCCGCCCTGATTGCCGGCGCACCGGGCGGACATCCTTCGTGCGCATGTGTGGTGGTTCGTCCTGAACGGCGATCTGCCCCTACCCGAAACGGTGTCGTATTTCGGTGGGGAGACTGGCGGCAGGACGCCATATTCGTCCAACCTTGATACGTACCGGTTAGACTTGGTATAATGGTTGTAGCAATCGACGGCAGGGTGCTCCCTGAGTACCAGCTATCCATTGAGAAGGAGTCAACCAATGGCAGAGTCCAATACCGCGCTCGCGAAGCTGATCGAAGGCCTCAACGCCGACCTGGCTGGTGAGTACAACGCCATCATCAGTTACACGCAGTACTCCGCGAAGGTGACCGGCCCGTACCGGCCGCAACTGGTGCAGTTCCTCCAGGCCGAGATTCCGGACGAGCAGCGCCACGCCCAGTACCTTGCCGACAAGATCGCGTCACTCGGCGGCACGCCGGTGGTCGAGCCGAAGCCGGTTCGGACTTCGGACGACACCCGCGAGATGCTTCAGTTCATCTACGAAGCCGAGGCCGAGACGGTCGAGAACTACCGCGCCCGGATCGACGAGGCCGAAGCCGCCGGTGAGGTTGGCCTAAAGGTGCAGCTTGAAGAGATGCTCTCCGATGAAACCACCCACCGCGACGAGGTCAGGAAGATGCTGGACGGCTGGAGCTAGCTCCCGCCCCACATACCCCCGCAGATGACAACGGGCGCCGCTCCAATCTGGAGTGGCGCCCGTTCTCGTTGGCCTTCACGACGCGGCGGTGGCCGTTCGCTTCTGGTAACGCTCGGCCCGGCGGTGGATCCTGTTCCAGGCACCGGTGAGGCCCATGGCGCGTTTCATCCCCATCACGGTGTCCTGGGTTTCCAGGCGAACCTTGCGCGTGCCCTGTTCGATCAGCGATTCCGCGAAGCCGCTGGTGGAATACCGCTCCCGGCGCTCCCACATTGGTTCCAGCACATCGATGATGATGCCCGCGAGGTAGTCCTTCACCTCCACGTCACCGATGCCGCCAGCGCGATAGCGCTCCTTCAGCGAGTCGATCCTGGGGCGATCCGTCCCGAACACGTCCAGCCATTCGAAGACCGGATTGCCCTCCACGGTGCCCGGCACATCGGCGCTGATCCTGGCCGGATCCGTGTACATCCGCATCACCGCCTTGCGCGCGGTCGCGGCATCGTCGCCAAGCGCGATCGCGTTGCCGAGGCTTTTGCTCATCTTGCGCTTGCCATCCGTGCCGATCAGCACCGGGGCGTCGCCCGGCACGATCTCGGGGATCGGGAAGACCTCGCCGTAACGGCTGTTGAACCGTCGCGCCAGTTCGCGGGTGACCTCGACAAATCCGTAATTGTCCTTGCCCACCGGGACGGCGTGGGCGCGAACGCTGAGGATGTCGGCCGATTGGAGGACGGGGTAGGCGAGGAGCGCCAGCGGCATCTCCACGTTCGCGTCGCGCGCCATATCCTTCAGCGCCGGCAGCCGCTCCAGGCGGGCGACGGTGACCTGTGGGTGGAGCAACCCGGACAGTTCATGGATTTCCGGAATGGCGGATTGCAGGTAGAAGGTGGCGCTCTCCGGTTCGATCCCGGCGCTCAGCGCGTCGAGCACCAGGCCCGCCGCGCGCTGGTCCACCAGGGCGATGTCTTCCGGCGAACTTCTGGTGGTGAGCATGTGGAGGTCGGCGATGATGAAGTACGACTCGTAGTCGTGCTGGAGCCGCGCCCGGTTGCGCAGCGATCCCACGAGGTGACCGAGGTGGAGCGGGCCGGTCGGCCGGTCGCCGGTCAGCATCCGGGGACGGGGTGTTGAGTATATGGACATAACATTCGTCCTTGTGGCGACGAGCATCGCCGGTGAAAGATGGGGAACCTGGTCGTGGAGTGGGGAGGGGGCCGTCGGGACCAGCGTTTACGAGGCGTGGTCCGGCCGTGAGGATATGGCGCGGCTGCCGCGCCAGTCGTCCCAGCGGCGGATGATCTCGAGGTCGTGGTCGAAGGCGAGTTCCGGCAGCGCGTCGGGGGCGTGCCACGCCAGTTCGACCAGATCGTCGCCGGGGGTGGGTGTGCCGCTGAATCCCAGGGCGGGATAGGCGAGCAGGACGGTGGAATCGCCGGCTTCGGAGAACGCGCCAAGGATCGGCCCGACCTCGATGGTCAGCCCCGTCTCCTCAAATGCTTCCCGGATCACCGCCCGTTCCACGACTTCACCGCGCTCCACGAATCCGGCCGGAAACGTCCACCGGCCAGGCGACCTGACCCAGTCGGCTCGCTTGCCGAGCAGGATCATTCCGTCACGTTCGATGATAGCAGCCACCGCCAGCTTTGGATCGAGGTAGGTGATCGCGCCGCAGGCGGTGCAGGCCGGACGGAGCTTTCCGTCGATCTCCCGCTCTTCGGTTTGGCCGCCGCATCGTTGGCAGTACATCCTGCTGTTATCCCTGCCGGTTCACGGGCGGCTCGAAACGGGAGAAGTCACGATCGGCGAGGCGCCGGGTGGCACGCGGATCGCTCACGACTGACCTGTCTCGAACGTCAGCAGCAGCTTCCGCAGGAGGGCGGCGAGTTCGTCCTGCTCCTGGATGCTCAGGCCGGCCAGGAGCGTGCGTTCATTCTCGATGTGTCGCATGGCTATTCCATCGACAAGGTCGAGCCCAGCGGTGGTGAGTTCGACCTGGACCCCACGCCGATCGTTCGGGTCGGAGGCGCGGACCACCCAACCCTTGTCCTCCAGGATGTCGAGTTGCCTGGTCATCGCCCCCGAGCTTCGCATGACTGCCCGGTACAACTCGGTTGGCGACAGGCGATACGGCTCCCCCGACCGCCGCAGCGTGGCGAGGATGTCCCACGTTACCCGGGTCAGGCCCACATCCCGGAAGAAGCGGTCCATCTCATCATCCAGGAACCGGGCGGCGCGGCCGATCCTGGCCACCACCGCCACTGGCGCGGTATCCAGGTCGGGACGTTCCCGCCGCCATTCCTCGCGCAGGACATCGACGCGATCTTCCCGGGTCATGATAGTATCTTTGAGTAAAGTATCTTCAATTGATGATACCTGGAGGTCTCAATGATCGTCGAGTACATTCGCTACACCATACCAGCCGAACGGGCGTCCGGGTTCGAAGCGGCGTACTCCGCCGCCAGCGGCTCCCTCGATGCCTCGCCTCATTGCCTTTCCTACGAACTCACCCGTGGCGTGGAGGAACCAGCGAACTACATCTTACGCATCGAGTGGGATTCGATCGAGGGCCACGAGCAGGGGTTCCGCAGGAGCCCGGAGTTTCGGGGCTTCCTTCTGCATGTCCGCCCGTTCATCGGCGACATAGCGGAGATGCGTCATTATGCGGTGATGCTTGCCGGCTAACCGCCGGTCTCGCGCATACTTGTGGCATTGCTTTCCTGGAGCCATGACAGCCACCGGGGTTGTCATGCATGCTTGGCCGAGCAAGACGCGCCGCCGATCCAGCCCGGGAGGCCCCCATCCAGTCCGCGACCGAGACCGATATCATCGCCACCTACGCCCAGCGGCGCGAGGCGTTCGAGGCCGAACGCCTGGCGGTCCACAAGCGCTGGCTGCTGATCGCCAACGTGCGCCTGGCCGGGTTCGCCCTGCTGGCGATCGTCGTCTGGTGGGCGTTGCGGGAACCGCACATCGGAAAGTGGTGGCTCGCCGCCGCGATCCTCGTCGCGGTCATCGGCCTGATCGTCCACCACGCGTCGCTCCGCCGCGGGCGCGACCGCCTCGCCGGGATGGTGACCGCGAACGACCAGGCCATCGCCCGTCTCGACCTGGACTGGGCAAACGTGCCCGAGCCGCCCGCGCACAGCGTGCCCCGGACCCACGCCTATGCCTGGGACCTGGACGTGGTGGGTGACGCCTCGCTCCTTCGCCGGATTTCGACGCCCACGTTGCTCAACGGCTGGACCACCCTTCGCGAATGGCTCCTCGCTCCGGCCGGGAGCGACCAGATAGTCCGGCGCCAGGAGGCGGTCCGCGAACTCGCCTCCGACCTCGATCTGCGGCAGCGCGTGGAGGTGGCCGGTCGCCAGGCGGAAGGCGAAACGCCCGACCCGGAACCGTTCCTCGCCTGGTCCGGCGAACGGTCGTGGCTGCTCGACCGTCCCTGGATGTGGATCGTCGCCATCATCAGCCCGATCTGCCTGGTGGTGCTTGGCGCGATGGGTTTGCTCGGCATGCTCACGTGGCCACTGTGGCTGATCCCGATCGCGGTCAACGTCGGTCTCTTCCAGTTCGTTGGCAAGCGCGTTTCGGAGGAAGTCGCCCGCGCCACGCCCCTGCACGAGGTGATGGCGGGGTACGCGGAGGTCTTCCGTCTGATCGGCGACGCCCAGCCCGAGGCACCGCTGCTCGTCTCCGCCGCCCGGACGCTTGGCTCCGGCCCGGACGGCGCCACCAGCCGGATGAAGCTGTTCTCCCGGATCAGCTCGTTCGTGGTGCCGCGCGGTTCGATCATCTGGTCACCGTTGCAGATGTCGCTGCTGTGGGACGTCCACATCCTGCACGCGCTGGAGCGCTGGCGGGCTCGTTCGGGAGGACAGACTCGCGCCTGGTTCGACGCGGCCGGTGAATGGGAGGCGGTCGCCGCGATCTCCGTGCTGGCCCACGATCACCCAGGCTGGACCTTCCCCATCGTCGATCCGGACGCCCCGGCCCTGAGCGCCACGGCGCTGGCTCATCCGCTCATCCACTTCGGGGAGGCGGTCGCCAACGATGTCGAGGTCGGCCCGCGTGGAACCTTCCTGTTCGTCACCGGCTCGAACATGTCCGGCAAGAGCACGCTGCTGCGCGCGGCCGGGCTGAACGCTGTGCTCGCGATGGCGGGCGCGCCGGTCGCCGCGGCCCGCCTGGTGCTTCCGCCGGTCGATGTCTGGACCTGCATGCGCGTCGAGGACTCCCTCGCGCGGGGTGTCTCGTTCTTCATGGCCGAGTTGCAGCGACTGAAGGCGGTGGTTGACGCCGCGGCGGACGCCAGCGAGCGGCCGGTGCTTTACCTGCTGGACGAGATCCTGCAGGGCACCAACACGGCGGAGCGCCAGATCGCGTCCCGTCGCGTGCTCGGCCAGCTTGCCGAACGCAACGCGATCGGCGGCGTTTCCAGCCACGACCTGACCCTGATCGAGGGCTCCGATCTGGAGCGCAAGGCCGTGCCCGTCCACTTCGCCGAGACCTTCACCCGTGGTCCGGACGGCCCGAACATGACGTTCGACTACGACCTGCGGCCCGGTCTCGCGACCTCCACCAACGCCCTGGCCCTGATGGAGCTTCTCGGTTTCGACGTGGGACCGGAACCGGCGGATACTCCCCTCAGTCGTCGCGAACAGAATGACCTGTGAAGTTAGGGGTCTCGTCAAATGCCCAATGTGACACCCCTTTGACGTTTGCATAGTAGTGCTGAAGACATTTGCGAAGTTGTCCAAGAATTGAACTGTTAGTGTTAATCACGTATACACGGAGAAATCCATGAAATACGCGCGGATAAGCGATTTGGTGTTGGATTGGTTGGTAGGTTTTGTCACTTATCTTTAATGCATGGCGAATGATTGGATTGATGCGATCCATGACAAAAGGAGTCAGATCGTCATCGGTGTCGATCAATAGCACGGCCAGGTCGGGGGCGAGCTCCAAACTTCGCTGCAGGAACTCGCGAATCTCAGTGTTGTCCACTTCACGGGGTCGGGCAGACTTGCACTCCACATACATGAGGGACGGCTCAAGCCACGCCAATACGTCAAAATCACCGCCGGAGCGCGGCAGATTTTCCAAGCGGACGCCCCACTCTGCCGCTCCACGGAGGTCTCGTTCACAAATTTGTGCTACGTAGTGCTCTAGGCTAGTACCAATATCGTTGATGTCACGCGTTAGCCGTACTTGGCTACCTTGACGCTCAAGCAGGAGCGTTCGTTCAAGATACGTGAGATAGTCGGCAGTAGAGCCACCGGCTATGGCTTCTAGTTCCTCGACATCTACAAATTGACGACCGTCTCTCAGTAGGCGCCGCACCAGCTTCCTAAAGGACCCTTTCCCGAATCGTTGGAGATAATGACTGATGAATTCACCCGGGAAGTACTCCCGGTACGTAAGGTCATCGTGCGCTTCGCGGATGCTGCGGAACGTATCCTGAGGGTAGAGAGTTCGGCTGGGATCGCCCATCCGTTTGGGCTCTAGCCCACGACGACGAAGTACAGATGTGAGATCCGAAATCATGTGCGGAGACGGGATGGAAATGCTCATATCTCTGCGGACCTTGTCACACCCGTGAATGAGATAGTCATCATAAGGCTGAACCTAATTTCGCAGTGGTGGAAGTTTTCTCGCATTAATAAATAGGCTGTTTATTTTCCGGTTACGGCCAACCAGGCACCAGGTATCTCTGGAAAGTGGCAACACTGCCATGAGGACTTTTATGGATATTACGCGGTGAGTATGAGTCAAAGAATGCGGTCCGAGGAAAGTGTCGTTACGTCGGTACTTGCAGTTCTCCGATTTCACCATCTCTCCAATACACTGGTCGCCCGACGAAATCTGCAGTATATGACTCGCCGATGATTAATCCTGAGTCGTTGATGTCAATAGCTCTGCTACCTGAATCGCCGTCAAGGGCGCCAAGGTCGACTATTTTACCTTCATACCAAAAGGTTGCCCGGCTTGGGCCTCTGTTCGGGAACGACACCCCGACCGACATACCATTGTTATTAATGGAGAGTGCCTCACTTCGCAGGTATCCTGGCAGAACGCCCAAATCTATTGTTTCGCCGTCATACCACATAATGGCATGGTTGGGACCGTCACTCCTCCACGAACTTCCTACGACTTGTCCGTTGTCGTTGACGTCATAGGCGTGGGATTCTGGGTCGCCTGCCAGTCCCTTGAACTCCACATACCATCCATCCGCACCTATCCAGCCAACGGCAAACCATCCTCTGGCGGGTGTCCATATATCACCAACGATGAAGTCGACATCATTCAAACCGTTCGCCCGACTCTCAGTGGCGTCAGACGGGACGATCATCTCGATTGGCCCGTCAAGCCAATAAGTAGCTCGACTCCCCCCTAACACCCGCCCCGATGTACCAACAAGCACTTCTCGCCCAAATATTCCAGACATATTGCTAAGCGCCGAACACTCGCACCAGTCATCACCATCAAGAGGGGAGAGTTTTGTGACCTTTTCATTAGTCCATAGCACGCCGCTACCGCTTGGTAAAGGCACTTCTGGCCCTTCCGCCACTTCGGGTCGGGATGAACCGACGATCTGACCTGCGTCATTTATGTCAGCAGTCGAGTTGAGGTTGTTTCCGGTCAATCCAGGAAGGTCGACTGGGGAACTGTCCACGTCTGACCAATATATTGCTTGTGCCTTACCGGGCCCTGGCATTGCTCGACCACAAATCTGCCCCAGTCTATTCACAGCGCTTGCCGAAGCATAGAAGTAACTTTGGGAGGTGGACTGAGCCACTACTGGCTCCAATTGGCTCCGGACGACGGGAGAAAGCCCCAGCAAACCTAAACCAATCACGTTGATGCGTTTGCGGGACGAAATCACCTATATTCACCTCTCATTGAAATGTGTTGAATTCTGCAAGGAGAGAACAGGTTGTCCAGTAGTTCCATTTGGCCCTGGGCATGCAAGTCCTCGGTTGAATGGTGCCATCACATGAGAGTGCATGGTACCACCATTGACTTACCCGCAGTAAAGCGTGCCGTGGTTTTGCCTTAGGTGCTGGGCCTTGTGATTTGCTTGCACCTGACCTGTCCCCAAGACAACAGGCGACCCGCTCTATAGAGAGGTCGGTCATCCAGAGCCAATCGAGGGTCTCCTACATTGTATCCCTTGCCGCAAACTTGTCTCGGCTTCAAGAGCGATTGTCCATCCAAGCACAATTTCACATTCGATCGAAGAGGACACAGAAAGTGGATCGTTTAAAGGCCCACTCACTTTCTGAGTCCTGTCGTAGACTACTAGCTCCCCATCTCCGCTGATCTATCAAACTGCTCGCTCTACGGATTCATTCGGACGCCGGCCAGCTTCATGGCTGTCCGGAACCGGCGGCAGAACTGAAGTCCCGTTCCCGCCTCGAAGGCGATGGTTCGCTCGCCGACTCGCGAGGCGCATTCCAGCAACGCTGCCTGGTCGGCTCGCGCCTGGTGGTCGAACTCCAGTTCCACGGTGGCCATTTCCGGGATCGTGAACGGCCTGGCGCCGCCGACGTTTTTCATCGCCTGTTTCGCGCCTTCGCAGATCAGGTCCTGCGCCTTCGCCGGGTGCAGGTGGATCGCCGCCGTGGTCGAGATGCCGGTCTTCACCGGAACGCCGACCACCTGGTTGCCCAGGATCTCCTGGGTCTGGGCGACGGCCTTCTCGTCGCCGGTCACCAGCACCACCGGCACCCCGAAATGCCCGGCGATGACCGCGTTGAGCCCGAACTCGCCGGTCGACCGGCCATCGAACCGGATGTCGTTGAGCCAGGTCGTCCAGGTGTGAGCAAGCGGACCGCCCGGCGTTCCGGCCTTGGCGTGATAGCCGGTGTAGAACACCGCGCCGATGCCGTCGAGGTCGACGCCCTGCATCATGCCCAGCGGCTTGTCGTTGCCGGAGATGAAGCGGCACTCCCGGTGAAGTTCCTCGGCGATCAGGTTTCGCTGGCCGTCGTGGCTGTCGTTGACGATCACCTCCTCGGCGCCGCCCGCCAGCGCGCCTTCGATGGCCGCGTTCACCTCGCGGGTCATCCGCAGCCGGGCCCGCTCGTACTCGGACTGGTTCGCGGGACCACCGCCCGCCTCTTCCTGGGCGGTGACGTGGATCCACGAACTCACGCCCGTGGTGCCTTCCATGTCCACCGATATCAGCACCTTCATGGGCAACTCTCCCTACCGTTTGCGATGCGCGACTACTCGTGGTGAACCGGCGACGTCCGGATCATGTCGTTCGCCAGCCTACCGGAGGTTCGGCCGCCTGGCGATACATCCCGCGAGAATCCCGGTTAAACAGAACCGCCCCAGGAGGAAAACCTCCGGGGCGGTACTTGATGATGAGACGCTCGCGGCGAACCAGTTCAGGCGATGAAACTCGCCTTACTTGGCCTGGTTGCGACGGCGGCGGCGCTCGGCCTTGCGGCGCTTGGCGCGATTCTCTTCCTGAACGCTAATGAACCGAAGCCCACGGCGATACTCCCGGATGATACCGGATCGTTCGATGCCCTTGTTGAAGCGCCGCAGCAACTGCTCGAAGCTTTCGGAATCTCGAATCTCAACACGCATAAATGCTCATCACCACCTTCAGAAGCGTGTAATGGGTGTGCTTGCGTTCCGTGCCGCAGGTCGACGCGCACGAAAAAGCCCCGAAGTTCGCCTTCGGACGGGGAAGTATACGCCAGCAGCCTTTCCCGGTGCGAATCCGCGAACCTTCGCGAAATCCTGCCCGGCGCCCCGTGCTACGATCACATCCTGCCTGACGACGCGGTTCCGGCGCGAGATACGCCTTGGCGACCGTGTCTCGAAAAGGAATGGGACCCATGGGACAGCACGACACCGTCAGCGACTTTCTCGTCCAGCGGCTTCAGGAATGGGGCGTCCAGCGCCTCTTCGGCTATTCCGGCGACGGCATCAACGGCATCCTTGGCGCACTAAACCGCGCCGGGAACAATCCGGAGTTCTACCAGGTCCGCCATGAGGAATCCGCCGCCCTGATGGCCTCCGGCCACGCCCGCTTCACCGGCGAGGTCGGTGTCTGCCTCGCCACCCAGGGCCCCGGCGCCATCCACCTGCTCAATGGGCTGTACGATGCCCGGCTCGACCACCAGCCGGTCGTCGCCATCATCGGCCAGATCCACCAGATGTCGATGGGCAGCCACTTCCAGCAGGAGGTCGACCTCGCCACGCTGTTCAAGGACGTTGCCGGGGCGTTCGTCGAGGAAATCCGCACGCCCGAGCAGGCGCCGCACGTCATCGACCGCGCCATGCGTATCGCCATCGCCGAGCGCACCGTCACCTGCGTCATCGTGCCCCATGATGTGCAGGCCGAACCCGCCGTGGAACATCTGCCCCAGGAACACGGCGCCATGCACTCCGTTCCGGGCTACGCGGCTCCCCGTGTCGTGCCCCATGTCGCCGACCTCAACCGAGCGGTGGAGGTGTTGAACGCTGGCGAGCGGGTCGCGATCCTGGTTGGCGCGGGCGCGCTATCCGCCACCAACGAGGTGCTGTCCATCGCGGAGGCGCTTGGGGCTGGCGTGGCCAAGGCGCTGCTCGGCAAGGCGGCGGTGCCCGACAACGTACCGTTCGTCACCGGTTCGGTTGGGTGGCTGGGAACCGAGGCCAGCAACCGGATGATGGAAGAGTGCGACACCATCCTGCTGGTCGGCACCGGCTTTCCGTACACCGAGTTCCTGCCGCCGGTCGGCGAGGCCCGCGCCGTGCAGGTTGATATCAACCCCGGCGCGATCGGGCTTCGCTATCCGGTGGAAGTTGGGCTGGTGGGGGACGCGGCGGAAACGCTTCGCGCGCTGACGCCCCTGCTGCGCGTACGGGAGGATCGTTCCTGGCGAGATCGCATCGAGCAATCCGTCCGTGAATGGAAGGAAGAGCGGACCCGCCGGGCCCATGAGCCCGCGAACCCGGTCAATCCGCAGCGGCACTACGCCGAGGTGTCGCCGCTGCTGCCGGAGAACGCGATACTGGCGGCCGATTCCGGCACTTCCACCGTCTGGTTCGCTCGCCATCTCGACATACGGCCCGGCATGAAGGCGTCGGTGTCGGGCACCCTCGCCACGATGGGCTGCGCGATTCCCTACGCGCTCGCCGCCAAGGAGGCCTTCCCGGACCGCGTCGCCTTCGCCTTCCTGGGCGACGGCGCGATGCAGATGAACGGCCTGACCGAACTGGTGACCGTGGCCGAGAACTGGAAGCGCTGGAAGGACCCGCGACTGGTCATCCACGTGCTCAACAACCGCGACCTCGCCTACGTCACCTGGGAACAGCGCGCGATGGAAGGGGAACCTCGGTTCCCGGAGTCCCAGGCGGTGCCGGACTTCCCCTATGCCGACTACGCCGAGATGCTTGGGCTGAAGGCGATTCGCGTGGAAACGCCAGAGGACATCCCGAAAGCCTGGGACCTGGCGCTCAACGCCGATCGCCCGGTCCTGATCGACGCCGTCACCGATCCGGATGTGCCAACGCTGCCGCCCACGCCGGAGGACTCGGTGATCGAGAAGATCGTGGAGGCGCTTCCGGACGAGGAGGACCAGGCCCATCTGCTCACACAGCTGGAGCGGGAGGGCGTCTCGATTCCGGCGGAAGGCGAGTTGTCCTGATCGCCCCTTCAAGGGAGGAATCGCGGCCCCGCGACGCGATCAGCTCAGGTCATCGACAGCAAGCATCAGGGTTCGAAGTTAGGCGGATGAGAAATGGGGAAGGGCTCCCGCAAGGGAGCCCTTCTCGGTCGTTATGGAGTCTGAACTAGCCTTCTATCTGCTGGCACTCCAGGCGCTCATCGGGAAAGAAGGGGTTGGTGCCAAACGTTTCGTCATCGGCTGGTGCCCACTGGCCATCCACGCGGACGAACTCAAGAATTTCGGTTCCGGTGAAGACTCTGCAGTCGGACCCGTCGCCTTGGCGCTCTTCAACCCAGGTGAGGCCGACGGTCGCGAGATCATCGGTGATCCGAATCTGTACCTCTCCCTCGAGCCAGAAGGCATGGTGTTCGTCAGCGACCTTGCATTGCATTGAACCCTCCACACGTATCCAGTCGTCAGTGTTGGGCTCGGCATAGAGGTCGGCGATGCCGAAGGTGTCGCATGCCTGGCGAAGTTCCACGTACGTATTGATCCAGTCGAGAAGACCTTGCTCGATGGCTGGATCCACCGTGGGTTCGGGAGTCGGGGATGGGAGTGGGGTTGGTTCCGGCGTTGGGGAAGGCTCAGGCGTTGGCGAAGGCTCTGGGGTCGGGGTGGGTGGCGGCACGATCTCGGTGAAGATGGGCGCCGGAACGGCGGACACGCCCACCACATAGAACGTTGCCGGTTCGTCCCCCGTCTTCGCGATGAGAGATGCATTGGCCGGGAGACTTACCGACGAACCAGCGTTGACGGTGCCTTCAAGCCCGGACGGACTCGCGATGGTGATGGTTCCAGACTCCACGTACACCCCGAGCGGTCCATCGTGGGACTGCTCGCCGGTGGTCGAGTTGGCGCTGAGCGCGACGTGGCCAAGATAGAGGGTCGCGTCGCCTCCGCTGGCCGAACTCATGTCTATTTCGGCGAGCGTCACCTGGGAGATGTCGGTGACCGGCAGGGCAACGGGACTTGCCTCGGCGACGGCGACAGGGGTACCCTCGCTCGCATCCGGATCCATGAAGTAGGCACGAAGCACGGTCGCATCGGCGTTTCCGGCGTTCGACACGCGATATGCGGAACCCGCGGCAAAGATGGCCGCGCCGCCCGCTTCGAAGTCGGAACCAAAGCCGAAGCCATCTTCGATGGTTGCCTCGCCGTCGATGACCGACACGATCTCGGGGCCGGAGCCGGTGTCGACGTGAAATTCTCCCGAAGGCGGAATGGTGACCGAATCGAGCAGGAGCGCGCGGCCTTGGAGATCAACGCCGCTGAAATCAACGGAGCCGAGGAGGATCGACTCCATGCCCTCTTTCTCGATCAACTGGCTTTGCGCTGATACCTGGACCAGGCTGCTGATTAGCAACGCGAAAGACGTGACAAACGCGAATATGGCTCGCGCCAAACTCCGTTGCATGACTTCTCCCAACTTTTTGACGAACATGTTGGTTTATTGGGTCCCGGTTTCAGCCTATATCAGTCGTGTGAGTTGGGCAATATGGTGAATGATCATGTTGTGTGGCTTTAACAGAGTTGCCATGCAAGGGCCGGGTGCTGGTGTTGGGAATGGATTGTCCCGGCTGGTGTTCGTACCAGTCGCGGGCGCCCGTCCTTGACTCTGGGGCGGGAAACCACGTCAATACGAGATATCGTCCTTCTGCATCACGTCGAGGTAAGAGCACGCCATGTCCAGTTCGGTACGCGCCATCGCCATCAATCCGGATCAGCCGCACTCGCTGCATCTCACCTCCATCCCGCTCGCCGAGCCCGGAAACGGCGAGGTGGAGATCAGCGTGATCCGGGTGGGGGTCTGCGGCACCGATCGTGAGTTGATTCGAGGCGAAATCGGCCACGCGCCGGCGGGACAGTCCGAACTCGTGCTCGGCCACGAGGTCATCGGCCGGGTTAGCAAGCTCGGCCCGGGCGTCAGCAAGGTCGCGGAGGGCGAACTCGTCTCGGTCACCGTGCGGCGGCCAGACGATTGCCCGGCCTGCCAGGCTGGCGAGCCGGACATGTGCATCTATCTCAACTACACCGAGCGAGGCATCGCCGGGGCTCACGGCTTCATGGCCGAGCGCATCATCGAGAACGAGCAGTGGGTGATCCCGGTCCCCGCCCATCTGGAACCGGTCGGCATGATGGTCGAACCGCTCACGGTGGTCGAAAAGGCCGTGCGCCAGGCGGAACTCATCCAGCGGCGACTGAATCACTGGCAGCTGAAGACCGCCATCGTGCTGGGAGCCGGTCCGATCGGTCTGCTCGGCACCCTCCTGCTGCGAAGCAAGGGCGTCGATGTCTGGACCCTCGCCCGCACGCCTGGCCCGACCGCCGCGTCGAAAATCGTGGAGGCCAGCGGCGCGACCTACGTCTCAACCCGCGAGCAATCTCCTGTCGATCTCGTGGCGTCGCTCCCAAACGTGGACCTGATCCTCGAATCGAGCGGTTCCAGCCAGGTTGCCTTCGATTCGATGGGGCTTTTGGGCAATAACGGCGTGCTGGTGCTGCTCAGCCTGACCGGCGGCGAGGACCATGTCGATGTCCCAGCGAGCCAGCTCAACACGTCGCTCGTGGCCGGGAACAAGGTGGTGGTCGGCAGCGTCAACGCGGGCATGGTGGACTTCACCAACGCGGTCCAGAGCCTCGAGCGATTCGAATCGCTCTGGCCTGGTCTCGTGGAGTCCATGATCACCAACCGGTTCACGCTGGACGACGATCTGGTCGAGGCCACCAGCAACATTCCGGGTGGCATCAAGTCGGTCATCGAGTTCCAACGCTGAGGTTGTCTGGCTCGAAAAGCGTGGGGCGGCGGTAGACGTTAGGCGTCATCCCGAGCGGAGCGAGGGCAGCGCAGCCAGTCGCCGGACGAAGTCCATGGCGGCGAAGCCGCCACCTTTCAAGGAGCGAAGTGGTCTGGACGTCTTCGGATTTCGAATGACACTCCGTCTGCCTGCCACGCTGGCCACCGCCTGACGACTGACGGACTTCGTCCATGGATTTTTCGGCTTCGCCTCTGAATGACGGGTGGGGCGCGGTTGGACATGCCATGTGAGGGATCCACAGACCTGCTTCGCAGGCCGTGGTTCCGTACATTCAGAGCAGTGCCCTGGTGCACGTGGAATCCGCGGAATCGCGAGCGTCACGACCTGGTGGTGGCGAATCGCGTGTCGTTATTGGAGGCCGATCCGGTTCAGCGAACAAGGGCGGCGTTGTGCGTGAGGACGATCTCCGCCAGGTCGGTCAGGGTCGATACCCGGATCGCGTCGTGCTCGTCGTCGCGGTGCCGACCGTAGCGGTCGATGATTGCCGCCCGCATCCCGATCGACCGGGCCCCGACCACGTCCGACAGCGCCTGATCGCCAATGTGGATCGCCGCGCCGGGTTCGACCTCCAGCGGGTCGAGCGCCGCGAAGTAGGTTCGCGAATCCGGCTTCTCCCAGCCTACCAGCGCCGAGGTCACGATCAGGTCCATGTGCCTGGCGAAACCGAGCTTGAGGCAGAACTGGGTCACGTCCGCGTCGGCGTTCGAGATCACCGCCCGCTTGACTCCGGCCTCCTCCAATTGGATCAGCGCCGGCATCACGTCATCGAACACGCGGTAATTCCAGCCCACCGCGTCCAGCTCGCCAACATAGATCTCGCGAACCCGCCGCGTGGTGGCGTCGTCGTGCGCCAGTCCCGCCGCTTCCAGCATCTTCGCGGTATAGGTCAGCCGGAAGTGCTCCTGCTCCTCCGGAGAACGGTCACGGATCGGAATGCCGCCATTCTCGATGGTATAGAAGTCCTCCGCGACGCGGTCAGCCTCCCGGAATGTCAACTCGTCGCCGGCGAGTCCGGCCTTCCTCGCCGCGGTGGCGAAACGAACCCAGCGCGGGGGATCGGCCTCGACCAGGGTGTCGTACAGGTCGAAGGTCACGAGTTCGATTGGCCGGGAGATGTCGAGGGAAGTCACGGACGTCCTTTCAGTGGAATGGGTTGATCAGGTTGAGAGGCTCTCAAACGCCCGCCACGGCGCGGTCGACGGCGTACGGGGTCAGGTCGATGTCGACGGTTTCGCCCAGCGCCAGGCTGGCCGCCACCTGTCCTGAGTATGGACCAAGCTGTAACCCGGAAGGACCGTGGCCGGTCGCCAGCACCACCCCGTCCCAGCCTGGGATGGGACCGAGGAAGGGCAGTCCGTCCGCCGAAAGCGGTCGCAGGCCGATCCGGATTTCATGGACGGTGCCCGCCGCCACGCCTGGCGCCACCCGCATGGCGTGATTGAACACCGATTGCAGGCCGCCAACGGTTAACCGTGCGTCAAAGCCGGAACCTGTCTCGCGGGTTGCCCCGGAGACGATCCGGTTCGGCCCGAAGGCCAACATGTACTGGTCGCCCGTGCCGCCAAGGATCGGCCAGCGCGACGTGTCCGTGTCGCCCATCGTGATGTGCAGGATTTGCCCGCGCTGCGGGGCCACCGCAACCCGCGTGTTCAGCGGTTCGAGCATGGCATTCGTCCAGGCGCCGGTCGCCACGATCACACAATAGGCATCGACCACGTCCCCGTCGAGTTCGATCCCGGTCACCCTGGTCCCATTGGTCCGGATCGTCGCGTTGCCCGCACGCACGTCGGCTCCGTGATGCCTGGCTCCAGCCACCAGCGCGTTTCGCAGGAAGTCGCCGTCCACGCGGGCGGCTCCGGCCACGTGCAGCGCACCCTCGATCGGGCCCAGGGCAGGGAACATCTCGCGGGCGGTCTGGTCGTCGACCCGGGTCACCTCGCCGATGTTCGGCATCCCGCCGTCGCGCTGGCCATTGATGAAGGTCTCCAGATCGTCGAGCGCCTCGGCTTCCACGACGGATTTCGCCAGCAGGAGTTCCCCGACGGCGTCGTAGCGGGTATCGGTTTGCCCCACGGCGGCGAGGTCCTCCAGCATCCGCGGGTAGTAGCTGGTCGATGCCTTGGCGAGGGCGAGATAGGCCGCCGAATGGCCGGGATTGGTGCCCGGCGAAATGATGCCGGCGCCGGCCGCCGTCGCGTGGCCCTTGTCCTTGCGATCCACCAGCACGGTCTGAACCCCGGCCCTGGCCAGGGAGAATGCCGCGCTGGCTCCCACCACACCGCCGCCGATCACCACCACCTTCGTCATCCGGAACCCCTCTCAAGCAACGCCCATGGCCACTCGGTGCACGATATCCAATCCCGCCGCACCGGTCCACACCCTCCGCCTGACCGATGCGGGACGTCGCCAGTTCCCGCCGTCGCGAAAGGCTCCCGAGTCCCTTCCCTAGCCACGCCTCGTGGTCGTACACTCACGGGTACGCGCAAATCGGTTTTCGGGCCTGATGGATACCCCTGAAGGGCTCCGACGTATATGGAATACGCCACGGTCTTGGGATGACAATAGATTGTTGAATCCGGCATGGTGTCGCACGTGGAGGATGCGCCCAAAGGCCCCGGACCCGGTTTCCAACTCACCACGGCTCCCGCTGCCGTGCCCCAGGGACCCCGCAACCCATCTCTTCGCTGTTCGTCGTCCCACTTTGGCGAGCACGTCACCCGCACCAGACCCGCGGAGGAAATGGCCTCAGGAATGCCGCAGCGACTAACGCTACGCTCCAGATTCATCTTGTTTGCCCTGGCGTGCATCATCCCGCTGTTCATCGCCGTCGCCTTTTTCCTGAATCGTGGCGTGGAACGCAACACCGAGCAACTCACCGCCAACCAGTACACCATCGCCAGCCTGGTCGACCGCTCGGTCACCAGCTTCTTCGATCGCAACATCTCCGTCCTCGAAAGCCTGGCCTCCAACCCCGCCATCGCCTCGATGGACCCGGCCACGGCCGATCCGCTGCTTGGCCAGGCGTCCGCCGTCAACTCCGAGTTCTCCGGCCTGTTCCTCGTCGACGCCACCGGCGCGATCGTCCGATATCCGTCCAGCACCCAGGTCGAATATCTCGATGCGCTGGGTGAGCAGTTCACGAACACCATGTCGAACCAGCAGGTGCTGGTGTCATCCCGCATCCCCGTCAGCGACGAGGTCGTCAATATCGTCATCACGGTGCCGGTCTTCAGCATCGTCGACACCGAACCGGTGGAGAATGGGCAGCCAGCGGCGGACGGTGAGGGCGAGGGCGAGGCCGAATCCAGCACCGAGGTCACGTCGCCCGGCCAGGTGGTCGGCGCGCTGGGCGTGGTCATCCGCATGGAGCAACTGGAGCAGGTGGTGCTTCCGCTTGCCCGGGGCCAAACCGAGATCGCGGTGGTCCGAAGCAACAACGAAATGTTCCTCGCCACATCCGGCATCCGCACCTCGGAAGACGGCTTTGTCAGTGGACAGCCAGAACTTCTCGAGCTCGCGCGCAATGGGGGCACGGGAACCTTCTCCGCCAGCAAGACGACCGGCGGCGACCTGGTGGGTGTCTACCAGCCACTGGTGGTCGAGAACATGACGTGGGCCACGTTCGTCACCAGTCCCGCGCCATCGTCCTACGTCGAAACGCTGTGGTTCGAAGGCGTCCTGGTCATCGTGCTCGCCTCGCTGGTCATCCTCGCCTTCGCCGTGGTGCTTGGCGAATACACCGCCCGCCCGCTCCGCATCCTCGCCAGCCATACCGAGGCCATGCGCCGGGGCGACTTCAGTGCCCAGATCGAGCCGCTTGGCAGCGGCGAAATCCGCGATCTCAGCAACTCCCTGGCCGCGGTCTCCAACCAGGTCGAATTGCATCTCAAGGGGCTCGAGGATGTCCAGTACATTCGCGAAACCCAGACCCGCCAGATGCGGGATCTCCTGCGGCGCACGCTTCGCCTGCAGGAGGACGAGCAGCGCCGGATCGCGGCCGAAATCCACGATGCCGTTTCGCCGCTGATTACCGGTGCCCTGTACCAGGCGCGCGCCCTCCAGATGAGCAATGGCTCGACCCCACCCGACGAGCGCGACGCCGCGCTGGAGAGTGTCAACAGCCTCCTCGAACGCGCCACCGAGGAACTCCACGGCGTCATTTTCGACCTTCGCCCGCCCGATCTGGACGACCTCGGTATCGTGGCGGCGATCCAGGCATATGTCGGGTCCATCAAACGCCCAAGCCTCAACGTGTTCCTGGAGCTGGGCGAGGAACCGCCAGGGTTGACCTCCGAGGTGCGGCTTGGTCTCTACCGCATCGTCCAGGAAGCGCTGCATAACGTCATGCGCCACTCCGGGGCCGACGAGGCGCTGGTCCGCATCGAATCGACCGAGGACATCCTGCGGCTGACCATCCGCGACAACGGTTCCGGCTTCGACCCGGAAACATCGATCCGCCCCACGTCGCTTGGCCTGCTGAGCATGCGTGAACGCGCGGCCTCGATCGGCGCGCACCTCACCGTCGTCAGCCGCCCGGGTGGCGGAGCCGCCATCATCGTCGAACGAACCCATACCGGCAGCGTGATGTCGGACGATGTGCTGGCCGATCTCATCTCCATCGAGAACGTGCGGCAGGGGGCCTCGGTCGACGGCCGGCCGGAGACGGCGACAGAGAACGGCGATCCGGTGCACAATGTGCCCAGTGAACCGGCCGCCCACGAAGGAGACTCTGGTCCGTGATTTCCGTCCTGCTCGTCGATGACCATCCCATTGTCATCGAGGGATTGCGCAAACTGCTGGAGATCGCTGGCGACATCGATGTAACGGGCACCGCGAACGACGCTTCCCAGGCCATCGACTTGGCCCGCACGCTTCGGCCGGATGTCATCCTGCTTGATCTCCGCATGCCCGGCGCCAGCGGCATCCAGGCAACCCGCCGCCTGCGCGAGCAGGAGTTCGCCGGCGCGATCATCCTCCTGACGTCTTATGGCGATCAGGCCTACGTGCGGCAGGCGCTGGAAGCGGGGGCCGATGGCTACCTGCTGAAATCGACCCCCTCCGACGAACTGATCAACGCGATCCGTTCGGGGGCCAAGGGGCGTCGCCAGCTCAGCCCGGAACTGCTCGACGGCGTGCTGGAGGACTTCGGTGGCCTCGCCCGCGAGAAGACGGTTCGCGACGCCGATCTCAGCGAGGACGATCGCGAAATCCTCCGACTGGCGGGCAAGGGCTCGACCAACCGGGAGATCGGGCAGACGCTCAACCGTAGCGAAATCGCGATCAAGAAGCGGCTCCAGGTCATCTTCGCTAAGCTCGGGGCGGTCGACCGCGCCCACGCCGTCGCGGAGGCCATCCGTCGCGGCCTGATCTGATCTCCGTCCCCCGTTTCGTTTAGGATACCCACCGGTACACGGCCCAGGGTCGTGCCCTTGTGTCGCCCCTGTCGTGTCTCGCGCGGCGGGGATGGGTGGGACTGCCTGCGTGGAAACAATGGACATCATCATCAAGTGGTACCTGCTGACCACGCTGGTCAGCCTGGCATTCACGCCCTTCGCGCTGGCCCTGTTCCGCAACCTGACCGATCGGGGCGCGGCGTTTGGGCGGGTCCTCTCGGTCCTGCTGTTCGTCTGGCCCGCGTGGTTCGTCTCGGGGGTCGTGTCCGGAGTCGTTCCCTTCAGCAACGCATCGCTCTGGATCACGCTGGTGATTGGAGGCGCCGGTTCCTGGTGGTGGGGCTGGCGAAGCGGCGTCCTCGACCGGGCCTCGCTCTTCCATGTCGCCTTCGCGGAGGCGGGCTACCTGGCGATGTTCGCGGGTTTCGTCTGGTTCCGCGGCTACGATCCCACCATCCAGTGGCAGGAAAAGCTCTCCGACCTCATGATGCTGTCGTCCACCATGCGGTCGGAGTCGATGCCGCCGAACGATGCCTGGCTTGCGGGCGAGTCAATCAACTACTACTACGTTGGGTACGTGCCCTGGGCCGGTATCGCGAAGCTGGTCGGAACCACCCCCGCCATCGCCTACAACCTCGCCCTGGCGAGCCTGTTCGCCACCACGGTCGTCACCGCCATCGGCGTGGCCGCCAACGTGGTGGGGCACTTCTACTCGCTCACCATGGCCAGGGTTGGAGGCGGCCTGGCCGCGCTCTTCCTGATCTTCATGGCCACGCCGTGGTCGGTGTTCACCGCCATCGAGCAGCGGGACACGATATGGGACGCGTCCTGGTTCGCGTTCATGTGGCCCGCTAGTCGCCAGCTTGAAGCTGGTCCCTACGAAGCCATCACGGAGTTCCCGGCGTTCAGCTTCCAGTTGGGCGACCTGCATCCCCACGTGCTGGCGCTGCCGTTTACCTTGCTCGCGCTCGCCACGGCCTGGATGCTCGTCATCCTCCCGAAGGAGCCCGGCGAGGCCTCACTGAAGCGCCAGTGGGGGCGGATCGCGGTGGCCGGTGGGGTCGCCGGTGGCCTGTATGCCATGAACTCGTGGGACCTGCCAGCCTACCTGCTCATCGCCATCGCGGCCCTATTTGCCGGAACCGGTGCCTGGACCAGGCGAGACCGGATCGGCGGCGTGGTCCTGCTGGTTGCGAGCGCGCTGCTCCCCTGGCTTCCATTTCACATCCACTTCGAGGCGCCCACCATGACGGTGGACAACCCGGTCGCCGAGGCGGTTGCGAAGATCCCGCTGGTGGGCGGTATCCTCGCCTCGCTGGCCTCATGGTATGGCGACGCCACCACGCTCGGCGAGTACACCGGCCTGTTTGGATTCGCCTACGTCGTGGCCCTGGCCCTGATCGGCTGGTCGCTGTGGGAGCGCCGCGACCGAGAGACCGATCCGATGGTCACCAAGGTCACCCTGGTGGTTGGAGGCGTCTTCCTGGTGCTCGGCCTGCTCGTGCCCATGCCGCTGCTCCTGTTGGCTGGCGTGCCGATCGTGATCATCCTCCATCTCTGGCAGCGGGACTCCTCGCTTAGCGCGGCCAACGTGGCGCTGGTCCTGTTCGCCGCCGGGTTCATGCTCACGATTATCCCGGAGTTCGTGTACCTGCTGGATGTGTTCAACAGCCGGATGAACACGGTCTTCAAGTTCTATTACCAGGCCTGGACCATGCTTGCGCTGGGCGTGGCGATTGGCGCGGTGGTGTTGTGGGAGGCCTCGCGGAAGGTGCCCGTCGCGCGGATCGTGCTCGCGGCGAGCGTCGCCTTGATGGCGCTGGGTGGCGTGTCTGCCTCAGCCGTCGGCATGCACCAGTGGGTGAACTGGCGTGGCATGTCCGGTGACTGGATCGGGATGGATGGCCTGCATTTCCTCGAAACCGAGCCAGGGTGGGAAGGTGAGCACGCGGCTATCGCCTGGCTGCTTGACAACGCTGGCCCGGACGACGTGATGCTCAGCGCGGGCGGGTGCGAATTCACGCTTGATGTCGGCACCACGGCGGCCGGCTCGGGTGTCCCGTCGATCATCGGCTGGCATGGCCACGAGAACCAGTGGCATCTCGGCCAGGACGGGTTCCGGGAGGAGAGTGTCCAACGCGTGGAGGACATCAACACGCTCTGGGAGACGCTCGACCCGGCCCTGCTCGATAAGTACGGCATCACGCTGATCTACGTGGGGCCGATCGAGCAGCGCGGCGACCCTTACAACCGCGAGGATCCCAGCGACACCTGCGCTCCTGGCCCTTTCGCCAACGCCTCCAACCCGGAGTTCCCCGGCGAAGGCTGGACCGAGGTTTATGCCGACGATACCGGAGTCCGTATCTTCCGTCGCGACGGGTCATGACGACAACAGGCCGGAACAGGGATCACCCCCGTTCCGGCCCGCGTTGGTGTTGTGACTCGTCTACTTGAGGAAGAGCTCGATCACCGGAACCAGCACGTCCGGCTTCTGGATCGGCACTTCCAGCACGAGTTCTTCGGCCGCGCCCGCCATGGTGGTGTTCTGCGCCTTGGCGTGCGGATCGCCTTCGGTCATCCTGATCTCGGAAGCGTCATTGAGCAGCTGGGCGTACTTCACCTTGCCGGCGAAACCATCGAGGTGGATGTGGCGCATTGGCCAGCTGAAGACGTGAAGGTAGAGGCGGTCGCCGCGCTGGGTGAACCGGCAGTCCGGCGGCGCCTGGAATTCGCTTGACCCCGCCCCGTAGATGGACCGGCCATGGACCCGCATCCACTCGCCGAGGTCGGCCAGCGTGGCTCTCGCTCGCGGGTCGAACTCGCCGCGGCCGGTGGGCCCGACGTTCAGGAGGACGTTGCCGTCCTTGCTGACCGAATCGATGAGCATCTTGATCAGTACTTCCGGCGACTTCCAGTCGAGGTTGTCGCGGTCGTAGCCCCATGACCCGTTCAGCGTCTGGCACGCTTCCCAGACGACCTTCTGGCCGTCGCGGGTGGGCGTCTCCTTGGGCTGGTACTGCTCTGGCGTGACGAAGTCGGCCGACTCGGGATAGCCGATCCGGTCGTTGATGATGATGCCAGGTTGCAGTTCGTGGCACATCGCCGCGAGTTCTTCCGAGCGCCAGTCGGCCTTGCTCTTCTCGGGGCCGGTGAAGTCGAACCAGATGATGTCGATCTTGCCGTAGTTGGTCAGCAGTTCGCGTGTCTGGCCATGCAGGTAGTCGGCGTACTTCCGCTGGTCGCGGTTCTTCTCCCGCTCGCGAAACGCCTCGTCCTCGCTCTGGGGATGGATGCCGTCCACCACGAACTCGGGATGATGCCAGTCGATCACCGAGTGGTAGAAGCCGACCTTGAGCCCTTCGGCCCGGAATGCTTCCACCCAGTCCGTGATCAGGTCGCGGCCGATGGGGGTGTTGGTGGCCTTGTAATCGGTGAGCTGCGAGTCCCAGAGACAGAAGCCCTCGTGGTGCTTGGAGGTCAACACCGCGTACTTCATGCCGGCCGCCTTCGCGTCCGCCGCCCACTTATTCGGATCGTAGAGGTCCGGTTCGAAATGGTCGAAGTACTTCTGGTAGTCCTCGGTGGTGATGCGCTCCCGCTTCTTCACCCACTCGTGGCGAGCGGGGAGGGCGTACAACCCCCAGTGGATGAACATGCCAAAGCGATCAGCGGTAAACCAGTCTGTATTGCCGAATCCCACGTCACACACTCCTGCCGAACTGAACACTGTATACAAGTTGTGTTGTACAGCAGACGGTAGCGCGACGGTACGAGGCCGTCAAGAGATTTCAGTAGGCGGTTCCTGGTCGGGTTGTTCATGGTATCCCCGATCGAACGACACCGTGCCAGTCAGGCCCGGTCTGCCGATGGTGGAGTTGGGGAACAGGGCGCGGGCCGGGCCCGAGAGGTCGGCCGGGTTCTCGATGGTTCCGCCGAAATGCGTGAGCCACAACGCGCCCACCTGGGAGTCGGTGGCGAGTTGGCAGGCCTGCCGCATCGTCATGTGACCCCGCCTGGCCGCCTTGTCCGCGTCTTCGTCCTTTCCGAAGGTCGACTCGCACACGAGCAGGTCCACCTCCTGAACCAGCTCCTGGATGCCGTCCGTTGGCCGGGTGTCGGTGACGAAGGCGAAGGAGACGCCCTTTCGCGGCTCTCCGAGTACCTGGGCTGGCTGGATAAGGCGGCCATCCACGTCCACGGATTCACCGCGTTGCAAGATGGACCACGAGGTACGAGGGACGCCGAGCGCCGTGGCCCTGGCCGGATCGAAGGCCGGTGCCCGGTCCACTTCCAGCCGCCAGCCGAAGCAGGGCACGCGATGCTCGCCCTCCCGCACCAGCGCTCGAAGTCTGGGAAGGACCTCGAACCGGTCGCCGTCCGCGATTTCGTGGATCACCACATCGAACGGGAGCCAGGCGGCGATGACCCGGAGGCCACTCACCACGATGGCGGTGCCGGGCGGGCCATAGATGTGGATCGGCTCGGTGCGCCCGGCGTTGGCCACGGTGTGAAGTAGCCCGGGCAGACCCGCGACGTGGTCGGCATGCAGGTGGGAGAAGCAGATGGCCGAGAGCGCCCGGAACCCCCAGTGGAACCGGCGCATTTGGATTTGCGTGGCCTCGCCGCAATCGAACAGGACCAGGGAGCCATTGAAACGCAGTTGCAGGGCGGAGAGCGGCCGGTCCGGCAGGGGAACCATCGCGCCGTTGCCCAGCAGCATCATGTCGATCATTACGCAGGTTTCCATCCCGAAGGGCGCGTGTGGCCGCAAGACAGGCCTCGCCGTACAATGTCACCACGTTCAGTATGCGGCCCCATCGACGGTGTCCGCTCATCTTTCATGGGGCCCCTTCGGAACGGAAGGGCCTTTCTCCATCCAGGATCGTTTCATGCCACGCCGCCAATGGGATGATGAGTTTGACGACATTGACGTTGAGGAAGAATCGCGCGATCGGCGCTACCGCAGCGGGGGTGGCCGCAAGGCACGATCGCCCCGCGAGGGCAACGAGGCCGACCAGGCGTTCAAGTGCGGACACTGCAAGCAGTTCATCGGCGCACCGGTCAGCGGTGGGCGCCAACGCAACCACTGCCCAAACTGCCTCTACTCGCGCCACGTCGACGACACGATGCCGGGGGACCGCCGGAGCACCTGTGGCTCGTTGATGAAGCCGATCGGCCTGATGACGCGCCGGAA